>NZ_CP009505.1:601638-1203276 GCF_000970045.1 Methanosarcina sp. MTP4
ATAGAGAGACAGAGAGATATTTAGAGATAACAGATCTCGGATAATTTCTGTCAACTGGACCCGGATTAAAAGGCCGGGGTTTCCTGAGAGGTTTTTATGAAGCTTGTGCTGGATGAAGAGGAAGTCAGGGTCCTTGAATGCATCAAAGAGGTTCAAATCGAATGTGGCTTCCATATTCGGGATGTTATCAAAAAGGCAAAGGCCGAATATGGATTGTCCAGGACAACAGTGTACGAAATTATGGGTTACCTGGAGTTCCACGGCCTGGTAAGGACAAATAAAGCAGGGAACAGGGAACTCGATAAGAATACCTCTTATTTTGTAATCTGTCCGGGGTGCGGAAAGGAAATCCCGGGAGATGAATACGTCTACGAGAACGGCCGGACAATCTGCGAAGATTGCTACCTCGAAGCCCATCAGAAAATCAAGTTTGCGGACCCCATGGCGGTGCGTTCTAAGAAACTCTTCCGAAAGCAGCATGGCTTTGAAGGCACGGAGGGACTGACGGATCTGCAAAAAGAGCTCTATGACTTCATCCTGACTGAAGGGGGAGCTACACAGGAAAAAATCTCAAAGCTTTTTGGGCTAACGCCTCAGGAAACGAGTAACCAGCTTGCTCTCCTGAGGCACTGTGAACTGGTAAAGTGGCGAAAAACGAGGGACGAGATTTACATGGTTCCTTTTGATTCTTGATTAATTCGTATGTATTGAAGGAAGTGGTGAAATGTCAGAAAAAGTTGATATAGACGAAAGAATGGCAGCTCTAGCTGAACAGATCCCGGAAGTAATGAACGCACTTATGGGACTTCATGGCGAAGTCGCCAAAGACGGGGCTCTCAGCGCCAAAACGAAAGAAACAATGATGGTTGGGCTTTCAATAGCCCTGCACTGTGAGAACTGCCTTAGGAAACACATTCAGGTAGCTGTAAGTATGGGCGCGACCCGTGAGGAAATCATGGAGGTTGTAGGCGCGACCATATTGATGGCTGGCGGGCCTGCCGTGGCTTATGGGTCTACGATTGTCCTTGAGACCCTTGACGAACTGAATGTCTGAAACATAAGCAATTTCAAAAATAAACAATTTCAAAATCCAGTGATTTTTTAGTTTACACTAATCACTGGATTTTAGAACTGGGTGGTGATATTAGATGACAGAAGAAAAAGCCGATCATGTCATTTGCGGGGTTTGCGGCTGTGAACTGGAAGGGGAAGACAGTATCGAAGAAGATGGTAAGGTTTTGTGTGAAGACTGCTACATAGAATCCCACCATAAAATCAAGACCTGTGATCCCTGGGCAGTGCGTTCCAAAAAGATGTTCAGGGAAGGAGCAGGGCTTGAAGGGGCGGAGGGTCTGACTGACCTGCAAAAAGCCATTTATGAACTCATCGTCTCCACAGGCGGGGTAAAACGTGAAGATCTTGCAAAAAAGTTTGAAATTTCTCCGCAGGAAGCCGAGAATCAGTTCGCTCTCCTGAGGCATTGTGAGCTTGTAAAGGGACAGAAAAGATCGGATGGAGTATACCTGGTACCTTTTGACAGCTTAAACCCGGAAAATGTTTGATTTTTTGTAACTATCCAGTTACTTCAATTTCTGAGTTATTTTTCGTATAAACTCAACATTTACTTTTTTTATAATTAATACAACATAAAACTCGAAATATTTGAGAGCTACCTATGGAACATGAAGAGATTCTTACTCAATACCGCTTGAATCCTGATCTATTAGGCAGTGTACCAAAAGTTCTGTAAAATATGATTGACTCTGTATCCTCTTTCTCTTGGACACAAAAAACAGGATGCAGAGTCAATGATCAATGTATTACCACTTATTAGAGATTATCTTATCGATCAGGAATTTAGTAATGGAAGAGTAATCAAAATAGAGAGTGAAAGGGTGCAGAGATAATTTTACAGAAAATTTGGGACACTACCTTATTCTGCTTCTTCCAAATAGAAGATACGTCCATCCACCGTATCATGCAGATAATCGATCCTGCCAATCTCAAACCGTACGACATAGAGGCCGGTTCTCTCCCGGATATCAGCGAGCATTTCTTCCTGTTTATCCGGGTGCACCAGATCAATCTTTTCGTAGACAATCTCTTTGCTGCGCATCCGGCTGGTAAAACCCCAGCCATTCTCAAGGGTCCAGATGACTCCGGTGATCAGCACATTGGTGAGAATCAGCTCCTCATACTGGCCGCTACTGATAAGTATCGAGTTCAGGACAGGGAGAGCGACCATGAGAAAGAGATATGTCATCTCATGAATCGGGACCGTCTCTGTTCTGTACCGCAGCACAGAAAAAAGGGCAAACAGCCCGAACCCGGCCCCGATTGAGAGCTCCACGCTGGTGAAAAGCCCCATGATGAAGTAGATCACCGTGTTGAAGGCGAGGAACGTGAAGAGGTAGGTGTGCTCACTCTGCCGCGGGAAGTAGACGAAGCGTATGATGATGAACGCAAACAGGAAATTGATGAAAAAACCCAGGACAAATATGAGGTTTGTATCGCTCAGCATATGCAGGTGCCCCCTCTGGAGAGTTTATCGAGGAGCAGCAGATTTTTCTTGAAACGGTTATGCTTCACCTGTGTTCTGGTAAGAGATATTCCGGTGCAATATTTTGAAAAGCTGGTACTTCTGATTCCCAGAGTATGCAGTAACGCACCCGCAGGGGACTGCCGCAGCGGGCAGTTGTGTTTTATCTCTCCCACAACAACATCCGGATAGGAATATTCGCATTCATCGGTTTGGAAAGAGAGGTCCAAATCAAACGTGATGCGTTCGGGATGGTCCCGTGCAACAAGGGTGACTCTCGTGTAATCGGTCGTAAGAACCGGGTGGAACGCCCGGTAGTCATATGGAAATGCGGACGAAAGGAATGCCTCCGGGGCCGGCTCTGAGAGTTTGGTATCGCCCTCTACAGGGATACGCCTCTTCATAGTGTTTCCGGTGTTTCGTTTCTCTTTGATTTCAAGATAGGAGTCCCCTGATGAGAGATAGTGACGGACTCGCAGTTTGAAGCGGTTGGCTTTGCCGTTGTGGTGCTGAAGATATGTCAGGAATGAATCGGTGTCATAATAATCGGTTGAATACCTGCTCATTCTGGAATGGTCAATCTCGAGCACCCGGTATGACCCGGAAAGGCCGGTAAGAAGTTCTGAGAACTGGGCCCGGGTCATCAGGAATTTTCGCTCCTTTCTATTGAGGAGTTGGGCATCTGAGTTTTTTAGTTCTTCAAGGGTAATTTTTTCAAACCGTTCAAGTTCTGCCGGGAGACTAGAAAGAGGGGTGGGGGATGTCTTCATCATGAAGACCCCCCTGTTTGTGTGGAAAGATATGCCATAACCGCATCATACCGGCTATCTGCATGTTCGATGAGCTCGTTGAGTGAGGCATCAAATTCGTCCGAACTCTTTAGATTGGAATACCCTTCTGTTTCCCCTTCCGCACCGGTGACATAAGGCTCAATAAGCTCATGGTTAAACCGGTAGGTTGTTTCCATCGCTTCCGGTTCAAAGACGGTTGTAACAACGTCTTCAAGGTCATCCAGGTACATTGCATGATACACAGGGTCGTCCATCAGGTAGCGAATAAGCGGCCAGGAATCGTCAACCTCATCCAGAGTGAGCGAAAGCGGCGTTCCCCTCCGGCCACCACCGTTCTGCATCCCACCGGCATTATCCGTGTCTTCTAACGGCGGGGCCATCCGCTGGCCACCCATGATTCTGTCTCCTCCCATGGGAGGCCGGGTATCCTCACCCTCGGCCCATTCAGGTGGCTGCATATCTCCTCCAAAATCCGGGATGCTGGTGTTTGTCTGCCCGCCGTTCGGCCGTTCCATTGCTTGCCTATCTATGGTATCTGCATTTTTTCCCGCGGAGAGGGCCTCGTTGTTATCCCATGGGATCCAGTTAATTATCCCGTCTGATGGGTTGGTGTAGAGATAGTAATTCTTGCTTGAGATTCCGTAGGTGTCCCAGTTCTGGATCACGGTATTCACGGCGAGCCATCGGATAAATCCATCAACGTTGAAGGTCTCCTCCAGATTATCTCTCCATTCTTCGGGGTCAGTTGTCCGGGTGTCGTCATTGAGAACGGTATACAATGTTTCCACATCGCTCCAGTCTTCATCGTCTTCGTTCGTTTTCTTTTCGAAATATTCTGTGTCAAACGTGCCTTCTGCAAACGTGGCTCCGCTTCCCTCAGGCTTGTACACATTTCCGGAATCATTGGTAAAGGAAGTCTCAATAAGGGTGTCTTCAACACTCTCGATCATGGTATACAGGCCAAAGTATACGGGGCCGTCTCCGTAATCGACATACACCCGGTAAAACGCAGTATCAGGGGCGACAACTCCTGCATCACTGAATATTTCCGGGGCAATTTTATCCCTCATCAGTGAGCTGTCCCCGAATCCGCTCTTCAGGTTCAGTTCGTCAAATCCATAGAACCGTTGATTTTTAATGTCGGGATTTTCATCTTCGAATTTGTCAAAATTCAGTTTGAATGAGATTTTATACGAAGCGTCCTTCCAGGTATTTCCAAGGGTTGACTGCCCTTTGAACCGGATGCCGACATCGGTCCATTCCGTATCATTAAATGTGATGTCTGCCGCAACTGTGACCGGATCAAAATCAAAGTTATCCTGTGGTTTTTCCCCCATTCCTGCCTGAGCAGTCGAAGATCCGCCAAATTCTCCAAATTCTGCGGTCATGTCATCAAGCATAATCTGCCAGTTTTCCGGACTTATGGAAATGGTGATCTCATTTACCCTGTCATCGGGGAATACGACAGAATAGTCCGGGTCTGCGTCATTTCCATGTGTTTCTTCTGTCCAGTCTGCGGACCGGTTCAGTCCGGTGTCACCGGGGTTTGTTTCATCGGTATCTCCGACAGAGGCGCATCCACATGCAAGCAGGCATAACACCGTACAGGTGCAGGTCGCCAAAACGCATAATTGAAGTTTTCTCCTGACTATTTTATCCTTTGATTTTTTGTTTTTATGTAGTGATATTTTCATAGTGAATTCCTCTGGTATTCCTGCACCGTTGTTCCGGGGAGTATTTAATGGCCTGTCACGCAACAACCTATGCATCATTTCGATTGAAATGTGTTGATTTTCAAGATCATTGTCAACAATCGAAATTTTACATTGTAAATAAAATGCTCAATTTATTTTGTGACGAGCCCTAAGCACGGAAATTGCTCTATACTCACAACGATTGTGTTTTTGTGTGAGGAGACATTTGCTGTGGACAGTCAAACCACGGAACACATGGAAAACTGAGTCTTGAAACGGACTGAGCCTGGAAGCTCAGCCGAAAAGAGATTTTATGCTGTTTAAGAGCTGTCCAAAGAAACCTGTACTTTCGGACTCCGTTTCTTCAGCATTTCCTTTATTCCCATCAGAGCTTTGCTTGGACATTTTCCTTTCTTCAGGTGCTCCGTCTTCTTCTGTTGCATTCCCATCTTTTGCCTGGCTCCTGTTTTGCATCATCGATGAGTCCCTTTCAGGTCCGTCTTCAGTGCCCTGCTCAGCTCCGTTACCATCCGGACGGCCCTGGCCAGAGTTCATTCCCTGTCCGCCCTGTCCAAAAGATCCTAACACGGCCTTCAACTCGTCAGAGGCTTCCTCAATTAAAGAATCAAGTTCGGTCTTTATCTCAAGCAATTCGGACTCCGTTTCGACGTCTTCAAGGTCTGTCTGTAACTGCTCAAGTTCCGTAATGAGTTCTTCGGCCTCATCAACCAGGTCCTCGTCAAGATCCTCTTCCGAGTCCTCCAGGTTTTCTATCATGCTGGAGATAGACTCCTCCATTCGGCTTTTCATTTCATCAAAGCTTTCTTCATCCGAAGCAAAGGGCGGGGCTTCTCTACCTTCCTCAGCAAACGCACTACCTGGGACTGTACAGAATAAAATTAATAAAGTTGAGATCAGGGAAATTATTTTCATAACGGAAATCTTCATACAATCATCTCGATTCCTGTGTTTTCACCCTTATGTTTTTTCCAGACCAGACATTTCTGCCTGGTCTTATAGGTGGTCTGTTTCTGATATTTCTGATGCGGTTTCGCCGGTCTACAATTCCTTGCCGGTTGACATTCCCCAGATTGGCAGACTTAGATATAAGGTTACTTACAGAAATAAAACCAGATAATGACATAAATTTATAAAATAAACTTTAATTAAGCTTATATGGACTAATTAATCTTTAATTAAGCTTATATAGACTATTTAATCTTTAATAAAGGTTTTAGTGCTTATCAAGGCCATACTGCCTCTTAAATATCTCATCTTTAGCGGTGGCCAAGGGCCGGGTTTCATATCGGTTACTGCCCATATAGAATTCAGGGAAAATATCTTGCAGGGGGTTTTAAGATCAGCCAGGCTTACTACAATCCGGAAATCGAAACTATGGATAGAGGAGAGCTTGATGCTCTCATTGAAGAGCGCGTGCGCTACACGGTAAAATACGCAGCCGAAAATTCTCCTTTTTACAGGAAATGGTTCGAAAGGCACGGGGTAAAGCCCGGGGATATCAAAGCCCATGAAGATCTCCTGGAGCTTCCCGTTATCTCCGGAAAGACCATCCGGGAAAACCAGCCCCCTGAGACCGACTCTTTCCTTTTCAAGAGCGTGGACTGGAAAGACGTGTTCACCATCCACGAAACCAGCGGGACCAGCGGGACACCAAAGGGTTTTTTCTTGACCTGGGAAGACTGGGAAAGGTATGCGGAAAAGTACGCCCGGATCTTTACGTCCCAGGGCTTCGGCTCCGGGGATCGGGTCGTGGTCTGTGCTTCCTACGGGATGAACGTCGGGGCAAATACCATGACCCTTGCGGCAAGCCAGATCGGTATGGCAATTATCCCGGAAGGCAAGTGCACTTTTCCCCTGAGGGTCATCGAATCCTACAGGCCGACAGGTATCGTGGGAAGTGTCTTCAAACTCCTGAACCTTGCCCGGCGGATGCGGGCTGAGGGGCTTGAACCCCAGGAATCGGGTATCGAGAAGCTGGTGGTAGGGGGAGAGGCTTTTGCCGAAGAGTCACGGAATTACCTTGCGGAAATCTGGGGCTGTCCGGTCTACAACATTTATGGGAGCACGGAAGGGACCATGTGCGGGGAGTGCAGTGAAATTTCGGGGCTACACGTGCCCGAAGATATGGTCCATATGGACGTCTATGACCCCAGGATCGAAAATTTTGTGCCTGACGGGGAATGCGGACGAGTTGTCCTGAGCACCCTTCTGCCTGTGGGCGCAAAGGCGGGGAACCTTCTCTTAAACTACGATACCGAGGACACAACTGTGGTGATCACCCGGAACCCTTGCCCCTGCGGGCGGACGCATATGAAAATCATGACTCCCCAGAGGGAAGCCGAGACGGTCTGGGTGGCAAACACTCCCTTTAACCGGGTCGATGTGGAAAGGGGGGTCTTCCAGCGCGGGAATATGGACTATCTTACAGGGGAATACGAAGCTTTTCTCTATGGGGACGAGGACGAAGGAGAAGTTACGCTCAGGGTCAGCATGGAGTGCGAGAACCCGGAGACCTGTGACAGGGACTTTATTAAGGAAAATTTCCTTAGGGCTTTCCTGCAGTACAGGCTGTTATTATCCCGGGCGTATGATGAGGGTTTTTTCAAGATCCTTTTCAATTTCACAGGCCACAAAGGGCTGGAACTGCATAAGATTAAGGGCAGGCCAAAAAGGCTTGTGGACCGCAGGTGAGAAAAATGATTTGCTTCCCGGGGCAGCTTTCCCGAGGTGCCTTTTTTGAAACCTCTTTCCCTGAAGCGTTTCAGCTTGTTTTTTCGGGGGTGACTGGTCCCTTCCTGAAAAACCCTCTATAATTTCAAATATATAATCTTTTTACAGTGATTCTTTTAATTTTGAGTATATATCTCGGTTTGACTTCTTAATATATAATTATTAATAAATCCCAAACATTAATATTACAGGAAATTGAAATAACCCACAAAAATAACTTTATTATCTTAATTGTTCTGTGAAAAAAACATATATTATATTAAGTATGATAAGTTAAAGTATTATTAAGTATAATAACTTCTAGTATTTTCTTGCATAAATCCGACAGTAATGGTGATACGATGGAAAAAGAACTTATGAGGATAGGGGTTTCCCTCCCCGACACCCTTTTGAATAAATTTGATGAGATTATTGATAAGAGAGGCTATTCATCCCGTTCTGAAGGCATAAGGGATGCCATCAGGAACTACATTTCCTACTATGAATGGATGGGAGATATCAAAGGTCATCGTGTCGGAACCGTCTCTGTAATTTACGACCACACAAAGCGCGGGCTTTCCAATGCCCTTGCCGACATCCAGCACCACTACACCCATCTTATCAAGTCTTCGGTGCATATCCACCTGGACCATGACAACTGTTTCGAAGTAATAGTGCTGGACGGAGACGGAGAAGATATCAAGGAACTTGCCGAAGCTATCATGTCCCTAAAAGGTGTAAAGTTCTCAAAACTTACTACAGTGGCATCCAGTGAAAATATCTGAATGCCTTTTCAATTTCTATTTTTTAATTTTTGCCTTTTTCTGGCTTTACCTTTTACTTTTTGCCTTTTACTTTTAGTCTTTTACTTTTAGCCTTTAACTCTTTTCAAAATGTTTTTCAATGGATTTCAAGAGCGTGCTCCCGAATTCCGTGAGTTCGTAAATCTGGAAACTGCGTTCTCTCCTGGAGTCCACGAGCTCCGCTTCTTTTAAGAGCTTGAGGTGATAGGACAGAGCGGAATGCTTCTGATCCGTATTTTCCACAAGGACGCATACGCAAAGGCTCTGGATCTCCAGGGCTTTGAGTATCCGGAGGCGGGTAGGGTCTGCGAGCACCTTGAACAGGCTAACGAGTTCCCCCATATCTTCGCTCATTGCTTCATGTACGGCGTCCAGTACATCTTCTGGAAGGGCGTACGAGTTTCTGACTTCGATAAGCTTTTTTTCAGACATTTATTCCACTTAATAATACTGATTAGGGTAAAAGTATTTTTTAAACAAATCTCTTTCTAAATATTATTTTTTTAAATATCATTTCACTGGTAATTTAAATAATTTATATGTTAATAAATTGACAGTTATCTATTTGTCCGATTTTAAGATATTTAATGTTTTTGAATCGGAATCCCTCGGTGAAGGGTTTGCAAGAGAAGTTGTACATTGGAGTTATACGTTAAAGTTATGCATTGAGGTTATACGTTTGAGTTATACGTTAAAGTTATGCATTGAGGTTATACGTTTGAGTTATACGTTAAAGTTATGCATTGAGGTTTATTGTAATTGTACAGTGAAATCGTATATTGACGTCGGGAATATGTGAAGCTGTATATTGAAATGGTGCAGTGGAATCATATGTTGAAATCGGGCAGGAAGTTTTGCGGCAAGTAGTTTCTTCCTGCGGGCGCCGCGTATAAAAGCCCGGAATTTAATGATTACTCTATATTCAGGGATTAGAAAACCACGGATGATGATATCATGAAAATGTGGATAAACGGAAAGAATGAAGATTCCTGCAGTTCGGAATATATGGATGTCCGGAACCCTGCAACAGGAAAACTGGTCGATAGTGCGCCGGCTGGCTGCAGGGAAGACGTGGATGCCGCGGTTGAGGCTGCCGGCAGGGCTTGCGGTTCCTGGGCGTCTCTTTCCCCGCAGGAAAGGGCAAGGTTCTTTTACAGGGCTGCGGGGCTTGTGCGGGAACGTGGGGAAGAACTGGCCTTGCTCCTTACCTCGGAACAGGGAAAACCCCTTCCTGAAGCCAGGAACGAGATCCGGGGCTTTGCTTCGGTGTTAGAATACTACTGCGGGCTGGCAAGTACGCTGAAAGGGGAGTTTATCCAGGGGCCGGGGAATGGTTATTCCTTTACCCTCAATGAGCCCCTGGGGGTCTGTGCGGCAATCATTCCCTGGAACATGCCTGCCCTGATCATGGGCTGGAAGCTCGGGCCTGCCCTCGTATCGGGCAACACTGTGGTTCTGAAGCCTGCAAGTTCTACCCCGCTTACGAACCTGAAGCTTGCATTCCTCCTGGGGGAAGCGGGGCTCCCTGCCGGGGTGCTGAACCTTGTAACCGGGCCTGGCTCAGTTGTTGGAGAGGCAATTGCCGGGCACCCGGACATCAGGAAACTTTCCTTTACCGGGGAGTCAGGGACCGGGAAACGCGTTGCAGCCCTTGCGGCGCCCACCCTGAAGAGGCTGACCCTGGAACTGGGGGGAAGTGACCCCATGATCGTCTGTGACGACGCAGAGCTTGAAACTGCAGTGGACGGGGTTCTCAGGGGCAGGTTTTACAACTGCGGGCAGACCTGTACGGCGGTAAAAAGGCTCTATCTTTTCGAAGGGATCGCAGAGGAATTCCTCGGGCTACTTGAAAGAAGGGTCCGCAGCCTGAGAGTGGGAAATGGCATGCTGGACGGAATCGATATGGGGCCCCTTAACAATGAGGGGCAGCGGAACTACGTTGCGGAACTTGTCAGGGGTGTGGAAGAGCGCGGGGAAGGTAAAATCCTTACAGGCGGAAAGGTCCCTGCAGGGGGGGGTTACAGTGACGGTTATTTCTTTGAGCCTACCCTGATAAGTGAGGTTTCCCCGGATTCGCGGCTTCTGACAGAAGAGGTCTTCGGGCCCGTGCTTCCGGTTGTCAGGGTACAGAACCTGGACGAAGCAATTGAAGAGGCAAACAGGACAAGGTATGGGCTAGGGGCATCCGTCTGGACAAAGAACATCGATAGGGTCCGGCAGGCATACGAACAACTCAAAGCAGGTACGGTCTGGGTTAACCAGCACCTCAAGGTTGCCCCGGAACTTCCTTTCGGCGGCACGAAGGAAAGCGGGCTTGGCAGGGAAAACGGACCTTACGCTCTTTCGGACTATCTGGAAAGCAAAACCGTGATGATCAGGACCTGATCGGGACCTGGACCTGGAAGAGGAAAAATTGTCAAAAAAGAAAGCTTCTCCGATGAACCGGTCTCAAAGGCCGGGTCCATCGAAATTAAACTGAGTTTAAATTAAACCGAAATTCTGGTTTTATGCCCATTTTCAGTTTCTGCAGGGTTCGACGCCTTACGGTATCTCTATCTGCAGAAACCGGTATTCGTAAAAGTTATGCGGTACCTGTGTGAAATGCCTGGAGAACTTACTTGTACTTGGGCAGGAGCTGCATGAACTCGGCAGCTTCCATAACAGGTACGCTGTCGATTATACAGATATCAGTCCAGGGCAGGTTGAAGGCTCCGTAGGCTTCTGCACTTTCCGCTTCATAGAGAACGAAGTAACGGTTGCCGGAAAGGTCAATCCACTGGTTGATGATATCAATTCCATCAGGAACTTCAAGCTTCTTGAAGTGTTCCATAACTTTATCGCGTTCCGCCGGATCCCAGGTACTAATGTCCAAAAACAACATCTTTTAACCACTCCATTTTCTTTGTTACACGAATGCTGCCAACTACCCCCTGACCTGGAAGCTCAGGCAGCGCTTTACCGCTCCCAGGTTTCCATATTTTTTATGGGCTCCGCTCCAGTGAAAAACAGTATTGCTTCCCCCTGTAACCGCTCTGCCGGAGCAGGTATGCGGCATCTGAGCCCCAAAAGGCCGGTCAAATGCGACCTTTTTTAAAAGTTTTTTAAATATTTTGTTGCCTTCCTGCAGTTTATCATCCCCCAAAAACCCCTCTGAGTATGAATGATAAACCCGGTTAGACAGGCTTTCCTGTGGAAATAAGTTCCGCAGGTAATTTACATTATAATATCAGCCCTTAGCCTATATAATTGTTAGTTCTAAAAAATTTCTTAATGATTGCTCGCAGAGTTTCTAAGGATGGAAGAGCCTGTGGCCGCGGGACTAACGATCATCCCGGGATTTTTATTCTGGATCACACACATTTCTGGATCACACACATTTCTGGATCACACACATTTCTGGATCACACACATTTCTGGATCACACACATTTCTGGATCACACACATTTCTGGATAATGTGCATTTTCGGATGAATATTTCAAAAAGCTCTCTCCTTCTTTCCCCAGGGGTCCTGTGTATTTGTTCAGGAGAAAGCTGGCGAGTTCAAAGGAAAGCCGGTGAAAAAGGCACTTGATTAATTTCCCCGGGCTGAGTCTTGTTCATAAAAAGAGAGGCAGGACACTCATGAAGCCGAGAATCATGCAGAAATAGGAAAAATCAACTTTTCGAGCGACTTTTAATAAGATGTTTATCGTCAGCAGCCCGAAAATAAACGAAAAAATTACTGCAAGAAGTGAGTTCAGATCTACAACAAGAAGGCCCATAATCCCTATTCCTATCTCGGAAGCAAGGACTGCCGGAATACTCATTAAAAAACTTAGCTTAAGAGCTTTTTCAGAATCAAATTTCCTGAAGAGAAGGGCTGCTACCGTAATTCCCGACCGGCTGATCCCGGGGAATGCGGCAAAACCCTGAGCTATACCTGTGAACAGGGCGTCTTGCATCCCTGGCTCTTTTTTTGGGTTTTTTGCACCTGCCGAAAGCCGCTGGAAAAGGCCGGTCAATATTAAAAATACCCCTACTGCGGCAGTTGCGCCTTCCCCCGATATTTCGGTTTTTTCCGTAATATAAAGCATGATTGGAAGCCCGATTACCCCTGTCAGGAAAGTGGATATTATAAGAAAGCTTATCAGAAGGTCTTCCCCGGCTCCGGCTGGTTCGGAATCAGGTATCTCCTGAATCCTTTTCCGGGAAACAATCCCTGTAAAATATTCAGGGAGCCTTTTAGTAATTAAAATTACATCATCTTTAAAATAGACAAGAGCTGCCAGGAGGGTACCCAGGTGCAACCATATGGCAATTGGGATTGCTTCCGAAAGTGATTTCCCAAAAAAGTTTATTAGAACGAGGGATGTCATCCCCTCACTGCTTACAGGCAGCCATTCCGCGATCCCCTGAATGGTTCCGAGTACAACAGCTTCAAAAAATGTTAACATGTATTGTCGATATGTCTGGCCGGTATATATATTAACCCGTCTTATTTCATAAATAGATTATAGATTAAAGCTTCGTTGATATTAAAGTGAAGCTTTATTCCAAGCAGCCGGGGAGGGAGTTGTCAGGGTGCATTACGATCAGGAAAAGGGCTCTGTTTTTGAAGCACTTGGATCTTCAGAGGCAGGTTTGAGCTTCGAGGAGGCCGAAAAAAGGCTTCTGGAATTCGGGAATAACGAGCTTGAAGAGGAAGAACAAATTTCAGTCATGAAGCTCTTCCTCGTTCAGTTCAAAAGCATTTTGATCCTGATCCTTATAGCTGCAGCCCTCGTCTCCGCCGTTCTTGGTGAACTTGTTGACGCAGTCGTGATTATGTTTACGGTCTTTTTGGCGGGGGTCCTTGGTTTCTTTCAGGAATACCGGGCAGAAAAGGCAATAGAACTCCTCAAGTCCCTTACAGCCCCCGAAGCCCTGGTAATAAGGGATGGGCATGATCAGAAAATTCCTTCAAGGACCCTTGTGCCCGGAGACCTTATCCTGCTCCAGGCGGGCGACCGCATCCCTGCAGATGCAAGGCTTGTAGAGGCTTTTAACCTCAGAGTTGACGAGGCTGCCCTGACCGGGGAGTCCCTGCCCGTCCTTAAGAATACCGGGGCCTTGCCTCTCGAAACGCCTGAAGTTGACAGGACAAACATGGTCTACACGGGCACGGCTGTGACTTACGGCAGGGGTAAAGCCCTGGTCACGGCAACAGGCATGAGTACGGCTTTCGGGAGTCTTGCAAAGCTTTTGGGAACAATCGAGAGGTCAAGGACTCCTTTGCAGGAAAGTCTTGACCGTTTCGGTAGGTGGATTGGCGCTGCAACTCTTGTGGTGGTGTCTTTTGTCGCAGTCCTTGGGATTCTCAGCGGTTTTCCCCTTTTTGACATGTTCCTCTGGGGAGTTGCCCTTGCTGTTGCCGCAATTCCCGAAGCCCTCCCTGCGGTTGTGGCTGTGGGGCTGGGGCTTGGGGTCCGGCGTATGGTCAAAAGGAACGCCCTTGTGAGGAAGCTTCCTTCCGTGGAGACCCTGGGAGCAACCAATGTTATCTGTTCGGACAAGACCGGGACCCTTACCCAGAACAAAATGACGGTTGAAAGGGTCTATGTGAACGGACAGAAACTGAAAGTCACAGGCAGTGGGTACGAGCCCTCCGGAGAATTTTTCGGAGGAGGCGGTTCTGCTCCGGTATCCGGGGACGAACCTCACCTCAGGAGGCTGCTGCTTGCAGGTGCCCTCTGCAACGATGCGGACCTTGTCAAAAACGAAGGTTCCTGGGAGATTAAAGGGGACCCAACAGAAGCCGCCCTTGTTGTCGCGGCAGCTAAAGTCGGGCTTCGAAAAGGGGAACTTGAAAAAAAATACCCCCGGGTGGAGGAGATCCCTTTTTCTTCTGAGAGCAAGAGGATGACCACTCTCAATTCGACTCCCAATTCAGTCTCTAATTTCACTTCCGATTCAGTCTCCAGGTCAACTCCCTATCTAACTTCCAATTCAGTCTCTAATTCAGTCTCCACTTCCACTTCCATTCCCAATTCAAATGAAGCTACTTCCATCAGTTCCGATAGTTCTTCCGGGGCCGGGGAATCGGGGAGGCTCGTAGCCTATTCCAAAGGAGCCCCTGAAGTAATCCTCGATTCCTGTACGAAAACTTTTTTTGAGGGCGTGGAGAGACCTTTAACTCCCGAACTCAGGCAGGAAATCCTTGATATCGTTGGGGACATGGGGGATCAGGCTCTCAGGGTTATTGCTGTTGCTTACCGTGGCCTTGAAGAAGAAATCCCTCTGGAGGAGGTAGAGTCTGAAATGGTCTTTGTGGGGCTTATGGGGATGCGAGACCCTCCGCGGGAAGAAGCGAAGGCAGCAATCAGGACCTGTGCGAGTGCCGGCATCAAGACCGTAATGATCACAGGAGACCATAAGGTCACGGCCTCTGCTGTTGCCCGGGAACTCGGAATTTTCAGTGAAGGGGACCTTGCCCTCACCGGAACCGAACTGGACCGAATTGAGGACAATGAATTTGAAGATATGGTAGAGCAAGTCTTGGTCTATGCAAGGGTATACCCGACTCATAAACTCCGGGTCGTGGAAGCTTTTAAGAAGAAAGGCTATGTGGTAGCCATGACCGGGGACGGGGTAAACGACGCTCCTGCCCTGAAAGCTGCGGACATGGGTATTGCCATGGGCATAACAGGCACCGACGTGAGCAAAGAAGCCGCGAGCATGATCCTGACTGACGACAATTTCGCTTCGATTGTCTCCGCAGTCGAAGAAGGGCGAAACATATTCAAAAATATTAAAAACTTCATCACCTACGGCCTGACAACCCATCTCGGGGAAGTCCTGATCGTCCTTGCCGCAGTCCTGGGCTGGCAAATCCTCCCCCTGATAGCCGTGCAGATCCTCTGGATCAACCTGATAACAGACGGGCTGCCTCCAATGGCTCTTTCCGTGGAACCTCCCGACAGGGGCCTCATGAGACAGAAACCAAGAAACGTCGAAGAGGGCCTTATCACCCGGCGGGAAATAACTGCAGGTGTGGGAATAGGGGTTTTGATTGCTGTCCAGGCTCTTTTAGTCCTTATATGGGCTCTTGAAAGTGGTTTTTCCCTTGAAAAGCTCCAGACCCTTATATTTACCCTGCTGGTCCTGTCCGAGATGTTCAACGCCTTTAACTGGCGCTCGGACAGGTATTCGGTTTTTGCTCTGGGGCTCTTCACAAACAAACCCCTTATCTATGCCATAGGAATCACACTGATCCTCCAGCTCCTGGTAATATATACCCCGGTCCTGCAGACAGCTTTCAGGACCGTGCCTCTCTCACTTGCCGAGTGGGGAGTAATCCTGCCTCTGGCTTCGACCACATTGATTTCCATGGAACTTATGAAGTTTCTGCGCTCCAGGCGGTACAAATGATTGGCTGTACAGGCTAAAAGATGCTACAAATGAACTCAGGTGGGAACTACATTCCTTTACGCTGATTTTTCCTGAGGGATTCCTAAAGCAAACATTTTGAAAAGTTTTATATATTTTTCTATGTACAATATGTTGAAATGAAATCTTTTCAGGTGTTTTCCTGAGTAATGCTCTCTGGGTAATGCTTTCTGAGCACTTAGTTTTCCTGAGCGTTCGGATGTCCGTGCTCAGGCAAAGATATCATTTGGTCTAAAAACCGGAAATTCCGGTAACTGAGGTGGTTGAAATGGAGGTTTCGAACTTTCTGCAGGTAGGGTTTATACCTTATTTTGAAGTATTAGTGTTGTTAGTGTTTTCCTTTTTTTTCATCAGCTGGGTCAAGAGTATTATAAAGGAATTTTTAAGCAGAACCGATATCCCCCGGGACGTCCAGAACATTTTGAGTCGAGCTGTGGTTTATGTTCTCTGGTTCATCGCAATAATGTGTGTTGTGTCGGAGCTTAATCTCGGGGAGCTTTTGAAACCCATCATAGGGGGCTCGGTCATAATAGCTGCCACTTTTGCCCTGGCTGTAAAGGAAATTCTTGCCGACGCCGTGGCTGGGCTTTTTCTTCTCTCTGATCATCAGTTTAACATCGGGGACAGGGTCGAGACGATGAAGTATAGGGGGAGATCATCAACGTTACCCTCAGAAAGACTCGGATAAAAACCGATGAAGGGACTATTGTTGTACTGCCAAACGGGAAAATAGATTCTTCCGGCTGGCTGCTCTTTGATAAGGATGCTGATGGGGTGCCTGATTAACGGGGTACCTGATCAACAGGGCGGCTGATTAATCTCCGTAAGTATTTTTCTTCTTCAGAATTGCCCACTTCAAACAGACCGGGGACACTATTATTGATGCTGCAACCATTATCACGATAGCTGAAAAAACCTCGTGGCTAATGATTCCCAGTTCCCTCCCTATTGAGAGCACGACCAGTTCGACCCCTGCCCGCGGCATTACGCCTATCCCGAAGATAAGGCTGTCGTAGAAATCGAACCCCACGGCTTTCGACCCCAAAAAGCCCCCAATTAGTTTTCCCGAAAGGGCAGCAAGGGTTACCAGCAGGGTGAAAAGCCCGTTTCCTTCAAGGGCTGACAGGTCAATTGAATAGCCAATGAAGGCAAAAAAGAGGGGAATCAATATTCCGTGGGCAAGCCCGCTGACTTTGCTCTGGACGTCCTCAAGTTTTGCAAGGGGAATTTCCGAGATCATGATGCCGCCTACGAAAGCCCCTATGACGGCATGGAGTTCAAAGAGTTCTGCAAGGTAGGCGGAAAAAAGGGCTACCATGACCACGAAGGCAAAGATGGCTTCTTTTGCATGCATCTGCTGGACGCGCTTGAAGAGGCGGGGGAGCAGGTAATGTCCGAGCAAGTACATGATTACAAGGAATGCCAGGATTTTCCCTGCAAGCAGGAGGATCTGGGCAGCCGGAGGTATATGGTTTAAGCGGGCGAAGGTGACCACGATGGAGAGGAGAAAGATCCCGATGATGTCGTCCAGGATTGCCGAGGAAAGCATTACCATTCCAGGCCTGCTGGAAAGATAATCGAAGTCAATAAGAGTCCGGACCACCACTCCTATACTGGTCGGGCTGAAGGCAACAGCCATAAAGAGGCTTTCCAGGAGCCCGAAAGAAAAGAGCCTGCCTATCCCGAAGCCAAAGGCAAAGGCAAGGACTATCTGGGTGAGGGTTGGGACCAGGGCGGTTTTTGAGGCGGATTTCAGGTCCTTCAGGTGAACTTCCTTATAACCGGCAGTGAAGAGCAGGAAGATAGCTCCGAGTTCGGCAAAAAAAGAGATTACTTCAAGATCGACATCCAGAAAGAGGATTCCTAATGCTACTCCGGAAAGGATTTCTCCCAGGATTGCAGGGACTCCTGCCCGCTCAAATACTTCTCCTAAGACTTTCACGGCAAACAGGAGAAACAGTACCTGTAATAAAGCGCTAATTGTTTGTTGACCCCCGCTATTTATTTTCCCCTTTCATTCCATAATGTTTTTTATTCCATTTTTTGATTCAATGTTTTTGATTCCATCGTTTTTCTATCTTCGTCTCTTATCCTTTTTCCAGAGAAATTCTTTTGCTTACTTCTTTTATGATATCCCTCTTGGATATGATCCCTACAAGTTTTTCATCCTCAGTTATGCAGACCCGGTCAAAACGGTGTTTCATCATCAGGTCTGCGGCATATGTTAGACTGGAATCCGGAGTTATGGTCATGGGGTGGGTAATCATAATGTCTTTTGCGTGTACTCCCAGGGACCTGACTGCAGCAAGGTGTGTATGTTTCGCCCGCGGAATCTGGGAAAAGAGCAGGATTTCAAGGACTATGTCCTGGTTAATGATTCCCACAAGCTTTTTTTCGGAATTCAGAATGGGTAGAGTGTGGTAGGAATGTTTTTCAAAAAGGGCGAAGATTTCTTCAAGCAGGGCGTCTTCATGGGCTATGACCACGTTTCGGGTCATGATTTCTCCTATCTTTATTTCCGCACAGCTTTTGCACTCCAGAGGATTGGTATCCAGTCTACCCGGGGGGTCTATGTCTTTTGAGCCTCTGACAAAATTCTGCCCTTCTTTAAAATTCGGCTCTTTTTTAGATCCTGGCTCCTCTTTATTTTTACCCGCTTGATTTTTGGGAATTTCCGATCCTTTGGCCCCGAAGATGCCGTAATTTTCCATAAGCTTCTCTCCCCCCGGTTCTTTTTCCTCCGATTCTCTCTTTCCTCCCGAAAATTTCACCCTGACAAGCCCCCTGCCCAATTATAATATTTGTTTTCTTTCTTATGACCTTTTGTTCCGGGTATGCACTTTTGTTTGAAGCGCGTGGATATCTGTCTTTTTCCGTTTTTCTCCTTTCTGTTCTGTTCCTTTCTCAGGGTTTCCCGTTCCTCTTATACATAGGTATATTTAAGGGATAGAATGAAATAGTCTACCTCATGGCTGAGGTTAAAATCAAATTATTTGCAAATTTGCGGGAGGCTGCCGGGACCCCTGAGTTGCAGCTCTCCGGAGAAAAAGTGCTTGATATTCTTTTATCTCTCACGGAAAAATTCCCCGGGCTAAAAGACCTCATTTTTGAAGAGGCGGAAGATGAAAGTGAAAACCCTGCCCTTTGCGGATACATAAATGTCCTTATCAACGGAAACAATGTCCGGCACCTGGAAGGGCTCGATACTCTTCTGTCCGAGGCCGATGAAATAGCAGTCTTGCCCCCGGTTTCTGGAGGCTGATTTACCTTTAAGGAGTGCTTGAAGAGTATGGGCAAAATATTCAGGGAGCGGACCCCTGTCGGGGAAGCCAGAAAACTTTTTCTTGAAAATATCTCTCCGATTCGTGAGTCTGAAGAAGTGCCTCTTGAAGCCTGTGCAGGCAGGGTGCTGGCAGAGGTTGTAATCGCAGAGCGAAACGTGCCTCATTACCGGCGTTCAGCGATGGACGGATACGCAGTCAGGGCTTCCGATACCCTGGGAGCGACCCCTTCTAATCCCGTGTTGCTGCAGCTTTCGGAGAATGTAGGGGAAGGGACCTGCATCTGGGTGCATACTGGGACAGCCGTGCCTGACGAAGCCGATGCCGTGCTCATGGTTGAGGATACGGTGGTTGTAGGCGATATGGTCGAAGCCAGGGCTCAGGTCTATCCTAACAGGAACATCGGAATGGTGGGGGAAGACGTAAAAATAGGTGACCTGATCTTTGAAAAGGGACATTTCCTGCGTCCCTGTGACGCTTCAGTTCTCGCATCCCTGGGCTTTAGTGATGTTAGGGTCCTTAGAAAACCGGTAGTTACGATCATTCCCACGGGCGACGAACTCGTTAGTCGGGAAAACACCCTGGAAGTCCCACCTCCGGGAATGGTGCTCGAAACAAACGGCCTGATGGCGGCTCTTTATGTTGAAAAGTGGGGGGGAATCCCCCGCTGCACCAAAATCGTGCCCGACGACCCGGAAAAGATTGCAGATGCCGTAAAAGCCAGCCTGGATGGGGATATGGTCCTAATATGCGGGGGAACTTCAGTGGGAAAGCGGGACCATGCTCCACAGGTAGTTGAATCTCTCGGGAAGCTGCTGGTACACGGGGTAGGAAGCGTTCCCGGAAAACCTGCAGCTTTAGGGGTCATAGGCGAGGTCCCCATTGTCTGCCTCCCCGGCTATCCTGTAGCCGGGCTTGTCGCCCTGTACTTCTTTGCAAGGCCCGGGCTGAGGAAATGCGGGGCAATTCCTGAAATTCCGGACACTGTTCTGAAAATGTGCCTGGCTGCAAAGCTCAGTTCCAGAATCGGGTATGTTAGTTTCGTGCGGGTAGTCTTCGAAGGAGACCGTGTAAGACCTTTGATGGGTGCCGGGGCAGGGGTCCTGAGTTCTGTTGCAAAAGCCGACGGCTATGTACTCGTGCCCGAAAATGTGGAAGGCTATGAAGCTGGTGAGGAAGTTTCCGTCTTTTTGATCGAATGATTTCGGCTTTCATCCTCAATAATTTTTTTGATTGGTGCCTTATGTGGGATATGAAGTTCTTTCCTAAAACTCAACGGTGCAGGAAAAGGTCAATCCGGTTTCCTACTGCCTATAGATAAAATTTTATACACAAAACCATAATATGCAGGAAGAGTTACAACCTATGGAAGAACTATAACCTTCAAAAGTGAAGATAATGCCCTTTCTGGAAAAAGATACGGACAAGATGTTTCTTATAGGAGCCGGAGGGTTTCTGGGTGCAGTGTGCCGGTTCCTGCTCTGCGAACTTGTTGATGCGGAGTTAGGGGTCCTTTCGGTAAACGTACTCGGGAGTTTCATGCTTGGAATGATCATGTACGACACGGAATACCTGGGGTTCATAGGGCCAAAAGGAAAAATCGCTTTTGGGACCGGGTTTATGGGGGCATTTACCACTTTTTCCACCTTTGCAGTCCAGTCTTTCGGGATGACCTTTCTTCCTGCAATGGGTAACATCAGCCTAAACCTTCTTTTGACCCTTACAGGGGTTTTCCTTGGCAGAAGCGTAATAAAATCAATTTCAAGTCGGAGGATCTGAGTTGTTTTTCCCGCCGGTTCTGGGAAAACTCCTCCTTGTTGGTGCCGGAGGCTTCATCGGGGCATCCCTCAGATATACGGTTTCAAGCCGGGTCCCGAAAATAAGGAGCATCCCCGCAGGAACCCTGACGGTAAATATTCTGGGAAGCATCGTCCTCGCGCTCCTGACTCTTTCCTCCGAACCTGAGTCCATGGTCTATCTGGTGAATATCGGAATGCTAGGCTCCTTCACAACTTTCTCCACCTTTGCCTATGAAACCTTCCGGCTCCTCGAAGAAGGTGAAAACCTCTCTTTTTTCCTGAATATCTTCCTGAATGTCACGCTCTGCCTGGCAGGTGTGAGTGTTGCATACATGGTTCTTAATGTGTGATTTTAAATTCAGGTCCGGTAAGTACGGGGATATGGCCGAGTTATGTCTGTTGTCAAAGGTTATGCCTTGTAAGCTGAGTGTATGTCTGTTGTCAAAGGTTATGCCTTGTAAGCTGAGTTTTATGTCTGTTGTCAAAGGTTATGCCTTGTAAGCTGAGTTTTATGTCTGTTGTCAAAGGTTATGCCTTGTAAGCTGAGTTTTATGTCTGTTGTCAAAGGTTATGCCTTGTAAGCTGAGTTTTATGTCTGTTGGCAAAGTTACGGTTGTAAGCAGAGCTAGGGCTGAACATTAAGTTAGCGTAAAAATAAACAACTGAAATCCAGTAACTGCTAGTAGTGTAAAATCAATAACAAATCAAGTAACCGAAATCCAATTCCCGAAAAAAAATGAAGTAATATATTGAAAAGTCAAAAAAAGTGTAAGGGTAAAGCCCTTAAAATCACTTAACAAGGGCTTTCGGGGACCTTCTCATGAAGCGCCTCTTGTGCCCGGAGGAAGTGAAGCGCTGTGCAGGCCCTGGGTGTGCCTTGTGTGCCTTTGACTTTTCGATCTTGATTACTCTGCCTTTTCTGCCTTTTGCCTTTATCCATTCAATGCTGCCGGTTTTGCCCATTATCATGCCTCTTAATTTTTAATCTGGATTTATTCCGGACCCGATTATTTTCGGATCTGGTGATGGTTTTTTCGTAACCTGTTGCACTTTATTGCTCCCAGCTTCCGAGAGCCGCGGGTTTTGAAATCTCATCAGCGTTTCTCTGGCAATATAAGTGTCTTGATTCGATTATATATCTCTAATATATCTCTATAATTAATGATATTGAAGAAAATTTGTGATTCTCCGTTGCAAGCCTGAAATTGCGAAAATATAAATGTTATCAAGCATTGGGTCTATCATAAAAAGAAATGCTAGTAATTAAATGTTGCGGAGATTTGCCGAAAATGAGGGCAGGTATCTCCTTATGAGAAGTTTTTGCTAAGATATTCCTGATGACAATTTTTTGAAAAAGGTGGTCAGCGTAATAAACAAATACCTTGAAACTGAGCTTGCCGAAGCTAAAAAAGATCTTGAGGGCTTGAGGACTTATCCGGACTCTGATTTTGCCTGCATCGTCAAAGAATTGGGCTTCAAATGCGAACTTTGCGCTCGCTGCTGTACGAAGGAGTTCAACGACCACGTCTTCCTGCTCGACTCCGATGCAGCTGTAATAAAAGAAATCGATCCTGCAGCTCTCGAACCTGCTCCCTACTATGAGTTTTGCGACCAGAAAGGCCGGTTTTACGTCTCGGGCTATGCGCTGAAAACAAAAGCCGACGGTTCCTGCATCTTTCTCGAAAACAAACGCTGCAAAATTTATGGGAAGCGTCCCTCAATCTGCAGGGTCTATCCCTACATGCTCCACAAGGAGGCAGACGAAACGGGAAATGTCGACTGGCGGCAGATTAGCGGCCTGAACGAGCACGGGAGCTATCACTCGGAGCTTGATGATTCCGAATGTGAAGCCGTCGTTCGGGAGACGAAAGCTTATGAAAAAGCCTACCTCCTGCAGTTGATTGATTTCTTCAAAGCCGTTCAGGCCCACTTCGAGAAAAACGGCCTGAAACATGTCCAGAGAACCTATGATAAAAGGATTCGAGAATTCCGGAAAGGTGAGGTCGAAATAGAGGTTTTCGTGTACTATGAGGGCCGGTTTGAAAAGCACACGCTGCACTCCGGAGAGGCTTGACTGACTCCTTATCAAAAAAGTTGAATTGAAGAAGGAAAACTTGATTTACCTAAACTTCAGTTCCTTTTTCCTTTGACTTTCCACTTCAGGAGGACACCTTCTTCTATCGGCTCTGCCGAGAGCAGTTCAAGTTTCAGGAGTTCGGCTTCCGTAAATCCTTCCCCATCTGCGAAGGTAGGGGCAGCTTTTCCTCCTATAATGACGTTTCCTGCAAAAGTATAGATTTCGTCCACAAGGCATGCGGAAAGCATTCCCCAGTTCAGGGTAGCACCGCCTTCTACCATCAGGGTATCGATCCCTATTTTTTTCAATTCCCTGGCAAGTTCGGGGAGGTCTACCCGTTCTTCACCGGTTTTGATGACCCTTGCCTTTTTTTCGAGATCCCTTACTTTCTCGGAAGGGGCTGACTTTGAAACGGCAATGATCCTCTTTCCCTCTCCTTTCCTGAAAATATCTGCGTCAAGAGGGGTCCTGGCGGAACTGTCTACGACGATCCTTACCGGATTTTCGTCTCTTCCTTCGGCTTTCCTAGTGGCTTTTCTCTCCGGGGATTTTACGGTGAGGCTCGGGTCATCTGCAAGCACGGTTCCTATTCCGACCATGATGGCGTCTGCCTGCGCCCGGAGTTCGTCCACCCGTTCAAAATCCTGTTTTCCTGAGATACGGACCTGTTTGCGCTCTTTTGTCGAGAGCTTACCGTCTGCGGACATTGCGGAATTAATAAAAATAAAAGGTCTGTCCATGACATGTGCTCCTTAAAAAAGTAATTAGGAGGAGGCATTTTTGGATTAATTGCCTCCTTTTGGGGGCATTTCTGATTTTGCCCCTTTTGAAAAAGCTTTATTCGGCGTCAATCAGTGGTTTCAGGAGGTCGCGGTCCCTCAGGAGCCCCTGCAGTTTCCTGTTGGAGTTGATGATGGGAATCTGGTCGATCCTGTTCCGTTTCATCTTCCTTGCACAGTCGCTTACCGAAGTTATGTATGTGGCAGTAATCGGTTCCCGGATCATCACGTCTTTTGCGATGAGGTTCGGGACTTTGATCCTGGAAACGCTGTAGTAAATACTCATGGTGTCGCGCATGGATTCCCAGGTCCAGGCGTCGTCGTCCGAACCTGCTGACATGTCAGACACCTCTACACTGTCTTCGATTACGCTGGCGCTCACGACGTCCCTGTCCGATATAATCCCCACGAGTTCCAGGTTTCCGTCAAGCATCGGGGCTGCCTTGACACCTGCGAGTTCCATGATCCTGGCGATGACAGGTAAAGGCGTTTCACTGTAAGCTGCAACTACCTTCTTGTCAACATAGTCCTTGATAGGAGACTCGATGTTCATGTCGGCAATGGTGCCGATTACGTCTGACACCGTAACAAGCCCGACGAGTTTTCCGTCATCGACCACAGGTAACCTCCGAATCCTGTGTTCAAGGAGCAGACGGGCAGCGGTTTGCAGGTCCGACTCCGGGGTGATGGTGATAGGGTCTCTAGTCATGAGGAGGGCCAGCTGCTCCTCTTCGGGATTGCGCAGAATGTTACTTCTGGTTACAAGCCCGACTACCTTCGAGTCCTTGAGCACGGGTACCCCTGAGATTTGTTTGTTCTTCAGGATTTTAAGAACCTCGTCTCTGGAACCGGGAAGGGTTGCACATGCAACGTCCCTCACCATGATATCTTCAATGAAAATGTTTTTTGGCATCTCATCTACACCTTTGTTGTCGTATGATCCTGGATTTTTTCCTGGATACCCTTTTTGTTTAAAAACAACTCTATCCTGATTGTACAGGCTTCCGGTTTTTCGCTTAACTCCTGACAACCATTACCGGGATCTTTGAGTTCCGTACAACTTTCTCAGCAACGCTGCCAAGGAGGAACCTGTCAATCCCACTTTTTCCGTGTGTTCCCATTACTATCAGGTCAACGTTGTTGTTTTCTGCGAAATCGATTATCTCGTTGCTCGGATGTCCTTCCCCAAGAATTTCTTTGACTTCAACCCCCGTGGCTTCTCCGGTTTCCTTTACGTAGGAAATCGCTTTATTCCCTTCATTCTTCAGGATTTCGTACATTGCTTCCCAACCGGCATCCATGGGTATTGAGGAAAAAGAAGATGTATCCACCACGTAGAGTGCATGGACTGTAGCCCCGCTCATTTTTGCAATCTCAATCCCATAAGATATCGCCCTGTCACTGTTCTCAGATCCATCGGTTGCAATCACAATGTTCCTGTAAAACTCGCTTGTCATGTTATGTTCTCCATCTGCTTTGAATGAAGCACGGATAGTATATCGTCGGGTCTGGCCCGCCTGACGACTCCATTTATCGGGTCCTTTATCCCTGTAAGATTATTTGAATTTCCGTTAAGGATCATCAAATTAGCTTTATTCCCCTTTTCTATTGAACCCTTGGAATCAAGCCCCATTACAAAAGAACCATTAAGTGTACAAATTTTAAATACTTGTCTGTCATCAATCGAAAACACTTTGGACATAAATTCCATTTCAGCAAACATATTTACAGAATTTAACATTACATTATCAGTGCCGGCGGCTACTCGAATACCTGCTTCGAGCATTTCGGCAATAGGTGCCATGCCAACTCCTGTTACAAAGTTGGATCTTGGACAGACAACTACCGGAATTCCGGCATCTGCTACCTGGTCCAGGTCTTTTTTTTCTGCTTTTGTAAGGTGAATGAGCAAATCAGGATTCAGTGAAAGGGCTTTTTCAATGTCGTCCCTCTTTTTTTCTCCTGCATGGATTGCAAAGAGTTTATTCCTTTTCCTGGTGCAGGCGGCAATTTCTTCTAGGCGCTTGAAGTCCAGATCGTTTGCTCCGCTCATCCCTAGCCCGTCAGAGTGCAAAAGAACTCTTTTTATCTCATTCAGAACGGTTTCCAGAGCTAATTCGGGTTTATCTGGTCTTCCGAATACAAGAGAATGGATATTAAGGCCTTCAAGAGCTTTATTCAGTGCTGCAGCCCCCACAACTCCTCCTTCTCTGAAATCCGCAAAAGCAAAAGTACCCGTTTCGATCATATCGAGCAGAGACCTTCTAATGCTTTCTATGAGGGCCGGATAGGATGTTTGTCGAAGTATCCGATGTTTCAATCCATCAGGGGGTTTTACAAGTGAATCAAGTTCTCTTTCAACCCTGAAACCGGAAACTTTCCCCAGAGACGGGTCTTTGAATACGGAATCCCCAAGGTGGGTGTGGGCGTTGATGAAACAGGGTGCTATAATGTTGGAAGAATTAGTGTTTTCTTCTCCGATTTCCGTAATTATCCCGTTTTTTATGCAGACGTAGCCCCTGATAGGTTCAAGTTCGGGGCCTGAAATTATAGTTCCGGAGATGATCTTTTCAATGCCGTACATAGAAAAGCAACCCTATTGTTTATGGCGCTTGAGTCCAATTATTGATGACCAGATATGGGCATCCTATATAACTTTTCCTTAAGAATCTTATATATTTTATGAAACTTTTTGTGTAGTTTGGTTCAAGTCGGTATATTTTCCGGATTTTTTCCATATATACACTATTAAATTCCCCCCATATGCTGGAATATGTCCTAACTATCCTTCCTGGCATGTCCTATCTGTAAACATGATATACGATATATGGTATATGCATGTAGGGGGCGTTATCTTTATATCTAAATACAGATATTTAAACACTCAGTCGCATTGTATAGGTCCTTGCACGAGGATATGGGATTCCCTGCCTGTGAATGTACAGACAACCCCAATGCGATACACCTATAGTGTGAGAATGCCCGGCACGAGGGTAACCGGAAGGGACTGCGGATTGCCAGAGGATGAACTTTCGGAGTTAGTGCGCTCGGGCTACAGCACTATTTCTACCTGTTTTCCTTGTTCAATTTGTACTTTTATTTTTGTGGTTCTTCAGTCGTGGTCAGTAAGTTTTTTTGATAATGCTGGTCAGCATTCTTGGCAACTCTTGTAACCGCTATTTGCCGCCTTCACCGATATAGTTGCGTGTATTTGATCAGTTGCAGATTAATCACTGATGTGGTTGTTGTATTGATTTATTGCAGATTAATTCGTTATTGATTTATAGGATATCCGGAAAAAGCTAACAAACATGTCTTTTGAAGACGCAATAAAATCACTGGATTCCGGAGTAATTGTGGATATAGAGGTCACACCCGGGTCAAAATCCGTGTCTGTTCCCAGTGGTTATAATGAATGGCGTAAGAGAATTGAGGTCAAACTTACTAAAAATGCCCAGAAAGGAAAAGCAAATGGACAGTTGATCGAAAGCCTTGCTGAATTTTTCGGAATCAGTAGTTCCAGCATCATGATCAGCAGTGGGGCTACAAGCAGCAAAAAATCTGTTTTGATAAAAGGTATTTCTTACGAGCAGGCAGTCTCGGTTTTTGGGTCCCGTTTGAAATAATATAAAGGCCCAAAAAGATCTCTGTTAAGTTCTGGTGGATTCCCTGCCCTGTCGAGGCTATATCATAAGAAAAGGTTGATGGTAAACGTGGTTGATGTTGAAGTATACAGAAAAAGGCTTGAGAGGCTTGAAGAGCTGCTTTCCGAGCTTTCTGAGTATGCCGAAAAAGGCTCTATAATAATAGTGGAAGGCAAAAGAGATGTTCTTTCGCTAAAGAAGCTTGGGATAGAAGGACATTTTGAGCTTGCCACCCAGCACCCTCTTCTTAATTTCTCCGAGAAAATAGCACGGCAGAACCGGGATATTGTCGTGCTTACTGACTGGGACCGCAGAGGGGACCTGCTGGCCTCAAAACTAACTGAATATTTCGGAAATCTCGCCATAAATCCCGAACTTCAGATCCGGCATAAGCTAAAGCTCATTACGCAGAAAGAAATCAAGGATGTGGAAAGCCTGTACACATATGTCTCAAAGCTCAGAGCTTTAACAGGCGCATACACTGACTCTGATCTATGCTGAATTTGATTTTTTTTAGATAAGTGGGCTTGAAAAGCTTTTTTGGAATCGGCAACTCATTGAATAACTAATGTGGACTGGCGGGAAGACCTATAACTAAAAGTGTTAAACTAAAAGTGTTAAACTAAAAGTGTTAAACTAAAAGTGTTAAACTAAAAGTGTTAAACTAAAAGTGTTAAACTAAAAGTGTTAAACTAAAAGTGGGTGAAAATGCATTTAATCCTCTCCAAAATAAAAAATAAATGAGGTGGATTTGGACAGGTAATTCATCTTGGAAGAGGGATTAACAGTTCCTATTCATTTTGCACTGCTTTGTCAGCTTCCTCTTTTTCCTGAACCATAGAGAGGTTATCGGGATGCTTTTGCTGGTTAAACGTTCTGTCAAATTCTGGATACTTCTGGAACTTGCCAGCCAGCTCCTCGAACATCTTGTGCCTCGGACTGATGATGATTATATGGGCAGGAGGATGAATTTTCTTCAATCTGCTAATTGCTGCTCCAGCATGGTTGTTCAGTTCTACAAGTGCTGCAGAGTTGCATTTTGACTTGAGAGGTACTCCCATTACGCTGACAAGAAGATCATCGGCTATATTTGGTTCGATGCATCTGGGAGTAGCTGAAAACTGAATGTGTCCGTACCGTTCTAAGTCATGCAGGGCTATTTTTACTTTGTCCGAGTCGTCTGCCCGGACTAATGCGAAAGATTTCATTTTTTACACACCGCCAATCTACTAAAGTTTTCCCCATTTCTTTATTGCTCTGCACCTATAATAATCTTTGTACATGAGGGCTGATAAATTGCTAACCAGAAGTTCTCTTTGTGAAAACGACATGCTGAGGGGCTTTTCTCCCTTCAAAAATGTTTGGAATTACTGGTTAAGTACACCCAACCCGCTTCTTACCTTCATGCCGACGAAGTTCAAAAATTACACAGGCGCATTGTAAGATCATTTTTCAGTATGTAGTATTTCCTTCGTTTTACTGGAGTATTCTATACTTATATTCTCCGAATATATATTCGTTTTGAAATAATATTTCCGGAAGAAGCAAATTTGCTTTATTTTTCCTGCTCCCTCCTGAAATTAAATAAGGATTAACCCTCTTTCCTATGTCATATAACATCTGCACAGTGATCTCGTTAACATAGTTAACATTGTATGTTATATTAATCTTGTTAACTCTCTCTATCTTAATATACTGTCATCTAAACTTAATTGTTTTGATTTGATCAAAAGCTTTGATCTGGCTCTTACATATTTATGAAATGTGTATTGTCTCTTCAATCTCCTGCTTTCAACTTCTTGAATGATAAATTGGTTCAATACAAAATAATATTATAAAGTTTATTACAATTTCCAATTTCTGGCCAGGCTTTAAGAACTCCCCTTCAAGAATGGTATCTTTTATTTAGGTCCTGCCTGTATCATATACCTGAACAGTACACAAATACGTGCAATAACGTATTCTTCGTGCTATCTGTTTGGCCTTGTAGACGAAAAAAGCCTGTGGATGCAAATGGATTATTCTGGCGCGTCATGATCCTGTCATGTCGTATGTCACAAATGGGAACTTACATACTAATGTAAAGTTGTCATCTTAATGTGGAAAAATCCTTTTCAATTATATTTCACAATTATAATTTGTCCTATATTTACACAAAAGGTGCAGTGTGGAAGGCTTAATACCCTCCTGGATATATGTGTGGTGTGATTTGCTCTATCAATTGATGAGGTTGGTTTTTCTGCCTCTCCGGCTTATCTGCCGGGTCATGATTCATTTAATGGTTATTGCATGGAACTCGATACGTTTAAAGGTTATTTCATAAATCAAAGTTTAGTTCATAATTCGGTGATTATATGGCTGAGGATATCGAAACGAAGGTAATTACGGCAAAGAAAGCGTCAATCGAACTTGCCAGCGTGAGTACGGAAATTAAAAACAGGGCTCTGGAGGCCATGGCAGATGCCCTTGATAGGGAAAGAAAAGCAATTCTCGAAGCAAATGTAAAGGACTGTGAATATGCTGAAGAGCTGAAAAAATCCGGGAAGCTCACCCAGGCTCTTGTGGACAGGCTGAAGGTCAACGATTCGAAAATTGATGGGATGATAGCAGGAATCAGGGACGTAATAAAACTGGAAGACCCTGTGGGAGAAACCCTTTCGGCTCTTGAACTTGATGATGGGCTGATCCTCTATCAGGTGAGTTGTCCTATTGGCCTGATAGGGGTTATCTTCGAGTCCCGGCCTGACGTGGTGCCACAGGTCATGTCCCTTTGCCTGAAAAGCGGGAACGCAACGATTTTCAAGGGCGGGAGTGAAGCAAGGGAGTCGAACCGCACGATCTTCGATATTCTCGTAAGAGCTATCGAATCCACGGAAGGAATGCCACAGGGTGCTTTTCAGTTGATAGAGACCCGGGAAGAGGTCATGGATCTCCTTAGCCTGGACGCTTACATAGACCTCCTTATCCCGAGGGGTTCCAACGAATTTGTCAAGTTCATTCAGGATAACACGAGGATCCCAGTGCTGGGGCACACAAGTGGCATTTGCCACTATTACATAGACGAGTTTGCGGACCTGGAAACGGCCTGGAAGGTCTGTTTCGATGCGAAGGTGCAGTACCCTGCGGTCTGCAATGCAATCGAAACCCTGCTCGTAAATCGGAACCTTGCCGAAGCTTTCCTCCCGAAAATGGCGGAAATGTATCTTGAAGCCGGAGTGGAGCTGCGCTGCGATGAGGATAGCTACACCCTGCTTGCAGGAAAGGGTCTGTCTTCTCTTGCAAAGGCTACGGCAGAGGACTGGGGCCTTGAGTACAATGACCTTATCCTTTCTGTCAAAATCGTTGACTCGATCAAGGAAGCCATTGACCACATCAATACCTACGGCTCCCACCACAGCGACGGGATCATCACCACAAGCGATGAGAGGAGAAAGAAGTTCACCGGGCTTGTAGATTCTTCCAGTATCATGGTTAATGCCTCCACTCGCTTTGCAGACGGCTATCGCTATGGAAAAGGTGCCGAAGTCGGGATCAGCACGAACAAGATTCATTCCCGGGGGCCGACGGGCATGGAAGGCCTTCTGATTTACAAGTACATCCTCATGGGGAAAGGGCACATTGTAGCGGATTATGCCGGAAAAGACGCAAAACCCTTCGCTCACAGGAAACTTGACCTTAAGTTTGGAGATGCTAACTGAATCAGTTCTGAACCAGGCAGGTTTTAACTGAAGTAGGTATGAACTATGCAGGTTTGAGCGGAATCAATTGTTCACCTGAATCCTTAACTCGGGCTAAATCTTCCGAATAATTATGAAATACTTATATATTTGAAATGTGAAATTTGCGCCGGAAAATGCGCAGAGGCGGTGTAAATCCCCTATTGCAGCGAGAACCCCGTGCGGCTTTGTACTGAGGTCCGGGTAAGCGCTGCAATTCAAAATACCCTAAGAGGCATTACTCTTGACAGATAGAAAACAGTTTTTCCACGATGTAAACAAGGTTGTTATCAAGATCGGGACTTCCTCGATAACCAAACGGAACTGTGACGAAACGAAGGAAAACTGCAGCATAGATCCGGTATTCATGGAAGGGGTCGCAGCCCAGGTTTTCGAACTTAGAAAGCATGGGAAAGAAGTGATCCTTGTAAGCTCGGGCGCCATAGGTGTGGGGCTCCATGAAATGGGTATTGCTCCCAAACCCCGGGCAATCCCGATCCGGCAGGCTGCGGCAGCGGTTGGCCAAAGCCTCCTGATGCAGGACTGGATCCGGGCATTTTCGAAGTATGGAATGAAGGTTGCGCAGATCCTCCTGACCTATGACTTCTACTCGGACCGGGTGACCTACCTGAACCTGCGGAACAGTATCTCCACTTTGCTCGAGTACGGAGTCGTTCCAATCATTAATGAAAACGACTGCACCTGCACGAATGAGATTGAAGCTATTTTCGGGGATAACGACAAGCTTTCAGCAATGGTTGCCAGCAAGATCGATGCCGACCTTCTGGTCATTCTCTCGGACATTGAAGGGCTCTTTGACAGGAACCCGAAGATGAACAGCGATGCCCGACTCATCTCCCTGGTGGAAAAAATTACCCCCGAAATCGAGAGTTATGGGGGAGACCCTACCAGCTTTAAAGGGGTTGGGGGGATGCGGACGAAAATCAAGGCTGCAAAGATCTGCAGCATGGCAGGCTGCTATGTTGTGATCGCAAACAGCGATATAGATGATGTTCTCCTCAAAATCCTTTCAGGTGAGGATGTGGGGACTCTCTTCCTTGCAGAAAGGCACATCCAGAAAAACCGCTCCCGCTGGATTATTCTCTCGAAAGCTTCAGGGACTATCCGCGTGGACGCCGGGGCAAAAGCTGCAATTCTCGGGAAAAACAGTCTTCTTCCTGCGGGAGTTGTAGGTGTTGAGGGTGATTTTGGCAGGGGCGATGTCGTGAAACTCGAATGTGCTGGCAGGGTTTTTGCAAAAGGGATCACTGACTATACTTCCGAAGAACTGATGGAAATAAAAGGAGCTCACACCGACCAGATCGAGAGTATCCTCGGTTATAAAAACTATGACAATGTCATAAAGACGGAAAACATCGGGTTTATGGATTCGTCGGAACATCCTGAGTAACGGGGCATCTTTAGTGCCCTCATTCCTTTAAATATTCTTATTTAAACATTCTGACTCAATATTCGGATCCAAATATCCTAAATTACTATCAAAATCATATCTGAATCACTATTTGAATCTCAATATTCGGATCCAAATATCCTAAATTACTATCAAAATCATATCTGAATCACTATTTGAATCACTATTTGAATCACTATCGAAATCATGTCTGAATCGTATCTGAATAACTATCAGAATCATTTTATTTTTACATGGAGGCATCAAGTATGACAGTTCAGAACAAAAATATAGGATTTATCGGGGCAGGGAAGATGGGTTCTGCCCTCATGCAGGGTATCATAAAAGCCGGGATCGTGGACCCTTCAAGTGTAGGGGCAAGCGACGTGTATGAGCCTGGCCTGAAAGCCCTGGAAGAACAGCTGGGAATCCGGGTGTCGACTGACAACAGCGTAATTGTAGAGGATTCGGATATTCTTCTCCTTGCCGTGAAGCCTCAGATCCTGGGCTCTGTGCTTGCAAAGCTGAGTGCAATTCTCACTCCTGAAAAGCTTGTGATCTCGATTGCTGCAGGAGTTCCCCTCTCCACTTATGAGGATGCCTTGCCAGAAGGCACAAGGGTTGTGCGCGTGATGCCAAACATTGCAGCCACGGTTTCGGAAGCTGCTTCCGGGATTGCTCCTGGTAAAAACGCTACTGGTGAAGATATTGAAACAGCCCTTGAGATCTTCTCTGCCGTGGGGACTGCTGTACGGGTTCCGGAATCTCTTATGGATGCGGTAACCGGGCTTTCCGGAAGTGGGCCTGCCTTCATCTTCCCGATAATCGAGGCCATGGCCGACGGAGCTGTTTTTGAAGGGCTGGACCGGCAAAGTGCTCTCTCTCTCGCTGCCCAGACCGTGCTGGGGGCTGCAAAAATGGCTCTTGAAACGGGCATGCACCCCGGAGAACTCAAGGATATGGTCACATCTCCGGGAGGGACCACAATTCAGGGCGTTCACGCCCTCGAAGAAGCCGGGGTAAGGGCTGCCTTCATGAATGCCGTTATCAGGGCAAGTGAGCGCTCTAAAGAACTTGGGAAAAAATAATTTTTCTTTTCCCTTTTTCGGGGTCTCTTACGGAGGTAAGAGGTCCCTCGACTTATTTTGGTTTGTTTTTCTCTGTCGCTTGCTTTGAATCTATTTCTTTAACTATAACTGAATTATAAACTAAAATATGTTTGAGCACCTTTCTTCTCCTTTTGGCATGAAAGTCCACATGTACTTTCATTCTTTGGGCATGTTATTCGAAGGATATCATGTGTGTTTTTCTTTTTTGTTCCTTCTGTTTTGTTTTTGTTTATATTTTATCATAAATCTATTTTTATTTTGGATATGACCAAGCATAAATCAGTATAGTTGAGGGTTCTATCCGTTATTAAGTTACAATTCCAGAAGTTTAAATCCAAGTTAAAAACGAATGAGGTCTGAAGGATGTCTGAAACTGAAACATACAACCCTTTACTACTAAATTTAATACCTTTTCAAAAAAGTACCTCTAAATATAATCCTCCGCAAAAAATGATTTGTGAGCACAAAAAGGTTGGTAGGATAGGTTGTCTGAAAAAATTCTCAAAAAAGTTGTCAGAAAGAATTCTTAAAGACGGGGGGTAGGGATGCAAAATGAAAAGTGTTTCCTTCACCCCGTTCTTTTAGGAATGATGAAATATAACTTCAGATTTTCGTATCGGGAATTGCTCTATACTCATATAGGTTGTGTTTTTGTTGGTGGAGACGTTTGGTGTGTGCATTCAAACCACGGAAAGACACGGAAAAGCACGGAAAAAGGTCGGTTGGAAGACGACAATTAAGGTTGATCTGGCGTTTTGTTCACAATGGGTTTTGAATCGATTATTTAAAGTTCCGGAGTACTCACCGGCCTTCAGGCCGGCTTCCGTGTATTCCGTGGTTAAGGAATCGTAAACAAAAATACTTGATATTATATTTGACTTATCCCTTAATCTCAGTTTACAGAATCTGTTTTTTGGCGGTTATTTGTCCTTCTTCAGGCACATGAACCAATCAAGGCAGCACCTTCCTTCCTCTTCTTTTTCAAGCCTTTCTCTTGCACCGTCAATTGAGGTGGGAGGTGGGATGATAACGTCGTCCCCTGGCTGCCAGTTTGCCGGAGTTGCAATCTTTTCGGCGTCACTCTTCTGAAGGGCGTTCAGGAGTCTCTTGATTTCCTGCATGTTTCTCCCGTTTGCCAGCGGATAATAGATGATTGCCCTGATTTTTGCCTCGGGGTCCATCAAAAATACTGCTCTGACCGCCTGGGTTGTCGAGGCATTTGGCTGTACCATCCCGTACTTCTTTGCAACGTCCATCGTCAGGTCTGCAATCACGGGGAAATCGATCTTCAGGTTTTTCATACCCCTGTACTCAATTTTTTCCTCGATCCTCTGCAGCCAGGCGACGTGAGAAAATACGCTGTCTATGGACAGCCCTATAAGTTCCGTGTTTATTTCCCTGAATTCTTCCTGCATGCTGGCAAAGGTCATGAACTCGGTGGTGCATACGGGTGTGAAGTCTGCGGGGTGGCTGAACAGGATTACCCATTTTCCTTTGTAATCTTCGGGAAAGTTGATCGTACCTTTGGTTGTTACTGCGGTAAAGGCAGGAGCATCATCTCCTATCAGCGGCATACGTATCTGTTCACTTGCGTTTTCGTCCATTTCTACCCTCCACTGTTATAGATTTCCAGAGGTTTTTATAACTCTTTTCAGGTCAGGGATTAAGTAACGGGACTCCTACATCAGCATATCTGGACTATTGTCCAGATGTTTCTCCATACCGGTATATCTTGACAGTTTTCCGGATGTTTCTCTACTCCAGATATTTAGACCTTTTTTGCTTTTGCGTTTGGTTCGTATTCCTTAGTTTTCCGGATGTTTCTCTACTCCAGATATTTAGACCTTTTTTGCTTTTGCGTTTGGTTCGTATTCCTTAGTTTTCCGGATGTTTCTCTACTCCAGATATTTAGACCTTTTTTGCTTTTGCGTTTGGTTCGTATTCCTTAGTTTTCCGGATGTTTCTCTACTCCAGATATTTAGACCGTTGCCCGAATACTTCCCTACATCATCCCTCTCACAAATTATTTTCATTCTTATATATCACTTGCGTAACTCCTGGAAAATTTCTCATTGGGGTGTGAAATTATTTCTATTCTTTTTCAAATGATTCTTTGATTCTTATCTTAAAATAGTAACAGACACTCCTTTTTTCGGAAAGCAATTTATGTGATCAATTCCATCCTTTTTATGGGGGATTTTTTATAAGGGAGTTTGTTAGACCGAAAGTTGTGGTCAGCAAATGTCTGGAGTTTGACCATTGCCGTTACAACGGGGACATGATAACCAGTCATATTGTGGCAAAACTCAAGGATTATGTTGACTTCCTGCCTGTATGTGCAGAGATGGAATCCGGGTTAGGGGTTCCCAGGAATCCTGTGAGGATTGTTCTGGAAGAGGGTGAACAGAGGCTTGTGCAGCCTGCGACTGGCAAGGATGTCACGGAAGCTATGAATGCCTTTTCCGCATCTTTCCTGGATTCGTTGGATGCATTGGATGGTTTCATCCTGAAAAGCCGATCTCCCTCGTGCGGGACAAAGGATGTGAGAGTTTATCCTTCCACTGGAAAATCAGGGGCTGTTGAGAAAACTGCCGGGTTTTTTGCTCGGGAAGTTCTGGGGAGATATCCTTCTCTTCCGATTGAAGATGAAGGGAGGCTTCGAAACACCCGGATTAAAGACCATTTTTTGACGAAACTTTTTGCTTTTGCCAGTTTTCGTAAAGTTCGAAACGAAGGTAGGATAAAAGACCTGGTGACCTTCCATACGGAGAACAAATTTCTTCTCATGGCTTACAACCAGACAGAACTCAAGGGATTGGGGAGTATTGTTGCAAATAAAGACCACATGGCCTTTGGGGAACTGATTCCTGAGTACCAGGTGCATCTCTACAAGGCTTTTTCAAGGGCTCCCAGATACACTTCGAACATCAACGTACTCATGCATGCTATGGGGCATTTTTCGGAAGATCTATCGGATCCGGAAAAAGCCTTCTTTTTTGAATGGATCCAGAAATACAGGGAAGGTAAAGTCTCGCTTTGCCCTGCAATAAACACAATAAGGTCCTGGATTATCCGCTTTGAGGATGAGTACCTGATGAGACAAACATTTTTCAATCCTTATCCCGAAGGTCTGATGGAAGTGGACCCGGTGAATTCTCATATCAGAGAGGACCTCTGGAAGTGAGAGTTGCAACTTTATATTGATTTGAGATATGACCTGTGGAACTGAGAAGCACAAATTATTTGAATTTGCGATAATCCCGAAAATGAGACTCTACCAGGCTGTACTGGAATCCTTTTCCGGTAACATCTAAGGGGCTAATTGGGGTTTGAGAAGCTGAAGGGCTGGGGGGGGACATTTTATGAGAGCAGAAACCAGGCTTTTTTTTCTCATGTTTATGGTTTTATTCGGATATCTCTTCTTCTGGCAAGTTTCAGATTATTCTCCTGACATGGAACTTCCTGATAAGGGACTTCCTGATGTGGAACTCCGTTCGAGGGTTGAGGGGCCTTCCGGGGACTACGGGGTTCAGTCAGCTCCTTCAGGGGTAAAGATAACTGAAAAAGCTATGGAATCCGGAAAATCTTCAAGGACCTATTCCTGGAACTATGAAGGTTACCGCTGGCATCTTACGCTTTTGCTTGATGACGAACTCTATGGTGTATACAGGGAAAGAACGAGAAAAAGAGATTATGACCTTTTTGCCTCGGACCCTTATGATGATCCCCTTATCAAAAGCATAGCAAAGACCCTTCTTTCCCTTTCCGGGGATTACGGGCTAGATGAATCAAAGGTCCCGGGGCTTTGCATCTCTTTTGTCCAGTCCCTGAACTACAGTTCGGATCTTGTAAGTGCGGGGTATGACCAGTATCCTCGTTTCCCATACGAAACCCTTTATGACAGTGAGGGGGACTGCGAAGACACGTCTATCCTTTCCGTTGCAATCCTGCAGGAGATGGGCTATGATGTTGCGCTTCTGGAACTTCCCGAGCACATGGCTCTGGGAATTCACTGCGATTCCGGGACTGAAGGCAGGAGTTTTGTGTATGGGGGGGAGCAATACTATTACCTCGAGACCACCGGCAGTGACTGGAGGATTGGGGAGATGCCTGAAGAATACCGGGACAAGCCTGTACGTGTTATTCCGGTGTATAAACGCCCCCTGATACTCCTTGATTTCAGGGCACAGTGTGAATATTCTGATATGGAAGGGGTTGTGGATGTCAATGTCACAATGAGGAATGTGGGGTCCGAAAGAGCTGAGAACACTACAATCTACGTTGCCCTTCAGGCTCCGGATGAACTCGGGACATGGGACACTATAAAAAGTACCCCTCTCAGGGTTGAGCCTGAAGAAACCTATTACTACAGTGCAAAGGGGCTTCATGTTCCCGGAAAGGCAACATTCAGGGTATACGTGAGGGCTTTTGGGGAGGATGCCCTGACGGAGGAAATCATGAGTGATTGGGTCTCTCTTTAAAAATTCCGGGTTTTTCAGGGTTCTGATTCCAGACGTTCTATATGCACAAGCTGGGAATTGCCCAGCTTTTTTAAAAGGGGGAAAAATTTAAATGATGAATCCTTAATTCTCATTACTCTTAAGAGTAGCTTTAATATCCTACCCTACTAAAATACCTTTACGTCCAATCTTAAGCTCAAATCCTTTAAGGAGCTTTTAAAATCTTCAAAGAGGCCTTATAAATATTAAAAGGTGGCCTCAACATCCCGGCACTCTCCGACCGGGTTTTCAGTAACTTCTTAAAATTGGTGGAACAATGAAAAAACTGTACCGATCAAGAAACAACAGGATGATTTTTGGAGTCTGCGGTGGCATAGGGGAATATTTTGATGTTGACCCGACCCTCGTAAGACTGGTGTGGCTGCTTTTTACTTTCTGGGGTGCTGGAATATTGGCTTATCTTATAGCCTGGATTATAATCCCTGAAGAACCCTGAAATGGGTTCTTTTGGATAAAGTTACTTGCAAAACAATGTCTACGTAAGGCAAAACAAAGTCTACATAAGGCAATACAAAATCTACGTAAGGCAAAACAAAGTCTACGTAAGGCAAAACAAAGTCTACGTAAGGCAATACAAAGTCTACGTAAGGCAATACAAGGTCTACGTAAGAAAAGGCATTCCCGGGATATCCGGGAAATGGCGGAATTAGGGTATTTTTATTTCAGGTGCCGTCCTGATTGAAGAGCTGGTCCACAAACCAGTCCGAGTCAAACTTTTTCAGGTCGTTGTAGCCCTGTCCAACTCCGAAGAAGAGTATTGGTTTGCCTGTGATATAGGCAATTGATATGGCGGCTCCTCCTTTGGAGTCAGCATCGATCTTGGTCAGTATGGACCCGTCAATTGGCACGGCCTCGTTAAACTGAGCTGCCCTCTCGACTGCGTCGTTTCCTGCAACTGCTTCATCCACAAAGATCACAAGGTCGGGGGAACTTACCCTGCAGATTTTTTCCATCTGCACCATGAGGTTTACGTTTGTGTGCATGCGCCCTGCAGTGTCCGAAAGTATGAAATCGGTCCCATGGGACTTTGCATACTGGACCGCGTCATATACGACTGCAGCGGGGTCAGCTCCGGCCTGGTGCTTGATCATTTTTACTCCGAGCCTGTTTGCATGGATCTCGAGCTGGTCGATTGCACCTGCCCTGAAAGTATCCCCTGCGGCAAGGACCACGGAGTAGTCCGAATTCTGGAGGTACCTTGTGAGTTTTGCAATGGAAGTTGTCTTTCCTGTTCCGTTTATGCCTACGAAGACGATGTGGACAGGCTTCGTCCTGTCCTTCACGAACTCATCGAAATCAAAGGTATTTGCAGATACCACTTCATGGATGGCTTTTTTCAGGGCTTCTTCAACAATCTCCCCTGTGTTGCTTCCTATGTGTTTTGTGGTGCCTGCTAGCTGGTTTTTCACGGACTCCACAATGGCTTCGGAAACTGTAAGGGCAAGGTCGCTTTCCAGAAGTGCCATCTCAAGTTCCCAGAGGGGCTCTTCCAGATCCTTGGAATCCAGGTAGACTTCCCTGTTAAAGACCAGGGCTTTTGCCTTCTTTGCGAACCCTACTTTCGGAACCTTTTTGAAAAATGATTTCTTTTCTTCCTTTTCTTCTACTGCAGGTCCGGCTTCTTTTTCAGCTTGTTCTTCTTTTCTTCCGGCAAGCGGAACTGCGGGCCTTGAGGGGGTTTCAGTTACAGTTTCCGGCTCGGTATAGGCAAACTGCTCTTCAGGAGCGTGTTTGGCAATTTCATCGGCGGAAGTTTCAACTACCGCTTCAGGGGTTTCAGGAATTTCTTCTACTTCAGCCGCGTTTCCTTCTGCCGGTTCGAAAGCTACCGCTTTTTCGTCAATCGTTTTACTGAGTGATTTTTTGAAACTGCCAAGTTTATCTTTAAGTTTGTTAAACACAGGATCAATCCCGAAAGAAATCAGTAAAAAATAGATGAAGATTCAAATTTTTTGAATCTGATTTTTAAAGCTTTAAGTTTGCTGCATTCCCGTTCAGGGCCTTGTTCTCAGGCTTCCTGGGGTTTATATTTTTCAGCTTCCACTTCAAGAGCCTGCATGCCCTGCATGAATTTAGTCAGTGAAGCGTTCATTTGCTCGAGAATCTTTGTAAGCTGCTCCTTGCGACTGTTAAGGATTTCTATAGCTCCTTCTGCACTTTTTTCAGCACTGAATCCGGCACCCAGGTTTACAACAACCTTGTCCACGTTTTTGATTTCAGCGTGAACGAATGAGCCAAACCCTACCGGAACCATCGTTTCGGTTTCTTTGCCTTCTTCTCCTGCCTTCTTCAGCTCGTTGATGGTCGTGATAGCCTGGTCGCAGCTTGCAATGGAAGCCTGCACCATATTCATTTCTTGCCTGAGGGCTTCGGCCTGTCTCTGGAATTCCTGGTGCCTGGCTGCTAGATTCCTGATATCTTCACTGACTTCTGGCATGCTTTTCACTCCTCAGCAACGCTTTCGATCTGGACCTGGCGTCTTTTGACTCCGTGCTTGCTTCCGAAGATCGAATATACCTTATCCTCTGCATTTTTTTCGTTCTGGCTTTCGATCTTCTTTGTGAATTTTTCCCAGGAATATCCTGCTTTGAATTGGCCTTTGACTACAAAATTCTTCATCATAGATCACCATGCTCTAACTGTAACATTGTTCCGGAACAGATGGATGATATGATGCTTATTCAATGAACCCGAGGGAATCTTCAATTCTTCCCATTTCAGGTCCTGTGGTCTCGGAACCTACAACATACCCTTTCGAGTTTGCAAGTAGCCCTGAGCCCAGCATCTGGGTACCAAAGTTCGTTGTCCCGATCTCAACAGTGAGTCCGAATATCTCTTCCAGAAATTCGCTTTCCGGTGGAGTAACTTTCGGATGTACAAGGAGTCCTTTATTGGTTACGACTCCTGCCATTCCCACATTTTTTATTCCTGCAATCGTTCCTCTGTACACTTCCACTTTTAGAGTCTTGCCAATGACCTTCAGGGCATTATCGGACAATTCCGGGTGTACAAGGGCTGCAGTATCATTTGCAAGCACGATGTTTCCCACTGCATTCAACTTGTCCGGGACAGTTCCGGCAGGAACTCCCGTGAGTTTCTGCAGTTCCTCAGTCCCCGAGCCTCTCGGAAACAGGAAGCCATTTGAGTTTCCTCTGGAAATGGCTCCCACAACAACGCTTCCGCTCACAAGAGTCTCAACGACCCTTACACCCAGCAACTTTTCCAGCAGGGCACAGGTTTCGGGCTTTGTGCAGGGGGGAACGAGAGCAACGTCTTCGGTGCAGGTTGCAAAGACCCCAATTAATGGGGTTTCGTAAATATCCACTGTTCGAATCATGTCTTTTAACGCTTCAAGGTTCCTCTATATGTTTACTGTGCAAGTTCTGCTTGCACTTCGCCGTCCGCGAATTTAACAGCACGGATCCGGATAGAGAGTGGGGGCTTTTTGCAGCCTCTTTCCCAGAGGCGTTCGTTAATTGATTTGTCCAGTTTGACCTGGGTCGACTCCACCTTCAGGTGTTTTACAAGAAAGCTCCGAACTTCGCTTACTGCCCTGTTTGCTCTTTTCCAGGATGGGGCTTTCTTCACGTCTCTGAGAGGTACTGTATAAATCTGTTCTTTTACCACGTCGTCTGCCATTTTACCCACCTATGTCGCTCATTTTACATCCAGGCTTCTTCTTCTCCAGTGCCTGCGCTTGGGATGAGTCACTACCTTCCGGTTTGTTTTCACAATAACCCACACTGGGACTCGTGTGTTCTGCCTGTGCGCCTTTGCAAGACGCTTCTTCTGTCCTTTCATGTTATGACTCAAGTGGATCACACCTGTTAACCTGTAAATTATAATTCTGTTAATTTGATGATTATTTTCCAGTATTTGATGATTATTTTCCGGTATAATATGTTGAGATATAAACCTGAATTTTATTGGGATTCTAACCTTACCTGAAGGATTCGGGTCAGATGCGGCAAATCCGGTAAGAGTTTCTGGTTTTCCCTTGCAATATCAAGGGGTTGAATATACTTGATTATTGTATAAATCTTTAATCCAGATTTTTCTCTTTCAGCTAACTTCCTGAATTCAAACGCTTCCTGCTGCTTTTTTTCCAGTTTTTCGGGAAAGCACATGGGACTGGATGTGGACCGGAAACAATTCGCTGATTTTCTCTTCTCCCTGAAGTTGTCGGATCAGTTCCCGAAGCTCGGTTTCGTAATCTGCTTTCTGGGTGGTTTCGCTTGGCCCTTCCTCAATTACCAGGTAGCGCTCGACAAGGATATCCACGGCTTTTCTGCTGTACCCCTTAAGGGGGCAGATATACTGGACCCCGAACCTGTCTTCTATGCTCCTTATTCTGGGGGGTGAAAGCACCGGGACCCTGTCGTCCCGCCTGATGCCATCCACAACGAATTCCACTTCCGCGTCCGAGGCAAGGGTTTCGACGGCTTTTTCATGGATGTAGTTAATTGCGTTTTTAGGGAAACCGTCGTGAATTATCATCCCGTATGCCTTTTCCAGAATCTCTCTTTCAAGGGGGATTACTCTATGCGGGAACTGCAGCTTTTTGGCAGTTTTCTCCGCAATCTCTCCTGTAGGTAGCAGTCCGAAGTTGCAGGTTACAAGCTCAATCTCAAAAAATGGTTCCAACAGGAGGGCTGAGAGCGAACTGTCTTTGCCTCCGCTAAAGAGAACTGAGGCTTTCATTCTGCTTAAACCCGGGTTATGGAAGTATTGCGCTTTTTTGGCTGCATTTTTATCAGGAGCGTCTTCAGCTGTTCGTCGTCGATTTTGGACTGGAGCCTCCCGCTCTGGGCGAGGGAGATTAGCTGAATTTCAAGCTGCTCTCCGAGGGCCGGTCTTGACATCTTCAGGGTTGTAAGACGTTCCCTTGCTTCAGGGGTCAGGATCTGCCTCAGGATAGCCTGTTTCTGGGCTTCCATTTCGGCTTTGGCCTGTTCCTGCTGGTAAGCTGCCTGCACGTCCGTAGGTTGCTGCTGGGCCTGCTGCTTCTGAATTTCTGCAAGCCGTCTCTTTCGGATTTCTTCTAGTTCATCATCCATTCCTGACAAGGAAATCACCAAAAAAACCGGTTTTTTTCAACATCCGGATTGGTATGCAAAGTTAAGGTCCGGGAAAGGGCTGCCGGAATTTTTACTGGCCCCTTTCGTAGGAACTTTACTTTTTCAGTACTTTGCGAGTCCCGGAATCGTTTCAATAAGTTCCTGCTTGAGTTCGTGGGAGGCGTTATCAAGCATCGAGCGTCCCTGGGGGGACACTGCACGTCCGTCCCTTACCTTCTGCAGGAAGCCTGCTGCTTCGAGCTGCTGGACTGCTTTCCGGGCAATTGAACCGCTGCCCTTTGCTCTTTTGTAAGGCTGTGAACCTCTGTCCTTCCTTCCACCGTATACGGAGCGAAGCCTCTCGATCCCGACAGGTCCGTCTGCGTAAATCTTTCTCAGGATTGCGGCGCACCTGACATACCACCAGTCATTGTTGGCTGGGGGCATTTCCTTGTGGACGCCGGTTTTCACGTTTTCTGCCCATTCCGGGGGAACAATCTTCTCATTTTCCTTAAGTATTCCTGCAACCTTTTCGATCAGTTCTGCCACAGGGACATCGTATACAGTTGTCATACTCTACTCCTTTTACGAATTACTTTGCTTTTTGAGGTCTCAGGGATTCTGGCCGATTTTCTTCCCTGAATCTGGTAGGTGTAACTCATTTTCTCTCGAAATTACGATATTCCTGTCCCTTCCGAGAGTTTAGACAGCTGGTTTACGTATTTGGACTCGATACGTATTAACTCAATGAACTTGAAAGGTTGGGGGCCTGCTGGCCCTATAACCCCGGTTAATATAATTCTAGTCTAAACTGAGACGAGATTGATAAACTTATTGGTTAATATATACCCTTTTAAGTAAGTGTCCTGGGTAAGCTTACTAGATGGCATTACTGTTTTTTAAAGGTTTGTGCCCTTCCCGGACCTACAGAGATGTAGCGGATTGGTACTTTCATAAGTTCTTCCAGCCGACTCACATAATTTCTGGCGTTTTCCGGAAGGTCTTCGAAAGCTTTCACTCCAGTCAGGTCGGCATCCCAGCCCGTGAGATCCTCATATACAGGTTCGCAGGCCTGGAGGTCTTCCGTAAGTTCAGGGGGATAGTCCACGGTTTCCCCTTTAAAGCTGTATCCCGTACAGATCCTGACCTGTTCCATGCCTGTCAACACGTCCAGTTTTGTGAGGGCAATTTCAGTATACCCGTTCAGAGCGATGGCTTTTTTCAGGAGGGGTAGGTCAAACCAGCCGCATCTCCGCCCGCGTCCGGTGGTAGTCCCGAATTCACCACCGGCTTTCTGGATCTTCTCCCCCATTTCGTCGGTGAGCTCTGTGGGCAGCGGCCCTTCCCCTACCCTTGTGATGTAGGCTTTTACAATTGCTGTTACGTTGTCCACTCTTGTGGGCCCTACCCCAAGGTTGGCACAGGCAGACCCTGAAATAGTAGAAGATGAGGTTACAAATTTCTGTGTCCCGTGGATGACGTCGAGGTGGGTGCCCTGGGCAGCTTCGGCCATAACGTTTTTCCCTGCATTGAGGGCTTCGTTGATTTCCCGGGAAACATCCGTGATACACGATGCAAACTTCTTGCCCAGTTCCAGGTATTTTTTGATCAGGTCCTGATCCCTGACAATTTCCGGATTCCCACCAAGTGCGGATATTTCCTTCTCCTTCTGGGGGGCAAGTTCTTCAAGCCTTGCCAGGAAACGTTCCCTGTCTGCAAGCTCGGCAAGGCGGACTTCGTCCCTTGCAACCTTGTCAATGTAGGCATAGCCGATTCCCCTCTTTGTAGTCCCGATCTTTTCGGTCCTGGCGGCTTCCCGTAACCCGTCCATCTCTATGTGGTAGGGCATAATGATACTTGTCTTAGCGTCGATTCCGAGCTTTGAGGCATCCACTCTTACCTTATGCTTTTCAAGCATTGCAATTTCTTCGGCAAGAACCTCCGGGTTCAGGACAACTCCAGGGCCTATCAGGACCCTTGCGTCCAGCAGGATGCCGGAAGGAATCAGGTGCAGCTTGTACACCTCGTCCCCTACTTTGACGGTGTGACCTGCGTTGTTTCCACCCTGAAAACGGGCAACAATATCATAATCTTTCGCGAGAAGGTCTACAATCTTTCCCTTTCCTTCGTCACCGAACTGTGCACCTGTGATGATCGTAAACATAACGCCCTGATTCGGGCTTAATCAATAATAAGGTTTTGATCGGGGTCGGAAGGACCCGGAAGATGCCGGGATGTTCTGGTCAATGTATTACTTATATGTATAAGGGCTCTTAGAAATCCCGATTTATTTATATATTGATATATAAATGTGTATTTTTGAGAAGTTAATCCTTTTTTGTATATAGGTGCCTTATTATGGAATTCTCTTCTTTAGAAAAAGGAACCTCTAAACATAATTAATGTCAGAAGCATCATGAGGATTGCGAGGATTATTGCGGTCTTTGCACTTTCCCCGTCACTTCCGAATATTATGGGGATCGGGCCAAGCATTATAACTCCTGCACCCTTAATTTTTGAAGATTTTTTTCTTTCAAAGTCGCTTCCCGAAGGGTTTCTTCCGGAATCTGTCCTTTTTTCAAAATCAGCCGCGTTTTTTAAATAATCTTCTTTTTCTGAATTACTTTCTTTTTCATATGAGTAATATCTTTCCTGTTCTATACCCGAGCTTGCCCCGAAAGTCATGCCAGCTATAATAATCAGAAATCCGATGAAGATAATAATAATTCCGAAGAGAACAAGTATATTTCCGCTCATCTTTGTGTTTTCCACAAGAAGAGGTATAGAATCATTATCACTAGGCCAAGTCCTAACATATTTGTTGTTATTTCTGGAGAGGTGCCAAAGGCGATCGGGATGGGTCCAAGCATGATCAATCCTCCCAGATGGCTGCTTCCTGGATGTTGTAGCATTGTCAGGATAACACCTAACATCACTATGATAAAACCAACAAATGTAACCGTTGCGCCTACTTTTAGAAAATCTTCCGAGGATCGCATGTGAAGAGATATTATGCTTTTATTATTAAATGTATCCATTCAATTTTTTGTACCTGTTCTCTTCATTTTTCTTTTTTTTATAGTGGTTATAAATTTATAAACCAAGTCTATTTAAACTAACTAGAAAACAAGATGACTATCTATTTATTTTATTACTGTGCGGATTTTTGCTTTTTCCGACAAAAGTTCTGATCCTTTTCCAGGGGGAAATTTTTATATATGGGTTTTGTCCGGTATATCTGAGATGCAAGGACATAAATAAGATGCTGCATAGTGCTTCCAGTACTGTAATGTTTCTACTACCTTATACTGTACTCACTATAATCGCTATACTATACAGTACTGTAATGTACTGTCGCTGGATGTCTCGCTGTTTGGTCATTTCATTCATTCATTCCGGTTTTCCGGCAGGTTCTTTTCCCGAAACTCTTTAATCATCTATTCCAAAATATGATATACACGTTGTACCTCATGGTACATTGTGCTCTAAAAGAGAATACAAAAAATCGATATATACTAATTAGATACCAGACCATTATTTAAGTAACGTGCAGAAGTGGGCTGCAGTCGCCGTAGGAATTTATATATATGGTTTTTATAATTAATATGGTATATTTATTGGCGGTATGTTAATATATTCGGGGTCAGGATAAGAACATGTTTAATCCGGCGCCTTTTAACCTACAATCGTCCCACTAAGTCCGAGAGTTAATATGAAAACAGGTTTCTGGCCATTAATACGTATCGAGGTATGAAAAATATACGGGTATGATAATAATCATCTTTCCCGGATTTTCGTTAGCATTGCCTTTTGTACTCCTGCAGTACATGATTCGATTCCTTTATTCCGTAGGTCCGGATACCACTACAAATCAGGTTTATGTGTACGAACCTGGCTTATAAAATCGAATCAGAACTATACTTCATATCAAGTTCATATCAAGTTCATATGAAGGATCAGGGTCCCACTCCACATCAGGATTTTACTCATATCAAGATCACATGATGACTCGGGATCGTACAACTAATTAAGGTCATATTCAGATAAAACAGGTGTTTTCAATGTCAGAAGACAGTGACTTACAGTCTTCCCTGGAAGAGGTCAAAACCAGGGTAGAAACCCAGCTTGAGTGTGGGGAGATTGAAGCTGATGATGTTAAATCTCTCCTGACCGAAATCGAAATTCTGAAGGTTCAGAACGAGAACATGAAAGCCCGGCTCCTTGAGGCAAGCGTGTCTACGGGGCGGCACCTCCAGGAAATAAACAAGTTAAAAGCCCACCTGGAACAGCTTACCGAGCCTCCTCTCTTTATTGCTACCATTCTGGAAGTGAACGGGGATATTGTCCTGATCAGGCAGCATGGGAACAACCAGGAAGTCCTGACCCAGATCCCGGAGGAATACCGTGGGAAGATCGATCCCGGAATGAGGGTTGCCGTAAACGGAGCTTACTCGATCATCTCCATTGTCAGCAGGGCAGCCGATGTAAGGGCTCAGGTAATGGAGCTTATCAACTCTCCGGGTGTGGACTACAGCATGATCGGAGGGCTTGACGATGTGCTTCAGGAAGTCCGGGAAAGTGTAGAACTCCCGCTTACCGAGCCTGAGCTTTTCGAGGACCTGGGAATTGAGCCGCCTTCGGGAGTTCTCCTCCACGGTGCCCCTGGTACGGGAAAGACCCTTGTTGCAAAGGCTATTGCCTCCCAGGCTAAGGCCACTTTCATTCGGATGTCCGGTTCGGACCTGGTCCAGAAGTTTGTTGGGGAAGGCTCCCGGCTTGTCAAGGACATCTTCCAGCTTGCCCGGGACAAGTCCCCAAGTATTCTCTTCATTGACGAAATCGATGCAGTGGGCAGCATGAGGACCTACGACGGGACCAGCGGTTCGGCAGAGGTAAACAGGACCATGCTCCAGCTGCTTGCGGAAATGGATGGTTTTGACCCCAAGGGCAATGTAAAGGTGGTTGCCGCAACCAACAGGATCGACCTGCTCGACCCGGCTCTCCTCCGTCCCGGCCGATTCGACCGGTCTATTGAAATACCGATTCCGGACGAAAAAGGCAGGGTTGAGATCCTGAAGATCCACACCCGTAAGATGAACCTTGCTGATGACGTGAACTTCGAGAAGCTCGCAAAAGTCACAACCGGAATGAGTGGGGCAGAACTCAGTGTAATTACCAAGGAAGCCGGAATCTTCGTGCTGCGCAGGCGCGGCAAACAGATTACCATGGCTGACTTCATGAAAGCTTACGACAAGGTCGTAAACGTTCAGGAAACCTCAATCCCTCAGGCCATGTTCGTGTGAGGATTTGATGGGTTGATTCGGCACAGAGTTCCGATATCTCCTATTCGAAAATAACTATTTTCGGCCGACTGCTGGCATGAGCGAAATCCGCTCTCCGGCAGTTCCAATATTATTTTTAAACCTCAAACGAAAGCTTTATATTATATAAATCAGTTGAAAGTATGCTGTCTCAGTGGCAGTGTTTAATAATCAGCGTGCTCCGATAGTGTAGCTCGGCCAATCATTCAGGACTCTCACTCCTGCGACTGGGGTTCAAATCCCCATCGGAGCACTTTTCTTTTTATAACTTTTTTCACAGCTTTTTAGCGCGTTTATTACTTTTTCCTATAGCTCTTTTAGCTTTTTCATAGCTTTCCCTGAAGCTTATGCTTTTGTTTTCATCATATAGATGCCTTCTATTTCGATACCCGGCTTCTTATGGCTGTGCCACTCCCTATGCTTCGGGTCCCAGCGCATCCCGGCTTTTTTGAGAAGCTCTTTTACCGGGTAAGTACTCCCTCTTGCAACCCATTTATAAGCTACGTTTTCTCTGTTTTCTCCAGCCAGGGTCCAATTTTGTGGCTGCCCTGGTTTTTTGCTAAAATCATCCCCCACTTCTTCCACCTTGTTTGATTTCGGAACTGCCGCGTAACTAACATATTGTTTTGTTATCGTGTCTACAGCTATTCCAAATAGATTTTCTTCTTCTCTGGTCCTTGCTATCATCTCGTCCGGGTCAAATCCTCCGTCTGACATTAGATTTCCCCCCATTTCCTGTGTCGGTTGTTCTGCATCTGCTATTCTGTACCTGTTATTCTGTGTCCGTCATTCCATAGCAATTCAGGACTCTTTTCCCTTTTTTTTGATTCGAAGATATATCTTGTTTATGTTTGCGGGGTGAAAGTATTATTTAATGAGGTACTAATCTGGAAATAAATAAAAATTGATCTCTATGGAATCCGAACTTTCCGATCTCGAAAAAAAACTCCGAGGCTACCTTTTCGGAAGTGCCTGTGGGGATGCCCTGGGGCGTCCTGTAGAACATCTCACCCTTGAGCGGATAAAGGCTAAGTACGGAGAAAAAGGGCTTCTTGAACTTCTTCCCGATTCTCCATGGACTGACGATACGCAGCTTATGCTGGTCCTTGCAAGGGCTCTGGTCCTGGGGGCTGAACGTGAGCCTTCGGAATTGATGGGCCTTCTTGCAGGGGAATTTGTCAAATGGCTGGATGAACCTGATCTTGGAGCAGGGGCAACCTCAAAAGGGGCAGCGCTTCGCCTCAAAGAGGGGGTTCACTGGCAAGATTCGGGCATCGAGTCCAAAACATGCGGAAGCCTCATGCGGGTGGGTATAGTCGGTTTTATCTACCGCAACGATCCTGATAAGCTGCTGGAGGTTGCTTCCCTTTCCGGAAAAATAACTCATTCCCATCCCACTTCAGATGCCGCGTCTATCGCAGGAGCCTATGCGGTAAAGCTTGCCCTTGACGGCATGGAGCCCTTAGATATGTTCTGCCCTCTTCTCAAAGTTACGGGTGGAATCTCAGAAGAATTTACGAATGCCTTGAAAGTCGCATATGAACTGGCTTTCGGGGATATGAGTGATGAAGAAGCCCTTCGGGAAATCGGCCAGGGTTGGTATGCGGAAGAAACCTTTGCTCTTGCATATTTCTGCATGCTGCGCTATCCGGATGATTATAAAAAAGCGCTCCAAATAGCCGTAAACATTACAGGAGATTCCGATTCCGTAGGCTGCGTGGCCGGCGGGGTCCTGGGGGCAAGACTGGGGATCGGCTCTGTACCTCCTGCCTGGGTTGAAGCTCTGGAAGGAAAAGCGGAGCTTGAAGCAATGGTTGGACCTTTGCTTGAAAAATATTTCGAGGTATCGGACCACATCTCTGAAGTTCGCGGATCTTAAGGTATGGTTTTAATATGAAAGCCGATTCTTCGATAAATCCTGAAGCTTCGAGGGAACCGAATTCTTCGGATACTCATTTTGATGGCTCTAATTTTGACTTTTCCCAAAAAGGTGTTTACTGCCTCATATTTGAGAACCATGAGTACGCCCTGCAGGTGGGGAAAAAAGGGGAGTTTTCTTTCAAAAGAGGCTATCACATCTATGTGGGGTCAGCACTTGGTCCGGGCGGGCTTAAGCGAATGCAAAGACATATAAGGCTTTCCAGGGACAAAGACAAAAATCCAAAGTGGCACGTGGACTATCTACACTTTTGTTCTGCATTCCGCCTGGTTTCGGCGGTCTGTGCCGCTACGCCGGAGCGCCTTGAGTGCATGCTGGCGGGAGCCATCGGCGGGCCTTGCATCCCCGGCTTCGGGTGCACGGACTGTAAATGCAGGTCGCATCTTTTTTCCAGGGAAAAATATCCTTTATCGGATCTCTCGGGGGCGTTTGAAGGGCTGGGGCTTCGACCTTTCGTGCTTGAATTTTGAACGTTTCCTTCGGGATAGGACATTCGGTTTTTTCCTGGTCCCGGCCTGAACAGATCCGGTTTTTTAGATTTTATATTTCCTATTTTTTTCCTATATTTTTTCCGATTTATCTCTCTTCAACAATATTTAACAGGAAAGCTTAAGGTTTCCAGATTTCTATAGAACATTAAAGGGAAGAACATAAATTGTTATTCGATCAGGAGATCTCTTATGGAACAGTTCTCGTTTATTGCCTGCATGCCGGATAAGCCTGGAGCTTTGCACAGGGCTGCCGAGATAATCACGAGGCACAGGGGAAATATTAACAGGATCCAGTACGATAGGAGGATCGATCAACAGACTGTTTTTTTTGAAGTTACGGCTTCTCCCGGGGCCTATGGGAAAATCCGTGAGGAACTGGAAAAGATAGGCTACCTTCAGACTTCCTTGCATCCTGTTGCGTTCCTCAAGTTCCATGTTTATCTTCCTAACCGGCCCGGGGCTTTATTCGAGCTTCTCAACTACATCACCTCGGCAGGGTCCAATATCACCTTCCTGGACTTCGACGACCGCGGGAAGCACCCCGAAAGGCTGGTTGTGAGCCTGAACGTCGAGAACACGGAACTGGTAGATTCTCTCCTGAACCGGCTCAAGTCCGGGTACAGGCTCGAGATCCTGGAATACGACACCACAGGGGAAAAGCTCGACGACACGGTTTTTTATCTCCGTTTTGCCCAGAAACTGCGGGTTTTTTTGGGGGACGCTGAGGACGAGTTCCTTATGAGGTTCCTGCACGACATTAACCATATTGCCCAGGAACTTTCAAACCTGGATAAGGACCCCCGGGAAGTTTTCGAAAATATACTTAAAGTGGGGGAGACTCTGAACCGGACTTCCGGATCCGGTTTTTATGCTGATGTACAGAGGTTCCGGATTAGGAGCGGTATCGAACTCTTTAGCTTCCAGCCCCCTTGCGGAGGCAATATTTATCTCTTTGACACTCCGGAAGAGCGAGTGATGATTGATTCCGGGTATGGGATATATTTCCCTGATCTCGTGAACATGCTCCAGCACTATGGGTTCGGGGACCTGAACCGGATAAAAAGGATCTACATCACTCACGCGGACGCCGATCACTGCGGGGCTGCTGGCTACTTCTCAGCTCCCTCTTTTCTGAACCGGGATACTCTGAAAGTCGCAAGGGAAACAAGCAGGGCTTACGGTTCCACTCACCAGGAGTGTATCCTCGAAGAGGTTTATACAAAGATGATCAACCTCTTTTCTAGGTTTAATCTCCCCACTAACATCGAAATTTTCCCCGATCTCCCTTCCCGGGAAGCATATATTGAAAAAAGGGGTTCATTCCCGGTAATTGCTCGCTTCCGGATAGGGGGACTTGAGTTTGAAGCCCTTCAGGGACTTGGCGGGCACATGCACGGGGAAGTTCTCTACCTCTGTCCGGAAGAAGGGTTGCTCTTCCCCCAAGATACCCTGATAAACTTCAGGAGCCTGAGCCCGGAGCGGACCGAATACAACGTCCTGGCCGACTACCTTATGACCTCGGTAAACGTGGATAGTAACCTTGCCAGAGATGAAAGAAATGCCCTTTTCTCCCTCATCTCGGAACTTGATGCGGAACTTGCTCCGGAAGGTAAAAAGTGCATTGTCTGCTGCGGGCACGGTTCGGTTTCAGTGCTCGAGAATGGACGGCTGCTAGCATACGGGAGTTCCGAGCGATACGGGGCAGGGAAATGAGGGTTAGTTGTCCTCTGTTCCTGACATAAATAAAATTAAATATTTCTTTTGAGAATCTAATGTTTTAATGGAGGTTTTCCGGTCTTATGTTTTCGGAATTTGATTACTACATCCTGCAGGTCCTTAATTCCTTTTCTTTCCTGGACCATTTCATGCTTTTTATAAGCCTCAGGTTCGATTACTTCCTCTTTTTGATCCTTGCAGCTCTTTTTTATTTCCGGGGGAGAAATGAAGCCCTTTTCTACCTTTCTTTACTTTTAGTCTCCTGGAACCTGGCCCTGGCACTTAAACCCATTTTTGCGGTCCCGAGGCCTGAGGATATCCGCTTTGTGACCTGCACAACCGGTTATTCCATGCCCAGTGGGCATACTTTGATGGCTTTCGCCTCTGCGGTCTTTTTACACCCCAGAGCTGGAAAGTTGAAGCTGCCTGTTTGGATTTTTGCCGTACTTGTCAGCCTGAGCAGGATCTTTATCGGGGTCCACTACCCTTCGGACGTGCTTGTGGGGGCCCTGATTGGCTGCTTACTGGGGCTGCTCTGGCTCTATGTGGAAAAAAAGCTGGTAAATGCAGGAATTTTCGGAAAGATTCCCGGGTCCGAATGAGAGTCTGCTGGTGAGGCGTGGAAACTCGGAAGGCTATATGCCATTCAAAAACTCTTCATAGTTGGAGCACAAAATGGGTGAGGATATGCGCGGAGCGGCTGGATGTGGGTGCAAGATGAACGAAGGAGTGGTGAAAAACGGGTGGTGCTGGAGCGCAAAACGGATGGGGGATTTAATGGGGATGCGAGGGGTGCGATTCGAACGCACGAATTCCTACGAAAATGGGTCCTAAGCCCATCGCCTTTGACCTCTGGGCAACCCTCGCATTTTGTTGATTCTATTCCGTCCGTAGTTAATATACGAAAAATAGAAACATAGCAGGATTCTAAAAAACGGAAAAATGCGCCGACCGGGATTCGAACCCGGGTTTTGGGCTTGGAAGGCCCAAGTCATAGCCACTAGACCATCAACGCAAACTGCAACACCTCTAGAGGTATTTGTCAGATATAATGTTTTCGCTTGACATTTATTATTATTTCTGATCTTTTTCTTTTTTACCGGAGATCTTTAAAAGATACAGGGATTTCCCACCCCTGTTTGTGAAGTTTTTTCGTCTCACTTCCGATTCTCCTTAAAGTTGTGTGGATTTTCTTCCTGCGGGCAAAACCCATGGTGGGTCTCCACCTTCGATCTATTTCGTTTTTTCTCCGTCTTTTCCTCTCTGTTAAATACTTGGTGTCCTGTTTCGGGAACGAAGAAACCATGCAGTATTTGTCGACACGGTATATGATGAAGCTGTCCTGTACTTCATGTTGGAGGTCTCCTTCTTGTATGGCCTGAATTTTCTGGAAGAAATGTTGGGTCGAATTGTCAGGATCGGGTTGTCAGCTGGTTTTTACTGATCGAATCGCAGGGTCAAATTATCTGTTAGAGTTGTCAGTTGGGGTTGCCGTGACAGCAACGAGATATTAGAAGGCGCAAAATGTCAAATTATCAGTTAGAGTTGTCAGTTGAGGTTGCCCAATCTAATTTTCAGGTGGGGTTCTCATGTGGGTTGCCAGATACAATTGTTGGACTGAATTGTCAGGTAAAACTACCAGTTATAATTTTCAGTCGAAATTGGGGGGCAGGAACCCTTAATCATAAATGGTGTAAAAGGAAACTGTTCCGGGGTAATCATGCCAACCGGGTGAAACTTTGTAACTATTATATTCTTCAATTTTATATATAGTTCTTATTATATTGTCAACCTTGTTTGCCTGAAAATGGATATTTTGACATACATATTATAGAGTAAATCCTGCAGAATATATTCTTCACTATAGGCTATTTTTTATCTAGTTAATTGGGGATTCTTCGAGAAATTTCCTTCATTTTATTCCTTTACAATTTTAAATATTTATTGTTTTATATATTGCTGGATATATCTTTGGTAAACTTATATTGCGTTGAATATACTAATACTATTCAAATAATATTTGTATACAAAATCAATTTGTTCCTTTCTTTATTTATACTGTTTTGATTGGGGGGTATCATTTACATTTGCGGCTCGTTTTATTTGTTTTTCCGGGGGAACTTTATTTCTTGGGTAAATAATATATATCCTTATATAGGGCTAGGCACACAAAGTTTTCAAAATAAGCCTTTCATTGTTTGTGTTGCCCTGCATCCGGGGCAGGAGTTCTGAATAAAATACGGTAACTTGCAAAAGATGTGATAGGAATGGGTCCTTTTATTCTAGCATTCACAATCAGCTGGCTCCTTATTTTTGCATATATTTTTGTGCTGCTCAAGGCGCGTGCAAGGCTCAACAAAAAGTTAATGTAATGATCCGTCATACGTGGTTTTAGATGAATCAGAAAAAAAAGAAAACATTATTCGCAATTGCTTTTATTCTTGCCGTGGCCGTAGTCGGGCTTTATGGCGTTGATTCTTCAGGGTACCTCTCGGTATCCGAAATCCTTTCTGACCCCCAGGCCCACTTAGGGCAAGAAGTAAATGCAATGGGTATCGTGGAATACGGGAGCATTGAAATGGTCCCCGGGATAACCCTGTTCGAGCTCAGGGATGAGGATGTTGAAAACCTGAGGGTCCGTGTCAAATACACGGGTGACCTGCCCTCAAACCTCGCGGAAGGGGAGAAGGTTAGCATCAGCGGAACCATGGTTTCCGAGGAAACCATTGAGGCCAATAAGATTGTTACAGGGTGCCCATCCAAGTATACGGAGTAATTCCAATGGATATTGAAGAATGGGAAGAGTACAGATATGTCGAGGCCGGGATTGAAGCCTTCATTACGGATATGGAGGACTCCCGTCTGAAAAAAATGGTGGAGCATGTCTGTCATTCCGGAGGGAAAAGGGTCCGCCCTATTCTTCTCCTGCTGGCGAGTGATGTCTGTTCCGGATCTTATATAAAGAGCCTCGATGCAGCCCTCGCCGTTGAAATGATGCATTCTGCTTCTCTTGTTCACGATGACCTGCTGGACCAGGGCCTTATCCGGAGGAACTTGCCTTCGGCTCCTGAACAGTTCGGGCCTTCCCGGGCTCTCCTCTGCGGGGACTACCTTATTGCCAAGTCAATCGAGCTTATTTCTCCTTACGGGGAAAAAGTGGTCCGGGTTTTTGGGAAAGCCGGAATGGACATGGCGGAAGGGGAAGTCCTTGACCTTAGACTGGACGAAGAGGAGTTCGGGGAAGAGGCTTATTTCGAGTGCATATTCCGAAAAACGGCATCTCTTTTTGCAGTCAGTGCCTTGATAGGGGCTTATGCCGGCGGGGCAGATGATGTCGGGGCCGAGAAGTTTTCCCTCTTCGGGAAGTATCTGGGAACTGCGTACCAGATTGTAGATGACCTGCTGGAGTTCCTTGAGGTGCTTGAAGAAAAGGAGTCAAAAGTTACGTCCGAAACCCTACCCCAGATCTACGCTTCGAAGATGGGCCGGGAAAAAGCCGTAGAGCGGTCTATCGAAGAAGTAGAAAAATATGTCCGGGCAGCAAAAGAAGTCCTTAATACCTTCAGGGAATGCCCTGCAAGGGATAAGCTCTTCCTGACTACTGATTATGTGACACTTGACCTGCTTGAAAAATCCTGAAAATTCTTCGGCTTTTCCTGAAAAACGCAGAAGCCAGTGCAATGCAGGAACCAATAATGCAGAAACAAGTGTAACGCAAAATCATCACAACCCCGAAAATAATACAAAACCAGAACTGATTTCATTCAGTTTTCCACTCTATATCTCAAAAAGTTTCCAACTACTCACTAATTTTTCTAATAATTCTATCAGGTGAATCCATGCGAGTATATGACAGTCCGGTGCTCAAAGTAAATGCCAGTACAGAAAACGGAAAAATGGTGCTTGATACGGAGGGGCCTCTCTCCCAGCTTGCTAAGCCCTTCATCAAGCGCATTAACGGGATCTTTGAAGAAGAAAAACCCATCTCTGCGAATGAGGATGAAATTATTTTCTCTACATGGGTCCCCCCTATTCCGGGTCCGGTCTTCAGCCGGGTAATCAGTGCGGAAATTGCGGCTATCAGGAAGAAAAGGGTCCCTGACCAGTTCTCAATAGGGATCACTGCCCGCTGTCCGAACCGCTGTCTCCACTGTGGGGCTGCAGATATCAAGCCTGAAAAAGAGCTCACAGTGGACGAGATCTGCGGGGCTGTGGATCAGAGCCTGGATCTCGGAGCCTATCTCGTTTCCTTTGATGGCGGGGAGACCATGCTTCGAAATGATCTCGTTGACATGGTTGCTCGTGTGGACAAGTCCCGGGCAATTGCAACCTGCTTTACTTCCGGCTACAAGCTTTCCGAAGAGCGGGCAGAAGCGCTCAAAGCCGCAGGGCTCTATGCTGCCCGGATCAGCTTGGACAGTCCTTTCAAAGCTGAACATGACCGTTTCCGCGGACGTGAAGGAGCATACGAGGACGCAATTTCCGGAATCAAAAATGCAAAGGCTGCGGGAATCTTTACGGACATGTTTGTTGTAGTTTCCCCTCACAATATTGACGACCTGGATGATTTCTACTCGCTCGCAGTTGACCTGGGCATGCATGAGGTCTCTATCTATGAGATCATCGCTGTTGGCCGCTGGCTTGATCACGAGGATGAGGTAATAGGTGAAAAGGATGTAAAAAGGCTCGAAAAATTCCAGAAAGCAATGAATAGCAAGCCTGAGGGGCCCAGAGTAACGGCTTTCCCTTATTTCATGGGGCCTGACCTCTTCGGGTGCTTTGCGGGCAAGCGCTGGATGCATGTAGCTTCGGACGGAGAGGTAATGCCCTGTGCTTACACACCTCTTTCCTTTGGGAACATCTGTGAGGAACCTCTGGAGGCAATCTGGAAACGCATGGGGAAACACATCGCTTACAAAAAGGATGCCTCATACTGCATGATGCGAAATCCCGAGTTTCGGAATGAGTATATCCACACTATCCCCAAAGGGGCAAGGATTCCTTTCAGAGTTAAATAATTTTTCCCGAAAATTGTTGGTTGGAATACCTATTTTATGGGTTTTTCCTTCTATTTTTCTCTTTTTTGAGGCCAATTTTTCGTTTTTTAATTTATTTTCCATAATTTATTATTTTTTTGTCCTATTTCCTTCTTTTTTCTAATTTTTAGGTTTAAAATGGATTCTTTTAAAAAAATAATTCTACTTAAGGGTTGCAGAGCAAAATTAAGTAAAATTGTTTCTTTCTTTGATCAGGTGGGAGATTTTAGGTTTGAAAGCTCAGCAGTTTTTCAGTAGATTTATTCCAACAGGTTTTTTGCTTTTTTAGGGGTCGATGGGAATTCGGGCTTTTTTGTATTCCTCGGTGGGTAACAAAAACGATTGCATGCTCTGATTTGTGATTTTAAATGGATGCGGAATTCATGAAAAGTTTTGGTTACGAAAAAGGTAGTGTGAATAAGGCCTCATAGAACAAGATCTCATAGAACAAGACCTCGTAGAACAAGATCTCATAGAACAAGATCGTAGAACAAGATCTCATAGAACAAGATCTCATAGAACAAGATCATAGAACAAGATCATAGAACAAGATCTCATAGAACAAGATCATAGAACAAGATCTCATAGAACAAGATCATAGAACAAGATCATAGAACAAGACCTCATAGACAAAAATTCAGAGAAAAAGATCTCGGAGGGCGAACTCTGAGGGACAAGTTGCAAGGGTCAAGGTCTCAGAGAACAGGTGTAGAAGGCAAGTTGCAAGGAATAATATTTCAGAGAAGAGGGACTCGGCAAACAAGGTTTGGAAAACAATGACTCAGTAAAACAAGGTTCAGAGAACAAGGTGCCGGAGGTGAAATAAAAATGTGGTATCTTCGTTATTACTGTTTTGTCACCTGGCACTTTTTGCTATTTGCTTTTTTGTTTACTCTTTTTCCTTGCATTTCTGATAAGGGCCGGGGCAGGAATTGGGTTTATTGTTAATTATTTTATTTAGTTCAAGTGCAATTAATTTTTACTGTATTATTTAATCTTTGTGTATTTCATCTTTATATTTTACTATTTATATTCTCTTAATTCTGAGAATATTCTTCAATAGTGTATGTGTAATTATTATTCATTATAAATCCCTGTATCTTCTTCGATAAAACCGAAGCTGTTATATAGTTCTTTCACGAAGGATTTGTTAACTACATCCATCGGAGTAGGAATTTTTAATTATTAATTTATATACTAAATTTTGAGAGACGGAGACTCACATGGCTAAAAATGAACTCTTATCTGAAATAAAAAAAGCAGAAGAGAATGCGAAATCAGTGGTCGACCAGGCTATTGATTCCAAAAACAAGCGCATCTCCGATGCTAGGGCTGAAGCCAGGGAGATCCTGAGGCAAGCCGAAATTGATTCACATAAAGCTGCACAAGATTCTTTTAAAGCTGGTGATGAAAAGATCCTGGAAGAGAAAAATCATATAGTCAATGATGGTGAGCAAAACGCATTAGCCATGTCCCAAAAAGCTCAAGCTAACATCGACAATTCCGTCAATTACCTAGTACAGGAGTTTGAGAGGGCGGTCCTTAATGAGTAGACCTAAAGTGATGACTAGGGCCGTTATTGTCGGACATAAAAGCATCCTTAAACAAACCATCGAAGCACTGTATGATACTAATCTATTTCACATCGAAGATTTTGTTGAAGACGAATCTGGTTTCAAGATCGACAAGCCATTCGAAAACGCTGAAGATGTCTCTAAAAAGCTTGTAAAGATCCGTTCCATCGCCAATTATTTGGGGATTGCAAGTAATGAACCGGTAGTCCAGAAATCTGACACTGTTCTGCGTGAACTTGATTCGAAGCTAGATGAATTGGACAGGGGAATCTCTGAAAAAACAGAATTAATCATTCAACTCGAGAACGAGTTGAAAGACCTGGATTCCCAGAAAAAGGAACTTTTACCTTTCCTGTCTATCAATCTGGACTTTGACTATTTCCGTGGCTACGAGAGCATTAAGGTTTTCGCAGGCACAATCAAGGGTAGCTTGGAAGAGAGTCAGATTTCAAGCATCACAAAGGCTTTTGAACTGTACGTTGACCCTCAATCAAAATCAATAGTACTGTTTGTGGCCAAGACTGATGCCGACAGAGTCTACGAGTTAATCCAGAGTCTTGGATTCAGAGAACTCAGAGTTCCGGAAAGAGGTGGTGTCCCAAGCGAGACATTAAGGTTAATCGAACAGAAGGAAGCTGAGGTCGGCAAGAAGATCGAGTCCACTAAGGCTGGAATCGACTCCATGAAGTCTAAGTATGCTGATTTCATTCTTGCCAGCGATGAGGTCCTTAGTATCGAGAGTGAGAAGGCAGAACTGCCTTTGAAAATCGCGACATCTGCAAATGCATTTATTATAGATGGCTGGACTCCCAGCGAGGACTACGACACCGTGGTCAGTGCTGTAAACAGTGCCACTGCCGGTAAGGCATACATCTCCAAACTCGAAATCGAAGAAGAGGAGGAGGAGCGTGTCCCGGTCGAGTACAACAACTCGGCGGTAGTTGCACCGATGCAGGAGATCATGGATCTGTATTCCAGACCCAAATACACCGAACTTGACCCATCGTCAGTACTCTTAATAACTTTCCCACTGATGTACGGTTTGATTCTCGGGGATATTGGGTACGCGCTCATTCTGGGAATACTTGCACTGGCAATCAAAAAAGCTGTAAAGTCTGAAGCAGTGCAGCCTCTTATGAATATTCTGATCTATTGTCAGATATCGACATTTATATTTGGAATAATATACGGTGAGTTCTTAGGATTCTCATTGGCAAGCTTGCATACTGCGCACGGTGTGGTTCCGGGCTTAATTCCTGGATGGGAAACCGTTACCCTATTCACAGGGCTCAGTGGCGAGCATGTGACGTTCCCTGTTCACAGGACTCACATGATAATGACTATGATTGGTGCAACTGTCACCGTAGGACTGCTTCACTTAAATCTCGGTTTTTTGCTTGGATTTTCAAACATTGCCAGGCACCATGGATTTATGCACGGGCTCCTTGAAAAAGGCAGTTGGATCATAATAGAGATCGGTGTACTTATAGCAGCTGTAGGAATACTCGGCGGCAATTCTATCCTGACATACGTTGGAGCTGCTGTCTTTGTAATCGCTGTTTTGATGCTTCTCAAAGGAGAAGGAATTCAGGGCGTTGTTGAGTTGCCATCGCTGATGGGTAACGCGCTGTCCTATTCCCGTATCATAGCAGTAGGGCTGTCTTCAATATACATCGCATCAACAGTCAATGATATTGCATTTGAAATGATCTGGTCTGATCACTCTCAGATTGGTTTCTTAGCAATAGCCGCAATAATCGTGTTTATACTCGGGCATGGTCTGAACACTGTCCTGAGTATTATTGCTCCCGGATTGCACGCACTCAGGTTGCAGTATGTAGAATTCTTCGGAAAATTCTACTCTGGCGGGGGCATAGTATACAACCCATTCGGATACATAAGAAAATACACGGAGGAATAAAAACATGGTAGGAGCAGAATTAGTATCAGGTCCTATTCTGGACGCAGCAGGAATGAAGGCACTCGGTGCAGCACTCGCAATCACAGTAACTGGTCTTGCATCTGCATGGGCAGAAAAAGAGATCGGTACCGCAGCAATTGGTGCAATGGCAGAAAACGAAGGGTTATTCGGTAAGGGTCTGATCCTTACTGTCATTCCAGAAACCATCGTTATCTTCGGTCTCGTCGCTTCATTGCTTATCAATTCTGCCTAATTTAAGAGCATCCCCGCTCTTAAATTTCTTAGAGCATTTTTTTCGCTCTAAGTTTCTTAGGGCATTTTCGCTCTAAGTTTCTTAGAGTATCTTCGCTCTAAGTTTCTTAGAGTACTTTTGCTCTAAGAAACTTAGAGTACTTTTGCTCTAAGTTTTTTGGGTATTTTTTCACTCCAGACTTATTGGAGTGTTTGCTTCTAACGATTAGAGCTATTTTTGCTCTATATTTATTTGGAGGTGTAAGCATGGGACTAGAGATCGTTGTAAAGGATATCCAGAATGGTGCGCAGAGTGAAGCGTCCCGCATCAATGCTGAAGCCGAGGCGAAGGTCTCCGAGATCTTAAATGAGGCCAAGAACACCCATAAAAAGATGCTCGGAGACAGCCTGGCTAAAGTTGAAGAGGATCTCCAGAAGCTGCACCAGCAGGTTATATCCAGTGCAAATCTTGAAGTAAAAAGAATCTCGCTAAACAAGCGCAAAGAACTTCTGGATGCTGTTTATAATCAAGCCGTTGAATCAATAAAGTCGATGCCAGCTTCTAAAAACGAAAAATTGTTAAAAATTATTATCGACAAGTACGAAGCCAGCGGTGCCAAGGTTTATTCTTCAAAGGATTCTGAAGAACTTGTCAAGAAGTTATCCTCATTAACCTACGCTGGTAATATCGATTGTATCGGCGGTGTTGTTCTTGAAAATGAAGACGGAACAATAAGGTTTGATTTCACGTACGATTTAATCCTGAAAAACGCGTATGAGCGTTCATTGAAACAGATATCAGATATCTTATACGGGTGATGTGCAATGAGGCTGCCGTATTTGGACAAAATCTGGGGTAAAAAACCCAGAAAATCCGATAAGAAGAAAAAAGGCACTTCTAACTATGCTTATGCCGTTACCCGTGTACGCGCGATGAAAAGTAAGCTGCTTCCAAAAGAAACATATCCGCGGCTTATGAACATGGGCATTGATGAAATTACCCGCTTTATCCAGGAATCTGAGTACAAAAACGATATTGATGAACTGGCAATGAAATACAGTGGTGCAGATCTGGCAGAACATGCACTTAACAGGAATCTTGCGCTCACCTATGCAAAATTGCTTTTAATAACCGCAGGAGAACCCAATTACCTTATTTCAGAATATCTCCGGAGATATGATATCTGGAACATAAAAACCCTCCTCCGCGGGAAACAGTACAATGCATCTGAAGAGGAGATCCTGGAAACTCTGATATCTGCCGGGGAACTCACCTATACCACCCTGTCGGAACTTGCAGCAATGGAATCATATGAGGAAATTATTGAAGCCCTTAATGAGACCGATTATTACCCCCTGCTGCAGGAAGAATACGACGGGACAAACCTGGCATACATTGAAAACGAACTTGACAAGATGTATTATTCAGGTCTGTTCGGTGTAATCGGGAAACCAAGATCCAAGGACCGCAAACTCTTTGCAAGGTTCATTAAGCTGGAAGTTGATGCCAAGAACATGGGTACCCTATTCAGGCTTAAAAAAGCGGGAGTTGAGCAGCTTGATGAGATCATGCCTTTGATGATTGAGGGCGGGCTTGAATTAAACACCGAAAAACTTGCATCTCTCCCCTACGAGGAGTTCGTTGAAGCTCTTCGAAAAACGCGGTATTGGGATGCTATTTCAGGTGTAATGGTTCCTGACATGGATTCCCTGACTGGCCTGGAATGCAGACTACTGAAATTCTCTCTTGAATCTGCAACTACTTATTCGCACGTATCTCCGATCTCAATTGTGCCTATTATGGATTATGTTATCTATAAGAACAATGAGGTCAACAACCTTCGGATTATCTTCAGGGGTAAAGAGGCTGGCCTCGAAGATGAATTAATCAAAGACCAGTTGGTGGTAATCTGATGGAACTAGCAGTGATCGGAAAGAGCGAGTTTGTCACAGGATTCAGGCTGTCCGGTATCAAAAAAATATATGAGGTTGCTGATGCTGCTGAGACTGAATCTGCGGTAAAAGAGGTGCTTGATGATAATAACATCGGGATTATTGTAATGCACAATGATGACATTGGTAATCTGCCGGAAATTTTAATGAAAAACTTGAACGAGTCAGTACAGCCAACAGTTGTAGCCCTTGGAGGTTCTGGCGAAGGCTCAACGAGTTTAAGAGATAAAATAAAACAAGCGGTAGGTGTTGATCTGTGGAAGTAAAAAGTGAAATTTATCGTGTGGCTGGGCCTGTCGTTACCGCCATCGGCTTACAGGCAAAAATGTATGACCTGGTTAAAGTCGGGAACGAGGGGTTGATGGGCGAAGTCATCCAGATTAGGGGTGAAAAGACCGTCATCCAGGTATACGAAGAGACAGCTGGCGTCATGCCCGGTGAACCCTGTGAAACCACAGGTATGTCTCTTGCCGTGGAACTTGGCCCCGGTCTCCTCTCCAGTATTTATGATGGTGTCCAGAGACCTTTGCACGTTTTGCTTGAGAAAATGGGCAGCTTCATCCAGAGAGGTGTCAGCGCAGACGGGCTTGACCACAACAAAATCTGGGAATTTAAGCCTGTTGTCAAGAAGGGTGACGTCGTAAAGGGTGGAGAAGTGTTCGGAGTCGTTCAGGAAACCGTGAACCTCGAGCACAAGATCATGGTGCCCCCGAACGTCTCAGGAACAGTTGCCGACATTAAGAGTGGAAACTTTACAGTTGTGGACACAGTCTGTACCCTCACTGATGGGACCGAGCTGCAGTTGATGCAGAGGTGGCCTGTCAGAGTTCCCAGACCCGTGAACAAGAAACTCACTCCTACAAAGCCGCTGGTTACGGGGCAGAGGATCCTCGACGGGCTCTTCCCTGTTGCAAAGGGTGGTACCGCTGCAATCCCAGGACCTTTTGGTTCCGGAAAGACGGTTACCCAGCAGCAGCTTGCAAAGTGGAGTGACACGGAAATCGTGGTCTACATCGGATGCGGTGAACGTGGAAACGAGATGGCTGATGTCCTGAGTGACTTCCCTGATCTCGAAGACCCCCAGACCGGAAGGCCGCTCATGGAGCGTACTGTGCTTATCGCAAATACCTCCAACATGCCTGTGGCTGCAAGGGAAGCTTCCGTGTACACCGGAATCACCATTGCGGAATACTTCCGTGACATGGGATACGATGTGTCCCTTATGGCTGACTCTACCTCAAGGTGGGCAGAGGCAATGAGAGAAATCTCCTCCCGTCTCGAAGAAATGCCTGGTGAAGAAGGTTACCCGGCATACCTGGCAGCAAGGCTGGCAGAATTCTACGAGCGTTCCGGGGTTGCCGAGTCCCTCTGTGGTGAGACAGGTTCCATTACGGTTATCGGAGCAGTATCTCCACCTGGTGGTGACTTCACTGAACCTGTTACGCAGAACACCCTGCGTATCGTGAAAGTGTTCTGGGCTCTGGATTCCAAGCTGTCTCAGAGGCGGCACTTCCCTGCTATTAACTGGCTAAACAGTTACAGTCTGTACAAGGAAGGTCTAACTGACTGGTTTGCCGATAATGTGGCTCCTGACTGGGTGGCTATGAGGGAGAAAATGATGGGCATGCTCCAGGTAGAGTCCGAACTGCAGGAAATCGTGCAGCTAGTCGGTTCAGACGCTCTGCCAGAAGACCAGCAGCTCCTGCTTGAAATCACCCGTCTTTTCAGGGAAGTTTTCCTGCAGCAGAATGCATTTCACCCGATAGACACCTACAGTCCGTTTAGCGAACAGTACAAGACCATGCAGGCTATCATGAAGTTCGGGGATGCTGCAAATGAGTCTCTGACCGCCGGTATTCCGATGTCGGAAATCCTCAAGTCGGAAGCCATGAACGAGCTTGCCAAGGTCAAGTACGAAGAGGACTTCGACGCTTCTCTGAACGCTGTCCTTGCCAAGATGGATAAGGAGTTTGCAGCCCTGGGAGGTAGGTGAGTATGGCAAAAGAGTACAAGACAATCACGGAAATCGCAGGCCCCCTTATCTTTGTCGAGAAAACAGAGCCGGTGGGTTATAAGGAAATCGTTAGCATCAATATGCCTGACGGGACCTCCCGTAGAGGGGAAGTTTTGGATACTTCCGCAGACATTGTGGTTGTGCAGGTCTACGAAGGTACGGGCGGTCTGAACAAGGATTGTGGTATTGTCTTCACAGGGGAAACCCTGAAACTTCCTGCATCCATTGACCTCCTCGGCAGGATCCTGTCCGGTGCCGGTGACCCTCTGGACGGTGGGCCCAGAATCGTGCCTGACAAGCTGATTGACATCAACGGGGCCGCAATGAACCCGTATGCAAGGCTGCCTCCTAAGGATTTCATCCAGACCGGGATTTCCACAATTGATGGGACCAACACCCTGGTTCGTGGGCAGAAACTGCCTATCTTCTCTGCATCAGGTCTTCCGCACAACGAAATTGCCCTGCAGATCGCAAGGCAGGCTGCTGTGCCTGGCTCTGAAGGAGAGTTCGCTGTGGTCTTCGGAGCAATGGGTATCACCAACGAAGAAGCCCAGTACTTTATGGAGGACTTCGAAAAGACCGGGGCTCTGGAAAGAGCTGTCGTGTTCATGAACCTTGCAGATGACCCTGCTGTGGAACGTCTGGTTACCCCGCGTATGGCCTTGACTGCAGCCGAGTACCTGGCATACGAGCACGACATGCACGTTCTCGTTATCCTGACCGACATCACCAACTACGCTGAAGCTCTCCGTCAGATGGGAGCCGCCCGTAATGAAGTGCCTGGTCGTCGTGGGTACCCCGGTTACATGTACACTGACCTTGCAACCCTGTATGAAAGAGCAGGTATTGTCAAGGGTGCCAAGGGTTCCGTTACCCAGATTCCAATCCTTTCAATGCCCGGTGACGATGTCACCCACCCGATTCCTGACCTGTCCGGGTACATTACCGAAGGCCAGATCGTGGTTGCCAGGGAACTGCACAGGAAGGGTATCTACCCGCCAATCAACGTGCTGCCTTCCCTTTCCAGGCTGATGAACTCCGGTATCGGAGGCGATAAGACCAGGGAAGACCACAAGGCAGTTTCTGACCAGATGTATGCAGGATACGCTGAAGGGCGTGACCTGAGAGGTCTGGTGGCTATCGTCGGTAAGGAAGCACTGTCCGAAAGGGACTTGAAGTTCCTTGAGTTTGCTGACCTCTTTGAAGAGAACTTTGTCACTCAGGGCAGAAACGAAAACAGGACCATTGCGGACACCCTGGATATTGGCTGGAAGATCCTCGCACACCTGCCAGAAAACCAGTTGAACAGGATTGACAACAAATACATCACTAAGTACCACCCGGCACACAAAAAGGCAGAGTGATTGCCATGGTATTGCAGGACGTAAAACCAACTCGTTCAGAACTGATCAATCTCAAAAAGCGGATTAAGCTCTCGGAAAGTGGGCACAAGCTTCTTAAAATGAAGAGAGATGGTCTTATCCTTGAGTTTTTCAAGATCCTGAATGAAGCCAGGAACGTTAGAACCGAGCTGGATGCTGCCTATGAACTCTCTGTGGATAAAATCAACCTCGCCTGCGCCGTGAACGGAGTTGTTGCTGTCAAGTCAACTGCCTTTTCAACGAAGGAAAATCCTGAAATTGAACTTTCGGGGCACAACATCATGGGTGTCTTTGTACCCAAAATCAGCTCTACAGGGGTCCGAAAACCCCTCTATGAGAGAGGGTACGGGATAATCGGGACCAATGCCTACATCGACGAAACCGCCGATGCCTTTGAGGATCTGGTCGAAAAAATTATCACCGCTGCGGAACTCGAAACAACTATGAAGCGGCTTCTTAATGAGATTGAGAAGACCAAGAGGCGTGTAAACGCTCTCGAATTCAAGGTCATTCCCGAACTCATTGATACTATGAAGTTCATTCGCTTCGCCCTTGAAGAAGTAGAAAGGGAGAGCACCTTCAGGTTGAAGAGGGTCAAGGCGAAAATGAAGTAAGTTTGATCTAAACATGGCAGCTCATAGGGATCAACCGAATCTGGTTGAAAAAGCAGTCATTAAATTGGGTGAACCCCAAAACCAGGTCCGTCTGCTACAAATGGCATGGCGGATCTCCCTTATTATGCTGGTTTTTGGGTTCATCATCATCTTAAAAACGATTATACCAGAATTTATGTGACTGGAATCTCTGAGATGATTTACTCATCTCCGAGTCCTGGCACTAATTTGTTTTTGTTTTTTCATTGTTTTGTTATTGTTTTGTCGCTGTTTTTTATTGTTTTGTTTATTGTTTTGTTATTGTTTTGTTATTGTTTTGTTATTGTTTTGTTATTGTTTTGTCGCTGTTTTTTATTGTTTTGTTTATTGTTTTGTTATTGTTTTGTTATTGTTTTGTTATTGTTTTGTTATTGTTTTGTTATTGTTTTGTTATTGTTTTGTCATTGTTTTGTCGCTGTTTTTTATTGCTTTGTTTGTTTTGTCGCTGTTTTTTTATTGTTTTTTTTTCGTTTTGTATTTTTTAATGAGGATTTTCGAGATGTCCGAGTTTCGAATTTTCTTTTATTTCCTCACTTCCTGGTGTAAATCAGAAAGCTATTTTAACGACAAAACTCAATCCTAATTCCTCTATGCAAAACGAAGCCAGACTTCTCCATGTGACCGGAACGGTGCAGGGTGTGGGTTTTCGTCCCTTCGTGTACCGGCTTGCAAAAGCCCACGGGCTCTCCGGGTATATTAAAAATCTCGGAAACCATGTGGAGGTCCTTGTGGAAGGAAGAAGGGAAAGCCTTGAAGCTTTTATGGCTGATCTTCCCCGGAAGAAGCCTCCTCTTGCACATATCCTGGATGTCGGAGTAAATGACGTGCCTTTTTCCGCGTATCCCGAATTTTCAATTTTCCAAAGTGAAGCCGGAGCCTCCAGGAATTCCATAATTCCTCCGGACACAACTATTTGCGAGGACTGCCGGGCTGAGATTTTTGATCCCGGGTCCAGATATTATCATTATCCTTTCACGGTCTGTACGAACTGCGGGCCCCGGTATACAACGGTCCGGAACCTTCCTTACGACCGTGAACAAACCACAATGGCGGATTTTCCTCTCTGCGGAGGGTGTGAACTTGAGTATAAGGACCCCATGAACCGCAGGTACCATGCGCAGCCGGTCTGCTGTCCCGAATGCGGGCCGGTACTCTGGCTTTCGGACCCTGAGGGAAACGTGCTTGCAAAAAACTACGAAGCCATAGAAAGAGCTTCGGAACTGTTCCGGCAGGGTTCCGTCCTTTCGGTTAAAGGTTTCGGAGGTTTTCACATTGCCTGTAGTGCCCGGGCCGAAGAGCCAGTCCGGGAACTTCGAAAACGCCTGGGGCGCCCTGAACAGCCCTTTGCGGTAATGGCAAAGGATACGGATGTCGTGGAATCGTTTGCCGACCTTGATGCGGCCTCCCGGGAAATTCTCAGCTCTTTTCGTCGTCCCATTACCGTACTTCCCAAATCGGAAAATTTCTCCCTGGCAGAATCGGTATCCTCCTACCTGCACAACATTGGGGTCATGCTCCCCTATACCGGGACCCAGCACCTGCTCTTTGATAGGGCTCCTGATGCGGTCTATGTAATGACTTCGGCAAACCTGCCCGGAAGGCCCATGCTTGTTGAGAATGGGGAAGTGCTTGAAAGGCTCGAAGGGATTGCGGACTTCCACCTTCTCCATAACAGGGTTATTGCGAACAGGAACGACGATACGGTAATAAGGGTCGTGAACGGAAAGAGAGCTTTTATCCGCAGGTCCCGGGGCTTTGTGCCGGAACCAATCGAACTTCCCTTTGAAATAGGAGCTTCCATCGGGGTCGGAGCCGAACTTAACACTACTGTTACGGCTGCAAAAGGAAACCGTGCTTACCTTTCCCAGTACATAGGGAATACCAGCCACGTTGAGACTTTCAAATATCATTCCGAGGTGGTCCGGCACCTGGTCCGGCTAACGGGAATTGAACCCGAAACCTGGGCCTGTGACCTCCACCCCTCTTTTTCCACCACCCGCTTTGCAAAGCAGGAAGGCGGGGAAAATATGCTCCGGGTGCAGCACCATCACGCTCATATCCTGGCTTTGATGGCTGACAATTTCCTGCCCCCCGGGTCAAAGGTCCTCGGGATCGCTCTTGACGGGGTAGGGTACGGAGCCGACGGGACTGTCTGGGGTGGGGAGCTTTTCGAGTCTTCCTATTCCGGGTATGAGCGTCTGGGCCATCTGCTCCCCCAACCAATGCCCGGGGGCGATCTTGCTGCCAGAAATCCCTCCCGCATGACCCTTGGCATCCTTTCGGAAGCCCTCTCGGAAAACGAACTTAAAAAACTCCCCCTTTCTTTTCCGCACGGGGAGGTGGAACTTACTGCCATTCTGCAGCAGCTCGAAAGAGGGGTAAACGTCGTTCAGAGCAGCAGTACGGGCAGGGTGCTTGATGCAGCGGCAGCCCTCCTGGGGATCTGCAGCGAGCGCACATACGAAGGTGAACCTGCAATGAAACTTGAGGCCGCTGCGAGGCGGAGTGCCTGCAGGGTGGAGCTTCCCATCTCTTTTAAGAAATACGGGGATCCCGGAGTCCCGGTGCTTGATACAACGGAACTTCTCCTGGGAGCTTACGAACTTTCCGGTACCTATTCCCCCGAAGACCTCGCTTTTGGGGTTGAGGAAAGTCTTGCCCGGAGTGTCTCGGAACTTGCGGTCTCCCTTGCCAGGAAAAGAGGTCTTGATATGGTAGGCCTGAGCGGCGGGGTAGCTTACAATGAACATATAACAGGGCGCATCGCCGAAACAGTAAAAGGGGCAGGGCTTGACTTTCTTTCCCACAGGCGGGTCCCTTCCGGAGACGGCTGCATTTCTTTCGGGCAGGCTGTAGCAGCCGGTTTCAGGGGGAAACCTGCCGATTAACCCTTTTAGTTCTGTTTTAAATGGATTTTCCCTGTTCTTAACCCCCTTCAGATACTTTAAATCAGGTTCTGAAGCTTAAAATAAGCCAAAAAGCTTCTTATGCCTTTTTTTCCAAAGTTTTTCCGAAGGGATCTGGATCGTACTGAAATCTGATCAGAAAAACAAAACTACAAAATTAAATAAACGATCCGTGCTTAGATATAAAGGGGAGCAGATGATGGGGTTTAGAAGTGTCCGTATCCGTGTAGTCACAGGCAGGGATGAGATCCCGGGCCTGAGCCCTGAGGAAAAGGCAGTTCACCTTGCTTTTCGCCCCTCTGATAAGGATTTCTTTAGTTTGCTTAAGGCCTGCCCGGGAATAGAACTGCTCCAGCTTCCCGCGTCCTCTTATGAGGGTCTTTCCAAGTTTATTAAAATGTATCTGCGCTCTTCGGGGATTTATTTTGTAAAAGGGGATGTAAGCGGGCACTGGCATGACCTGAACAACTATTTTGTAATCCCTGCCTATGTTGTTGAGAAAATAAACGAACTGAAAATTCAGGGAATGTCTGAGGATGAGATCATCACTGAGATTACAAATCTGAGGAAAATCAGCCCTGACCTTATCCTGCATTTCCTGCACGTTTCCATGCCGTGTCCAGGTGCGAAAAAGGTCCGCCCGAACAAAGCTTGAGAACTAAATTCCGAATATAATTTCGATAAAGGATGATTCCCGGAGGGGGTTTCCGGAAACCTTACCAGACCTTCCACCACTTCTTTTTTGCAGTCTTCTGTTCCTCGATCTGTCTCAACCCGTCAGCAGCCATCTTCTGCTGCCTCCGGTATTTCCTGTTTTCGTCATTAAGCCGGGAAACTTCTTCTTCCTTGCTTGCAAGGGTTGCCTGCAACTGCTTTATAAGCTCTTCCTTTTCTCCGAGCTGTTCGGTCAGGGTCTGTTCTCCTTCGTGCCTGCCCTCAAGCTTTTTCTCAAGCATCCTGACCTTTTCTTCCCTGGCAGCAAACTGAAGTTCGACAGCGTTGAGTTTCCGGTCCTTTCCGGTTAGTTTTTCTTCAAGCTTCTTGACTTCTCGGTCTTTTGCCATGACCTGTTCGGCCAGGGTCTGGAGGTCTTTTTCCTTTGTCGCGACCAGTCCCTCGAGCTTTTCAATGCCGTTTTCTTCTGCCGAGAACTTTTCGCCCAGGGTTTTGATTTCCTCATCTTTTCCTGCAAGTTCTTCCCGGAGAGCCTGTGTCCCGGAATCATTTTCCTGCATTCTTGTTTCGAAAACCTTTATTGCTTCTTCCTTTTCTACAATCCGGGTTTCAAGTCCTTTTATTTCCTCGTTCTTTTCAGCAATCCTGCTTTCGAAACCCTGTATCGTTTCATCTTTTCCTGCAAGTTCACTCTCAAAGCTACTTATATCCCTGGCTCTTTCGGCAATTCTGCTTTCGAAAGCTTTTACTGTTTCGTCCTTTTCAGCTATTTTTTCTTCTAACGCTTTTATTGTTTCATCTTTTTCAGCAAGCTTTCCTTCGAATACTGTTATTGTTTCATCCTTCTCAGTGAGCTTTCCTTCGAATGCTGTTATTGTTTCATCCTTCTCAGTGAGCTTTCCTTCGAATGCTGTTATTGTTTCATTCTTTTCAGCAAGTTTCGCCTCGAAGGTTTTTATTGTTTCATCCTTTTCAGCAAACTTTTCCTCGAATGCTGTTATTGTTTCATCTCTTTCAGAGGTTATCTTTTCAAGGTCTTCTAGCTTTGTTTTCCTGTCTATGAGCTCCTCTTCAAGGGTTTTGATTTTCTCCGTGCCCTGTGATAGCTGCTTTCCGAGAAGCTCTGTCTCTTCTTTCCTGGAGCTGAGTTCTTCTTCGAGGCTGCTTATTTTCGCTTCTCTGCCTGCGAGGTTTTCGTCAAGTCTCTTGATTTCTTCTTCTTTGCCTGCAAGCTCTTTGTTAAGTGCTTCTAGCTCCATGTCCTTGCTTGTAAGCCGTAAGCTTAAGGAATTGATCTGCAGGTTTTCTTTTTCCTTTGCCTCTTCTCCGGAAAAGGGTTCGGGGATTTCGCTCATTGTTTCAAAAGACTGTAGTTCCTCTTCTTCTTCTTCTTCCGAGCACAGTGTAAGCTGTCCCCTTGTATTTTCACAGAGCTCTGCCCAGGCAAGGATGCATGCAATCGGGGTTATCCTTTTAGTAACACTGTCCCCTATCTTGCAACCGTAGACCCTGTGTGCGATATGCCCTTCCACGGTATTCAGGTCAAGGTTCGGGTCCCCCAGTTTTGCGTTCATAGCATTCCCTTTCTTTGCCTGGCCATCGTTAGCCTTCAGGACCTCAACGGCTTCGGAAAAGACTTTCCAGGGGAGGAATGGCTGATTCCTCAGGTTATCAACATGGATTCCGTCCATTTCGGCCCTGGCTTCAAAGGAGCGTTTCCCGCTCATCAGTGAAATTTGTGCGGGGTTTCCTTCTCTAAAAAACTTCTTTTTTATTTTTGCGACAACGGGGTCTTCCATGAATGTGCCTCTCGACAGTCATAGCTTTTAGGTTATAATTAACAATAACATTTAATAAAAGTTATGCGGTTTGAGTGGAATTTATAAAAGTGTTCCCTTAGGAGGGGTGGGCTTAGCTCGCAAGCTTTCCTGTTAGTTCAATAAGTAAAGGATGTTAAAACTTTTGAATTGTTGGAACGTGAACCCGGAAGAAATCGAAGCTACAGGAAAACAGGTCCATAAGCTTTGTATCTGCAAGGATACCCTTCCCGGGCGAGTGTGCAAAGGAAATTGGTTTCATTTTCCCGGACCCTGAAAATACAGGCGCATCAGAAAAGACCCTTGACGTATCTGCGAACATTCATAAAGTCCAATACATATAATCCTTTTTATATATAATAAAGTCATATTCTTTAGTGGGATATTGCATACCGCTCTATATGAATAGGAGTTCGTTCAAGCAATCTTTCTTTGGGATTCAACAAATTCAAGTTGTCCTCTGAGTGTTGAGAGAGGACATGAATAAAATGTCACCCCTGAAAGGGTGGACTATGCAGAAAGTTAGGGAGAATACTTGGTTCTAACGGTAATCGGTAAAATTCGGGCATGGTTGCCTGAAATAGCAGGAGAGAGCTGTTTTTCCCCGAAGCAGGTATCTTACATCTCTGGGAATATACTGGTAAAAATCCAAAAGTCTGGTTGGAATTTCAGGAAGCTAAAACTTGCTTTGACAACGTCATTCCGAAGCAGAATGACTACTTACAATTATGTTGAAGGTCCTCTCCCCGGAAAACTTATGGTTCGTAGCTTTGTTTTAGCCTTTCTCAGGATTTTCCCTCCAGCGCACAAAAGTGAGGAAGAAAAATGACCGCAAAAGATGTGATCCTGAACGGTCTGGCAGATGCAGTAGTTGAAGGCGATGAAGGCAAATGTGTGGAGTTTGCAAACAAGGCTCTCGAGAACAACATCGATGCTTATGAAGCAGTCATCAAAGGCTGTGCCCATGGGATGAGAATTGTCAGCGACAAATACGAAAAAAGCGAAATGTTTGTCCCGGAAATTCTGCTCGCCGCAAGGGCGATGCAAGGGGCAGTGGATGTCCTCAGGCCCCACGTTAAAGCCGAAGAAATCAAGGTCACTGGAAAGGTCGCTATCGCGGTTGTCTTGGGGGATATCCATGACATCGGTAAAAACATTGTAAAGCTTTTGCTTGAAACTGCGGGCTTGATAGTTTTCGATCTTGGAAGAGATGTCCTTCCCGAAGCTCTGCAGGATAAAGTCAGGGAAGAAAAAGTCGACCTTGTAGTCCTTTCAGCCCTAATGATCACGAGTATGATGGAAATGAAAGAAGACGTAAAGCTCCTCAAAGGAGAATTTCCCAATGTCAAAATAATGGTCGGAGGTGCTCCTGTCACTCCGAAATTCTGCGACAGTATCGGTGCAGACGGGTATGCAGATAATGCGTCCGAGGCTATAAGGGTAGCTCAGAGATTGATATCCGGGGAAGGGGGAAAAAATGTCATCAGATGATATGAGCCACGCAGAAAGGATCAAAGCTGCAATCGACTTCAAGGAACCCGACCGTGTGCCCATGTTTGATTCCATGACCTGGTCCGTTAACATGGCAGGGAAGAACCTCGGTCTTATAGGGCAGAAAGTAAAGAACGTAAGTTTCCCCAAGTGGATCCACAACCCCGACATTTTCGTGGAGTCACAGATAAAGGCCCTTGACCGTTTTGACCACGACTTCGTCCACTCCAGGATGAGTTCCCATATCCTTGCCGAACCCATGGGCTGCAGGGAAGAAGAGCCTTACTGGGATGTCCCTGCAACCATCAATACCGCCATAAACCGTGTCGAAGACTGGAAGACCCTGAAATTCCCGAACATGGATAAGGACGGTAAGATCCCTACCCAGCTTACCGCTATCCGGATGCTCGACAAGGAGCTGCATGAAAAGCGGGGCGATGACGTCTTTATCACTGGTTTCGTAAGAGGGGCGTTTACCCTTGCGGAGATCGTGCTCGGGGTTGAAAGGTTTATGTTTTCCATGATCGACAAACCGGACGAGACCCGCGAACTTATAGATTTCTGTAATGATGTTTCGATAGAATGCATAAAAGCCCAGATCGACGCCGGTGCCGATCATATCTACACGCCGGACCCCAGTGCGTCGGCCGCCCTCATCTCCGCCAAATTCTATCACGACTTCGCCCTGCCTGCTGCCCAGAAACAGTCCGCAGCGATCCGGAAGTATAAGGACAAGTATGCCCACCACTACCACATCTGCGGAAACACCAGGGACAGGTGGGACGACCTTGCCGAGATCGGGGCAAGCTACGTGAGCCTGGATTACATGATCAGCCTCAAGGAAGCAAAAGAGACTATCGGGAAGAAAGTTGCAATCGCAGGCAACATGACCCCTGCCGGAACCCTGCTCCTGGGCACCCCCGAAATGGTTGAGGAAGAAGGCAAGCAGATGATCAGGGACGCTGCCGTCGGCGGAGGGTATATCTACTGGGCCGGCTGCGATTTGCCTATCGACTGCCCGACTGAGAACGTGGACAAATTCTTCGAAGTTCCGAAGGTTTACGGCAAATACCCTATAGAGATCTGAAAGTCAGGGGCTTGCAATGAACGAGGAACGTTCTCCTGGCTCATTGAAACTTTATCCGGTTGAAACTTAGCCCTCATTATGGGGGGAGAACCTCCCCTTTTTCCAGTACAAAACACTCCTTTACTTGAGTATATTTAAAATTTCTGGCAAGATTTAGCTAATCCATTCCTGCTTTTTAATGATCCCGGGATGTTTATAATGTAGGCCCTCTTTTTTATATTACTAATTCAATGACATCGTGACCCCATAGGCTATCTTTCGGATAATTATATATTATGTTATTATTGGATAACCATCTTTTTTTATGTAAAAATCGTGTGTATTTGCAGTATGCCCTGCTATCAATGTCCCGTTGAAATATCAATGCCGTTGATTCTGTAAAGGGGTTTGATCTGGAATCAATAGCTCTGGTTTTGTAAAGGGGTGCATTGTTTTATCTTAACGCTGTTATTTTCCAGGCAGCATTTTTTTCTATCTCTGCCCTTGATTTTTTTGTTGATTATTAATTATATTGTATATTGGTAATTTTTTATATCCATATTTATTTTTTTACTGGTAAATTACAGAAATCACGCGGATGCATTTTTCCGACAACGGTTAGTATATCTATTTTTTGCACGTATACTTGATTGCTTTCTGTGAAATTTGGAGAAGGTCTGAATTCTTCTCCTGCATACCTTCAGATGAATGAGTGTAGTATTCATGAAATGTCACCCCGGATAGTGTAGACTATACGGAATGCCAAGGAAAATACCTGATTCCGGCGATAGCCGGTGAAATTTGGGCCTGATTGCCTTAGGTAATAGGAGGCCGAACCGTTTTACTCTGGAAACAGGTATCTGAAAATCTCTAGGATTGGAGTGAATAAATCCAAAAATCTGGTTGGAATTTCGGGAAGCTAAAACTTGCTTTGACGACACCATTCCGGAGCAGAGTGAGGACTGAATATTATCAATTATATTGTTACAGGTCCTTTCCCCGGAAAACATATGTCTGAAGCTTTGTTTTAGCTTTTCCGGGATCTTCCCTCCAGCACACAAAATTGAGGGATATAAATGACAGCAAGAGATGAAATCTTGAACGGCCTTGCAGAAGCTGTAGTTGAAGGCGATGCAAGTAAATGCGTGGAGCTTGCAAACAAGGCTCTGGAGAACAACGTCGACGCCTATGACGCAGTCATCAATGGCTGTGCCCACGGGATGAGCATTGTCAGTGATAAATACGAAAAGAGGGAAATGTTTGTCCCTGAAATCCTGCTCGCCGCAAGGGCGATGCAAGGGGCAGTGGATATCCTCAAGCCGTACATTAAAGCCGATGAAATTAAGGAATCGGGGAGGGTAGCCATCGGAGTTGTCCTTGGAGACATCCATGACATCGGTAAAAACCTCGTAAAACTCTTACTTGAAACCGCGGGTTTGACTGTTTTCGATCTAGGAAAAGACGTCATTCCCGAAGATTTCCAGGATAAAATCAAAGAGGAACACGTCGACCTTGTAGCCCTTTCCGCCCTCATGACCACAAGCATGATGGAAATGAAGGAAGACGTCAAGCTTTTCAAGGAAGAATTCCCCGCTGTCAAGATTATGGTCGGAGGAGCCCCTGTTTCCCAGGAGTTCTGCGACAGCATCGGCGCAGACGGGTATGCTGACAACGCATCCGAAGCCATAAGGGTGGCTCAGAGACTGCTTTCCGAGTAATGGGAGGAGAAGAAAAATGTCAGCAGACGATATGAGCCACGCAGAAAGGATCAGAGCTGCAGTCGACTTCAAGGAACCCGACAGGGTTCCGATGTTTGACTCCATGAACTGGTCCGTTAACATGGCAGGGAAGAACCTCGATCTTATCGGGCAGAAAATAAAGGATGTAAGTTTCCCCAAGTGGATCCACAACCCCGACATCTTCGTGGAGTCGCAGATTAGGGCTCTGGACCGTTTTGACCACGACTTCGTCCACTCCAGGATGAGTTCCCATATCCTTGCCGAGCCCATGGGTTGCAAGGAAGTAGAACCGTACTGGGGAGTTCCCGCAACCGTCAAGACTGCTATCAATAAGGTCGAAGACTGGAAGGACCTGAAGTTCCCGGACATGGAAAAGGACGGTAAGATCCCGACCCAGCTTACCGCAATCCGGATGCTCGACAAGGAACTGCACGAGAAGCGGGGCGACGACGTCTTTATCACCGGTTTCGTAAGAGGGGCGTTCACCCTTGCAGGGATCGTGCTCGGGGTTGAAAGGCTGATGCTTGAGATGATCGACAAACCGGACGAGACTCGCGAACTCATAGATTTCTGTAACGACGTGTCCATAGAATGTATAAAAGCCCAGTTTGATGCCGGAGCCGATCACATCTACACCCCTGACCCCAGTGCCTCGGGGGACCTCATCTCCGCCAAATTCTATCGCAACTTCGCCCTGGCAGCTGCCCAGAAACAGTCCGCAGCAATCCGGAAGTACAAGGACAAATACGCCCACCACTACCACATCTGCGGAAACACCAAGGACAGGTGGGACGACCTTGCCGAGATCGGGGCAAGCTATGTGAGCCTGGACTACATGATCAGCCTCAAGGAAGCAAAGGAAAGCATCGGGCAGAAAATTGCAATCGCAGGCAACATGACCCCTGCCGGAACCCTGCTCCTTGGCACCCCCGAAAAGGTTGAGGAAGAAGGCAAACAGATGATCAAGGACGCTGCCGCAGGTGGAGGCTTCATCTACTGGACCGGCTGTGACTGGCCTATCGACTGCCCGCTGGAAAATGTGGACAAATTCTTCGAAGTTCCGAAGGTCTACGGCAAATACCCGATAGATCTCTGAAATCTAGGGGCTAGCAATGAACGATAAAGAACGCTTTCTTGCATCATTGAAACTGGAAGAAGTCGACAGGGTCTCGGCAGCCTGCCCCCTGCAGACCGCAACCGTTGAAATGATGGAAGAGTCCGGGGCTGCCTGGCCCGAAGCCCACCGCGACCCGGAAAAGATGGCAACTCTGGCCCTTGCGGCAAACAGGCTTGCCGGGATCGAAAGTGCAAGAGTGCCTTTCGACCTCTGTGTGGAAGCCGAAACCGTGGGTTCCCAGGTCAGCGAAGGGAGGCTTGACTCCCAGCCCTCCATCCGGAGGGCGGCTTTCCGGAAAATAGAAGCCTTTGAGGATGCCGTATGCCCGGACCCGCTTGCGGACGGCAGGATGGCAACCGTTGTGGAAGCCGTCAGGATCCTTGCGGAAACGGATGAGACCGTACCTGTAATTGCAGGAATCGTCGGCCCCTTCACCCTCGCCGGACAGGTCAGGGGTGTCGAAACCCTCCTCATGGACTTCTTCGACAACCCGGATTTCGTAAAGTCCCTCCTGAAGTATTCCACGGAAGTCCTGAAAACCTACGGCAAAGCCCTTGTTGAAAACGGAGCAGATGCCGTGGTCATCATCGACCCTTCCGCGGGGAGCGAACTCCTGGGAACAGCGCACTACAGGGAAATGGCTTTTCCCTACTGCAAGGACCTTGTGGAAAGCCTGGGTGTCCCGAGCATCCTCCACATCTGTGGAGACTCGAAACCCATCCTGGAGATGATGGCGGAAACCGGAGTAAGCGGGATCAGCCTGGATCACCTGGTGGACGTGGGCGAAGCCAGGGAAGTCCTGGGAGGCAAAACAGCAATCATCGGGAACATAAACCCTGCGGACACCCTCTTCCTGGGCACCCCCGAAACTGTGAAAGAAGAGTCCCTGGAATGCATCCGGAAAGGGGCAAACGTCCTGGCTCCCGGCTGCGGGATCCCGACCCGGGCCAGCCTGGAAAACATAAAAGCAATGGTAGAAGCAGCCAGAGAAAGCGCGAATCAGTAAAAACAATAAAAAGAAAAGCCCCGGAGTATGAGTCCGTTAAGTGCATAGCGGCATAAAAGGGGCAAAAACTCCGGGGAAAACCAATTGTGTGTGACAAACCCTATTCGACGGAGGAGCAAAGGCAGCATTCCTGGTTGTGGGACTTCCCCTCAACTGACAGGCTCAATACCTGGGTTAATGCCGTAGCCAGCTGTTCCTCCGAAAAGCTCTGAACCGGCTTCAAATCATTGAGTGTGACGATCTTATAAAAAAAGTTTGTAGTATCTACCTGATTTCCACCTATATTCTGTATTACTTTTATTGGGAGCGATAGCTATGGGAATTAATCTGGAAAAAATGGAAAAAGTGATGAAGTATCGCTGGGTAGTATTTGTTATCCTGGCTCTTACATACTTCTTTGTATACTTCCACAGGGTATCAACCGCTGTGGTTGCTACTGACATTATGAGCACATTCGGAGTAGGAGCCGCATCTATCGGGCTTCTGGGTTCCGCTTACTTCTATGCATACACAGCAATGCAACTTCCCAGTGGTGTCCTTAGTGACAGCTGGGGTGTTAGAAAGACTGCCGGGCTATTTACCCTTGTGGCTGCTGCAGGAGCAATCCTCTCAGGTCTTGCAACCAGCTTTACGTTGATATTGGTCGGAAGGTTGCTTATCGGAGTCGGTGTGGCAATGGTCTACATCCCTGTGATGAAGATGCTTTCCATCTGGTTCAAGAAGAATGAGTTTGCCTCTATGTCCGGTCTCATGCTCGCTATAGGGAACATCGGTGCCCTGAGTGCGGCAGGTCCTCTGGCCTTTTTGGCTATATTGCTCGGGGACTGGCAGAGGGTTTTCTTGCTTCTTGGAGTATTCTCCGTTCTTCTGGCCGCAATCATCCTAATGCTGGTCAAAGACAAGCCTGAAGACATGGACTGTCCCTCTATCCTCGAAATCGAAGCCTATGAAAAGGGCGAGACCTATGTCCCCCCGAAAGCCGTTGCAAAGATCCCCATGGGAGAAGCCCTCAAGCAGACCTTCGGTGCCGGAATGAAGTTCTGGCCGATTGCCCTCTGGTTCTTCTTCATGTACGGAAGCCTCATGGTCTACCAGGGTCTCTGGGCGGGTCCTTTCTTCAGGGACGTGCTCGGCTGGGAGAAGACAACCTATGCAAGTGTCCTCTCTTTCGTTGCTGTTGGTATGGTCTTCGGGTGCCCGATTGCCGGTTACCTCTCGGATAAGGTGCTTAAGTCCAGGAAAAAAGTCCTGCTCGCAGGCACTGCCGTGTACATCGTGATCTGGGCAGTTATCTGGTCTCAGGCAGGAAACATTACAAGCACTACGGCATACTCCGCGATCCACTTCCTCTTCGGATTCTTCGGTGGGTTCTTCGTGGTCTCCTATGCCCAGGTAAAGGAATGGTTCCCCGCAGCAATTGTCGGGACTGCAACCGGTGCATACAATATCTTCCCCTTCCTCGGCGGAGCACTCTTCATGACCCTGACGGGGAAGATGATGGCAGTTTCCGCAGGAGCCACTGCAACCGTAGGTCAGTACAAATCTGTCTGGTTCCTTATGCTTGTATGCATGGTCTTTGCCTTCGTCTGCCTCTCTATTTCAAAAGAGAGGGGTGCCGAAGAGGCCGTTGCACCTGCTGAAGTCACTGACAAGAGTGACTCCCCTTCAAGCTCGAAGCAGTGATAACTACCAGGCAATTCCTGAAAAATAAATGTTAATCCGTCCCACTCCAAAAAGGGAGTGGGGCACTTTTTAAATGCTAAACTCGGTCATACTTGATTCAAAAACGGATGGAAAAACGGTTCAAGTTCAATTAAAAAACGTTGCTAAAATCGGTCAAAGTTGATTCAAAAACGGATGGGAAAACGGTTCAAGTTCAATTAAAAAACGTTGCTAAAATCGGTCAAAGTTGATTCAAAAACGGATGGGAAAACGGTTCAAGTTCAATTAAAAAACGTTGCTAAAATCGGTCAAAATTGATTCAAAAACGGATGTAAAAACGGTTCAATTTCAATCAAAAAACGTTGCTAAACTCGGTCGAAGTTGATTCAAAAACGGATGTAAAAACGGTTCAATTTCAATCAAAAAACGTTGCTAAACTCGGTCAAAGTTGATTCAAAAAATGGATGTAAAAACGGTTCAATTTCAATCAAAAACGGATGGAAAAAAGGGTTCAAGTTCAATCAAAAAACGGTTGTGAAAATGGGTTGAATTTTTTCCCTTCTATCTTTCAAATCCGCATAAACCTCCACATGAAACCAAAAAAATCTCCACTCAAATAAATACTCCAACAATCCTCCAAAATAATATGTCAACACTGGACAACTCTCCATGCGAGTCAATCCCCAACAAAACCTCCAAAATTCTGAAGCGTATGGAGAAATCCTACCCCTTCATCCCCTGCTAACTTCAAAACCCTTTAAGATCCCATATTAAAGATAAAAGGTTCTTTGCTGCTTTTCGGGAGCTTCCTCCTGAAATGTGGAAAACTCAAAAAACGTTGAGTTCTCTTAGAGTGTCCGATGTACTTGTGCAATTTGTGCTTTGTATGTCTGGAAAACCATCAAAGAGCCAGTTTACACTTCCTTTTTCCAGAAAGGGAGTTATACCAATAAAATGCCCTGGAAACCATATAGGTCATGACGAGAACCTTTTCGGTCTCTGAAAGTACCTTCGGATACCTACAAAGAGGTTTCCGGGCTGATTTATCACACTGATAACAGTGCCTTCCATAACCCTCTCTCAAAAAGGCATTGTTGTCATATACCCCAAAAGTAAGTAAAAGACCTCCAATGTCCTTTGCAACTGCATTTTTGCCATTTATGCCGTTGCACGGGTCGAACATTCCCAAAAGTGAGTAAAGACCTGCAATATCCTGTGCAATTGCATTTTTGCCATTTATGCCGTTGCACGGGTCGAACATTCCCAAAAGTAAGTAAAGACCTGCAATATCCTGTGCAATTGCGTTTTTGCCATTTATGCCGTTGCACGGAGTTTGTATCTGATCGGGAAGCCCAGGTTCCGAGCCTGCTTCTTTTACCTCAAGGTTTCTCCTTTTCCCCTAGCGGTGAAGGAAGGTCTCGGAACATGGCTTCTTGATACGATAGCAGATACCTTTTCACTCCTAATCTTCTTGTGAGCATTGCTCAATTAGAAATATTACATAGCTACGGCTTTGTATATCCATCTTCTAAGTTACCGTTGCAGGTAGCTCAATAGCTGGAGTCTTTTTAATTTTTTCTAGTTTTTCCTCAATTCCAACAAAATCCTAATATTTCATCCGAATTTGAGTAAACCAATCTCCTTATTTTAGGAATGTTTATTCATCCAGACAACAACTTCTGAATCTTTTTTTAACAAATGCCTGTTTTTGTGGAAATTTTCATTAGCTTCCGCTACAGGTTTCAAGTTTAGATAATAAGTTTCGTATTCTCATCTAACCTTATTCATATTGGAATCTTGCTCTCATTAAAGGTGAAAATCCTTTCCATTTACCAGTACTGAAACACTGTTTGTTGAAATAAGTAATAATTTATAACAAAAATTAGTTAGGAATCTATCGGTTTTGAATGATCTTGCTTTGTCTACGATATCACCTGTAAAAGAAAATATCTGTTCCATTGTATGAAAGTACGATGTGAACTTTCATTTTTTTGTGCCTGCAATCCGGGAATTTCATGTGCGTTTTTTTGAAAATAAGACCTTCATTTTTTTTAATTTGAAGATGTGGAATGAACATGCTCCGTTGCTTGTAGCGGCGTGAACAAGTGCAATTTTGATAATATGATCCATCTAACTTGCCATTCAAAGAAGTGGTCAAAAAAAGTTTCAAGCAACCCTATTTTTATAGTGCCTCTCTCGCCATAACTCCTATTGCAATCGATTTTTTCCATTTAATTGTCCCGGCTGGCACAAGAATTCCATCGTTTAGCAGCTTGAAACTTTGAGTTTTTAATTTTTAATCGTGATGAATCAACAGTAAATAATTAATAGAAAATTATTTCATATATCAAAGTAGATATAATATAACTAAAATAATATCTGCGTTCTCACAATTTGTCAACTGGAACGTTTCTTTATGTGCAACGCCGATACTTCCCTGAATAAGAATCTCCTTTGAATAAGATTTCTATGTTTCCTGGTGATTGAGAGTGGACTCATCTAACCTTATTAATACAATATTGCTATCCGAAAAAAGAAAAAATGTACTGGTCTTGTTGCTGAAAGAGGGACCCAAGAACATAGATGAAATCAAAGATGAACTTGATGTCAGTGCAAGTGCTTTGATGCCTCAGATAAAGAAGCTCCTCAAATGGGACCTGCTTATTTATGACTCCGATGAGGATATCTATATGTTATCTGATATGGGGTCTTTACTAATTGAAAAAATAGCCGATTTCCTCAATATAGCTGATATTTATGTAGAGAACCGAAAGTATTGGAAAATCCGGGACCTCAGTGAAATCCCCTCCCATATAAGGAAAAGTATGGGTAACCTTGTGCACTCTGAACTGCTGGAGGCAAACAGGGATTGCCTTTTTGAGTTCCCACCCACTTTCGTGCAAAATGTTCTGGACTCAAAGTACGTAATGATGGTCAGTTCGACTTTCCAGCCCCAAACAGTCAACATATTTTCAAAGCTTTTGCGCAATAATTCAAAAGTTTCCTGGGTATTTACGGCGCAAATTTTAGATAAGTACCTGGAGGACTTTCCGGACCAGTTTAATAACTTCCTTACCCACGAAAATATGGACATTTATGTGAGTAGCGGGCATATTGGCCCTCTTGCCATGGTTGTTACGGACAGGTTTATGGGCATGTGGCTTTTTGACAAGAACAGAAGGTTCGACGGGACTACCCTAATAAATTATGAGGAGAGCGCCCTCAACTGGGGGCGGGAACTTTTCACTTACTATTCACAGATCTCTAACCGTGTCTACATCGACCCGGAGACAAGAAAGATGAAGATAACGGGAATGACATCAAAAAATCAAAAGGACTCTGATCCCGATCTTTGTCGTTTTTCCCTTTTTTAATGTTTCACATCCCGGCTCTAATTACCCGGTCAGGGATCAGTCAGATTCAGTTTTTATCTGGGATTGAAGTTGGTCAATTGTTTTTTGTCTCCATGTCTTGCAATGTTGATATTCGGATGGGACTGCCCTGATCAGTTATGAGGCCAGAGCCCTTAAATGGGGAAGGGAACTTTTCACTCATTACTCAAACATCTCGAACCTTGCTTACATCGATCCGGACACCGGGAAAATGGGGGTCAAGGGGTGCAATATCACGAAGGCAAACAAGTTCTGAACATGCCTTTTTATTCCGGGATTCATATTTAAAAAAAAGTTGCCTGTAAAACACAGGCAATGTGGTTAATTTGGCATGAAAGTACCGCCGATTTCGCACACCGGGTCCTCATTCAAAATTTCTGGTTATATTGGGACTCAACATCACGTTTTTCTCCTGCTAAATTGATGACAGGGTCCGGAATGTGAACTTGAGGATGCTACGTCCTCACGTAATGTTAGTGTCCTCCTTCCCTACAATAGCAAATATTTCGCTAATTATTGAGATTCGCTCATCAACTGAGAATGCTTCACTTTCAACAATCTTCCTCTTTCAACAATCTTCCTCTTTTGAACTTCTCACCTAGCACTTGACGTAATAGACATTAATGGTCTGAACAAAAATTATTCTCTTCTCATCGAATCTTTATTCGAAAAACTTGAGAGAATAGGTGTAAAGCCTGTTAGATACCTGAAAATCCGTACTTCCTAAATCCAGTTCTTTATATTCGGTTGTTATAAATAGAAACTTATATATTCATTATGTATGTCTACATGTTTCACGTGCATAAATTTTATATATTATAAACAGTTTTACTGCATTGTCTCACTCAATAACAAGCCTTTACGTCTTAATCCCCGCGAAAAGTAGCCGTCCGACATATAAGCTTTTTGGGAACTGGGGTTTCTGATCTCTCTATTCCTGGTGCTCCCCTTTCGAAAATCAACGGCGTTGATTCTGTAAACAGCGTGACGTTACTATTAACACTGTTTATTTTGCAAGCCTCTTGTTTTAATTAGCAACCATCTAATTTTTGAGTCGGATGTCTTCACATGGGGTTCTTTAATTTTGCACCGATTATTAATTAAATAGAATATTATTGATTTTTTAATATTCGTGTTTATTTTTGTAGGGGCGCTGCTGAATCACTCTGCTTCGTTTTTCCGATGACGGTTAGTATATCTATTTTTGAAACGTATAACTGATTGCTTTCTGTGAGATATGGAGAAGATCCGGATCCTTCCCCTGCATACCTTTTCAGATGAATATGTGCAGTAGCATATGTAAAAGAATCAGAGGTGCAAAAATGGATGATTTACCGGAAGAAGTCCAGGAACTGATGGAAGCCCTGGACGAAGCTGCAGAAGATGAAGAGGAGGATGAAGTAGAGGAACTCGCTCAGAAACTTCTGGACTCAGGGGTTGACATGAAACCCGTCACCCTCGAAAAACTCGCTCTCCTTGTCATGGATGGCGAAGAAGAAATGACTGTGGGCTGGACAAGAGCAGCTCTCAAGTTCGGGCTGGACCCATTTGAAATCCTGCTCAAGGGACTCGCTGAAGGCATGAGCCTGATCGGTAAAAAGTACGAAAATGGAGAGGCATTTGTGCCCCAACTCCTGATCGCTTCTACTGCAATGTACTCCGGGATGGATATCATTGCTCCCTTCATGAAGCAGGAAGAAGGCGGTACAAAACCCGCAACTGTGGTCATTGGTACCGTTGAAGGCGATGTCCACGACATCGGAAAGAGCCTTGTAAAAACTCTGCTCAGTGCAAACGGCTTCAACTGTGTGGATCTTGGAAATGACGTGCCGAGTACCCAGTTCATTGAGGCAGCAAAAGAGAGTAAGGCAACAGCAGTTTCAATGAGCACGCTGATGACAACAACCATGGCCGAGATGCCCAAAGTCGTCAAGATGCTCGAAGATGAAGGCATAAGGGACAAGGTTATGGTGATGGTTGGCGGAGCCCCCATTACAACTCAGTACGCGGCAGAGATCGGTGCTGATGTATCTCCTAAAGATGCTGCCAGTGCAGCAAGCTGGCTGAAGAGTGCCATTTTTGACTTCCCCTCGGAAGCTGAGAGATGGGGCTAAGTTTTCTTTATAAATTTCTCATAATCTGATTGAGAATTGTGGATATAAAAACAATCAAGTCAAAAACAAAAAAAAGGAGCTAAAAAAATGGTAGCTGAAATGACCTCCCTGGAAAGGGTTCTTGCAATGCTCAACAGGAAACCTGTTGACAGGGTTCCGGTAATCACCGGTTCTACAATGGTCAAAGAGTATATCGAGAAGAGCGGTGGAGTTTGGCCTGATTATCATTCCAACGCAGAAATGATGATCAATGTCTCAGGGCTTATGCATACGGATGCCGGAGTCGACAACGTGGTCGCACCTTTCGGCATGTTCGTCGAATCTATTGCCCTCGGGCTTGAGGTTAAGATGGGTAAGATTGACATCCAGCCCTCTGTCCGGAGCTTTTTCAAAAAGCCTGAAGAAGTTAATTATGATAATTTCCTTGAAGACAAGTTCGTCAAGAACACTCTCGATTCCATCAAACTCGCAAAGGAAAGATACCCCGATGCAGCTGTCACTGCTTTCCTTGTTGCCCCTATTACCCTGGCAGGAGACCTGATGGGTGCTGAAAATCTCTCTGTGCTCAGCATCAAGTGCCTGCAGAAGGAAAAACAGATGGAAAAGATGAAGGAATGGGTCGCAGTTGCCCTCGAGATCAACAAGATCTATGCCGAGGCCTGTGCCGAAGCCGGAGCTGACCTCCTGTACTATTCCGATGCATCCGCATCCCCGAACCTTGTGATGCCCGAGTTCTACTATGAAGTAGGGGTCCCGGCAGATAAGGAGATCGGAGACTACTCTCACAAACTCGGATGCCCCTGGGAACTCCACATCTGTGGTGACACAACCCCGATTATTGAGGGTATGGCAGCCACTGGTGCAGACTGTCTCAGTGTCGAACAGGTAGTTAATATGGAGGAAGCTACAAAGATTGCAGGTGATGTGCCTGTGGTCGGGAACGTGACTCCGCTCCTTATGGTTGAAGGCACCGAAGAACAGATCATCGCTGAAACCAGGAAGGCTCTTGACGGAGGAGCAAAGGCAAGCATGCTTGGCTGCGGAACTCCACCTCACAGTACCTCTGACAGGCTCAAGACCTGGGTTAAGGCAGCAACCGACTGGTCCGCCGAAAACCTCTGATCCGGCGAAACCGTTGTGTGTAAAAAATTTACTATAAACAAATAGTTCGTGGTATCTTCCTGAAAAAGGAGCGGTGCCTGAATAAAGGGTTTCCTTCTACAGGGACCCAAAATTTCAGGTGCCCACATTTTCCACTTATATTCTGAGTTATTTTCATTGGGAGCGATAGCTATGGGAATTAATTTAGAAAAAATGAATGAAGTGATGAAATATCGCTGGGTAGTATTTGTTATCCTGGCTTTTGCATACTTTTTCGTATACTTCCATAGGGTGTCAACCGCAGTGGTTGCATCTGACATTATGAGCACATTCGGAGTAGGGGCCGCATCTGTTGGGCTTCTGGGCTCTGCTTACTTCTATGCATACACAGCAATGCAACTCCCGAGTGGGATCCTCAGTGACAGCTGGGGTGTTAAAAAGACAGCCGGGGTCTTTACCCTTGTGGCTGCCGCCGGTGCAATCCTTTCAGGTGTTGCAACCAGCTTTACGATGATATTGATCGGAAGGCTGCTTATCGGTGTCGGTGTGGCAATGGTCTACATCCCCGTGATGAAGATGCTTTCCATCTGGTTCAAGAAGAACGAGTTTGCCTCCATGTCCGGTATCCTGCTCGCTATAGGTAACATCGGCGCTTTGAGTGCAGCAGGTCCTCTGGCCTTTCTGGCTGTAATGCTCGGGGACTGGCAGAGGGTTTTCCTGATCCTTGGTGTATTCTCCGTCCTGCTGGCCGTAGTCATCCTGATGATGGTTAAAGATAAGCCTGAAGACATGGGTTGTCCCTCTATCCCCGAAATCGAAGCCTATGAAAAAGGTGAGACCTATGTCCCCCCGAAGGCTGTTGCAAAGATCCCCATGGGAGAAGCCCTCAAGCAGACCTTCGGTGCCGGAATAAAGTTCTGGCCCCTTGCTATCTGGTTCTTCTTCATGTACGGAAGTCTCATGGTCTACCAGGGTCTCTGGGCAGGTCCTTTCTTCAGAGACGTGCTCGGCTGGGAGAAGACAACATACGCAAGTGTTCTCTCTTTCGTCGCCATCGGTATGATCTTCGGCTGCCCGATTGCCGGTTACCTCTCTGACAAGGTGCTTAAGTCCAGGAAAAAGGTCCTGCTCGCAGGCACTGCTGTGTACATCGTGCTCTGGGCAGTTATCTGGTCTCAGGCAGGAAACATTACAAGCACTACGGCATACTCCGCGATCCACTTCCTCTTCGGGTTCTTTGGTGGGTTCTTCATTGTGTCTTATGCCCAGGTAAAGGAATGGTTCCCAGCCTCAATCGTAGGGACTGCAGTTGGTGCATACAACATCTTCCCCTTCCTCGGCGGAGCAATCTTCATGACTCTGACAGGGAAAATGATGGCAGTTTCCGCAGGGGCTACTGCTACCGTAGGTCAGTACAAGTCTGTCTGGTTAATGATGCTTGTATGCATGATCTTTGCCTTCGTCGCCCTCTTAGTTTCAAAAGAGAAAGGCGCAGAAAAGGCTGCGGCACCTGTAGAAGTTGCTGACAAGAGTGACTCTCCGGCAAGCTCGAAGCAGTAAAAGCTGACAGGTAATACCTGACCAATAAGTAACGGTTAATCTGTTACCCCCTGAAGGGGAGTGGGGCATTTTTAATGCCAAAAACGGTTCAATATTCAAAAAACGGTTCAATATTCAAAAACGGTTCAATATTCAAAAACGGTTCAATATTCAAAAAACGGTTCAATATTCAAAAACGGTTCAATATTCAAAAACGGTTCAATATTCAAAAACGGTTCAATATTCAAAAAACGGTTCAATATTCAAAAAACGGTTCAGATTCAAAAACGGTTCAATATTCAAAAAACGGTTCAGATTCAAAAACGGTTCAGATTCAAAAACGGTTCAGATTCAAAAACGGTTCAGATTCAAAAACGGTTCAGATTCAAAAAACGGTTCAAAGGGTTGAATTTTTCCCTGAATATCTCCCCAAATTTGCATAAATCTCCAATAAAACCTCCAATAAAACCTCCACTAAAATCTCCAATAAAACCTCCAATAAAACCTCCACTAAAACCTTTATTTAAATTTCAACCCTTAATAACCCTCTATAAACCAATCCCCCAACAAAACCCCTATAATTCCCGGTTCACACCACAACTGTGAAATATTCGGAGTTAAACGTGAATTAATAGCTGAATCGTATGGAAATGGTTGAAACCTCAATTCCCTGATAACCCCAAACCCTTAAAAAACCCCAAAAAATTTACGATAAAGGTTCTTCGCTGCTTTTTCGGGAGCAGTTCTTTCCCAAAACGTGCAAAAAAAGATCGAAAAAACGTGGAGTTCCCCCAAAACGTGTCTGAATGTATGTGCAATATGTGTGTTGTATGTTCCCGGGAAAACCGGTGAAGACCCTGTTCACACTTCCTTTCCTCAGAAAGGGAGATGATACCGAATGAAATGCTCGGGAAACCTGATATATAATACGGTGGAGGCTTTTTCGGCCCCTGAAAGTATCCTCGGATACGAGCCTGCCCTGGACTACTCTTCCAGAAGGGTTTTTTTCAGCGTTTCCGCTGTAAATGCGTCCTCCGTGGGTTACGGCGTCGGGGCTGCATCTCCATGCAGTATGCCCAGCGTTCGCAACTGGTTTCCGGGCTGATTAATCACGCTGATGACAGTGCTTGTCCATATCCCTCTCCTCAAGATGGCACTGTTATCAAATATCCCCCAGAAGTGAGTAAAAGACCTGCAATACCCCCTTTGAAGCTGCATATTTGCCATTTTATGCTGCTGCAAGGGATGTTTTGTCTGATCGGAAAGCCCGGTTACGGGGCTGTTCCATTAACCGAAAAGGGTTCGCCATTTCCCGATCGGTGAAGGAAAGTCTCCGGTCGGGACTTTCCGAGATGACGGCAGAAACCTCTCCATTCCTAACCTCCAGGTTAGAGTGGTCCATAACTCTCTTCAATGGCTTCAAGACAAACTTTGCCTTTCTCTGCAGTCTTTTTTTCTTGGTACCTGCAGCCGAATCGCATGTCTTGAAGCCTTATGTTTTCTTTTTCATGTTCTCTTCCTATTTTCCCGTTTCCTGAACCCTCCAGATCGGAAAGATCTCCATTTTTATAATTTATCATTTTCTTTTTGATTTATCTTTTTTTCAAGGGCCAATAGTATAGAGGTTTCTTGCTTCTGTTTTTGATTTAGAAGTGTTCCTATTTTTTGAGGAGGGGATTTTTCTCTATATTTAATCTTTCTGTTTTTATTGTCTAATTATCTGGCTACTTTTGGAAAATAAATATCGAGCGCTTTTAACATACTTTAATTAACTTTTTGATACAGGTTAAAATAATAAATTATTAATAGCAAAATTACTTCATATATTAAAACTGATTATATTGTAAATAAAATAATAAACCTATTTTCCCGTGTTGATATTTGGGACGGTGCTTAGGTGTAGTACTGTTATTCTTTCAAGACGAATTTCCTTTGAAGAATATTCATATGTTCCCTGGTGATTGAGAGTGGACCCCTCCTGCCTTATTAAAACAATATTCCTATCCGAAAAAAGAAAAAATGTACTGGTCTTGTTGCTAAGAGAAGGCCCCAAGAATATAGATGAAATCAAAGACGCACTTGACTTCAGTGCAAGTGCTTTGATGCCTCAGATAAAGAAACTCCTCAAATGGGACCTGCTTACTTACGATCCCAATGAAGATTTATACAAGCTGTCTGACATGGGGGCTTTGATAGTTGAAAAAATAGAAGAATTTCTCAATATTATAAACATCTATGCGGAGAATCATGAGTACTGGGAAACCCGGGACCTTAGTGAAATCCCCTACCATATGAGAAAACGTATCGGTAACCTTGTGCACTGTGAACTGCTGGAAGCAAACAGGGATTGTTTATTTGAGTTTCATCCAACCTTCGTGGAAAATGTTCTGAATTCCAAGTACGTAATGATGGCCAGTTCGACTTTCCAGCCTCATACAGTCAGCATATTTTCCAAGCTTCTCCGTAATAATTCAAAAGTTACCTGTGTGTTTACGGAGCAGATTTTCAACAAATATCTGGAAGATTACCCGGAACAGTTTAACAGCTTCCTTTCCCATGAAAATATGAACGTCTCCATGCGTAGCGGGCACATCGGCCCCCTTACCCTGGTAGTCACGGACAGGTTCATGGGCCTGTGGCTTTTTGATAAGAACGGAAGGTTCGACGGGACTACCCTGATAAGTTATGAGGCCAGTGCACTTAAATGGGGTCGAGAACTCTTTACTTACTATTCAAGCATCTCCAACCTTGTCTACATCGACCCGGACAGCGGGAAAATGGAGATCACGGGGTATAACATCACAAAGGCCAACAAATTCTGATCCCGGATTTTTTAATTTTTTAATTTTCCCTTTTTTAAGTTTCACATTCCGGCTCTAATAACTCAGTCAGAGTTGTTTTTCAGCCGGAAACACTGGTGGTCAATTGAGTTTTTGGCCTTTTTAATTAACAGTGATAACAATTGTCTTGTGTGAAATATGACTTCAGTCGGCTCCCTTAACCTGGTACAGGGCAACTTTTCCCTCGAAAAAAAGAACCTTAGACGATGTATGATGAAAAATATTCTATGTGTTTAGCTGAATAGAAGTTAATAATTTTTAGTCGTTCTCGGATCAGGACTCACAGATCTGCAATTCGCAGCTGCTATTTGTATGTATAAATTAAATGTGTTTTTGAAAATTAAAGTCTGAAGTTGCCTGCAAATAAGGCAACTTTGGACAGCTCTTAATTTATGTTCTTTAATATTGTTCTAAAGAGTGATTTTTAGGTTATTCCCTTGCATATAATATCATTCATTGGTCGTGGAGCTAAGGCCCCCGGCAATCCCCAGTGCAATAAGCGAGACTACCAGGGGGATTAAAATCACCATTAACAAATTTCCTTCCTCGGCATATTTGAACATGAAACTGAACAGAACAGTGCTCAGCAGTATCCCGATAGCTAGCAGGCAGAGAACTGGCGCCCCGTACAGGTTTTCAATCGTATTGCTCATCATCTTCCCCCCGTTTAATTGTGGTCTGTTTTTCAGCAGAACACGTTTCCTTTTTGGAAACTTCCCTACATATAATAAAATTGAGACAAATGTATATAAAACTTTAGGCTAAGTGTAATTTTTTTTTCATTCGGGAGGAGTTTTTGTTGTTCCCATTTTAAGCCTTTTTATCCTGCCTGGAATATCTTGCCTGAAGTCGAAATTTTAAACAACATCTAATTTTAGCTTTCTCCCATGGGCTTGTCCAATGCGTATGAGGCTGTTTTTGTCTTCAAAATTTTTACCACTAAAATAAATTTATACCTATCATTTTAAATAAATTTTTTTTATAGTTAAATTAATATAAGATGTGCTTTAACTAAATAAATGGGAGTATTTATTTGAAAAGAACCGGTACCACCGTGGGGATATTTATTTTAAATGATCCGGAACTGCATCCTGGTGTTGAGTTGTGGTTTTCGGGAACGTTGCGTTCTAATGATCCCGTATTGGTCCGGAAGTTTTCAATCTCAACAAGATCTTAACGGTTAATGTGGGGGAAATTATTTGGGAAGAATTTGACGTATTATTTAAAAACAGAATAAATAAATGTATTTAAATTTAAATCAAAATTATAACTGCAAATTGACATTAATTCAAACTGATCAGTTCAGGGGGAACTATTTGGAAAAGAGGGGGTCCAAATCTTACTATCTGGATGCAATTCTTACGCAGTAATTTTTACGCAAATTGTGCTTCTGATGGTCCTGTACGTTCTTTGTGTGTTCATCGTCCTTAAGATACGCCAAAAACTGTTTTTGGGATCTGGAAGCCTGTTGTCGGAAAGCGGGCCGGATAAATTATAGGGAAATTCAATGGGGGGGTATTTTGGCGAAGTTAAGGGTAAAAAGCTGGGTCGTGGATCTGGTTTTTATGCATGTGATGTTCGTGGTGATCCTGTATATTGTCTACATGTATATTGTGCCAACAATAGTTCCGATATGATCTATACTTGCCCAGCTTTAAAATCTGGAATTTTTTGCCTCAAAATGAAAGGCAATAACCAAATAGAATTCTGAAAACTAAAGCTGGATGAGTATAAGAAGGAATGGAAATTCATGTTAAAAAGGATCATCAGGCCAAAGAAGATGTAAAAAATAGATTACTAAAAAAATAGATTACTAAAAAAATAAAATTACTAAAAAAATAAAATTACTAAAAATATGGGGAATATGAAGTCAGAGAATATGATGTCCTATGAAGGGGGTAATTGCATGGGAGAAGGAATGAAAAGTCAGGTTGCAGCCAATAAAGATAAGAAAAGAATGAAAACTCAGGTTGAAGGAGATTCTCAGGTTAGCGGAAGCCAGTCCAAGTCTTACTACCTGGATGTGGTTTTTATTCAGGTCTTGCTTTTGCTGCTCCTGTACGGGGTCTGCGTGCTTGTGGTGCCAAAACTTTCTTGAAACCCGGGATTCTGTTTGAACCACACTATTTGGCTTGAAACCAATTGGTAAAAAGCTGATTTTCATGTGTTTCTATCGGAAGAGACGTTTCTACTTTCGCTCTTCCGAAAAGGCACCACTTTATTTTTCTTGATTTTTTTCTGAGTTGTGGAATTTTTTATTTTTTGCATTGATTCTTGCTTATGATATTTTTTTTTCAGGCTTCCACTCTGATTCGAAGGCTGCAACCTGTTTTTAGTACCTTTTAGTAGGACTTTGCTTCCTTACCTGTCTGCTATATGAAAACCGGGTTCTGAAACAAGAAGTCCTGATTCTGAATTATTATGTCCAAGTTCTGAAAAATATCTTGCAATTCATGAAGAATTATTTTGCTAAAATTTTAGCTGGCAATTTGGAAGGAATAATCCGGACATGTGCAATGAAAGTTTCATCAAAAATGGTGAAAACCCGCTGCATATCCCTTACAGGTTTGTGTGCGTCCTTCTGGGGTCAGGGCAGGTCCCTTTGGGAAGTCTCGAAAATGCCCTAACCCGTGGCAAAATCAAAAAATATTTCTATAAAATCCGGATTTTGGTGAATTTCTCTTTTTATATGTTTCAGGCCCTTCATCCGGTATTGCATTGTAACATGGTAAAATGCGGCTTCCTGTCCTGATTTTTAAATATTCGGTGTTACCCCTATGGATGTGGAATACAGGGCGGAAAACTCTAACTTACAAAATAAATCCGCCTCCAGAGGAAAAATATTTAATACTGAATATATAGACATTAAATAAAAAAACGGGGATAGAACGGGAGGAATTAATTTGAAAATAAGGGTTGTGAGTTCAAGAGATGAAATCTTTTCATTGAATCCAAATGAGCGAATAGTGCACATGGCTTTCAGGCCTTCGAATAAGGATATCCTTTCGCTGGTCGAAACCTGCCCGAAGATTGAGGTAATACAGCTCCCCAAATCATACCGACGGACTGTTTCAACGTCCATCGAAATGTTCCTTGAAATGCAGCGTATCCAGCTCATTGAAGGAGATGTCTGGGGACACCGGAAAGACATAAACGAGTATTACAGCATACCTCCATCGGTCATTGAGGAAATAAAAGAACTGAAAATGGAAGGCGAATCTGCCGAAGCTATAGAAGAAAAAGTTTCAAGGGCAAGAAAGCTTAACCCCGAAATGGTTGCATACATCATTAAAAAAGAAGTCACCGTCTGAGCAGCCGAAAATGTTTCAATTTCTTCATTTTTGGCTCGTTTTCAATATTTTTTGATTTTTTCGAATGTAGTGTGAATTTCAGTTTTTTTAGCTTTGCTTTTAGCCGGAGGGCCGAGTTTTCGAATTTTGTTTTTTGCTCCGAAATTCGGCGTTTTAAATGTCCTTGCATCAGAGTCAAAAAAAGTTAAGAATAGTTGGATAAGAGTTGAATTGAGAGGTCAGGATTTCCTCTCAATTAAAGGGGTTATATCATTTTGGGGTTGCTATTTTAAGTTTACTTTTCCGTTTTTCAGGTTCGCATGAACTTACTATTATATAATTGATTTTTAATAATATTTACTTTTTTTAATATTCAAATATATCAGTAGACTAAAAACATTTGATTAATATTATATTGCATGGTAAATATCTCGATTTGGGGATATATGGATTAGCGATTCGGGTTTTTAGAACAGTTTCTCCCCCGGTCAACGGCGCGGTGTTCTTCGGGAGCTACAAAAGCCTGGTCCCAGGACCTTCGGGCGGGTTAGGTCGAAGGGTTCAGGGGGTTGAGGACGGGTTCGGGAAAAGAAAAAGGGAAGGAGAGGGGAGTGAGGGGGGACGAAAAGGAGAAGGATGGAGAAAGGGGAGAGGGGCGTTTTGGATTTAATTTTCATGATATAGGTGATGTTCAAATCTCGGTTGATGTGCGTATAACAATAATCATCTGAATAATCACAATGATGGGAAATAATAATGGGGAGAATCCGTGATGAATCTGTTCATCACGGACTTTCACGCTAAAAAGAGTAAGTTACTGACAAACGCAGACCGGGAAGTGGACAGAGGAAAATGGCAACAAGGAAAATGAAATGGGTTTTCAGGCTCCGATTCAGGTCGGGTCTCAAGGAGATGAGGATCCAGCAAGAAAAAAGGCCTTCTTTTTTAGCATAAAGAATTAAAGAATCCCTCTAACTGATTTATGATTTTTTTAAGTGATTAATGGGAATTTTAGAGCTAAATGTTGGAATCCAGAATCCTTCTATTTGCTCTACGAATTGACGACTATTTAAAAATATTTCATAAAATGAGTATGCCCAGGATGTGCAGCATCTCTTATGTACAGCATTCTGGACATGTGTGAAGGAATTGCATAATTTAATATTTTAGTTTACTTGTCGTTATCCTATAATCGGAAAGACCAAGTTGAAGTCAATATCAACAATGATAGAGTCTTTAATCATCACAACCAGTATCAAAGAATTTAATACGTATAATTTCTGCTGTTTTGAGATCATGCATAAACCTCCTATAAAAATTCCTTTTCCAAAGATATGCATTTTTCAACTATACGGGTACAAAAACAGCATGTGGGAATAGGAAACTTAATCATTCTTTGACTAATATACTATATCATTTCATAATTTGGATATTATATCAGTTGGAATGATTTTTATGGGCTCTTCGCTGTTTCGAGTGGGCAATTACATTCATTTCCTAAATCAAAGTAACATGTATGCGATTTAGAAACATTTGCTGTTGAAAATCAAATTCATTCTTGATGCTTCTATCTTTAGCCTGGTTACTTTCTAACCAAGCAATTATTTTCGACCCATAAAAAACAGCGCAAAGCTTTCTTATATTGTTAAGTGACTAACAAGCATACGGATATTAAAGAACAATATAGCCACTACAGCTACATGCTGTTTTAGTTGTATAGAATTTCTGGTAATCTGGCAATTATCAGAAATTCTGACTTTTGGTATTTACATAGCGTCCACCCTTTCCATCTTTTTTAGTTTATCTTATGTGTTTATTATTATTTAACCTTTAGTTTTAAAATTATATTAATAAGTTTGTTATGTATTAACTGCTTTATTTTTTAAACATTAATTTTTCCAAAATTAAATTAAAACTTTAATATATATCATCGCTCTTTAGTTTGAATTTTATATTAAAGCCTATCCGAAAAGTGCTGAGACCTAATTAATTTATGCAAAATGTAATGTACAAAATCGGAAAGGATTCTCGGATATTTAGATCTATTGTAACTTTTACAACATGCCATTATTAACACTTTTCAAACACCCAATTTAAAATCTTAATTAATATATTTATTTTGCACAACCTTTTATACTTTTGAATATATACGGAAATATGGAAATTAAAGAACAATATAGCTACTACAGCTACATGCTGTTTTAGTTGTATAGAATTTCTGGTAATCTGGCAATTGCCAGAAATTCTAACTTTTGGTATTCACATAATATCCGCCCTTATCACCTTTTTTAGGATAATTGCTTTATCTTATGTGCTTATTACTTTTGACTCTTTTTAGTTTCTTCCAATAATTTTTAATTCTCAGCCAATAGTTTGTCATTATTTATAATTCCCTCATGAACTTCTACTAGATATTTCTTAAATTCTCTGGTAACTCCGTACTTCTCAAGTCGGCATACGAATAAAGGAGAATATAGAAAATAGGGTTGTTTGTCCGACCTTCATCTCGATTGACATTAGTTTTTTACTTGTGTTTAGAAGCAATGAATCTGTAAAACCTTCTACAGGGATGCATTCCACACCAAGAAGGGGGAAGTTTAGGATTGTTCAGGCTTTGTTATAAATCTCCTCACCAGTATGCCTGAGGAATCTGGAGCTTCGTGTGTTCCTTGCATCTGCGGATCGGTTTACAAACCGGTTTATAGGTCGAAGGATTCAGGGGCTTAGAGGATGGGTTAGGGAAGAGGAATAAAGGAGTGAGGGGGACGAAAAGGAGACATGAGGAGAAGTGGGAGAAAGGGAGGATGACCTTAGAGTTTAATTCACAAAATTTACAATTGTCCATTTTTTTTTCTCTTCTTCGATGATGTCTTCAAAAACTGTAGATACATTAAATTCGATGGTGGCAATGGAATCAAGATGCCTTTTTACTTCCTCCGCCAATGAACTTCCAAAACTGCCGGTTATTATTTCATTCGTATCTTCAATCACAAATTCAAAGCTAAATGAACGTACATTTACCCCAGTTAGCTTTCCATAATATGTTACTGTTTCATCAGGCATTTCAGCAACATCACTTATGGCGTCGTATATTCTTTTAGCTAAAGGACTAGTAATCTCTTTAGTATGAAATCCTTCTGGTACAATCTTGTCATACATTTTTATAGTTGCATTATTTTTATAAATGATCTCTACTAAATTTTGATATTTTTTCATTGATCGTATCCCAATCTCTTTACTAATTGCCTTTATGGCTTCCTTGTCATCTTCACAGTCAGTTAATTCATTTAAACAGCAGAAAGCTTTTTTTTGAATAGAATTTTCGAGGTGGGGTTGATGACTTGCCAAAATCATCCTAAAAGATCCAGGGGCAGTTGCTATTAAATCTAATTGAGACCAAGCGCAGATCTCTTTTGGTATCGCCCCTTTTGCGGTAGGTTTGTCTATCATAGATTGAGAAATTGAGGTCACAACTTCTTGTAAAGCAGAGGTAAACTTTCCAAAAAATGATAATGATATCCGATGTTTTTGAACTATTTCTCCGTCAAAAACAAAATCAAAAGTATCTATGTTAAGTCTTTCATAAGCTTTTTCTAACTCCTTCAGCAAATATTCTTCTCTCTCCTTTAAGCTGTAAAGCCCAATTTTTAAAGAAAATTTATCCGGGTATTTCTCAACCAATTGTTCTTTATTTACAATTAACTCATTGAGTTCAGAAAGTTCTTCTTGTATTATAGAGGGGCGCCTAACTTTTTCAATCACTCCCTATACCTCCAACACTATCTATATCGAAAGAACTATCTGATAAATCAAACTCAATTATGCCCTTTGGATTATTTTTCCGGTCATGAGTAAACCATTTTGACCAATACTCTATGTTTTTTATCATATCCTCGTACAATTCAGAGAGTTCGGGTGGGTATATAATAATAAAGTAGACATCACATTTACATTCAGATTTTGCCCATTCTTTATCGATAATTTTGTTAAAATCTTCCTTTATTTCTTCATAAGATTCATCTAGTTCAATACCACTGATGTGAGTTACAAAATCAATGTCATTGGGATCTATCTTATGTGTTGTATAACTTCCGTTTACCCATTGTAGAGTAGCTATATTGAGAGGTATAAGTAAAGAACAATATCTAATATACCCATCAAAGATTTTTTCTCGAGTAACCGATTCCGGAAAACCATTCACAAAACACATCTGAAATTCTGTTAATTTTGGTTTTATGAATCCTAGTGGTAAGTTTCCATTATCTTCAAATTCTGGAATCGCACTCATGAATATCCTCTCACCCCCAATTATAATCCTTTTCTTGATATTCTTCGTTTTAATACAAAATAAACTTTTTCCATTTGTTTATACCCTCCCTTCCCGGTGCACTGAGCTTCTCTTCATGATGTCCAGTCTGGCTCCCTCCCTTCCTAAAAATCCGGCCTTCATATTTGCCCTACATTCTCTTTTCTTGAATTGGTGCGTGTGTTTCTTCATGCTCCCTCAGTCCAGGCTCTCAGGGGCTTTCGGGAGAAAGGCAGCAGCCAGATCGGAGGGCTTGAGCTTCTCAGGGATCTTCTCCTTCTAACTGAGTACATTTATATATGAAGATGATTTTACCTATTGTCATTATGTCTTGTAGTCTTTCCTTTGATGCACTCCTTGTTCTAAATATTCTATATTCGAACAGATGTTTTAGGGACAATAGAGGATATAATTCTAAAAAACTAGATAAAATTCTTACAAAAAAAATATCCGCAAAATACGAAGATGTTATTAAGGAACTTATAAGTCATGGATACATTACTCAAATTAAGAAAAAGGATATAAAATATTTCATATCGGATATTCCAAAAGCTATCTATGCTTTAGACTCGCATGGATTTTCGGTTACAAAAGGTAAGATTAGAAAGCTGTAAACTATTTTTTACACCTGTGTAAAAAATAATCTGCAAACTGTTTTATACTAGTAATGCTAGATGTAAATGTATATACCTGTATGCATATGTACACTTGATTCTTACTTGGACTTACGCAGTGAACTAAAAACCAAAAGTGGAAATGAAGTATATGTGTAAATCCAATAATTTTGACGAGTCACATGTACTTGGTTTTGTTCTTCAAGTGTATGAGTTCTATTTCCTTTACACATAAATATTGATAATTTATCGGAGATGTGGGATCTCATGAAACCTTTCGAAGGCTTATTGGGAAATAACTGTGAGTTGAGAATAATTGAATTTCTATTGCCTCTAGAAGGGATAGAATTCAATGTGACTGAACTTGCCGAGGAGGTCGGCGTGTCCAGACCCTCAGTCATAAAATCAATCAAAAAATTTTTAGAATGGGGTCTGATTAAATCAAAGAGAGCAGGAAATTTAACATATTATAGCATGAATCATGAATCTCCAATTATTAAAAACATTCAGCAGCTTAACAATCTATTAATTGAAAAAATGCTTGGGGATGATGTGCTATATGAAATCCATGAATACATTGAGAGCAAAAGTTTTTCCGTTGAAACATCTGCTACAAAAATTTCTTTAAATAGGAACTTTGAAATGTCTAACTGGTCAGATTCTTTTTCAACTGAAATTCACAAGCCATTATGGTGTGATACTTCTTTTAATCTTCCAGATGACTTCCGTTGTAGCGAACCCAGATCAAGTTATAGTCCATCGGGGGCAACGTAATGACACAAAAAAGATTCTTTGTAAAGGAGATTATTAAAGAATTAAGACTAATTGAAACATCAATGAAAAAAGAAGAAAACATCGAGAGAAAAATCTATTTATTTTCTGCAGCTTACGGAATTATGGGCCGCACATACAGATTTGAATTTTCTCCTGATTTCTTATTAGCAGAGTTTGTATTAAACAATAGTTATGGTGCATTGATCGATCGGTTTCAGAAACTAAAAAGTGGTGACACAACAGTTGAAATTGAACCGCTTCATTTTGAAAAAATTGAAGACGGATTAAAACTGTTAGCAGATTGCTTTGAAAATGGAATATCAATATTAGAACCTTTAGAACTCATTTTAACAACTGCTTTCAGCACATCTGGTCCCGGAAACTATCTTAGAGAGAAAGGAATGTTGAAACTTTAACTTTTTCTTTCTCTTTCTCTTTTAATCAATCTTTTTTGCAGTTTCATCTATTTCCAAGAAAATAGGTCTATATACCATTTCTGTAAATCCACAAATGCTCACTCAGTCCAGGCTCTCAGGGACTTTCAGGAGCCAAGCAGCAGGCAGATCGGAGGGACTGAGCTTCTCCAGAAGCTACAAAAGCCTGGTCCCAGAGCTTCGTTTAATCTTTGCAGTTGTGAATAGGTTTACAAAAAGGTTTTTAGCAATGCATTTGTGTTCGGGCCGAATTATATACGAATATTAAGATATTATTAATCATATACTAAAACGAGATATAAAACCACAATCTACCAGCATTTTATCCGGATGAATAGTATGATTTCTATGGTCTGAAGGTTAAGGTTGTGAATTGAGAATTTCAGGCAGGATTACAACATGGGTTTTAAGGTGAAGTTCTAAGATACATTTTAATTTCTGTGGAGAGCATGGGGGATTAAAGTATGAAGTGAGAGGTTAAATCCAAAAGTAAAGCTGAAAAAGAATGGTGAATTATTTGTTTTAAGTGGAAACTGTGCAATCCCTTATCATTTAGGAGTTTTAATATATCAATCGCATAAACTGGATGAAAAAATGACTTCTAATGTATCAATCTATAAGGTTCTGATTTTATGACTGAAAAATATGACGATTATAAACCTGGCCAATCAGAGAATAACTTGGCACATAAAAACGAATCTGCTGAATCATCGGGAACTGAATTAGGGGTAACAGAAGAAAAAAATGATCCTAATAAAGTAATTGGCTTAATCGAGTCTTTAATGTTAAATGAGAATTATCCGCTGGAAAACGAGAGTTCTCATACTATTGATGAAATGCTATCTTTTCTTAACAAAGAAATTGATAAAGATCCAAAGTTTACTGAATGCTGGCTAATTAAAGGTATGGTTCTTTACAAAATTGGAAAAGCTGGTAGTGCAATAGATGTTTTTGATGATGTTCTGGATCGCATGCCATTCGATACTTCCATAAATAAAGCGTATGTATGGAAAAAAAATAACTGGATGTCTTATAAGTACGCGTTGAAATTTAAGGCTCTATCCCTATGCAAACTTGGAAAATATGATGAAGCGTTAGATGAACTTAAATATGGACTTTACGAAATTTCGGATATCTTTCCAATGGACTCTGAAATGAAAATTTATAAAAATGTATTGGATAGTAAAAATGAATTAGATTCACCTGATGAAACAATTCATATTTTAACGGGATGTGGGGCAGAGGTCCTCTCCGGAGATGTAAGTTCAAATCCAAACAAATACTATTGTAAGGATCATGGGTTTATCCCCCTTCTGGATATAAAATGGAGTGGTAAAGAACCCAATTGTCCGAAGTGTAATGAACTGCTCCATCCGTAAACCGAAGAGATGTTATTGCAAAAATCATGGTTGTATCCCCTTTGATACTATAAAATGGAGGGGATACTCCTGAGAAAAATAGGCTTTGAACCTGAGTATATAAAAGAAAAATAAAAAAAGTAAAAAGCCCCGGGTGGGATTTGGACCCGCTACCTCATCCTTACCAGGGACATGCTACGATCCGGAGCCGCAAAGAAGTGGTTTTGCTGGCAAAATCACAGAACCTGGTGTTTAAGCCGTCTTTTTTCAATACTCAAACCTTTCTGTAAAATTTTTGTGCAAAATTTCCGGGGATGAAAAGGAAAACCCGGGTTTGGAAAATACTGAATCAAGTGACAACAGATTAATATACCCATATTTTTAAATATCCTATTTGATATAAATTAGCCCGGATCCGAAGAGGGGGAATAAAACGGAGTAAAAACGGGGAAACAATAAAACCTCTTTCGGGTTTGATACTGGATTTTATGAAAAATTCTCTGGAATAGGGGTAACATAATGAAGGGGAGCGACAAAAAGAAAGAGTTTTGCAATATATGTGGGCGGGAACTGCTGGAAGACGTAATGGTCGTCGATACCAGCCAGGAAATGAAACCAGTAAAATTCAAGGACGTTCACGGGGATAAGTCCGATCTGATATGCATGGAATGTGCAGCTGATTCGATTGAGAATCCGCCCTTCTTATGTTCGAGATGTGGGCAGCCAGTCGAATTGGGAGAGCACTTCTATATATTGAAGTTCGGAACCACAAAACCCGGGGGCCCGAAGGTGGACTCTGAAGAAGAATGTCCTGAGGATAAATACATCTGTATCAGATGTTATGATGAGTTCATGAACCTTGAAGAGGAACTGGAAAAAGACTGAATGGAAAGCCGTGCCTCTAAACCCTGTTCATGCTCTGCCTTCAATCAATCCCATGGCAGAAATCAGGACAGGTAAGGCCCGGTCGTGTCCAGAGCTTCGGGCGGGTTAGGTCGAAGGGTTCTTCATACCCTTCTTTATTGTTGGAGCGGGTCCTATTTTATAATTCAAGGTTCTTGATTTTGGGGCCCTATCCGGGTTTTGCTTTTGTGCACTTCAACTCCATCTTCGTCTTCGATCAGGGCTTCGATTTCATAGCTGGTATCTGGATTTTTCGGGACCCTCATTATAATTGGGGTGCGGGTTGAAACTTCCTCGTAATGGATTTTCTCAGCACTTTCCAGAGTGGTCCCGTTTTCTTTGATTTCGAAGCTAAAGTAGTAATTGGCGGTTTCATTTTGGTCTTCAGGGATAAATAAGAAGGCAAGGTGGTCATCAAAAGCTCTGACCTCTTCCAGAAACACATTCCCGGTCAGGTTTCTTTCCTCGAATTCAGTATATACTTCTGATGTATAGTTGGATGAATAACAGGTGATAAAGCTTCCTCCGTTAGAGGAATAAGCGGTAAAGATGACAAGGATTCCTCCGAAAATCATCATAAGTATTAAAAGAAAGGATAATACGAATTTCGAGTGTTTCATAAAAATTCCTCCGATTCTATGATCTTGATTTTGTTTTCCTTATTTTACCTTGTTTCGGCAAAATATCTTCTATTCCAAATATATAACAAACTTCCCGAAATTCCAGAATTTTTCAAACTCCGGCTGCTTGAGCTATTGCGGTGGCTCGTTAAGTCGAAAGTTTCAGGGGCTTAGAGGACGGGTTCGAGAAAAGAAAAGGTAGAGGGAGAGAGGAGCAAGGGTAACAAAAAGGAGAAGGGGGGAGAAAGGGGAGAAGGGCCGGAAGGTTATTTGAGGTTAAGATTTACAGATCCTGGGAAAACATGTTCTGGAGAGCTACTGCTGCAATCTTTCGTATTGACCGAATACAAATGGGTACAAGTCCGAACATGTAAACATCAAGGAAATCCAAATTGATGACTTACAAGTTCTAAAATATTTTATTCTTTGTAAACATCATGTGTAACTGAATATACCACTTAGTCTATCAAATCAATGTAAATATATAAACGAGGGGAAATATGTTTCAAGAAGATTTTTTACTTGAAGAATACAAAAGTCTAAGAGAAGAGATCTTAGATAAAATGGGAAAAAATTTCAAGACTCTTTCCCTTGGTGTTGGTGGGATTACTATTATTTTAGGATTTGTTTTTAAATATGAAGTTAATGAATTATTTTTTGTCTTGCCTTTTCTGATAGTCGCAAACGCGTATCGTTATAAAGCGGAAACTGCTGCAATCTTGAACGCTAGTGAGTATATCCGAAAGATCGAAAATTCTATTTACAGGCTAAACAGTAACCTCGATAAATGTGTCTATGACCCTGTTTTTGGAGACCTCGGTTGGGAAAACTACTTGGAAAAGAATAATAAGAGAACTGTATATAGACCTCATTGGATTACAGCAGATTTTATTTTTGGCAGTTTATATTTTCTCTGTGCATACGAATCATGGTATCTCAATTTAAGCACACGAAAAATCACTACTATCTTTTTTACAATTGTGTTTATATTCATAGGTTTTCATTGGCTGCACCAAATATATAAACAATTTAAAATGGAGAAGGAAAATCGTGAAAATAAGCTACCTCAAGTTATACGACCAGCCCGAAGTCCTTGAGCTTCTCCAGGAACTGCCCGACTTGGCTGCCTCCCATCTTAAAAACGGCCTTCAGATTTACCCTACATTCGCTTTTTTTGAATGGGTGCTTATAGTTGTTTTTCTTCATGCTCCCTTAATTTATGCTCTCAGGGGCTAGGAGCCAGGCAGCCGCCAGATCGGAGGGGCTGAGCTTTTCCGGGAGGTACAAAGGCCTGGTCCCGGAGTTTCGGGCGAGTTAGGTCGAAGGGTTCAGAGGCTTAGAGGGCGGGTTCGGGGGGAGGGAGAAAGGAACATGATGTCGAAAAGGAGAAAGGGGAAAAAGGGGAAATGCAGGCTGTCTCAAAACTATGCTTGATCGTACATTTGGGTAAGAAATATTAGGAATATTTATCTTTTTAAAAATATGTATTACATCTAAGTACACTATTTGAGAAAATTAATTCCAGTGTTTCACCATGTTCAAAAAGTACGATCAAAAGCAGCAATTTTTACTTCCATTAAGCCTGGAAGAGTTTGTTCCTGAAAACCATATTGCCAGAGTGTTAAACGACCTCATAGATCTCGTTGATATCAGTGATATTGAGTCCACTTACTCTGAGGAAGGTTGTCCTGCCTATCACCCAAGATTTCTTTTAAAAATCTTACTCTACGGGTACCTTATAAACATTAGAAGTTCACGCAAGATAGAGCAAATGACACAAACTGATACTGCTTTTATGTACCTTGCAGCTATGCAAAAACCTGATTTCCGCACTATTTGTCGATTCCGTTCAACTCATCTTGACTCTATTAAAGAAATATTTTCACAGGTTGTCACGTTTTGTAAGGAAATGGATATGATTGGTTCCAGTATTTCGATCGATGGAACAAAGGTTAAGGCAAACGCTTCACCAAGACAAAGTAAAAGTTCCGACGCTCTCAAAAAAGAGATCGATAAGATACTCAAAGAAAGCATTGAGATCGATAAACAGGAAGACGAAATTTATGGTGATTCGACACCGTACCAGGTGCCAGAAGAACTGGTTAACAAGCAGAAAAGAGTAGAGAAAATCAAAGCTGCTATGAAAAAAATTGACGAAGAAAAGTTAAAAAAAGTAAACATCACAGACAACGATGCTAAAATTATGAAGCATAAAGATGGAAGCAAGAAACCTTCCTATAATTGTCAGGTTGCTGTTGATGAAAAGGAACAAATAATCGTTGCATCAGACGTTGTCGATGAAGAAAATGACTTGCATCAAGTTGTACCAATGATAGAAAATGTAAAGGAAACACTGGGATACAAGCCGACAATAGTGCTGGCAGATGCAGGTTATTTTTCATATGATAATGTGAAATTTTTACTCGATCAAGAAATTGATGCTTATATTCCTGATAACTTTTATGAAGTAGAGAAAAGGGGAAAAACAAAGAAGTTCAGAAAATCTCTCTTTAAATATGATCCGGAAAAGGACTGTTATTATTGCCCTGCTGCTTTTGAAATCCCATTTACAAGAATCCAAAAAAGGAATGATGAGCCAGATTTACGGTATTATGTCTGCAAGTATTGTTCTTTGTGTGTGTTAAAAAATGCATGTACTGAGAGTGAAAACAGGACAATATCAAGAGATCCAAGGGAGTACCTCATGGAGAATATGAGGGCTAAACTGAATACAGAAGAAGGAACGGAACAGTATCAGAAAAGAATGTGTACTGTAGAACCTGTGTTTGGCCAGATGAAACAGGATAGAGGATTCAGGGAATTTCTTTTGAGAGGGAAAAGGAAGACAAAAATTGAGTTTCTTATGATGTGTACTGTACACAACATAAAGAAAATAGCAGATTTCATGAAAAGAGAAGGAAAAAGCCTGAAGGAAATACTGAATATGATAACCGGGAGAGGAAATGAATGTAGGAATAAAGGGGGAATTACTGCAAGAAAGGCAAGTATGGTACGTTGATCAATGAAAACTGATCTTTTTTTGAATAAAAATTGAAATGGAAATGGATATTACCCAATTGTAGAATTCAAAATGGTTTTGAGACAGCTTGAATGGCTGTATTTTGTTGCTGATAAAGGGGAAGAAAGCTTTTGCTAAGAAATTTGATTTTGTCAAAATAAGAATGTACAGGAATAATAGAACTTTGAAAAAAAAGGTTATTTTTTATTTGTCAAAGCCTTCTAATGAATGAAGGCTTTGAACTGATTTAAGCCTCGGGCGGGATTTGAACCCGCGACCTCGTCCTTACCAAGGACGCGCTATACCCCTAAGCCACCAAGGCACTGTTGCTATAAGAGCATCACCAAAATATCACAGCAGAGATATAAAGGTTTCGACTGGAATTGTTTCTATGGCGCAAAAATCTCTTTACTGTTTTAAAATCTCGTTCGGTTCGTAAAAAAACTTGAAAGACTGGCGGGGTAAATATGCCTGTCTTTTTGATATTTATTTTTGAGTTGGCCGGTTTTCAGAGTTTCCAGCGCTCATCTATGGGGAAGCGTTCGTTGATCCACATGAGGACATGGTTGTCGTGGACGATTTTATAGGTGCGGGAAAGGACCGGGATGCCGTCGAAAGTGGGTTCGCTTTCCAGGATTTCAAGTTCTGCCATGTCGCGGCGGGTCTCAAGGGCGTGGCTGCGCAGGATCCTGCCTATGGGAATGTCGGCACTCATGAGCTGCTCTCGCATGGTCCCTGGCATGCGCTCAAGAGGGGAAAGGGACCTTGCATGGACAAAGACCGTGCCGCCTGCATAGAGCCTTACCTTCCTGTCATTTACCTCGCTTCCTTCTTCTACTCCAAGGAGGGCAGCCATTTCTCTGTCAGCCTTGATTATGTGCTGGGACTCGGTCCTGACTTCCACGGGCTGGCGGGTCATTATCTCAAGGAGAAAGGTGACAGAGCCGTCTGTCCCGCAGCAGACCCGGAGGCAGGTGGGAATCTCCAGGCTCTTTAGTTTTTCCAGAAAATCGGTGTTCAAAGAAGATACCTCGGGCTAGGGGCTTTCAGGTGCCGGAAATTATAAAATAGCTTATTCGTGTCCGGCGGTTTATTTGCCACTGACTTCTTTTTTTGCCTGCTTGAGGCGTTCTTTTCCCGTGTAGCCGGTAGCCTTGTAGAGGAAGTCCCGGAAATACCTGTTCGTCTGCAGGATAGTCTCATCGTCCATCATCGAGGGGTTGGAAACAGTATCAACGACAAGTTTCTTATTCTCGATCGAGACCGTGATCTTTGCCATTGCCCCATAAGCTGTCTCAAGGACATCTCCTTCCCTTACAATTTCTCCCGGGAAGCATTCCTGCATTACCGAGTAAATTCTTTCGATTTCGGGCTTAAAGCCGCGTTTTAACTTGTACTGCTGCATGGCTATCCTCTTATAAGAGATTTTCATCTCAGATAAAGTTTGCTTAGAGCGAAACCCCTTAATACCGGTACAGCCGGGCCTGAAAATCTACCTGGTAAATAATGTTTTTTCAGGCTTTTTTCGGCATCTTTCGGCTTTTTTCGGTTTTTTTCGGGTCTTACCGGCTTTTTTACCAGGTCCATTTTTCATTTTTCCGGCTCCTTTTGGCCTTTTCCGACTTTTTTAGCTTTTTAAGAGGCCCTTTTCCTTTTCAAGTTTCGTCAGGCATTTATTCCCTTGCTCTATATTATGTTGCGTAAATTGCATAAAAGATCAGGATGTATAAATTAATGCACAGGTAATGATGCACATGTAATGGGTGCATAGGTATGATACACAGGTATGATGCACAGATATGGTGCACAGCTAATGAGTGCAGCTTAAATAGCACCCGTTGACCTGGAAATTGAACGAAAATCAAATCAAATAGGGGAATAGGATAATGGTAAAACTTCCAGCAGATGTAAAAGAAGCGCTTGTAAACCAGCAGGTTGCCTCCCTGGGGACCGCTGATAAAAACGGGGTACCGAACGTATGCCTGATGGGTTTTGTCAAAGCCCAGGACGATGAAACACTGGTTATGGCCAACGTGTTCTGGAAAAAGACCCTGGCAAACCTTCAGGAAAACCCAAAGGCAACAGTAACGGCTTACCTGCCCCCCAAAGCTTATCAAATAAAGGGGAGCATTGAACTGGTTACCGAGGGCCCTCTCATGAATGAAATCAACGGGTGGGTTGCCTCCAAAATGGCAAACCTGAAGCCTAAAGGGGCGGCCCTCCTCCACGTAGAAGAAATTTACAGCTTAAGTCCCCCCAATGCCGGAGAAAAGATCACGTAAAAAAGATGTTTTTACAAAGGGACTGTTTTTCTGAGTTTTTTTATCAGGTATGCCCTCTCAAAAGAGGGCTTTTTATCAGGTTCCGGGTTTTCAAATCCCGGAACAGGTTATTTCAGGTTCTTTTCTCCCGTATTTCTTGCCTTTCCAACCTTTAAATTCGGTTTTCCTTTCAGACCCGCTTTTTTCTTCTTTGTCTCTGTCGTTTATTTCCGGAAGGAAGCTTGCTAACCTTTATAACTATGTGGATTAGTGGTCATAAAGAGGAATTGACAGGAATACAGGAATCAACCATAAATATGATCAAAAGCATCAATAAAACTCATACTAAAAAGAAAATTGATAATTACTGCATTAACTCATTTAATTAATGTAATTTATGAAAAAAGACTGCTGTTTATTTTGACCTGGGTAACAGGAAAAACAAATGAGAAGGTGACCCTAAGATGAGCAAAACACTGAACCTGGACGATTTAATCGCAAAGAAACAAGCGGAAAGAGAAGCAAAAGAGGGGGAAAACGTTGAACTGGAGGGTTTCTATGACCTTGTTATCCCCCCCGGCACCTTGCTGTCTATCATCTACGACCTTGTGGAAGAATTCGACCTTGAACCTATCATCAGAAAGATGCAGGTAAAAATTGCAAACAGTGAGGAGCGGGAAGTCCTTGTCTTGCGCGGTTCTCTGGAACAGGTCCAGGCTGCGGAGAAATTCCTCTATGAGGAAATGAATTCCTGGCTTGCGGGTGATTCGGCAGGTTCGAAAAATCCCGATAAAGCCTAATAAACTTTTATTAACCCCGATCCTGATAAATGCTGGCAAATGCTGATAAATGCTGATCAGTCTTTATCGTTATTTGTAAGGTTTCATTGTCAGGCCGCAGGAGGGGAAAAAGGAAGCAGTTGAAAGCAGGCTGAAGCGTCGGCTTATCCGGTACTGATGCCTGTAATGCTGTCCTTTGAAAAGTCAAAAACCGTAACTTTGCCTGTGCTGTCGTATATATCGAGTTTTGACCCTTCTTCGATTTTTCCGACTACTGCGGCGGTAAGTCCCGCTTCTTCAAAGACTTTTACACACTCTTCTGCTTTTTCCGGCACTGCGGTGAAGACGTATCCTGTTCCGGGGTGCACTTTTAACCACTGGGTGAAGTCCACGTCCTCGGGCCTCGGGACTTTTTCCAGGTCCATGGAGGCTCCGACCCTGCTCGTCTCGCAGAGCATGCCCAGGGTGCCTACGAGGCCAGGATTGCTGATATCTTTTCCTGCACTTGCGAGTTTAAGCTCCCCAATCTTCCGGGTCACCAGGTAGCGCTCCCTGACAATTTTCGGTTCCTTGTAGGAGGTGGTATCCCAGCTGTAAGGGGAGTTCGGGCCAATCTTCCCGTCCATGTCGTAGGCGGCAATAACAAGGTCCCCGGGCTTTGCGGTGTCGCTGCGGATTATACAGTCCTTTTTCGCAATCCCGATGATTGCAACGGAAAGGGAGGTGTAGTTTGTGTCAGGGTGCACATGCCCTCCGACGACGGGAACCCCGAACTTCCTGATCCCTTCCGCCAGGCCTTCCATCAGTTCCTTGCAGGAAGCATCGCTTTTTGAGGAAGCTATGTCCACCATGGCAAGGGGCCTTCCTCCCATGGCTGCGATGTCATTAACGTTTACGACCACGGCACCGTAGCCCGCCCACCAGGGGCTTGCGTCAAGCAGCCTTCCCCAGATCCCGTCCGCTGCAAAGAGGATTACGTCATCCCCTCCTATGTCGATTACCGCCGCATCGTCCCCGAAGTCCACAATAGCGTCCTTATACTCCGGGCGGACGGTCTCGAAGATCGAGACTATGTCTTCAATCTGTTTTTTGCGGGTGACCCCTTCAAAATTCCTTATCCCTTCTGCAAGCTCTTCAAGATCCAATCAAAAGCTTCCTGTTGTTTTTATTATTTGTAAAATTATCTGGTAAGTTTTGGTGCAAACCCGATAAGGGCTTTGCTTTGCGAAAATCTGCGCAATTTTTTAACCAGTACGATACTCCGGTTATCCTTTATTTGTTTTTCTTTCTTGTGCTGATAGAGTAGAAGCGACAGCTTTTTATGAAATTATTCTATCCTTTATGTCGGCTTTATATTACTACAAATATATATAAATACCCCACTATCTTGCGAGGAATGAAAAAAATGGTAGCAAAAATCGATGCTGACTCCTGCACCGGGTGCGGAGCATGTGTAGACGAATGCCCTGCAGCTGCAATCGAACTCAAAGACGACCTTGCAGTTGTAGATGAAGATGAGTGCCTTGACTGCGGTGCATGCGAAGATGCCTGCCCGAACGGCGCCATCACAGTCGAATAAACCTTTTGAGTAAAATAAACCCTTTTAAGCAGATTTATAAACTGTTTTAAAAACCCTTTAGCGGAGTTTTTTTGACTCCGCTCTTTTATTAACCTTTTTATCGAGGCTGTTTTTTCATCTCTGCCTCGGTCTGGATTTTGATGAGCTTTCTGCGCTCCTCGCTCATCTGGGTCATGTCCTGGTCAATGTAGCCGTAGGCATCAGCCCTGCACTGCCTGCAGTGGCGCATCTGCCTGACATAGGGTTCACAGGCGTCCTGGGCAGCCTGGCGCTCTTCCGGGGTCGGGGCTCTTATGTGGGCGAAAGCTCCCTGGGGGATCAGGGGCATGATATTCATTATGTACACTTCCCTTTCCCGGATCGTTTTTGCAATTTCCACCATGTGCTGGTCGTTGATCCCCGGCACAAGTACGGTATTAACCTTGACAACAAGCCCTGCCTTTGCAGCGGCCTCGATACCTTCAAGCTGGTTTTTGATCTGGATTTTTGCCCCTTCGACTCCTTTGTAGGTCTTGCCGTGGTAATTGACATGGTCACAGATCTGCCCCTGGATTTCGGGGTCGACGGCGTTGATGGTCACGGTCAGGGTCGCAACTCCAAGCTTTACAAGCTCCGGAAGTTTTTCCGGAAGCACGAGTCCGTTTGTGCTCATGCAAAACGTAATGTCCGGGAACTCCTCCCTTACAAGCCGGAGGGCTTCGAAAGTCTCTTTGTTTGCCAGCGGGTCGCCAGGCCCTGCAACGCCTATCACTTTGATGAATGGGTAATCGGAAAGGGCTTGCTTTACTTTTTCAAGGGCTTCGGCTGGGGTTAAGACCTCCATGGTCACTCCCGGCCTGTTTTCGTTTACGCAGGCAAAGTCCCGGACGCAGAAGTTGCACTGGATATTACACTTCGGGGCCACGGCAAGGTGCATTCTCCCAAACCTGTGCCTGGCCTTTTCGCTGTAACAGGGGTGCTCGGCTATGATTCTATAACGCTCTCTGTCAAAAGTGACGTTTTCTTTTTCGGACAAGTTTTTTCCTCCGGCAGTTAAAGGTCCCGGCGCGAGGGGTCGGATGCACCCGGGAATAGCAAAGAATGCGTATTTTCTTCTCGATTGTGCATAATTATGCATAATATATAAAGCATCCGTTTTCTGTGGCTTCAAGGTTTTTCCGGTTTAAGCCCGTTTCTGACTTAAAGCAGCCTCAATCCTTTCACAGGTAATTTTGCTGAAATAAGGGTCGGGGCAGAAAATCTAAAATAAGATGCTTATGGCTCTTTTTGCCGGGTGCCGGGTTTTCAGAACGCTTGCTTATGCAGTTTCTTTTGTAAAAAAGTTGAATTTCTCCGGCTCAATGGTGTCAAAGGCTGAGCCGGCAAAAAAAATGTACCTGTAAAAAATTAGGATTCCTTAATCTGAATAATGTCTGTTTAGACCTTCGGATTGAAGATTTTAGACTTCAGATTTCAGTCTAAAATCTTCAATCTTATTTTCTCAGTCTTTTTCTTCCTTGCCGTTTTTGGCCAGGGTCTCTCTTGCTTTTTCCATCTCTTCTTTGGTCTGGATCTTTATGACTTCCCTGCGTTCTTCGCTCATCTGGGACATGTCCTGGGCAAGGAGCCCGTAGGCGTCAGCCCTGCACTGCCTGCAGTGGCGCATCTGCATTACATAGGGTTCGCAGGATGCCTGGGCGGCTTTTCTTTCTTCGGCGGTGGGGGGTTCCTTATCCGCAAAGGCACCTTGGCAGATAAGGGGCATGATGTTCATGATATAGACCCCGAGTTCGTTGAGTTTTTTTGCTATCTCGACAACATGTTTGTCGTTGACCCCGGGGACCAGGACAGTGTTGACCTTTAATACGATTCCTGCCTCAACGGCCGCCTTTATGCCATCAAGCTGGTTCTTGATCTGGATCTCTGCGGCTTCAACGCCCTTGTAGACTTTTCCGTGGTAGACGATGTGGTCCACGATCTGCGCCTGGATTTCAGGATCGATGGCATTAACCGTCACCGTCAAAGTGGAGACGCCCACTCTCAGCATATCCGGGATTTTTTCCGGGAGCATCAGCCCGTTCGTGCTCATGCAGAGAGTAATGTCAGGGAACTCTTTCCTGATAAGCTCAAAGGCCTCGAAGGTCTCGTCATTGGCAAGAGGGTCACCTGGTCCTGCGACTGCCACGACTTTGATGAAGGGATACTCTTTTAACACCAGCTTGGTCTTTTCAAGGGCCTCTTCCGGGCTCAGGACCTTGCTGGTGACTCCGGGCCGACTCTCGTTCACACAGTCGAATTCCCGGACGCAGAAGTTACACTGGATGTTGCATTTGGGGGCTACGGCCAGGTGGATTCGCCCGTACTTGTGTTGTGCCTTCTTGTCATAACAGGGATGTTCCGCGATCTTTCTCCGGAGTTCTTCATCCATTATTGTATTGTTAGTATCAGTATCAGGATTGGTGTCTTCTGGCAATATGTTTCCTCCGTTCGGAGTTTAAAGCTGAAGTAAAACCCCCTATTGGGAAATTTCAAAATCTCTTAGCAGATTATAATGCAGCCCCTTGATATATATTGTGGAATTGTTTTTACTTCCTGTATGTATTTTGAGCAAAAAGCACCTGGTAATAAAATCACTCCATTTATATATAATTAATATACAGGATTTAAATTCACTCCAAGATTCTAATTCACTTCAATTTCGGGGTCGTGTAGAACAAAATCCTTCCTTTCCGATCGAAATCCTGAAAAATAAAAAAGAAAGGTGGATCTCAATCCGAAAAGTTGTCCATCTCGCACCACTTCCCCTCTCCTTCCCAGACCCTTACCTTGAGGGGAAAACCGAACTTTTTGTGGAGACGGGCGTGGATGTTCTGGCAGAGGTGTTCGGAACTCGGGAACTCGATGAGGTCGTTGAGGAGTACGTGGTCATATTCCTGCAGGGTTTCCTTTATACCTTTTTTCAGGTCGTAGAAATCGATGACCATCCCGCCTTCTCCGACTTCCCCTTCTATAACTACCTCTATTTTGTAGGTGTGTCCGTGCACCCTTCCGCATTTGCCATGCCCCGGAAGGTAGTGGGCACTGTCAATGTAATCAATAATTCCTAATCTCATTTTTGTCATTATAAACACCCCCACATTCTGTGGGTCTGAGGTATGATGCGCGTATCTATTTTTTCAAGCAGCATACTTTGCAGTTCTATAAGGGTCCGTACTGAAGACTGCGTATTTATCCCGACTTCCGGGCTTTCAATTCTTGTTTCCGGCTGGAGGATTACACAGGACACATACCCTGCGATTGCGTCCACCGCTGAAACTACGCTTGCAGGGTCGCTATCCCTGCTTACCACTATCTTACAAAAACAGTCCCTGGTCTCGCTTTTTCTCAGAGTCCTGAAACATTCAATCGTATTTTCAATATGGGCTTCCCTGGTTTCCCTGGCTTCCGGATTTTCCAGGCCGAGGGCTTCAGGGAGTTTGAAATCCCCCGCCACGTATGCGACTCTATCCTTTACCTTCCTGGCCTGCTCTGGAAGGGTCATGTTGGATTCCAGGTAAAGGGGCGCAGATAAGTCCAGCTTATCCAGCTCTTCAATGAAGTCTGTGTGCAGGAGCGGTTCCCCTCCTGTCAGGGAGACCGAGTGCAGGTTCTTGAAAGGCTGCAGCATGTCTTTGAGCTGCAAGGCACTGATGGGGTTTTGGGCTTTCTCAAAGCTACCGCTGCCTTCTCCCTTCTCATAATCGCAGGTCCCGGGGTTTGAAAAGTCCGTGTCGCAGTATTTGCAGTTCAGGTTGCAGCCGAAAAAGCGGACAAAAGCCTGCCTGGCTCCCACGTATGGGCCTTCTCCCTGCACTGAACAAAAAATCTCCCTGATAGGGGCTGATTCCCTGCATAGGGGCGACAGCAGCTCAGTGGCTGGCCCTGGCCCTGATGCAGGGATTGCTGAGGTTGACCTTCCTGAAATGGATCTTCCTGAACTGGGTATCTCTGGAGGGGAAATTTCTGAAGCGGATATTTCTGATGTGTACACTTAAACCACTCCCAGAGGCCGGGATTTCCGGAGGTCCTTTTCGATATCTTCAAACTCCCGGACGTAGCATTCTCCTATCTCCTGCATGAGCCTGGCTATGTCTTCGGCTTTTTTGATCCCGGCTTCTTCAAGGTTGCCGTACACGTTGTGGGTAACATTGATCCCGAAATGGATTTTCTGGGACACGGGGGAGCTGCTTGCAATTGAGACGGTCAGTTTTTTCCCTTCCAGGAAAAGGTCGTCTCCTTCCCTTGTGGTTGCAATCCCGCGCTCAACCAGGTATTCCCTGACGATTGCGGTAAAAAGGCGCTGGCGCGCATAGATAAGTTTCAGGTCTGTCGAGTCGAAGTGTTCTATTATAAAGCTCACCATGTCTTCGGACCAGATGGACTCGTTTGCCCGCCGGTCTTCCAGGTCGATCATGTGCTCTATTTTGACATCGCAGGAGCCCCTGAAAACTACGATGGAGTCTTCCTGCACCCCGAAGCTGTTGTAGGCCCAGAGGGAAGAGATCTGGCTCCCGTCGTAATCGAACTTTTCGGATAGGATAATGGATTTCATATAATACTCCGTGAATATTCTGTAAGTTCTCTGTAATTTTCCGCGAATATTCTGTGAATTTTCCTTGAATATGCTGAAAATCCCTGTGAATTCTCCATTAATTCCTGCGAGTTTTTCTTGGCCCGGTTTTTCGGGTTCCGGTTTTAAAGCCCCATTCTTTTTAGGAGCGGGTCTTTTGCCCCGATTTCCCTGAAGGCCCGCTCCCTGCGCCTGCAGCTCTCACAGCTGCCGCAGGGCTTTTTTCCACCGTGGTAACAGCTCCAGCTGTATTCCAGGGGGGCTTTTGCTTCCAGGGCTTTTCTTACGATTCCGGGCTTGTCAAGCTCTATTAGTGGGGCAAGCACCTTTACCCCGTTCTGGGTGGAGTAGGAGAGGCATTCATCAACGGCCCGGACGTATTCAAGGGAATTGTCCGGGAAGGTCCCGGCTTCTTCCCCGTTAAAGCCCACGATAAGGTATTCGCAGTCCCGACTTTCGGCAAAACTGGCCGCAATGTTCAGCATGACCCCGTTCCTGTTGGGGACCCAGACCGCCTTTGCAGATGCTTCTGTAATTCCCGCAGGCGCGCTTCCAGAAATGTCTTCAATGGACAGTTCCGGAACTTCCGCATCCCTGTTCACCAGGGAGCTGGAGGTGATCCCGGCAAGCCAGTCCAGTTTTATTACCTGCTGCTCTATCCCGAAATGTTCGCAGACCTTTTGCGCGTATTCGATTTCCTGCTCTGCGGAACGCTGCCCGTAGTCAAAGGTCAATGCCATGTCAATTTCAAGGCTTTCCGCAGCAATCGAGAGGGCAGCAACCGAATCCAGGCCGCTGCTGAGGAGGGGTATCGCTTTCATCCGTGATCACTGAATCAATTGTAAAAATATGCTTCTTGAGCCGTATTTCAGTATTCTATATGTCCCCTGTATATATTCTTTAAATGTTCTTCTGATACTCTTCAAATGCTATTCTGATATTCTACAAATATTCTCTGGATAATATATCTGTAGTGTTGAGATCTATTATTTAAAGATAGCTGTTCCTGCAGAGGCCTCCGAGTAGCTCATTAATGGCCTCTGAATGAGGGTCACTATGGGTTCTGAATGACTTGAAAGTTCATGGATGGGTTCTGAATGACTTGAAGATTCATTTATGGGTTCTTAATGGCTTGAAGGTTCATGTATGGGTTCTTAATGGCTTGAAGATTCATGGATAGCTTCAGAATGGCTTGAAAGTTCATTGATAGCTTCATAATAACTTGAAGATTCATGTATGGGTTCTGAATGGCTTGAAGGTTCATGGATGGGTTCTTAATGGCTTGAAGATTCATGGATGGGTTCAGAATGATTCCTTTTTCGTAATTTTGTAGCGGTGGTTTTTGTAATTGGGCCTGGTTTCGGTGGATTCATTTTAGGTGATTCATTTTAGGTGATTCATTTTAGGTGATTCATTTTAGGTGATTCATTTTAGGTGATTCATTTTAGGTGATTCATTTTAGATGATTCATTTTAGGTGATTCATTTCGGTGGATTCATTTCAGGTATGGGCAAGATATTGTCCTTAAAGGAAGGCTCTATGGCCCTGAATAGCTTGTTAACGGCATGAACTCAGGGTATCTCTTAAATCCCAGTAGGTCTAATATTATGTAGGAGGTGGGAATGCTTGATCGGAATAATGTCGGATTCACATGACAACCTGAAAGCAATCCAGAAAGCGGTGGAATATTTCAATAAAAAGCAGGTAAAAGCAGTACTTCATGCAGGGGATATTGTTTCTCCTTTCACGGTGAGGGCTTTTAAAGATCTGGAACCGAAGCTCTATTTTGTCTTCGGGAACAACGACGGAGACAGGGTAACCCTCACGAAATGGCTCGAAGAAATTGATGCAGTTTCCTGCGGGGATTTCGGAGATCTGACCATTGATGGGCTTCATATCGCCCTCCTGCACGGGACAAATGAGACCCTGGTCAAAGCCATTGCCGAGTGTGAGGTCTTTGATGTGGTTATACGGGGGCACACCCATGAACCCGGAGTAAAAATGATTGACGGGACCCCTGTAATTAACCCCGGGGAATGCTGTGGGGTTCTTTCCGGAAAAGCCACTGTTGCAACCGTTGAGATCACTAACCTGAATGTAGAGATCACGGAACTGGACCTGGACTGAGCTTTTCAGCCTTTCTTCCAGTTCTCTTTTAAAAAACGTTTTTCAACACCTATTTTCAACACCTTTTTTCGGCTTCTTTTCCGGATTCGGTCCTGCTTTTCCCACAGCATCTGACCGGTTTGCAGGTCACAATTGGAAATTCCATGCTTCTGCAAAAAATAGTAAGTTATAAGTTCTTGAGGATATACTATTTCAATCCATTTTGAAACAGCTTATTTCAGAGGTTTAATATCATGGAAGCCGCGGAAAAAAATGCTCTTGAAGCTCAATCTGGAACTGAGAAAGGACATGATGCACCTTCAAGGGGAAACGGGGGAACCCTTATTTTTGCCTGTTCGGGCCTTTCAAATACTGGAAAGCTCACCATGCAGGCTGCCAGCACTCTTGCTTTCAGGAGGCCTAACGTGTACAGGGCTGCAGCTGCACACAAAGGGGCTGATGCTGCCGAAGATGCGCTCTCCGAAGGTTTCAGGGTTCTTGCCCTGAACGGCTGTGAGGACCGCTGTGCCACGAAAAAGCTCGAGGAAGCGGGCTTACAGGCCGATTGTTCCCTTATGGTCACGGAACTCGGGATTGAAAAAACCAGGCCTTCGGACATAAAAAACGAATATGTTGAAAAAATTATCAGGGCGATTCGGGAAGTGTGAATGCCTTTTCCCCCTTGTGGTCTTAAAAATGAGTGGGGAATAAAAAGCTTGTGAAAAGCTTGTACACTTCTTTTCCCGCTTTTTTTCAGCTTCCTCTCCTGAGGATTGCGGTCAGTTCGTCTGCGTTTGGCATCCTTTCTTCGATCTTTGCGCAAACGGCTTCTATGTCGTACTCGAGGCGCAGGAGTTCTAATTCCCCTGTTTCGGTATCAAAGACCGCACAGCCCGCCCGGGTGTCCCCGTCTCTTGGCTGGCCCACGGAGCCCGGATTGATTATGGTTAGGTCCCCGAGTCTTCGGTTAAGGGGGGTGTGGGAGTGGCCTATTATGAGGATGTCGGCATCTACCGGTTCTGCTGCTTCCTCGATCATTTTCCGGATTTCTTCGTCCGGGGTATCGGGTTTTATGTACTCAAACATGGAACGGGGGCTGGCATGGGTTAAAAAGAGCTTCTTTCCGTCGATCTCTTCCTTGAGGACGAGAGGGAGCTTTTGCAGGTACTCCATCTGGCTCTCGTCAAGGACTTCCCAGGTATATTCCCTGGTCGCAATGGAGAGGTGCTTGTACTTGTAGCCGCACTGGCAGTCCATCTTGAAGGCAACGGCATTGTCGTGGTTGCCCCGGATTGTAGGGATTTCTTCTTTCCGGAGGAGGTCAATGCATTTGCCCGGGTCAGGCCCGTAGTCCACGATGTCCCCGAGGCAGATGACACGGTCGTGGGGGACTTTGAGGACGGTCTGCAGGGCTTCGTAGTTGGCATGGATGTCTGCGATTAAAAGGAGTTTCATAGTTTTTTATTTCTCCTCTAATTTTTTATTTCTCCTCTAATGATATATTTTGCTTTCTATTTAGTTAACGGTGTTATCTTATATATTTTCCTAGCCCTGCGGGTAATGGATGTGAAAGGTTTGAATAATGAGAAATATTAGATGTTTGGTTATCGGGGGCCTGATTATTAGAGACTTCAGGTGTGGAAAAATCAGATTGGAAAATCAGATTGGAAAATCAGATTGGAAAAAAGTAAGTGGGGGCAATGGGGTATTTTTATATGTTGATTCCCCGCACACCCACTCCCACAACCAGCAGCTTTGTTTCCATCGGGGGATGGGTCCAGCCGTCGGGGGACATTGTCTTTTTCTCAACGGAGATTTCAACCTGTTTTCCACTCAGGCCGCAATCTTTCATGTAGTCTGTGACCAGTTTTTTCCCGAGTTCGGTTGCGGTATCCAGGGCTTCGACGTACTTTTCGAACTTCAGGCGGCCTGTGGGGGAGAAGACCAGGAAGTTTCTGTCAGGTTCCGTGAGGCTTTTGGGCCGGATCAGGATTTCCACTCTTTTGATACCCTTTCCAACAAGAGCTCCCACGGCGTTTCCTACTTCGGCGTGTTCGGGGACAAGGATGTCGGCGTCTACAACCCCCTTCATTTCTTCCCTAAACGCCCGGACCGGGCCTCCGAGCAGGACTACCGGGACATTAAGTTTGAACTGGGCGGGAAAGCCCCCGTCAAGGATTTTTTCCACGGAACTTTTCGGGACTCCTTCAAGGATATAGGAGAGCAGGTGAAGGGTCATATTCCGTGCGACCCTGTGTTTTACTGTGCTGCAGAACTCGTGTGGGGTCATGCGCATGAGGCGGGCAAGGCGTTCGGCCCCTACCCGGGAAGCTTCTTCGTTCCAGTCCGTGTAGTCTCCGAGCACGTGCATGGCATCTGTAGGTGTAAAGGCGATTGCCTGGACAAGCCTCTTCTGGATGAGGGAGTCGAAGACCTGGGGCATAGGGTCTTTTTTGATCAGGAGGGCGATTTCCGGGACGGATACGGGTTCGCTTCCTATCGCGTCCAGGATTTCGGCTTCGGCTTTACTGAGTTCGCCTGCAGGGTAGCCCGAGCGCACGAAAAACTTTGTAGGCTGGATGTTCTCGCAGAGGTCTTCTCTGGGGGGGATGGGCGTCCTTTTGAGAGTATTCAGGAATTCCGGATATTGCACCGCTGCCACACAGAGAGGCACGACCCTTCTCGGGCCGATGAAAAGTTCTCTGTTGCATGCCCAGACGTGACTGTCCCCGCCCGTGGCTGTGGTCTCCATGCGGATTGCCCTGACCCGGGTCTTCCAGCCGCCCACAACCGCTCCTTCATCGCTCAGGTCCGGGACGCCGGAGCAAATCGAGGAGATGTCCGTGCTTGTTCCTCCCACGTCCACCACGGCGCAGTTTTCAAGCCCTGAGAGGTAGGAGGCCCCGACAAGGCTTGCCGCGGGCCCGGAAAAGATGGTCTCTATGGGCTTTTGCAGGGCGTCCCTTATCCCCAGCACCGAGCCGTCGCACTTGAGCATCAGGAGCCTTGCGTCAATGCCCCGGGCTTTGATGTCCGTTATAATGGACTGCACGAACTGCCGGGTTATGGGGATTAGCTGGGCGTTCAGGAAAGCGGTTACAGCTCTTTCGTAAGCCCCCAGTTCCTGGGAGAGTTCGTGCCCGCAGACCGCAGGAAGGCTTGTTAGCTCGAGGATCCGGTCCCTGGCTCTCAGTTCATGTTCGGGGTTCCGGGTGCTGAAGTAAGAAGAGATGGCAAACGCTGAGACCTTGTCTTTTACCTGCAGGGCAAATTTCTCGATTGCGCTGAGGTCCAGGGGAGACACTTCTTCTCCGTTATGGTTGTGCCCGCCGCCGGCGAAAAGTACGTGCTTTGTCGGAAGTTCCTTTTCAAGGGGGTGGTCCCCGATGAGAATCAGGGCTACCGGAAAACCGGTCCCTTCGAGAATGGTGTTAGTTGAAAGGGTTGTTGAAACCGAAACCAGTTTTACGTGTTCAAGGTACTCCGGTTTCAGGCTATCAATTACGTTTTTTATGCCGGTCAGGAGGTCGGGATAGGTGGTGAGTGCCTTATTGGAATCGACAATCTCGCCGTCAGAATCCCTTATAAGCACCGCATCGGTGTAGGTGCCTCCTGCGTCAATGCCCAGGCTGTACTGCATATTAAACTCCTTTTTGACTCTGTTTTTATTTGAATGCTTGCTGCATATTGGTTGTGTAAAGTTTTGTGATAATAAAGTTTTATGGTAATTTAGGTATCTCGAAAAATAAATAAAAGTAACGGACCCGGGTTCTCACTGTGAACTATCAAATCGGCATCAGAAGCCCTGCAAGGCTGATCCGGGTGTATTGCCGGGTGAAGTGAGCCTGGTGAATAAGCTTGGTAAATAAGCCTGGTGAATAAGCCGAATAAACTCTGGGAATAATTCATGTGAATAAGCCATGTGAGTAAGCCGAATGAACACGGTGAATACTCTCTTTGAATAAGCCGGGCGAATGAGATCAGAGATGATCCGGGCTAAGCGTGAAAAAGAGAGTTCAGAAAATAAAAGTCCGATTTCATCCCTGAAACTATCGGTATAACATGTTTTTTCATCGATTCTTCGATTTATGGGGTTTTATGCTTCAGGATGATCTCAATAAAATCTTGTGTTTCTCTTTTTACATCCTCACTGCATACTATTGCAGAAATTGCAACCAGGCTGTCAGCCCCGCTTTCGATTACATTTCTGCAGTTCTCTTTGTTTATTCCGCCGATAGCAACCACAGGAATTTTTATTGCATTTTTAACTTCCCTTATCCTATCAGGCCCAATTCCCTTTCCCGCATCTTTTTTAGTTGAAGTATCGAATATAGGACCAAGTCCGACATAATCAGCACCTTTTTGTTCTGCTTCAATTGCCTCGTCCCTGTTATGGACGGTAAGGCCAATTATCTTCTCGGCACCAAGAAGTTTTCTTGCAATATCAATTGGCATATCGTCCTGGCCTATATGCACCCCATCGGCGCCAGCCGCTAAAGCAACATCAATTCTGTCATTGACCAGAAATATCGCATTATCTCTGCATATTTTCTTGATTTCAGATGCCTCGTTAATCATTTCTTTTGTGTTTTTGTTCTTCTCCCGGTACTGGATAATCTTGCAGCCCGATTCAACTGCATCCCCTACATCGGATAAAGTGCCTTTCCTTGAGAGTTCGGAATCCGTCACAAGATAAAAGTCAATCTCGTCTAACAGGAATTTTTTCTGGTTCATAAATTTCATCTTTATTATTGATTAAAATTCTCCGGATACTTTTAATTCCGGGATTAACATTCTTCAAAATTCATCTTATTTTTTACGGTTTCATCTGAGAGGTTGAATGCCTCATCATACAAATTCACCTTGAAACTTCCCGGACCGTTTGATTTTTCGGCTGCAAGTTCTCCTGCAACTCCAAAGTAGCACAGAGCATCCCTGGACGCGTCACAATAATCAGGATTTACTGCCGCAAATGAAGCAATTATTGATGCTGCTATGCATCCGGTCCCGACAATTGACCCCATTAACTCATGCCCGTTCTTTACAATAAAAGTCTTTTCCCCATTACTTATTATGTCTGCTTTTCCTGTCATCACAACGGTGCATGATTTTGATTTTGCAAGTCCTTTTGCAACCAGTCCGGGATCTGCGTCTATTGAAGTTGCTTCAACTCCTTTTGTTGCGGCGTTTTCGCCTGACAGTTTTGCGATTTCGGAATAGTTGCCTTTGATAACATCAATCTGAACGGAATCAAGGATTTTCGCAGCCATGTCATCCCTGAACTTCGTAGCCCCGACCCCTACGGCATCGAGTACTACCGGGATCCCCTTCTCATTTGCAGCAGTAGCGGAGAGAATCATAGAATCGATAATTTCAACTGTCAGGGTCCCGATATTAAGCACAAGAGCGGATGAGATCTTTGTCATGTCAGCACATTCTTCGGGTGCATGAGCCATTACAGGAAGGGCACCGATCGCTCTTGTCATATTTGCGCAGTCGTAAATGGTTACCCAGTTAGTGATATGATGTATCAGGGGTTTTGTTTCCCTTATTGTTTTTAGCGGGTCTTTCATGATATTCCTCGATAAACGTTTTAAGCGCTTCTTAGTCTGTAATCCGGCCAGGGTGCCAGATCCCACAGCATGTTGTTCCTGAAAGAAAATTCTAAAAAGCATTCATCCATTGCAATTGGAATAAATGGTTCCGATTTACCATCTTCAACATTGCCGTATAACACTTTTTATAATCTGAGCGTAAAACCCGGGTCTTTATTTCCGGGAGCTAAGCGTCACTTAACCCTGCTAACGTATGTAACTTTCTGCTGTTTCTCTACTAATGTTTTCGATGGCACATCAGAAATATCCCTTACTCTAAGTGTGTTTACTTTGATTTTTGGGTCACTTTCAACAGATGTCTTTTCAAGGGAAGTCGGAACATCTGAGGGAAGTACGTTCATAATTAACCTTCTGGGGCCTCAGGTTAAAATTAAAATTTAATTTGAGGTCAAGTAGGGGTTAAAATTAGAATTTAATTTGAGGTCAAGTAGAGGTTAAAATTAGAATTTAATTTGAGGTCAAGTAGAGGTTAAAATTAGAATTTAATTTGAGGTCAAGTAGAGGTTAAAATTAGAATTTAACTTTGAGGTCAAGTAGGGGTTAAAATTAGAATTTAACTTTGAGGTCAAGTAGGGGTTAAAATTAGGGCTTAATTGGGGGGTCAAAGTGACCCCCGAAAACCCGGATTATGGGAGGTCTGGCTAATAAGAGGCCTGGCCAATGAGGTGTCAGGCCAATAAGAGCTCAGGCCGGGATTTTACTTGCTTTTTTGAATTTTTGTTTCCCGGCATGTTTTCCACCATCTCTGTTTTTCCAGTTTCCTCCTTGTTTCCGGCCTTCTCCCTGTTTTCCACCATCTCTCTGTTTCCAGTTTCCTCTTGGCCTATCATTTTTCCTGTTCTTTCCCTGGGCAATGTCCACAAAGGGTTTTCTTCCCTTTTTCCTGTTTTTAAACATACCCAGCAAGATTTCGGCCTGGGCGAATGGGACGGATACGAAGGAAAAGTGGGGGAAGATCTCGATATCTCCTATTTTCATATCTTCTTCCCCGGCTTCGTTCTTTATGAAATCGCAGAGCTTGGTCGGAGTCATGTCGTCGGCTTTGCCCATGGCTATGAAAAGCCGGGTTTTTCCTGTTTTGTCGACATAGGAATTGCCGTTGATTTCCGAATAATTGCTCTCGTCGAAGGCGTCCTTGAAAGTGTATTTCAAAAGGGAAGCCAGGACCATTTCTTCGGGATATTCTTCCAGAAGGGTTTTGCTCATCTCAAGGAAGTCCTCGTGTCCACCTTCTTTTATGATGGCTTCGAGGTCGTTTTTCACCCTTGCTTTCCTGGCTTTTATAACGTCTTCTATTTCGGGGAGCATACCTTTTTTGATCTGGGATTTCGCACTCTTTTTTATGTAAGTCAGCCTGCGGTATTCCTTAGATGTTACAAAGGTAACTGCAGTCCCCTGTTTTCCTGCCCTGCCAGTTCTTCCGATCCTGTGTACGTAGGACTCCGGGTCCTGGGGAAGACTGTAGTTAATTACATGGGTCAGGTCCATGATGTCGATTCCCCTTGCTGCAACGTCGGTTGCCACCAGGATGTTGAGCTTCTGTTTCCTGAAATGGTTCAGGATCTTTTCTCTTTCCTGCTGGCTCATATCCCCGTTAAGGGCATCAGCGGCATAGCCTCTGTCCCCTAGTTTCTGGGCAATCTGGGTGGTGTCGTTTTTTGTCCGGCAAAAGACCAGTCCGTAGAACTCCTCTTCGATATCGATAATCCTGCAGAGGGCTTCGAACTTATCGCCTTCCCTGACTTCAAAATAGATCTGCTCGGTCAGGTCCGTGACAGTTTCCATGTTACTTACGGAAACATGCTCGTAGTTTTGCATGTACTTCCGCGCAATGCCGAGGATCGGTTTAGGCATTGTTGCGGAAAAGAAGAGCATCCTTTTTTCAGGCCCTGAAGCCTTCAGGATTTCCTTCACATCATCGATGAAACCCATGTTCAGCATCTCATCGGCTTCGTCAAGCACGAAGTATGAAATGTTGTCAAGTTTCAGGCTTTTTCGCTGGATGTGGTCAATGACCCTTCCGGGGGTTCCCACAACGATGTCCACTCCGCTTTTCAGCATCCTGAGCTGCCGGGTCATGGACTGTCCCCCGTAGATCGGAATGATCTGCAGGTTCTTTCCTCCTTTAAGGGAGTTGAGTTCTTCCGAGACCTGAATTGCCAGTTCCCGGGTAGGGGTCAGGATTATTGCCTGGACCTTTCCTGTTTTTTCAGGAATTTTTTCGATAATGGGGGCCCCGAATGCTGCTGTTTTACCGGTCCCTGTCTGGGCCTGTCCGATAATGTCACATTCTCCTCCCAGGAAGAGAGGGATAATTTTTTCCTGAATAGGGGTTGGTTCTTCAAAACCTTTCTTTTGTAGGGCTTTCAATGTGCTTTCCGAAAGTCCAAGTTCCTTAAATTTTGCTAATTTTTCCATGTACTCACTCTAAGTTGACAGTATTTTTATTCCGAATTTGATAGCGATCCCGCTTTCAAATATGCTGGTTCCGAATTTTGCCGGTTATGACATCTTTTGAAGCATACCCTGCAGTCTAACTTACGACAGGTCTTTCCCGTAACAGTTAGAACCACCTGTTCCATAGGACAGGTTCTCACAGGCTCTTTTCCGATTTCCACTTGCCCCAATCAAAACCAGGCATGAAATCCAGCTGAAGGTTCCAGGCATGAATACCTGATGAAGCAGCCGTATAAATGTCTAATATCAACGGCCCGGTGAATAGTGATTAAAACCAGGAAAGTTCAGTAGCAGTATTAACAAAACTTAAACAGCAAAAATATGAGTTTTTTGGATAAGTTCCGGCTATTACTTTTGACTTTTCCCCTGGATGCAGACAGGTACGGGGGTAACCTGTATTCAAATATAAGCTATCTCCTACAGGAGTTACCTGTATATAACTGTTCTCCATCCCTGCCCGGGTTCCGGTCACGGCTTTTTTGTCCGAATATCCGTGAACAGGAAATCCAGGGTCAATGGGCAGAAAATTCTCTTTCCGAAGACCCGATTTGTCCGTATAGAAGAGTCCTGTGCAAAAAATCTTAAAACCCTGTTGCAGGTCCCCCTCTACAGAATCTGATGCGGATAATTCCCGGTCCCCGGGTACCTTCGGGATATCAGGTGCCTTTGAGTTTTAGTCTGTTTTTAATTCACTTATCGAATACATGAGCAGGAACACAATGGCCGCAATAAATGCCCCTTCTAATTCCGGTATATAATTATTCGAGATCATTGCTAAGAGGGTAAAAACAAAACTGAGTATAACTAATGTATAGTTATTCATATATCAAAATAGTCTTATCAATATAAATTCTTTTTCGTATGTCTTCCGGATTCTGACTCTTAAGATCGTTTTTTTCGATATATCATTCTGGTGGAAAACCTGCTATTGTATCTGTTTTTTTGGATTGGAATTTTGTCTTTTAATTCCTGGGGAGTTGTGAAAAGATAAGAATTAAATGAATTTATAAAAGTTGTATTGTGGTTTAATCGTATATCTCACTTCCCCCAGATGGCTTTTCAATTTTCAAAATTTCTCAAGATATCGTTTTTTCTGAAAACTACCCTGGTTATTCAAATGTTTATTTTTGAAATTTTAGGATTCGTGCCTTCATTGAAAGCTTCCAACTTCTATTTGCCGAAGTTCAGTTGAGATAATAATTGAGGATTTTCGAGCAATTATCCAAAAACGATAGCAATAAAAATATTATTCTCTAAAGGATCTCTGCGGAAATTCGGGTATATTAAAAAAAGTTCCGGCATTGCTGCCGGAAAAATACTGTTTTTATATATGGAGTGTAAAACCCCCGGGCCTTTAGCTCAAGGGCAGTTCACTCGTTTACGCATTTACTTTCTTGTGCATTACGTGCTGGTGTAGTGCATTAAGTGCTGGGATATTCACACGCCCGGGCATTTATGCGCTTGCGTAGTCTCCCGTGCCGAGGAAGACCAGTTTTGTTTCCATGGGGGTCTGCCAGCCGGCCGGAAGTATGTCTTTTTTGTTGATGTCGATCTGGATCTTTTCAGGGTCCATGCCAGAGTCGGCCATGTAGTCCAGGATAAGCTGTTCGCCGAGCCTGTGGGCGTGGTCGAGGGCTTCGTTGTAGAGTTCGAACCTTTCCCTGCCTTTTTCGGAGAATACAAAGAATTCCATGTCAGGAGCTGCCATGGAAACCGGGCGGATCAGGATCTCAGCCCTGCGGACTCCTTTTGCGGCAAGGGCTCCGACGGCGTTTCCTACATCTGAGTATTCCGGAACCACGATTTCGGCATCAATGATTTTGTTCAGTTCGTCCAGGTAGGCGGAAACAGGACCTCCTATCAGGACCACAGGCATTTCAACCTTGAATTTGGCGGGGGAATCGATATCGAATATCTTTCTTATCTCGGTTTTCTCGATTCCCTCCAGGAAGAAGGAGATCAGTTCCGAAGCCATGTTTTTGGCAAATTCTCTCTTAATGTGCAGGGCAAATTCTTCCTTACTCATATCCGAAAGGGACCCGAGCATTTCCGCACCGATTTCGGAAGCTTCCGTTTCCCACTGGGAATAGTCCCCGAGCACGTGCAGGGCGTCGGTGGGGGTAAAGCCTATTGCTTGGATAAGGCGTTTCTGGATCAGGGAGTCCAGGATATAGGATGCAGGGTACTTCTTGCCCAGGCGGGTGTACATCTCGGTAATTGATGTGGGGGTCTCGCTGATCACGTCCAGGAGTTGCTTTTCCCCTTTGCTGATCTCGATTGGTTTGTACCCTGTCCTGATGTAGAACTTGGTGGGCTGGACGTTGACCCCCAGGATCCCTTTAGAGGGTATCGGGTTTGCCTTAAGCTGTTGCAGGAAGCCCGGGTAAAGCACCGCAGCCCTGCAGAGTGGGATTACCCGGCGGGGACCGATTGTGATCTTTCTCTCTTTGACCCAGACATGGCTGTCTCCACCCATTGCCGAGGTCTCCATCCTAATTGCCCTGACCCTGGTCTTCCAGCCGCCAACGGCTGCTCCTTCTTCGCTCATCTCGGGGATTCCGTTTTTGATCAGGGAGATGTCCGTACTTGTGCCTCCCACATCGATCATGGCGCAGGTCTCGTTCCCGCTAAGGAAAGCGGCTCCTACAAGGCTGCCTGCAGGGCCTGAAAAGATGGATTCGATGGGTTTTTCGAGGGCTTTTTTGATCCCGACGACGGACCCGTCACACTTGAGCATGAGGACTTTTGCGTCCATGCCGCGGTTTTCTATTTCCTTTCCCACGGTCTGCATGAATTTCTCGGAGATCGGGATCAGCTGTGCATTGAAGAAGGCGGTCACAGCTCTTTCAAAAGCCCCAAGGTCCTGGGAAAGTTCGTGGGCGCAGACCACGGGGAGGCCCGTCAGTTCGAGGATGGATTTCTTTACAGCAACTTCATGTTCGGGGTTTCGAATGCTGAAGTAGGATGAGACTGCAAAAGCTGAGACCCTGTCTTTTACATTCAGGGCAAACTCCTTTACGGCTTCCAGGTCAAGGGGCTCGGCTTCTTTCCCGTTGTACCCGTGCCCTCCTTTCACCTGGGCATAATGGGGGGTCGGAAGTTCCTGGTTGATGTCATAGTTCCCGACAAGGACCAGCCCCACGGGAAAACCGGTTCCTTCAAGGATGGTGTTGGTGGAAAGGGTTGTGGAAACAGATACCACCTTTACGTTCCTGACATACTCTTCATCCAGCCCGTCAATTGCATTTTTGATCCCTTCGAGCGGGTCCGGATAAGTCGTAAGCGCTTTACTTGCGGCGACAACGGTGTCGTCATTGTTATTCACGATAACGGCGTCGGTATAGGTGCCTCCTGCATCGATGCCAAGGCTGTAGTGCATGAGTGATAGCTCCTTTTTTGTTTTTTATTGTTCTCGTGTCTTGTGTGCTGAATAGGATATGTAAAGAAAGTTAATATTCCCCTCCTTACATATACTTTTCTAATTTATTTTGTCACTGTTAACTTTCAAAAATCGCTATCAATCGCTCACTAATTTTAGTTTTGAAAGAACTTCAATTTATATATTTTTCCCTCCGAGGTCTTATGGCTTTTGCAGGTCTGTCCTGCTAACAGCTACCTCCGGTCAGGAGCTGAATTATGCTAGCAGGTATTTTATGCAGGGGTATGTCTCATCAGCAGTTTTCTCCCAGTATTTTTTTCACACCAGCTGTTTTTTCACACCAGCAGGTATCTTGTTGCATAAACAGGCATGCTGCAATTTCGCGCACTCTGATGTTATCCGGATAAATTGTATGAAAAAGGCGATACTGAAAAGGGCCGCAAATTCCGGTTGCAGGATTCCGGTTTAAAATCTTGAAATGGTTGGTAGTAGCCCGGTTTTTTCCCTCAAATATCTGGTTCTTTGGGTGAGATAACAACTCAGTCAGGAATTTAAATTCGGTTCCGATTTTCAAACCCCGCCTGCCGCTGCGGGGATTTCTTGCTGCGACTTAAGTTAAAAACAGGTTTTACAGACTCTTAAGTGCCGGATGTCCTCAACACCAGCCATTGCTTTCCATGCTTCTTTTCTATGCTTCCTTTGTGTTTTTACTCTTTTTTTCTCCTGAGGACCTCTTTCTTGGCTTTCTTATAACATTCTTCAACCAGTTCCAGGCTGCCCTTTATATTAATTATCTCGAACCCGTACAGGTCCGCAAATTCCCGGACTTTTGCCTCGAACTCCTGTTCATAGTAAAGTCCGGTGTCTATTTGTGCAACTTTTCTGTATCCCGAAATGTCAAAGATCATTTTTGTCATTTCCACGTTTTCGGGTTCTGGTGTGACCCTGGAAGCTATCAGCATTTCTTTCCAGTAAACCGCCCCCACAGGAGTCAGGAAATACGTGCCTGCCCCGTTGGATGCCAGTTTTGAAAGAAAACCTTCCCTGCCTCCGAGCACTGCGCCTATGCAGTCGTCTACCATCGACCCCTCCCTGTCCTTCAGGATGAAGACCGGGCATTCCGGGACTGCACAGTCCCTTTCAACGTTTCCGAGCACGTTTCCGCAGAGCCCGTAAAGGAGCAGGATCCCGTCTGAATATTCCTGCATCTCTGCAATGGTCTCGTAGACCTTTTCCCGGAGCTTCTCAGGCACCCCGTCCAGGGCAAATTCCAGCAGAATCACGATGAGTGTCAATCCGCTGCTGTTTTTTCTTCCGGACAGCTCAGGGATTTTTTCCAGTGGCAGGACCCTGTGAGGACCCCCTATATCTTCCAGTTTCCGGATTACTCCGACGTTGTTTTCATTTTCGACAACGATAACTTCTTCGAGTTCGGGCCCTTTTTCGATAAGGTGCACTACTTCATCCTCAAAAATCCGGCACCCGATGATGGTCATTACTGGCATGGAACGTCTTCCTCCGGCAGGCAACTGAGATACGAACGGATGGGTTCGGGAATTTCCGGGTCTGTCATCCGGACATCCGCCGCTCAGTTTTGCCTCCCCAATTCTTCCAGATCAGCTATTTCAAATATATACTCTAATTTATATATCAGTTCTTATTTCTCTTCTTCTCTCTCTTCAATTCCTTTATTTTCTCTTTTCAATTCCTCCTCTTTATTTCTCTGTTTTTTGTTATATTTCCAAATGTATATATCCATCTTTTTCATAGTTATGCGGCGTTTACACTTTGAATTTACACTTTGAATTTGCACTGTGAGTTTGAGTTACCTATAATTGGGGCAATTTTTGATGAAAACGGAGTATAAAGTAAGAAGTGCTGCCCTTGCTGATCTGCACAAAATTATGGCTCTGTATCGGGAGGTCACACTGCAATTCGGTGGGATTGCAAGGGAAGCCGACGAAATCACCGAAGGGTACGTCCGGAATTTCCTGGAAAAAAGCCTCTGTTCGGGGGTCATCCTGGTCGCCGAAAATCCCTCGGATCCCGAAGAACTCATTGCGGAAGTCCACACCTATACTCCCGGAATCAAGGTATTTGCCCACGTTTTCAGCGACCTGACAATTGTCGTTCGCCCGGGTTTCCAGGGGAGAGGGGTCGGGAAACTACTCTTTGGCGCTCTGATGAAAGAAATCGAAGAAAAGCATCCTGAAATTCTCAGGGTCGAGCTGATTGCCAGGGAGAGCAACGAAAAGGCTATCGGGTTTTACAAAAGCTTCGGTTTCAAAGTTGAAGGAAGGATGGAAAAAAGGATTAACGGGACAATAGGAAGGCTGGAAGCCGACATCCCCATGGGCTGGTTTCGGTCTTTTTGCGGGGAGTCGGATTGAGAGTATCTGATATAGGGTTTTTTTCAAAGAAAAATATTTCAAAAAGAGGACCAATGATCTTTTTTTAGTGGATTTTCACTTCTCTTTTGATGCATAATTATATTTTTAATGTTAACGGAGTTTCACACACCTTTCCTTTTTTCCCAATTGAAAACGATTTAAACTATAATATTCATATAATATTTCCGCTTTTATAATGGAGGTTTTTATGTGTTATTCCTGGATGAAAGGCTGCCCGAAACTGCTGAAGCTTTCGGGCAAATGAGAAAATCCATCTTCAAGGACGGTTATCTTGACCTCAAATCAAAGGAATTGATTGCCGTTGCTTCCTCGGTCCTTATGCGCTGCCAGTACTGCGTGGACGTTCACTCCCGGAGGGCGATGAATGCAGGCGCCACAAAGAATGAAATTGCAGAGGCTATCTCAGTTGCAATGTTTATTGCCGCCGGCTCCCAGGTCCACTGGTCAAACACAAGCGGAGGAGAAAACGTTTACGACAAAATTTTCGGCGTGGGGGAAGAAGACGAAGAATGCTGCTGCCGTGGCTCAAAGGACTGAGGAGCCTTTTTTGGCTCCTGGTTCTTAATCTTTAGCACCTGATGCTTTCCGGTAGCTCCGTTTCATTTATGAAATGATGTAACAAAGTAAATATATTTTAATTGTTTCATACTTCATCGAATACGATCTCAATGCTTCCTGCTTTTTTTGCGAGGGATTTTGCCACGAACCCGCTTTCCAGCTTGCAGAGATTGAGTATCGCGCAGGGCACCAGGCAGTTTGAGGAACACTGTGCCTCTTTTGCCCTATCCGTCACGTAATTGTCTTTTATGTCCATTGTTTCCATCATGGGAATTTCCATGTGGGAAAATTTTTTGATCTTTTCGCAGGGGGTTTCGATGTCCACAATAATTTTGCTGCCTTTCATTTTTCCACGGATTTTGTGGACAAAACCGCAGAGTGTGGAATTAACGGTAATTTCTGTCAAATGGTCACCTTGGAATGTTTTTTTGTTTTGCAAACTTTTTTTGAGATTCTTTTCTTCAGTGTTCTTAGTTTCTTGCTGGTTCTATTTCTTTTTTATTATTTTTCTTCATTTTTCTGGCCTGATCAACGTTCTTTCCTTTCCAATTTAAAACCTGAACTTCTCTCTGTTCCTGTCCATTATCTTCACCAGCGACAACATTACCGGAACTTCCACAAGCACCCCCACAACCGTGGCAAGCGCAGCTCCGGACTCCATCCCGAAAAGGATCAGGGCTACTGCTACTGCCAGCTCGAAGAAGTTGCTGGCCCCGATAAAAGTGGAAGGGGCAGCTTCCATATAAGGGATTTTCAGGAACTTTGCCCCTGCGTACCCGATGGAGAAGATCAGGTAGGTCTGCAGGACGAGGGGAATTGCGATCAGCAGGATGTGCAGGGGGTAGTTGATGATGTTATCTCCCTGGAAGACAAAGATAAGGATGAGGGTGATTAAAAGCCCGACCGGGGTAACCCATTCGATCTTTTTTATCAGGCGGTTTTCAAACCAGGTAATGCCTTTTTTCCTTATTACAAGCTGCCTTGTCAGCATCGCCAGGCCCAAGGGGATTGCCACGTAAAAGAGGACCGAGACGAAGATGGTCATCAGGGGCACGGGAAAGTCCGTGGTTACGCCCAGGAGGAATTTGCCGAGCGGGGCAAAAAGGACCAGGATGATCAGGTCGTTTACCGAGACCTGGATCAAGGCATAGTTGATGTTTGCCCGGGCAAGATAGGTCCAGACGAGCACCATAGCCGTGCAGGGGGCAAGGCCCAGCAGGATCATGCCTGCGATGTACTGAGCCTGGAGGTCGGCAGGAATAAGGTCTGCAAAAAGGACGCGCATGAAAAGCCAGGCAACAAAAGCCATTGTAAAAGGTTTGATTGCCCAGTTTACTACCAGGGTGAGGGCGAGGGGCTTGAGGTTTGCTTTTACGTTCAGGAGTTCCTCAAAATTGATCTTCAGCATGACCGGGTACATCATTATCAGGAGCACGACCGCAACAGGGACCGAAACGTTTGCGATTTCGATCCCGCCCAGCGCATCCGCAAAGCCCGGAAAGACATAGCCTATTGCAGTGCCGAGGATGATGCAGATTGCGACCCAGACCGAGAGGTATTTGCTGAAAAAATCAAGCTCTCTTTCTTCCTGCCCTTCCGGCATTAGCTGTCCTCCGTTTTTTCTTCTTTACTCCTGTTACCGCGTTCTCTTTCTTTCTTTCCTTCCTCTTCTCCATACTCTCCGGATTCCTTCTCTGCCGGGATGAGGAGGACAGGTTTTGTTGTCTTTCTGAGCACGTTTTCTGCAGTGCTTCCAAGCAGGAGTTCCCTAATTATCCCTTTTCCACGGGCAGTCAGCATGATCAGGGTGACCTCTTCTATTTCGGCAAGTCTCTTTATCTCTTCCGAGGGAACTCCCTCCACTACCCGGTACCGGACATCAATACCGGTGAGATGTTCCCCTATCTTTTTCAGTTCTTCCAGGGCTCTTTCTATCTGCTCGTCTAGCAGGTCCAGGTCTTCGATATCATCTATTATGTGTATCAGGACTGCTTCCCTGGTGATTCCGGAGAACCCGGAAAGTTGCTTTACTGCTCTCAGGGCTTCTTTTGAAAAGTCCAGGGGGACGAGCACCCGGAAAAAGGTTGCCTTGCAGGCTTTTTCATAGACTTCCTTACCTTCTTTAAGAGCATCGTACTTTTCAACGAGGAGCATCCGCTTTGATTTTCGGGCAATGTATTCGGCGGTCCTGCCAAGAAGTCTTCCTTTTATAATTCCTCTCGTGGTAGCCCCCATCACTATGCAGTCTACGTCCTCTTTTTCGGCAAGTTCCGTAATAGTCTTCCTGACGTCCCCCACAACAACCAGGGTTTTGGCTTCAAGTTCAAGTTCCCGGACAAAAGCCGCATATTCCTCGATCTTTTCCCGGGCGTTTCGCTCGAACATCGGGGCAAGCCCCTGGTCCCTCAGGATCTCGACCACATGAAGCAAGATCACTTTCTTCAACCCGGCGTTTTTCAGCTCCCCTATGCAGCCCAGCAAATCTTCGGTTTCTATGGTAAAATCCGTTGGCACAAGTACTGAATTTATCATCTGCGCTCTGCATCCCCCTCCGTTCTGGTCATTTTCAGACCTTTTTTTACAGTAACTATTTCTCTGACCCCAATTCATAATTATGCATTTACGCTAATTTATGTTGTTATTGCTAATATCATGATGCAATAAAGTAAAAAAAGAATAATTGTCCTAAAGGAACCGGTTTTCTAAAGGAACCGGTTTTCTAAAGGAACCGGTTTTCTAAAGGAACCGGTTTTCTAAAGGAACCGGTTTTCTAAAGGAACAAGCGCTTCAAAAAAGCGTTCTAAAAATTACTTTATAAGTCATCGAACGTTATCTCGATGCTTCCTGCTTTTTTTGCCAGGGATTTTGCAATAAATTCGCTTTCCAGTTTGCAAACGTTAATTATCGCACAGGGAACCAGGCAGTTTGCGCCGCAGTTTGCTTCCTGGGCTTTTTCCATCACGTAGTTGTCTTTTATTTTCATAATTTCCATCATCGGGACTTCCAGGTGGGAGATCTTTTTTACGTTTTTGCAGGGGGTTTCGATGTCTATGATGATTTTATCTCCTTTGAGCTCCCCTTTAATTTTATGGACATGGCCGCATATTCTGGAATTTACTGTTGCTTCTGTCAACTGGTCACCTTCTTGTTTTTCAAAATGAAATTGGTTTAAGTGGTTTTACTTATCATTGATTTTACTTTATCATCGATTTTACTTTATCATTGATTTTACTTTATCATTGGTTCTTTTCTTTAAAGGAATTATTGCTCTCAATTAAGCTTTTAAGAAGGGCAATAGAAATTAGCTGTATAAGCTATTGAAAGGGTTTACCGCTAAATTCCGGGAAATCCAGGGTGGTATCCATATACTCAGTCTTAAAAGCAAGTCCCGTCTGAAAAAAAGTGCCAGGAAGACGCTGAATGCGATAAACCAGAGCATTCCTGTCCTGCTGGGGGTAGTCTCGGCAATCAGCCTCCTGAATGCTGCGGTCCCGGAGGGCGCTTATTCGGAAATATTTTCCGGCAACATCTTTCTGGACCCGCTACTTGGGGGCATATTCGGCAGTATTGCAGCAGGAAACCCTATCACCAGTTATGTCGTAGGGGGCGAGCTTCTCAGTGAAGGCGTTTCTCTTGTTGCGGTTACGGCTTTTTTACTGAGCTGGGTTACCGTAGGGCTTATCCACCTTCCGGCCGAGATCGACCTGCTAGGGAAAAAATTTGCCCTGGCAAGGAATTTGATCTGCTTTATCGTTTCAATCCCTGTAGCCATACTGGTGGTAATAACCGTGGAAATAATCGGGGCTTTATCTTGAGATGGTACCTGGGTCCCTATGATATTTATGGAGATCTTATGTTGAAAGAGGTTATGGAGAAAGGGGCCTTAATATGAAACAGTACTACTTTCTGGGCCTGATGGCTGCAGTTTACACTGCAGTATATTTTACGTTTCCTCAATTATTCTATGAAGCTCTGGAGGGAACGTACTCGATTCTTTTGCGAGTGATACCTATTCTTATCCTGGTTTTTATTTTCCTCTTTCTTTTCGAACTTTTTGTAAAGCCCGAAAAGGTAAAAAAGAACCTGGGAGAGCATGCGGGAATAAAAGGCTGGTTCTTTTCAATCGCAACCGGAATCCTTAGCTCAGGCCCCATATACGTATGGTACCCTCTCCTTTCGGACCTCAGGAAAAGTGGGATGAGAACGTCCTTTATCAGTACTTTTCTCTATTCCCGTGCCGTCAAACTTCCGCTTCTGCCTGTGATGGTTCACTATTTTGGCATAACCTATACCGCTGTGCTTGCTACCTATATGCTGGGGACATCGGTAGTCGTGGGATATCTCACTGAGTTGTTTGTTAACGGCAGGAAGGGATAATTTTTTCCCTGTAATAAGAAAGAAGTTTGTTTTTTTATCTTCTCTTCCTTTCTTGTTTTTTTCTTCCTTTTCCTTTTCCTTCCTCTTTTTTCTCTGCATTCGGTATCTTTTAATTTCATATTATTGTGATTAATTGCTAATAAAAACGAAATAGATATGTATTATGAATAATTAAGTAAAAAAAGTAAAATATTTTGTGTGAATATTTTTGTTTCATGTATGAATGTGGCCGGTGACCACTGTACATCATATTTCCGGAGCAGCGTATAAATGACAGAATACACGACACTGCATAACATCTTCAAAAGGATCGGGTGGGAAGAAGTTGAGGGTTTTTCTGAGCTGCATAAAACCCTCATTATTGCGGCACTCGCACTCCTGCTTGCAACTACGGCAGTATGGGCTGTGGTGAGCGGGACTTACCCGATCACTCCGGAGGATGTGTTTGCCACCCTCCTTGTTCACCTGGGCCTGGGAAATCCAGCTGAAATGCAGAGCTTGCATTCTACCATTATCTGGGATATCCGCATTCCCCGCATCCTCATGACAGTTTCCGTCGGAGGGGCGCTTGCAATTGCAGGTGCGGTCTTTCAGAGCGTCTTTCGAAACCCTCTTGTGGAACCTTACATCCTGGGCGTTTCCTCAGGCTCGGCATTTGGTGCGGCGCTGGCGATTGTTTATCCCTCGGTATTTTTCTCGATTCAGCTTTCGGCATTTTTCTTCGGAGCGCTTGCCGTAACCCTGGCTTACCTCCTCGCCCGGGTGAGGGGTGAAACTCCCCTTGTTACCCTGATCCTTGCCGGGGTTGTCATCGGATCTGTATTTTCCGCCCTTGTCTCTCTCCTGAAGTACTTTTCCAATGATACCGAACTCAGAGAGATTGTTTTCTGGCTGATGGGCGGGTTTTACTATGCCACATGGGAGGACGTCTTCCTCCTGAGCCCCGCGGTGATTGCCGCATTCCTCATTTTGTGGGCGCTTGCCTGGAAACTCAACATCCTTTCCATGGGAGATGAGGAAGCACGCAACCTCGGGATCAATCCGGAGCTCTATAAATTCGTGGTAATTGTCGTCGCCACCGGGATCACTGCATTTTCCGTCTCACACGTAGGGATAATCGCCTGGGTTGGCCTGATGATGCCTCATGCCTCACGGATGATCCTTGGGCCTGACAACAGGTTCGTTATCCCCGCATCGCTGATGATGGGCGGGATCTACGTCACCATATGCGATACTCTTGCACGTACGATGACCGGTTCCGAGATCCCGGTCGGCATTATAACTTCAATTCTGGGAGCGCCTTATCTCTGCTACCTGCTCAGGAACAGGAGGGGCAGGGCAATATTCGGGTGATATTTCGAGTAATATTTAGAGTTTTGAGTGATATTTCGGGTGATATGTATGCTTAAGGTTAACGATATTCATTTCAGCTACGGGGGCGACCCGGTGCTCAGTGGGACTTCATTTCGGGTTAGGGAGGGGGAACTCTGCGGCCTCTTCGGGCCTAACGGGTGCGGGAAGACCACCCTTTTCAAGTGCTGCCTCAGTTTTCTCCGCTTTCCCAGGGGGAATGTCCGCATGGACGGGTGCGATGTCGGGGATATGAGGGTTGCGGACCTTGCGAAAAAGGTTGCTTATGTCCCTCAGGAGCATAAGCCGCCGTTTCCCTATCTGGTCCGTGAAGTGGTCCTTATGGGCCGGACTCCGCATCTGGGAGGCTTTTTTGGTGTCAAAAGGAAAGACAAGGAAATCGCACTCGAAGCCCTCAAAAGGGTCGGGATTTCAGACCTGGCGAAAAGGCCCTATAATCAGCTCTCAGGCGGGCAGCGCCAGATGGTGCTCATGGCCCGTGCACTTGCACAGGATACCCCGCTGATGTTTCTTGACGAACCCACCTCCGCCCTTGATTTCCAGAACCAGATGCGTATCTGGGAGATCATGTGTGAGATCGCAGAAGAGGGGAAAACAATCCTTGCCTGCAGCCATGATCCCAATCATGTCGCGTGGTTCTGTGACCGTGTGGTGGTCATGTCTGATGGGGCTGTCATCTCAAATGGCGGGCCGAGAGAGGTTATCACCGAAGAGATGCTGGACAGAATTTACGAAAATACCTGTACTGTCCGTTCAATGGCTGATACGCAGATGGTTATGCCCCGCTGCATTGCCGCCAGAGAATGTGGTGCTTCGGAAGAAATGACAATGGTCTGATTATAGTAAATCCAAGAATTAATTACATTTTTCAAGACCAATAGACCAATTATACTCAAGGACCAAAATTCTTTCACCGATCTCAAGTGAAGGTTTAACCACAGAAAGCACGGAAAACACGGAATAAAGGAAATAGAAGCACAATCCTTCCGTGCTTTCCATGTCTTCCGTGGTTATAATTTAAGTGTAAATATTTACTTTCGGGACTATAAATGACAATTATCCAATCCGCTGCTCACGAATTCAAGGTTAGCAGCCAAATTACACAGAGTCAGGAAGGAGAAAACAGGAATGGATATTCACGAGATTGACTGGAACGAGGTCTGGAAAGACCTCTATGAGCAGAACCTTTCCAGAAGAGGGAAAGGGGAGTGCGCATCGATATGGGAAACCAAAGAGCGTGCCCGCGAATTCCTTGCACGTTCAAACGAAAACCCTCAGCGTGTTGCCCGGGTATTTGCCGATTTGGGAGCAGGACCTGCATCTAGGGTGCTTGATGTCGGAGCAGGCCCGGGTACCCTTGCAGTACCCCTTGCCTCCCGCTGTGCCCATGTGACTGCCGTAGAACCTGCAACTGGCATGGTTGAGGTCATGAAGGAGTTTGCCCTTGAAGAAGGGGTTGAGAACCTGGAGGTCGTTGCAAAACGGTGGGAAGATGTTGATCCCACAGAACTTTCCGGGCTTTATGACATCGTATTTGCTTCCTACTCCCTCGGGATGCCGGACATCCGTGCAGCCTTGGAAAAGATGTGTAAACTGGCAACAAAGCGTGTCTGTCTCTACTGGTTTTTGGGAAGTTCCCCCTGGGAACGGTGGATGGTCGAACTCTGGCCGAGCCTTCACGGTCAGGAGTACCGCTCCGGTCCAAAGGCTGATGTGCTTTTCCATGTCCTCTATGACATGGGTATCTACCCGAACATGGAGACCCTGCAGCTTCCGCATACCCGTGTATTCCCCGACTTTGATGCGGCTGTCGAGGACTTCAAACAAGAATACCGTGTTGAGACAGATGCCCAGGAAAAAATACTCCGGGAATACCTTTCCTCCGTCCTGCAGGAAGAAGGAGGTGAATTCGTTCTTTCCGGAAATTCAACGCGTGTAAAGCTCTGGTGGGAGGTGGATCAGTGCGCTTAATGCCCGTTTTTATCCTCATCAGTGTACTCCTAGCAGTTCTTCTTGTTTCGGGATGTGTCAACACTGCGGAAACTTCCTCCAGCTCAGATCTTTCCGATTCCGGTCCATCTGGCTCCGACTCCTCCGCTCAGGTGCAGTACCGCACGGTTACCGACATGAGGGGAAAAGAGGTTGTTATCCCCGCAGAACCGAAAAGGGTTGTTACCATCAGCAGGTCGTTAATTGATACCACGATGTATATCTTCGGAGTAGAAGACTTGATCGTAGGGGGGAGTGTATACGACAAACCGCTCCAGATGGGCCAGTACATGTGGAATGGAACCGATTATACGGTGAACACCTGGATAGGAAAAATCCTCAACCCGGGGCTTGAGAGCGTCACGAATGTGGGAGGTTTCGGTGGCCCCTACGGCTCTCCAAACGTGGAGACAATCGCATCCCTCAACCCTGATCTCCTCATTCTCCGGGACCTGGGGGCACAGAACGAGAATACGGAGAAGTTCATCTCTCAAATAGAAGCGATGGGCATCCCTGTTGTGGTACTGAAGTACCCCTCCTGTTACGACGAGCCCAGTGTGGAGACCATGTACGAAGAAATAAGGCTGCTGGGAGAGGTGTTTGGAAAAGAGGACAAAGCAGAAGAGATTGTGGGAACCGTAAGTTCGCGTGTTGAGTTCGTACGCAGCCGGACAGCTGATATTCCGGAGGAGGAACAAAAACGTGTGTTGTACTTCGGCGCTCCGACATGGGCTAAAGACAAAGGTGGGGCAGGCTACGCTTTCGGCTCAGGGTCAACAGAGGTGGCTATGATGGAAGACATCATCAATTCCCGCAGCGCATATACCGAATCCGGTATGAACATGGTTTCCGCTGAGCAGATACTCTCCCTCGACCCGGACAAGATCATTTTGTGCACCTGGAGCGGGTACCACCCGCCGCGCCAGCTCTACGAGGATTCCCAGTACAGTACCATACAGGACCTGCGTGCGCTCCGGGAAGGGGAAGTCTACTCCCTCGCAGCCACGCCCTGCAAATCCGAAAGGCTCGAATTCCCGATCAACCTGATGATCGAGGCAAAAGCCGTGTATCCCGAGCGTTTTTCGGACGTGGAACTCGAACCCTGGATCCGGGAATATTTTGTTGAGCTCTACGGCAGCAACGAAACCACAACAGATGAACTGATGGACGCCCAGATGCTGGAATATCTGGAGATTGTCTGACCCTGCTGCCGAATTACGGCAGCAATAATGTCCGGAAAATTAAGCCTGAAAAATAAGGTTTGAGAATTTTAGCCTGAAAAAAAAGTTTGGGAAATAAGCCTGCAATTAAGGAATGGAAAGTAGAGAAGGAAAGTGGAGAAAAGAATACTTCATTCTTCCCTTCCTTATTCCGTTATCCATTTCCTTATTTCTTCAGGGCTTGGTACCTTGCCTGCAAGCTTTACGTCTCCGTCAATAACAAGCGCAGGAGTGACCATTACTCCGTAGTTCAGGATGGTTTCAAAATCCTCAACTTTTACAACTTCGGCTTCGACACCTGTTTCTTTGAGGACTTTTTCAACGGTTTCTTTCGTTTTCTTGCACTTTGTACATCCGGTTCCGAGTATTTCGATTTTCATTTTATTCACCAATTTTTTCTTTTGTTAATGTGTTCAAAATTTTCATCAAGGTTCACAGCAGTATGTTAAACAGGTAACCTGTGAATATGATCGAGGCTGCAACAATCGAAACAAAGATTGCAATCAGCTCTTTTTTCAGCACCTTTTTCAAGATGACCATTTCAGGGAAGGACACGGCTGTAACCGACATCAGAAAAGCCAGGGAAGTTCCTATTGGCAGCCCTTTTCCAATCAGGCTTTCTACAATGGGGATCATGCCCATGACATTTGAGTACAGGGGCACGCCCAGGATAACCGCTATCGGGACTGCAAGCAGGTTGCCCTCACCTGCGTATTTTTCGAGGATACCTTCGGGGGCATAGCCGTGGAAGATCCCGCCGATGCTTACCCCTATTATCACATAGATCCAGATCTTGCCAACGATTTCTTTGACACCTTCAAATGCGGTTCCTGCTCTCTCTTTCACGCTCAGTTTATCCGGCTCGGAGGCTGCGTTTCCGACTTTGATTTTGTAAACAAATTCCTCAACGTACTTTTCCAGTTTAAGGACGCCAATCAGATAGCCTCCGAAGACCCCGAGCACGACACCCGAAATCACGTAGATCGCAGTTGCCTTGAAACCGAGGGTTGCCCAGAGCACGGCGACTGCGGCTTCGTTTACCAGGGGGGAGGTAATCAGGAAGGAAAAGGTCACTCCCAGGGGGACCCCGGCTTCCACGAACCCGATGAACAAAGGTACCGAGGAGCATGAACAGAAAGGTGAGACCGTGCCTATCAGGGAAGCCACCAGGTGGTAGCGGAGCCCTTTCTTGCCCCCGAGCACCTTCCTGGTTTTTTCAGGAGTGATATAGGTCCTGATGTAAGATATGGCAAAGATCATAACCGAAAGCAGGAAAAATATCTTCAGCACGTCGTAGATGATGAAGTTGACACTGGCTGCAAGATGGGTTTCCGGATTTATTCCGATTACATCATAGGTCAGTTTGTCGGCGATCCATTGAAAGGGGTAAAAGATGTCGGTCATTTTGGGTTCCTTCTTTTCTCATGGGGCGGTTTATGGGATGTATCATTATTTTGTTATATCAACATATATTGATATAATTGTAATTTGATATATACTTTACGCATCGAATAAAACCCTTTTATAAGAAAACGAAAGATCAGACCCTTAACAAAACCTGCTTGAAATACTGCAAGAAAATTCAGGAGCATGTCTATGGTAAAATGCGCTATCTGCAAAAAGGAAGAAAACTCGCTGCTCAGGGCGAAACACAGGGAACTTGGAACGGTAAAGCTCTGTTTTGAATGCTGGGAGGTCGAAAACGGTAATCAGAACCTTCTCCCCTCATGCGGGGGCGGCTGTGATTGCTGCCGCTTTTAATCACATCTCATTTTTCCGGGCCTGCCGGTTCGTGCTAATGTCGGCTCGTGCTGAGTTTGATTGGGGAGTTTCCGGCAATTAAGAGCCCCAGATGCACATCCTGAACATATCTGAGACATATCTTAAGTGCAGCCGGAAAAAAGGACTTATTCTTCAAGGATCTTCAAAATCTTCCGGACTTTTTCGTTATCTATGGAATAAAGCCTCATTTTCCCGTCCTTTCTCACCTTGATGATCCCCCAGTTCTGCAGTTTTGCCAGGTGCATGGAAGTGTTGGACTGGGTCTTGCCTATGAGGTCCGGAATCTCACAGGCGCAACGTTCCCCATCGAGCAGGACTTTTATGATTTTGTATCTTGTTTCTTCGCTCAGGGCTTTGAAGAGCTGCACATTTTCCTCATCAATCATATAATCATTTACTGATATATGTGGATATATATAGTTTTCTCAGGTGTATGATGATTGGTGCCCCCCATCAATCGGTTGATGTTGTTCCAGAATTTCCGGAAATGGGGCTTTGTAGAAACCGATCTAAATCAAACCGTACAGGGTGGCTTTAATTCCTCTGTTCGGCTATTCTCGATAACTTTTTTTTGATTGCTTATCAGGTACCGGCGCTCTCACCGGTCGTCGAAGACGACCGGCTTTTCCAGAAAGTACATTAAAATGAATACAAATAGTAAGTAAGTTATGCCCAAAAAATGTCTGGATAAATAAATAAAATCAGAATATTGACGTGAAGTGAGTTGAACAAAAGTAAAAACCAATATTGAAATTCTTCTTCCAACTTTTTCTTCCAACTTTTTCTTCCAACTTTTTCTTCCAACTTTTTCTTCCAACTTTTTCTTCCAATTTTTTCTTCCAATTTTTTCTTCTAACTTCTTTCTTGCCTTTTTCTATTCTTTTTATTCTGTCCACTCTTTATTTTGGAAAGGCCGTCCGCCTTCGGCGGCCGGGGACAAGAACGACAAGGATGAGCAATTACGGTTGTACGGGGTATAATTAAGGATTCAGAATAGGACGTTCCTCTTTTTTGTTCGAAAATATCTGCCGGATAATGAGGGACGCCCAAAATCCAAAAAAAAGAAAATAAGGTTACTCTGACTGGAGTATTTCCTTTGTCTTTTGCAGAGCTTCCTTAACTTCTTCATCCTTGAGTTCCAGGTCCTTGTTCTTTTTGATCCCTAACTCGGAGATCACGATGTGCCTGTCCGGGGTGAACCCTGCAAGTTCGAGTGTCTCTTTCGTGCAGTTTAAGGGGCAGCCGTCAATGGCGATGAGCCTCTCGGAACCTTCGGCCGATTTCAGGAGCCCGTTAATCCTGCCGCCGATTCCTACGGTACACATCATTTTTCCGACTTCCTGCTTCGTGAGTTCGATTGCAATCTGGTTTGCGATCTGGCCGACGTTGGAGCCTCCGCTGCAGGCAAAGATCCCGACGTTTGCTGTCCCGCATGCACATTTTACTTCTTCTGCCATTGTTTTTTACACTCCTGTATTCCTTTAATAGTTTGCTTTTTCGCCTATCTGGTGGTCTACTACCGATCTTCAACCACCTTTTTCGGCTGTTTATTCGGTGATCCACTTCTTGATGTCTTCAAGGCTCGGGACCTTGCCTGCGACTTTAACATCCCCGTCAACCACAAGGCCCGGTGTGATCATGACTCCGTAATTAAGGATTTCGTCAAAGTCCTCTACCTTGACGACTTCTGCATCCACACCCGTTTCTTTTACCGCTTTTTCTGCAAGTTCCTTTACTTTCTTACACTTTGCACATCCTGTACCCAGTACTTCGATTTTCATGTTTTCACCTGTGATCTTTATGATATGCTTTTTTGTGATATGCTATTATTATGGGCTTTATGTTACGTCCTTATTTTTATTAAGTATTTCAATCAAATTTGAAATATCTTCCGCGTTGCTCATGCCACCAGGGTTCCGTAGATCAGGCCTGAAAAGGTTGCAATCAGCACCACCAGGGAGATGTAGAGTGCCGCACGCTTCGGCTTCAAGATCCTGTTGATTACGATCATGTTCGGGAGGCTGAGCGCCGGGCCTGCAAGAAGCATTGCCAGGGAAGGGCCTTCTCCCATGCCGAGCAGGTTCAGGGCCTTGATGATCGGGACTTCGGTAAGGGTTGAGAAGTACATCAAGGCTGCCGATATTGAGGCAAGGAAGTTTGAACCGAGAGAGTTTCCTCCGACAAGGGATGCAACAAATTCCTTTGGCAGTACTTCGACGCCTATCCCTGCAAAGAAAACCCCTATCAGAAGCAGGGGGGTGATCTGCTTTATCAGGAACCAGGTTTCTCCTATCCAGCTTTCCCGCTCTTCGGGGCTGAACCATTTAAAGGAAAAGTATGCCGTAACCGCGATCAAGGGGATCCAGATCAATATGATCAGCGGGACCCATCCCAGGACTTTTGTTGAAAATGGAACAAGTTCGGGAGCAACAAGGATTGCGAGCAGCAGTATGAAGAGCTGGGCGCTGTGTTTGTGCTCGTCTCCGCCAAAGGTCTTGATGGATTTCCTTTCCCCGACGTTCTTCTCGAAGACAAACGCCATGATAAGTCCTATGAGAACGGACATCAAGATGGCGGTAAATGCCCTTGCAGCTCCCAGGTCGTAGCCCAGGATCTTGGCCGTGTACACGATTGCAAGGATGTTGATCGCCGGCGCCGAGAAGAGGAAGGTGCTGGCGGGTCCGATGCCTGCTCCTCTTTTGTAAATCCCTGCAAAGAGAGGGAGCACCGTACAGCTGCAGACCGCAAGCAAGCAGCCTGAAACAGCAGCAACCGTGTAAGAGATATAGCTGGGTGCGTCCGCCCCGAAGAACTTGAGCACTGACTCTTTTGAAAAGAGGGATGCAATCGCCCCTGCCAGGAAGAAAGCAGGCACAAGACACATCAGGACGTGAAGAGCCAAGTATTCCTGCACGGACTGTAAGCCGATCCCTAATAAATATATGAGGTAATCCAGTGTCATTTTTTCAAATCCTAAACTGTTATTTCAAATGTATTTGAAATAACTATATATAAAAGTTCCCACTTCAAATTATTTTGAAACAATTCAGGATTTTAGAAGAACTCCCGGAAACAGGATCATTGGTTAAAAAATAGGTTTATAGCGGTAAGCCCAACCAGCTATAAACTCCAATCATTTTCAATCCCATGTACAGCATCACTACGATAAAGATATTCATGAGATTCTTATTAGATATCATGTGTGCTACTTTAGAGCCCACAAAAGCCATTGGTACACTGGTACCCGCCAGGAGTACAAACTGGGGCAGGTTGACATATCCCAGTGAATAGTCAGGCAGACCTGGAACATTCCAGCCGTTGTACATGTATGAAAGGATTCCACCAATAGCCGTAATAGCCATCACTGCTGTGGAGGTGCCTACAGCCTGGTGCATCCGGAATCTCAGTCCCAGGACCATAATAGGGATCATTACGACTCCTCCGCCAATGCCTATAATTCCGGACACAAGCCCGAGGAAGATTCCGGCAATTGCATACAAGATCGGGGATTCGGACGGTTCCTCATCTATCTTCATAGGTTTGGCTGTCAACATCCTTACAGCCCCCAGAACTATTACAAGCCCAAATGCTGTTTTAAGTACATTCCCGGGAAGATTGCTGGCAATGTAAGCTCCCAGGATCGCGCCGCAAAAACCAAAAGCTCCAAGGTAGGCAGTCTGTTTCCAGAGCACGGCACCTTTTTTATTGTGGCCGTACGCTCCACTGATTGCTGTCGGAAGGACCACCGCAAGGTTGGTACCGAAAGCAATACGTATTGCAATAGTAGGATCAATTCCCATTTGCGTCAGGACCCAGAACTGGACAGGGACCATGATAAAGCACCCTCCAACACCTAAGAGCCCGGAAGCAAGCCCAACAGCTATTCCTGTAATGAGCAGACCGATAATAAATATCATTTCCATATGCTATCTCCTTTATTTTTTTCAAGCTCAATTTTGAAATTTATCCCTTTGTTTTTTGCTAAGAGAGATTCTCTTACTATAGTCAGGGACCCAAATTCCTTCACCAATCTCAGGTGAAACTTTAACCACTGAAAGCACGGAAAACACTGAATAAAAGAAATAGAGGCATAATCCTTCCGTGTTTTCCGTGTTTTCAGTGGTTAGTGTGTAAATATTCGTGTTCGGGACTATAGTTAAGAAGAAGTCTCTCGAATCTATTTCAAATATATTTGAAATAACTCGACATACTTAAAATTTCCTATTTTAATATAATTTAAAATAAATCTGGAAAAAGAGGGTGATTTTTAATTTAGTTTGGCGTTTTGTCCACATACACCAGTTTAAGTCCCTATGTACACTATCATATGTCCACTATCATATGTCCACTATCTTATGTCCGCTGTTTCAGAATTTGCCTTCTGGATTTCAGGTTTCCTCTTGAAATGCTTTTCTCATTTCTTTCAGTTTCTCACTAACATACTGCCCTTTTTCACAGTGAGATCCTACTTTCGGACTGCAGCTTATGAGCAACCCCATGACCCTGTCGGCTTCGCTGTAGTACTCCAGGTCCTCGAGCCTGTCAAGGAGTCCGGCCAGGCGCTGGTTAAATTCCCTGCATTTTTCATAATTGCCCTGTGCCTGTTCGTGGATTTCGCAAATTTCTTCCAGTTCTTTGAGGATTTCAGGCCATTTTTTTTTGCCGGTCATGTGGAGTGGGTCCTGTTAAGCAATTTTTTCAGCATATTCCTTCCGGTGAAGCCTTTTCCCCGGGAAAGTAAGATGTCCTTGAATTTAAAAATATTATTCGACAGCTGGAATATTTGATTTCGGGTACTTTAAAACATTATACATTTAAAACGTATACTCACTATCACAGTGTTCCATCAGGTCTCCCACAAGGACCGCATAAAAGTCTTCCGGAACTATCACTTTTTTTCCGGACCTGATGGCTCTGGCCTCAAGGTCTTCCTTGCAGGCATATATTCCGCAGGAAGGCAAGGTCTCAATCCCGGCAAGCAAATGGTATACGCCGTCCCCTGCCAGGTATAGTCTGGAGGTTTCGGACCGGGCAATTAATTTGAAGCACAGTTCCGACCTGGGGTTTCCGGGTGGTTTTGTAAGCAAGAATATATCTTTTCTATCTGGTTCCATATTTCCCTCCGGTTCACTCAGTTACTTCAAAGAAGAATCACGCAGTCCAAGTTTTCCATTGCTTCCAGAAAATCCCCTTCATCCGCCAGTTCCACTGTTTCTATCAGGGTCTCCCACATAAGGCCCCTCTCCAGAAGAGAGGGTTCATGGGCCAGCACCTTAAGTTCCCCGTAAACGTAGAGAATATCTGCAAGGTTGGGCATGCCCAGCCCTCTGCTTTTCTGCCCTGCAGCTGCCAGGTAAACTCCGTCCCCGTAAAGTCCCAGGGTCACGTCCATCTCATTAAGGCAAACTGCAGCTGCATTTAAAGTGCCAAAGGCTTTTTCGCTGCCATAGGGGGCAGTATCCAGAAGATAAAATACGGATTTCATTGAACTCTGCACCTCACAAAAGTCCGTGCCAATTTTGCCGGCTTCATCGGGACAGGGAGATTACCCTATCGCTACTTCTTAACATTTCAGAGAGTTCATAAAGGCTGGTGATCTTTATTCCGGTCTCGTAGCCTTCACAGTTCTCCTTTGCCGGCCCTTCTTCCGGAAGGTAACCTCTGGCAGCAGCACATCTTGCACAGGCTCTTATGACTGCTCCTTTCTCCGCAAGCCCGGCAAAAAGTTCTCCTGCGCTGGTGAACATGGAGGCACTCTGTCCTCTTTTGGGGATGTGCACCGCGTCCAGGTAAAGAAATATGTTCACTTGATATCGTTTAAGTGCTTCATCGGCGAGTTTGCAGGCAATCTCAGCATGTTCGGAAATATAAGGGCCATCGGTGAGCACTATAGTAAGCGTCTTCAAAATTTCCTCCAATAAATTGTGGTTTAGGTAGCAGGGCTCAAACGTAGGCGGTCAAAGTCTGTAGATGTTCATGATTATCTGTGTACTCCGGTTCTTTAAGGAGTGTACACATGTCCAGAGTGACCTGTCCGGCCATAAGTCTTATGGCAAAGCTGTAACAGCCCTGTTCACCGCACTTGCCACAGTTTGTCCGGGGAAGATATTTGTAGACCTCCATTAGTTCCACCTTTACTTTTTTCCTGGGAGTTGGGGCTACACCTTTTGCAATAGCTTCATTGATGGTGCTCTTCAGGCTTTCAAGCTCTTCTTTAGCTTCATCCTCGTTTTTTATCATCCTGATGGAGACTTTTCCACTACTGTAAATAGTTGTAATTATTTCTCCTTTTTGAATTATCAAGCTGCCTTTTCTACCCGAGTAATTGCTTCTGGGAAAGAGGGGCTCAAGGAGTTTCAGGATTCCACCAGGAGGTGGAAGCATATTTGCGCTTACCCTGAGTTTTAAGGGATCTGCTATGCAGGGCAAAAGCTGCCTTATCTCTAAAATCTCCACCGGCTTTGCCTGAAAAAAGTCTGCAGTTTTTTCCTCACTTCTTCCTGTTTTATTCTTCCGGAACTTCCTGCCATATTCACTCAGCTTCACAGTCTCTTCTTCAAACTCAATCAGACCTGCCTGTTGTAAAATCTTGAGGTGAAAGTCAAGGTTATTAGTCCCGATTATCTCTTCCAGTTCCCCGGCACTTCTATATCCGTTCTCCAGAAAGTTAATTATCTTCCTTCTGGTAACGTTGGCAACAGCAAAGTTCACGAGTTTTGTCTCATTCGGATTTCCCGGCATCTTTAACACCTATCAGTAACCGCTGAAGTCACCTTCTGAACCTTTATGCTTTATCGGTATCAAGAAAGCCTTTCCTTCTCTGCAATCCCGATACAGAACTTCCGGGCCAATTAAAAAGAAAGGGGCATGGTTTTTTTGATAAAACCGGGTCAGATGTATGCAGTCAGGACCTTCAGGTGTTCCTGATTGGTTGCATATTTCGCTTCTTTGAGGGGCGTACATTTGTCCAGAGGCAGTTCTCCGGCCATGAGCTTGATGGCAAAGGTGTAGCAGCCCTGTTCCCCGCAATCTTTGCAATCGGTTTTTGGCAGATACTTATAGATCTCCATTGGCTCGACCCTGACCTTCTCACGGGGCGCCGGAGCAACGCCTTTTGCTATTGCCTCGTTTATCGTTTCTTTCAGGCTATCAAGCATCTCTTTTGCCTCTCCCTCGTTTTTGACCATGGTTATGGTGACTTTTCCCGTACTGTAGATGGTTGTAATGACTTCCCCTTTCTGCGTTATCAGAGCCCCGATCCTGTCTGAATATCTACTTCTTGGAAAAATAGGCTCAAGGACCTTGAGGACTCCACCCAGGGGTGGGGCCATGTTTGCAATTGTCCTGAACTTTGTTGAATCGGCTATGCAGGGCAAAAGCTGCCTGATCTCCGTGAGTTCCACGGGTTTTGCCCGGGATAGGTCTGCAACTTTCTTTGCAGTTTCCCCGGATTTTCCTTCAATGAAGTTCCTTCCGTACTCGCTCAGACTTACGTTTCCCTCTTCCAGCTCTATCAGGTTTGCCTGCTGTAATAGCTTGAGATGGTAGTCCAGCATGGCTTTTCCGACTACCTCTCCAATCTCCTCTATTGTCCTATCTCCCTCTACCAGGAAGTTCATCACTTTCCGTCGGGTGCCATTGGCCAGGGCATTATTCACCAGTTTTATCTCTTTCGGGTCTCCAGGCATTTTCACATCCTCCCTAATTCCGTGGCCGAAATCTCTGCACACATCAGTTTTTTCCGGAGGCTTTTTTTGGAGTGTGCCTCTTTCTGCGGAGCTTGCAGCCACAATCCAATATATTTTTAATGTCTCTTTGAGTTTGTATTTATAGATTGCTGTTTCAATTTATTTTGAAACCACTGTATTATAAAAAGAATTAAATCAGTTGTGGAATGGGGCAAACCGGAACTGGAAGGTAAAAAGGAAGCAAGAATAAAACAAAAAAGAAAACAAAAAAGGAAATAATTTTGGGTCCCGGTTTCCCCGGAACCCCTTTCAAATATCCTGCGCAGGATTTCTTTCACTCAGATAAAACCGATGTCGTAGGCTGTTTCCCCGTGGATTGCGAGGTCCAGGCCTGCCTCCTCTTCTTCCTCGGAGACCTTGACAGGGGTTATCGCGTTGATAAGGACCAGCATGATATAGGTGAAGACGAAGCCGTAGATTGAGGCCCCGATGACTGCAGCCAGCTGTTTGAGAAAGAAGGCTCCTCCCCCGTAGAGCAGCCCGTCCGCTCCCATAGGGTTTACGGCGGTTGAGGCAAAGACCCCTAAAAGGATGGAGCCGAGCACTCCACCCATGCCGTGAACGCCCCAGACGTCCAGGGCATCATCCCATCCCATCCTGTTTTTAAGGTGGACCGCAAAGTAGCAGACTACACCTCCCATGATGCCCATGAAGGCTGCCACGGGCATGGAAATCAGGCCTGCGGCCGGGGTGACGGTGGCAAGTCCCGCAACGGCTCCGGTCATGAAGCCCACGAACTTGGGCTTTCTCTCATTATACCATTCAATGATCAGCCAGGTGATTGCCGCAAAAGAAGCCGCTATGTCGGTGTTCAGGAAGGCAAGGGCCGTAATCCCGTCAGCGTTGAGTTCGCTCCCGGCGTTAAACCCGTACCATCCGAACCAGAGGAGTGCCGTCCCTATGGCCATTAAGGGGATACTATTGGGTTTATGGTCCTTGAATTTCCTTGAACCTACGAAGGAAACGGCTGCCAGGGCAGCAAAGCCTGCGGTCGCATGCACCACGATTCCTCCCGCAAAGTCCAGGACTCCCCACTCGGCCAGCAGGCCCCCGCCCCATACCATGTGGACGAAGGGATAGTAGACAAAAAGCTGCCAGAGCACCAGGAAAATCATGTAGGCCTTGAAGGTGACCCTGTTTACAAAAGCCCCCGTTATCAGGGCCGGGGTGATGATTGCAAACATCATCTGGTAAGCCACGAAAACGATTTCCGGAAACCTCCCGTCTCCAAAAGCACTTGTTGGGGTAATTCCGTGCAGGAAAGCCTTGTCCAGGTTGCCTATGATGGCTCCATCTCCCCCGCTGAAACAGAGGGAGTAGCCGACTATAAACCACAAAATAGTTGTAACTCCCAGAGAGACAAAGCTCTGCATCATTATACCAAGAATATTGCGCTTGCAGGCAAGCCCTCCGTAGAAGAAGGCCAGGCCCGGGGTCATAAGCATCACCAGGCTTGTCGCAAGCAACATAAAACCAGTCGAACCGGTATCAAACATCATATCATCCCTTCTTTATATAATAACTCGGAAACCAAAGGTTTCTTTCCTTCTTCCGACTTTGTGTTATTTAACTTTGCCAAATAATGTATCCTGATCTCGAACTTAATCGAAATGTTTAAATTATATTGGCAGAGAAATAGGATACCTTCTGGTGGTCACAATGAAGTACATAATTGCAATGATAAGGCCTGAAAGGCTTTCCGCGGTCAAGAACGAGCTTCAGAAAATTGAAGTAAACCGGTTGACAGTATCGTCTGCTTCTGGATATGGTGCGCAAGGAGGGCATCTGGAAATCTACAAGGCAATGGAATCCGAAGCGAACCTCCTTGAGAAAATCAGGCTTGAAATTGCAGTAAATGATGATTTTCTTGAAGCAACGATTGAAGCGATAAAGACGGGCGCAAAGGGCAACGACGGGCATGTCGGAAGCGGTAAGATCTTCGTGCTGCCCCTTGAAAACGTTATAAGGATCCGCACGGATGAAAGCGGACCTGTTGCTATCTGAGGTGGGGTGGAAAATGGGTATCGTAGCAGCAGACACTGTATGGGTAATGATTTCTTCCGCACTTGTTTTGTTAATGCTTCCCGGGCTTGCCCTTTTCTACGGCGGGCTGGTTCAGCGCAAAAATGTCCTGAGCAGCATGATGCACTCGTTTGTTGCGATGGGCATCATGGCTATAGAATGGGTAGTAATAGGTTACTCCCTTGCTTTCGGAAGCGGCAACTGGTTTATAGGTGGGCTAGAGCACGCATTCCTGCAGGGGATTGACCCTTATTCGGTAACGGGAACCATTCCCACATATGCCTTTGTCGTATTTCAGGGGATGTTTGCAATAATTACGCCCGCCCTTATCTCCGGGGCCATTGTCGGGCGTGTCAAGTTCAAGTCATATATCGCATTTATCGCACTCTGGGGGCTTTTAGTCTATGCCCCGGTCTGCCACTGGGTCTGGGGAGGTGGCTTCCTTACAGGAGAAGCTCTGGACTTTGCAGGCGGCACTGTTGTCCATGTAACTTCGGGCATTTCCTCCCTTGCAATCCTGGTCTACCTCGGCAAGAGGAGAGGGTACGGCTTCGACTCCATAGAACCCCACAACCTAACCCTTACCCTGCTAGGGGCAGGGCTTCTCTGGTTCGGATGGTTCGGGTTCAATGCCGGCTCGGCCCTGGCTGCAAATGAGATCGCGGCAGTCGCGTTTATTACGACCCTCATCGCACCCGCAGCCGCATCCCTTACCTGGATGGCTGTAGAATGGATGCATGCGGGAAAGCCAACTGCTATCGGGTTCGCCTCAGGTATCCTTGCCGGGCTTGTTGCAATCACCCCTGCAGCCGGTTTTGTCACGCCTATGGCAGCAATTCCGATCGGTGTGATCTCCGGAATTATCTGCTACATGGCTGTGGAGCTCAAAGGCAAGCTCGGATATGACGATTCCCTGGACGCTTTCGGGGTCCACGGGGTCGGCGGAATAACAGGTGCCCTTTTAACAGGCGTGTTTGCAAGCGTGGGAGCCACGGGACTTCTTCTTGGCAACCCGCAGCAGCTAATTCTCCAGCTTGAAGGGGTAGTTATAACGATTCTTTACGCAGTTGTCTGCACAATCATAATCGGATTTGTGCTCCAGAAAACTATAGGGTTCAAGGTAAGCGTAAGCGAGGAAAACATCGGGCTTGACAGGACCCAGCACGGCGAGATCGCATACAACGTTTGAGTGCAGGTAATCTTTTATTTGCACTTTTCACCTTTCTTTGATTTTCTTTTTTTCAAGTTTTCACCTGCATTTTTTGTTTCTTTTCGACTTTACACCTGCATTATTTTTTTTCAAGCTTTCACCTGAATTTTTTGGTTTCTTCTCGACTTTTTTATTAAGTTTTTCCCATACGAGAGCTTTTATTTCCTAAAAACGAATTCAGAAATATGTTTGAAGAAATAGGTAGTGTAAGAAACGAAGCCGATGCAGAGGCCCTCGGGCTACTTGCTCTCTTCAGGGACAGCATAAGTGAAATTCGCCTGAATGAGCCGGAGTCCGTATCCACATATTTCAACCCGGATTACTCGCATTACATCGTTGTCCATACCCCTCTTTCCATTCGGTATCCTGAAAAAAGGGAGGAATGGAACCTTCGTTTTTCCGGGAACGCCGGGGTCTCGCTTGTGGAACTGGTGGTGGCCGATGAGAGCACTGCCTGCGTGAAAGGCCTGATGGCCGTAAACGGCTCAAAAGTCTATGCAATTCTCCCGTACACCTCAATAGATGCGGAAAAAGCGGAAGCTGCCCGGTATCCGGAAGACCGGATGGGTAGGGTAAGAGCCGGGGTCCTTCCTGAAGTCCTTCCCGGAATCAGAGGGAAAACGGTCCTGGATGTAGGCTGTGGTTTTGGTGGAATCACGATGGAAATCGCAAGGAATAATCCCGGCTCGAAGGTTTACGGGATCGAAATCCATGAATCCCTTACCGCCCAGGCGCAGATGGACGCCGATGTCCAGGGGGTTCCCAACGTTGAGTTCAGGACCGGAAGTGCCTATGCCCTTCCCTTTGAAGCCGGCTCTATCGAAACGGCAACCTGCTTTTTCATGCTCCATCACCTTCAAGATATCCGGCATGCTCTCTTTGAAATCAAAAGAGTCCTGAAATCCGGAGGAGAACTGATAGCTGTCGAACCGCTTATCCAGCATCATGACCACGGGCCTCAGCTTTTGGAAGCTGAGTGGAAAGAGCTTTTCGAAGGGGCGGAGTTTGATACGGTGGTGGAAAGTAAACCTGGGGCCGTAGTCCTGAAGGGAATGAAAAAACAACTTTGACACTGGCCTTCGATTCCAGTTTTGATTTTAGTTTTGAGCTTCGACTCTAACTTCGACTCTAACTTCGACTCTAACTTCGACTCTAACTTCGACTCTAACTCCGACTCTAACTCCGACTCTAACTTCGATTTTGAACTTGACTTTGGCAACAATTATTTACTATTTGATTGATACAGAAGATCCAGACATGATCCCTCAAGCCTCCTATGACATCATAGTGGTGGGCGCAGGCCCTGCAGGCTCCACTGCCGCCATGTACGCCGCAAGAAGCGGTGCCTCAGTCCTTTTTATTGACAAAAAACAGGAAATCGGAAATCCAATCCAGTGCGCAGGTTTCCTCCCCGACGCAGGGGAAGTCCGTGCACTCCTCCCGGATGCCATACTGCCCGAAACCCTTGACAACTGCCCTGATTCCTGCATTCTCCAGCCAATCAAAACCCAGCGCATTATTCCTCCGAACGGCAGCGTGACGGAATTCCCTGTAGGAGGCACAGTCCTCGACCGCCGCCGTTACGACCAGTTCCTGGCAGAGCAGGCAGCCCGGGCAGGGGCGGAACTTATGGTAAAGACCCGCGTGACAAAGGTCGAAGGAACAACAGTTGAGACCTCCGGGGTCTTCGGGAAACACAGGATCAGTGCAAAAGCAGTAATCGGAGCCGACGGCCCCAATTCCCTGGTCGCAAAGTCAAAAGGGCTTTCCTGGAAACCCGGCTCGAAAGAAACCTCTGTTGCCATCGAGTACCAGGTCAGGAACGCCGATATCGACCCCGATGCCCTGGAGATGTATTTCGGAAAAGACTTCGTCCCCGGGGGCTATGCCTGGATCTTCCCCGAAGGCAAGGACAGGGCAAACGTGGGAATCGGGGTCCGCACCGGGATGGCAGAAAAAGGGGTCTCTGCAAAAGAGTACCTGCACCGTTTCATGCGCAACCACCCCCTGGCAGCCCCCAAACTGAAAAATGCCTCTGTCATGAACGTTATCGCAGGCATTATCCCTGTAAACGGTGCCCCGGAAAAAACGGCAACAGAAGATGCTCTAATAGTTGGCGACGCTGCCGGGCACGTCATCGCAACAAACGGAGGCGGAATCCCTCCTGCCATGATTGCTGGAAAAATCGCAGGAGAAACCGCTGCTGAGTTTGTGGCCGGGAAATGCAAACTCGAAGAATATGACCGGCGCTGGAGACAGCAGTTTGGCAAAGGGCTTGAAACTTCGGTGCAGGCAAGGCAGCTCATGGATGGGATCATGAAGTCCGACACCCTCATGAACGCGGCTTTCAAGTTCATCTCTCCCGAGCAGATGAAAGCCATGCAGTGCGGAAAAATGCCTGCCGCCGTAAAAATGGGGCTGCAGGCCCTTAACCGGAAGAAAAAGTAAGCAAATGGAAATTGGGGGCGAAGCTTTCGCTTTTGATAGTATTCGGTTCTGTTGGCGTTTGTTTTTGTTTCAAGCTTCTGCAGTACCTTCAACAGCTGTTTCCTCTTCCTTCTCCCCTGCCTCCCCCATTTTCCTTAACTCGGTTTGTGCATCTTCCTTATTGTACCTAGCTTCAGGATAAATCGACCTTATTTCAAGTGCTTTGTCGAAGCAGGCAATGGCGTCCTCATACCTTTTAAGGACCACGTATTCAAGCCCTTTGAGGTTCCAGGCCCCGGCAAAGTCAGGCTTTAGCTCGATCACTTTGTCGAAGTATTCGATCTTTTTCTCGGGATCGGTTTCACCAACTGCGAGCCGGTACCACTCCTCTGCGGTCTTGCCTTCGATTTTCTTTTTCAGCAGTTTGTCCAGAAATCCCAACGACATCACTCCCTGTTAAATATGGGCTTTACTGGCAGAAATAAGTAGTGTCAGAAAAGGTCGTGACAGAAATCGGTCGTGACAGAAATCGGTCGTGATAGAAGTAGGTCGTGACAGCCTTAAAGCCTTTAGATCTCTTTTTTGGAAGCTGACGCTATCTGATGTATGTTTATTGAATCCCGGTTTTTTTGTCTTGCCAGCTTCAAGGTTTTTTCAAGCTTTCAGAACTTTCCAGACCCTGAGGTTTTTTCAAGCTTTGAGGGTTTCTTCCGGCCTTCCGAGTTTCTGGAGGAAATTTCCTTTTTCATTCCAGGCAGCAGTTGACCGGGGATCTAGCTTGAGAGCTTTATTATAACATCCCAAGGCATCTTCGTATCTCCCGAGGGTGGCCAGGACGTCGCACATGTTGAACCAGATATTTGCATTGTCCATCCTTAGTTCCAGCGCTTTTTCATATGCTTCAAGGGCTTCTTCGAGTTTTCCTAATTTAACTAAAACAATCCCCCTGTCATTCCACGGGCCTGCAAACTCCGGTTCAAGTTCAATGGCTCTGTCACAGGCTTCAAGCGCTTCCTCGTATCTCTCAAGCACGTAGAATGAAGCTGCCATGCTTCCCCAGGCCCTGAAAGATGCCGGGTTTAGCCAGAGGGCTTTTTTGAGGGCTTCGAGGGCTTCCTCATGCTTTTTAAGTTTGCGGAGTACTTTTCCCTTTCTGGTCCAGGAAGAAGCATCTTCAGGGCCTATTGAAAGTCCCTTCTCATAAGCCTCAAGTGCTTCTTCACACTTCCCGATAGTTTCCAGGGTATCTCCCATACAAAGCCAGACTTTTGAAAATTCAGGTTCAATGGAAATGGCTCTGTCAAAACAGTAGAGGGCTTTTTGCGCATTTCCAATTCGAGTATAAGAAATTCCTTTATTGAGCCAGGTCTCGGCAGTCTCAGGTTCCCGGGAAAGGATCTTTTTATAACATTCAACGGCTTCTCCGTACCTGGCTGCAGCGAAAAGGGCATTCCCTTTATATACCAGTGTTTTCAGGGAGTCAGGGCCGATTTCAAGAGCCCTGTCATAACATTTGCTTGCACTTTCTGCAACCCCGAGTTCCAGCAGGGTATTTCCTTTTTCAATCCAGGCTTCAACATACTCAGGATTGCTTTTTAAGGCCCTGGCGTAATACAGCAATTTTTCTTCCGGGTCTGATGTGTCCAGGCCCTTCTCAAACCATTCTTTAGCCCGTTTACGGTTAATAACGTTATTTCCGGTTTCCCCATTTTTTTTCCTTCGACTAATTGTATCACCCCATAGATACATGTCCCCAAAAGCCAGGTATGGCTTTTTTAATTCTTGTCCTTTACGAAGTTCAACCTTTTAAAACTTTTTATTTCATTCCATAATTTTTTAAAATCTTATATTGACTTGCAATCACCTGTCTTATATGTGGCCAGCTGGTCAATATGGGGTCAAGTATGAGTACTCAATCACAGATGTTTTCCCGGGTAACTCCGTGATACCAGAACTCTTTCAGAGGCTTGGAAGGAAAAAGAGACGGGGTGCTAGTGAGTTTTACGGAAAGGGACAGGTGAAGGTAGAACTCTCAGCCTCCGAACTCCTCATTCCATTTCTCATACTTCGCAAGCTGCGCTTTCGTCAGGGGCGACCTTATCTTCTCAAACGCCGTTTCAAAATAATCAAACTTAAGGGAAGTTACATTCAGCTTCCTCTTCTCAAGTTCCTTGTAAGGCAGTTCCGCAAGCTTATCCAGGTCTTTATTCTCTTCCCGGATCATGTTCCACATAGCCTGCTGGCAGAGGTTCTGGAGGTCGCGGCCGGCGTAGAACTTTTCAACGCAGGTGGAAGCGAGCTTTTCCAGGTCAAGCTTTGAGGAGTCAAGGTCCTTTATGTGGATCTTGATAATCTCCTTGCAGGCGCTTTTGTCCGGGAGGGGCACCATGATACGGCGCGGGAACCTTGAGAGGACGGCTGCGTCCAGGTCCCAGGGGGTGTTGGTGGCTGCCAGGGTGAGCATTAGCCTGTTGCTCTTCTTGTCCTGCAGGCCGTCGAGTTCCGAGAGGAGGGTCGAGAGCAGGCGGCGGGAGGACTCGCTGGTTTCGCCTTCCCTGGAGAGGCTGATGGAGTCAAACTCGTCAATGAAAACAATTGATGGGGCATGGTTCCGGGCGGCTTTATAGAGGGCGGAAACCAGTTTTGAGGATTCTCCGAAGTACTTGGAAAGCACATTGTCAGCTTTTACATTGAAAAATTCGGCATCAAGGCTGCCGGCGGCAGCGGCAGCAAGGAGAGTCTTTCCGGTCCCCGGGGGCCCGAAGAGCATGATGCCTTTCCAGGGTTTGACCGAGCTTGGTTTCTGGAGCCCGGCAATGGCTATGGTTTCTTTCATAAGGCGCTTGACTTCTTCAAGGCCGCCGATGTCGTCCCAGTGGACAGAAGATTTCTCAATAAGGGCTTCGGCTTGAGCGAGCAGTTCGTCTTCACCTTCGACTTCCGCCCCTCCGGAACTTCCATTTCCGCTTCCACTTCCGCCTCCTCCTGTCCTGTCCGGACCGCTCCCAGTTCTTCCCCTGGATTTTCCGGAACGTGAAGACCCTTCCCTTTGTGCCCTGATGGAATTTTCCACATTACCAGCCATCCTTTCCCACTTTTCGGCTTTTTCAAGGTAGGCATTTTTCTGGGACGGGACTTTTTCGGCAAGGACTTTCATTATTTTTGCGCATTCCAGGGCTTTTTTCTTTGCCTTCCCGGCGTTTCCTTCGGCTTTTGCCTGCTTGTAATCTTTTGTGGCGTTTTCCAGGGAGGAGTACAGGGGGCCTGTCAGATCAACTTTCATTTGTGCACCTCATGGCGTCTTAATTATAGTCAATAACCCAAATTTTTTCATAAATCTCAAGTGACAATTTAACCACAGAAAGCACGGAAAACACGGAATAAAGGAAATAGGGCACAACCCTTCCGTGCTTTCCGTGTCTTCCGTGGTTTTTTTGGCTTTTATTTTCCGGATACCGTATTCCTGAATTTATTTTGGAACTTATTTCCGGAGCCTTTATTCTCCTTTCCCGGCTTTTGTTCCGGCTTCTGCCTCAGCCTCTTTCATCTTTTTCTCAAGATTTTCTTTATTGTACAGGGCTTCCCTGTAGGAGGGACGGATTGAAAGGGCTTCTTCATAGCATTTCATTGCCTCTTTGTACTCTCCCAGTTCGGCATGGGCATTTCCCAGAAGGTTCAAGGCGCCTGCAAAATTTGGCTTCAGCTTTACCACATTGCCGAAGCACTCAACCTTTTTTGCAGGGTCTTTTTCCTTTGCGCCCTGCTCGAACCAGTCCTGGGAAGTTTTTCCGTCGATTTTTTTAGTAAATATTTGTTCTAAGAATCCTTTCAGTCCCAAAGCTCTGCCTCCCTAAGTTTTTTACACGGAGTTTATATGGATTTTTATACCGGATTTATTCCAGGTCTTTTGGCCTGTACTCCTTGTTATCATTCACGACTTCTTCTGCTTCTTCAGGGTCAAGGTCCCCTTCTTTTACGGCGTGGATTGCGCTCAGGATATCGTCCAGGTCATCTTCCTGCTCGACTCCGGTCAGCATGGCCGTGGAGGTCATGTCAATGATGGAAGAGACAATCTCGTCCCGGTCCTGGGCTTCCAGGTTCTGGTTGACAAGCCAGTTTTCGAGCTTTTCGGGCTCGAGTTTCTTGACCTTGTCCCAGACCCCTGTTGCCTGGAGGTCAGCCTGGTGCTCCTTGAGGATCAGCATGTTGGAGACAGCCCGGAGTTCCTTATCGAGTTTCGCCTGGGCGGCGATTTTCATCTCCTTTCTCTGGGAAACTGTCTTGATCCTGCGGGCCAGGGTGAGTTCTTCACTTTTTGATTTGGCGGCTTTTGCTTTTTCGAAAAGTTTAGCTACCTCACTTTCCGTTGCCCTGACTTCAGCCTGGAGGTCTTCGATCTTGCGGTTCAGTTTAATCTCCATGACCCGGAGTTCTTCGGTCTTCATGGAGTCAATCGGGTCCTTGCTTCCGAACAGTTTTGAAAAGATGCCCATCCTTTCTCTCCCTCTAATTTTTTAGGCTCCTGTGCTGTAATGCTTCTTATCTTGTAGGCGTCAGGTCTTTCAAAACTCGGTTTCTTCCCTTTCCTTCTCAAGGCTCTTTTCAAGGGAGATGGTCTGCTCGACCTCGTCCACGTCCATTGCCCCGGTTTCAACGCTGCTCCAGGCGTCAAGGAGCTGGGACTCGGCTTCGTCTTCCCCTGCTTCGAATTCGGTTATGTCCATCTCGAAAACCCTGTTCAGGTCATTCAGGACTTCATCGAAGTCTTTTCCAACAAGGCTGGTGTTGATGAGGGCACTTTCGAAGTTCTCGGAGCCAATTTCTCCTATCTTGTCCCAGATCTTGTTTTTCTTGAGGTCCTGTTCGTACTTCTTGACCACAGTCAGGTTGGAGACGAACATGTACTGCTTGTTGATGGTCGTGAAGTTCTTGAGCTTAAGCCGGGCTTCGGTGTCAAGCTGCTTAATTTCCTGGGCAAGCATCTTCTTTTTCATCATGTCTGCCCCGACTCCCTCCTGGAACTTCTGCTTCTTGTCCTTCTCGATCTTATTGATGTCTTTCCTGATCCTTTCCATACGGTTCTTCAGGCGGATCTCCTCTTCCTGGAGGTCTCTAGTGTTCAGTTTGTCAACCGGGTTCTTCTTAAACGAGTCCATTATGTCCTTGATTCCCATGCTCATCACCTGCGGAGTTATTTCTTGCCTGATTTCAAGTTTAATTTGTAATGTCTACTTTCAAGTTTAATTTCTAATGTTATTTTCCAGTTTAATTTTTAATGTTATTTTCAAGTTTAATTTCTAATGTCTATTTGATCGTTTTAGTTGTTATATTTTATTTTTTTCAAGTTGTTTTTGGTATATTTTGCTCTCTTGCTGAGTTCAGATGCTTATTTTTCATGACTTTAAGTCTTGATAGATTATTAGCGAGTACGTGCTATATAAATTTTCCTCCAATATGGAGAATAACCCTCAATTTCCCAAATTCTGAATTTTAATAAATTTCCTGAAAACTTCATATATCCAAAACGGAGGTAAATTTATATAGGGCGATCTCCCTACTCTTTAAAGATGGAATATCTGTTTACCATTGATTACGGTTCGGACGCCGAACGCAAACGGATCGATTATACTGTCGAGCGGTGGAGTGATAGGGCAAAGGTAAAAAAGCCCAGGGGCGCCGTGCTGCTCTTCAAAGGCCCCGACGTGGACGAGTTCATTGAAGACCTCTATTCAAGGCTCGATATTGATGCCGGAAAGGTGGAGATTTTTCGGATTGAGCCGTATGAGCCGTCCGTTGAAAAACAGAGCCGAAAACTTGTTTATGAGAGCCCTGAGAGGTTTGAAGCTATCCAGAGCTTTTTGAATTATCTTATGAGCAAGCTCGGGGCCAGCTTTGAGTATTCCACTGAGAGTGCCAGTTACTACACCGCTTACACAAAAAAAGGGCAGGCAGAACTTGAGATCCGCTGGATCGGTTGTGCTGGTGGGGACGAGGGGGAAGAAAGGGCTCTCCGCTTTGTAATCAGCGTCGAAGGATATGGAAACGTTGTTGATTTTATTGCCGATAAGCTTGATGAAGAAATGAGAATTTTCCTTGGATAACTAAGGGACATAAATTCAGAAGACCGTTTATGCAAAATAGCACTGAAAATAAAAGTAATATAAATAACAAAGTACTGAATATAATAAAAGTACTGAAAATAATTTAAGAATATCAGCAGGGAAGACGAGTAGATTTCTTAGACGGTAGGGTGAGTACATTGTTTGCAGAGGGAAATATCGATTGTGCTGAAAAACTTCTGAAGCCCGCAAAAAGGGTTCTGAAAGTGGGGATGCCCGTAAAACACGATGCCTTTGAGCGAAGAGTCGATCTCTGGAATAAAATCCGGATGAATTACGACAGCTACCTGGATGAAGAATGCGGGACGTTTCTTAAAGACCTTGACCAGCACTTCTGCTCCCTTTTTGATGGTGCGCTCCTGGTGCTTGCGGCAAGTTTCAGGGAAAACGGGGAATTTTTCGGGGCTGCAAACATCTTCAGTGCCGAAGAAGTTGCACTTTACAGGAAAATTGAGCGCTACAACCTCTTTGAAATCCTCTCTGCAGACGATATACGGAAAAAACTCCTCCAGAAAGACGATAAGGTACTCGAGCTTCTCAGGGACTATTACGTTTCCATGGACTCCTGGGTGGGTGAACAGCTCGATGACCCTTCCCTCAGGCTCACTCTGCGCTATTACCTGAAGAAAAAATGGGACGGCTACAAGGAAAAGCTCAACTCCGCCGTCAGTTCCTCGGTCCTGGAACTGGACTGGCTCAAGTCTCTCATTAAATCCTGGGAATCCGCAACCGATGCAAAGGTCAAGGCAAGCACGAGGGAGCTTGGCGCGGAAAAAGAAAGGGCTGAGGCAGAAAAGGAACTTGCCGAGGCAGAGCTTGAAAAACTGGGTACGGAAAAAACCCTTGCAGAAGAAAGTCTGATACAGGCGGAGGCTGAAAAAGCCCATGCTGAAGCCGAGGCCCAGGGCCTTGAATCCGAAAAGGAAGAAGCAGAAGCCCGGATTAAGCTGCTTTCCGAAAAGAGGGATGAAGCCGAGTCTCTCCTTCAGGCAGTGGCCGAAGATAAGTCCCGGGCTGAGTCCCAGCTACAGGAAATTGCCTCCCAGAAAGCCGAAGCTGAGTCCAGGCTCAGGGAGATGCAGGCTGAAAGGTCCGGAAGCGAAGAACAGATAAAAGCCCTTGAGTCCGAAAAAGCAAAGGTTGAAGAACAGATCCAGGCCCTTGCTGCTGAAAAAGAGCTGGCGGAAAAGCAGGCCACTGAAATGGCTGCCGATAAGGCAAAGGTTGAAGAAAAGTTCAGGCGGCTTTCGGAAGAAAAAGCCCTGATAGAAGGAAAGGGCAGCAGGTACGTCAAACTTGAAGAAGTTAAGCAGTATGAGTTGAATTTCATTGGCAGGGTCGAGCACAAACTCGGAAACTCGGTAACCCTCTGCGGGAAAAACTACAAAGTGGACTCCCCCAGGGAAATCAAGCAGGTTGATACCTCCCGCTTTGCCGAAAGCTTCGGGCTCTCCGAGCGGGACCTGAAAAACCTTCCCGAAAACCGAGCCCTTCTTGCTTCTTTCGTGGAAAAGAAGCTCCTCGGGAAAAAGCAGAGGTACGACCTCAAAGCCCTCTTCTCCGCCCGCGTGGAGCGCTATGCAGAGTTTGGCTATGACACTGATCCCCTGGAACTCAAAGACGTCAATGCCTACCTTGTGGACGCCAGGGACGAAGCCCGGGAAAAAGGAGAATCTGCTCTCCTCTGCCTTGCCTCTCCTACCGGTTTTGAAGATGCCGTGGGCAGCTACATCAGCAGCGATGACTTCCACCGGAACTTCCTCTCAAAATACCTCTCAGTCTGCCTTCTTGACCTTGAAACCGGAAAGCAGCTCTACAACCCTCACGACACCCTCGCAAAGGAGTTTGCAGGAATCTGTGAGATGGAAACCGAATCCGAAAAGAGCGAAAAATTGAAACTTGAGGTCCGGAAAGCGATAGAAGACGGGCTTCTCGTAAAAGATTACGTGGTCTTTGGCGACCTGATGAAAAGCTTCGGGAACACCCCTGCTCTTAAGTCTCTGTTTTACGATTATGCTGATGAAGGGGGCTTGAAGATCCAGTTTGTTGAGGATGTGGGGCTCGTTCTGATGCGGGAAGGGGCGTAATTGGGGTTTATGGAATTCGTAGATTCCCTGAATCTCCTGAAAACCATTTAAGAAAATACTTATAGCGCTGTAAAATATATTCTTAATTGTTTTAAAATAATTTCAGAATAAGTTTAAAATACTCCGGCTCAAAAAAATTCCATCTCAAAACAACTCTTGTTTAAAACAATTAAGCCTCAAAACAACCCAAATTCAAAACAACTCCGATTCAAAATAACCCATATTCGAAACAATTCAGGTTCAAAATAACTCACTTTCAACCCTGGTGATTCCTATGACTAGAAAACCCCCCCTTCAACTGTTCTTACTTCTGGTCCTGCTCGGCTGCATGGTCCAGTGCGCGGCAGCCGGGTCCGGTGATGAGAATCCCTGGGTCTATGAACCTACCAATGACATCTATGGGATGTACGACGGGATAAACGATGTTTTCTGGGTATATGACCCTCTCGACGACGTCTTCTGGAAACTGGATGTGTATAATGGGGAAATCTCAGGGCTTACCGGATATTCGATAAGTTATGGCCTGGATAATGATCCATCAGGTCACTACGTTCTTTTTTGGGTTCAAGGGGCAACTGAATACGAAATCTTTGCCTACGACTCCGGTTCTGAACAGATTTTTCTGTATGACTCCTACAATGCAGCTTACTGGGCATATGAACCTGACCCGGACCTTGTCTGGGATTATGTTGATGCCGGGGAAATGTTTCCTGATGCCGGGGGTGCTGAAAGTGTCGAGTATGAAGACTGGACCGAGGAGTGGGCTGAGGACTGGGTTGTAGAAGAGGGGGTAGATTCTTCACTTTCATCCGAATCGGAGCCTTTCCTTACCAATGAAGAACTGGTTGACAGTCTGGTCTGGCATAGGACTGAAAACGAGGGCTATTTCTGGAGTTATGCTCCTGCAAGAGACTTTTTTTTGATGTATTCCCCTTACAACGGGATTCTGGCCGTTTATGAATCCAGGGAAGACCTGTGGCGAGTCTACGGGGAGCCTGAAGCCAGAGAAGTTGCCTGGCAAAGGGAAGGAGATCTCGGAATCGTCTGGATCTATGACTCGACTGAAGACCTTTTCTGGATTTATTATCCCGATTATGAATTTATACAGGGTTATTCGGTTTCCAGGGAACTTTTCTGGGACTTTCCGGTAGAGCGGCTGAACTTTGCCGGGGAAATGTCCGAGAGAGCTCAGAGTTCTTCTGCCGGTCAGGTGGCGCCGGAAAACCCTGACGATTCCTCCGGTGAGGGTGGTGGACTTCTTTTCCTGCTCTTTATCGTGGGCGGGCTATTTTTGCTAAAGCGGAGAAGATCTAAAAAGAAGGCAAAGGCTGCAATGTCTCCGGTTTCTCCGGATCCTTCTGGTTCTTCAAGTCCTTCAAATCCTTCCGGTAGTCAAAGTGTCTCCAGTACTTCCGATCCTGGCAGGGCATCGGATTATGAAGTGAAAGCAGCTGGCAAAAGCAAAGAAAATAAAAGTAAGGACAGTAAAAGCGAAGAAAATAAGAAAATGGACAATAAGGGTGAGAAAAAGGGCTTTGGCTGGAAAAAGCTGAAAAAAGAAAAAATCCCAGAGGAAAAAGGAGTTCCTGCGTCGGCTTCTCCAGTTGATGCGGCCCCCCCGGTAAAAGGTTCCCCTGTTATAGATCCCATCCCTCCGATGACTGATGCGGTTCCGCAGAATGCGGCTTCCACATATGCACCTGCACCTGCACCTGCGCCTGAATCTGTGCCTACGGGTGGTGAACAGCAGGTCGAAGGGGCAGGGGAAGAGAACGTGGGAGAAAAGGTTTCCCTGCCCGGTGACGGTGAGCTTTCCCCTGTTGAAGGTTTCCCTGCTGCGCTCCTTTCAAAATACGAGCCTTTTGAGCTGCTCGGAAAAGGCGGCTTTGCATCTGTTTATAAGGCAAAGAGGAAGGATGATGGCGAAATTTTGGCCCTGAAAATTCCGCGGATTGACGAAAAGACCAGCTCCTCTTTCATAAAAGAAGTGGCTGCCTGGTACAACCTGAACCATCCGAACATCGTAAGGCTGTATAAGTCCGACCTCCTGCCCGTGCCTTACCTGGAGATGGAATATGTTGAAGGGGTGGAAAAAGACGGCATTTCGATCCTGGAACTTGAAAAGTACCCGAAACCCCTGCCCGAAGCCGGAGCTTTGAAGCTTATCCGGGGAATTGCGGCAGGGCTTTCCCATGCCCATTCCAGGGGAATTTACCACCACGACTTAAAACCCCTTAACGTGCTCCTCCAGAGTGACCTGGACCCGAAGATCACAGACTTCGGGCTTGCGAAAATAGGGGCTAGAAACTCCCTGACCACTCACAACGCCTATTCTCCCCTCTACGCAGCTCCCGAACAGCTCGATGAAAAGCTTTACGGGAAACCTGACAGGAGGACTGACATCTACCAGCTCGGGATGATCTTTTACGAACTCCTTTGCGGGAAACTTCCCTATTCCGGGTGTTCCATGGGAGCCGTTCTCGGAAAAATTCTCTCCAAAGAAGTAAAGCCCGAAGCTATTTCCAGAGTCAACCCAACCCTTAGCCGTTACGAAGGTATCGTTGAAAAGATGCTTGCTCAGGAAAAAGCGGACCGGTACCAGGAAGTCCCGGAATTCCTTGCAGCCCTCGACGCTCTCGAAAGGCTGGACCGGGAAGAAGATGAAATGAAAGAAAGCCTGGAAAAGACAAAACAGACCCTCAAAATAAGCACGAGCCGGGAAGATATCAAAAAGATTGTCTGTGAAGTGGTTGAAAAGACCGCAAAGGTTGCTCTTCTTTATGCAGGTGTTAACGAGAAGCCCGAACTTTTGAAAGCTCTGGAAGACCTCCGGGGTTATGCCGGGGAAAACCTCCCGGAACTTGACAGTGCGATTTCTCAGCTGGAGTACATGGTCTGGAACGGGATTCCCGTAGGAAAGGAGTTCGAAGAAAGCCTCAAAGTCCTGCTTGGGAGAATTGAGAGTGAATCCGGGAAAGAATGAACCGGAAATTATAGTCTCGAACGTAAATATTTACACTTACATATAACCACGGAAGACACGGAAGACATGGAAGAATTGTGCCTCTATCTCCTTTATTCCGGGTTTTCCGGGCTTTCTGTGGTTAAACTTTCACTTGAGATTGGTGAAAGAATTTGGGTCCTTGACTATAAATAAATAGGAAAAGAATGAACCGGAAATGAATAAGTGTCCTATTGGAAAAAGGAATACGAAAAAAGGAAAAATTTAACCTGCTTTATGCCAAAAGCAGGCTGGTTTCGTTGTTCAGGCTCATGAAGTCTGCGGTTATTATGAGTTTGGTAATGTTACCTTCGCTGGTCACTTCATAGCTGACATTGCGCTCGCTGCAGTTTGCCTGCATTGTCGTTATCTTTTCCGTAAGCTCGGGTTCGGGGTTCTGGAAGATGGTTGTCTGGCTGTAACTCCCGTCATCGAGTTTTCTGATGTCTTTGTAGTACTGGGCGAAGGGGACTTCTTCAAACCCTGTGTTTGTGAAGACTTCCTGGTAGATGCTGTCTTCCGGAGATGCCTGGTTCAGGAGGTAATCATATTCGTGGGCAGAAGTTGTGTTTCCTTCCATGACGTCGATTACGCTTTCAACATTCTGGCGGGAACCGAGGATCACGGGGTTTCCGACAACGTTCCAGATGTCGTAAGTGTTGTTGGTCCTGGCAAGGAGCTGGTAGCCGCTGTACTCGACGGCTCCCCAGGGCATAATAATTTGCTGCTCAGGAATCTGGTGAAGTTCAAAACCTTTTCCGTCGGCGTAATTTGCACTGTATCTTTTCGTAACTTCGGCACCATAGAAGTTATTTATCATTTCCATGTCCCCGAGGGCCATTTCAAAGGGCGTGCCTTCCGTTTTTTGGAGATCAACATAGAGGGCGTTGACCGGTCCCCCTGGTGACATTTCCAGCCCGTCGGCAAGGGAATTAAATTCATGCTGGACCTGCTTTCCAGGGACCTGGTAGAATGCGATAATCTGGGCTTCCTCTGTTCCTTCTACAGGAACCGGGGTATCTTTATCTGTTTTAGAGTTAGTATTGACTAAGACCACAAAGACTGATAGAAACATCGTTGCGGCCAGGAAAATGGCCAAATATTTCTGGTTTTTTGTTGCTGGGTCCTTTTTCTTTTTCATTAGTGACTCCTCATAAGGTCAGGTAAATTACTCTTGAATGTAAAAACATACATCTGGTATCTAAATTTATTGGCATGAATAATTTTTCGTATTTGTTTTTCCTGAATTCAGAAAATGGTTTGAATTGAATTTTTGAATTGAATTTTTGAATTGAATTTTTGAATTGAATTTTTGAATTGAATTTTTGAATTGATTTCTTGAATTGAATTTTAAGTTAAATGCAAAAACTGAAGCTAAAATTGGAGCTAAAAATTGAAGCTAAAAATAAAGGTAAGAGTCAAAAGCTAAAGTTACATATAAAGTTTTATGGATTTCGGGGTTTCCCGAATTTAATCCATCGTGAGGATCTTTAGTACGTTGGTACCTCCCGGTTTTCCGGAGGCTGGGCCCTGGGTGTAGATTACGAGGTCTCCGGTCTTTGCTAAGCCGAGCTCTTTCGCCTTCTCCGTAGCTTTTTCCTCCCAGCCTTCAATCGGGTCTTTGACATAAATCGGGTAGACCCCATAGGATAGGGAGAGGCAGCTGCAGGTTTTCGGGAAACGGCTGAAAGCCAGGATCCAGGGTTCGGGCTTGAAACGGGAGATCCTGCGCGGGGTTGCCCCGCTCCGGGTCGGGGTAAGGATGGCAGCCACGGGAAGCTTCTGGAGCGCTTCGTGGACCTGGAGGGTGATAACTTCGTCCACGGACATTTCCCTTGCCAGGATACCCTGGAGAATTGTGTCGAGCCCCCATTTCGTCCTGATACGCCAGTTCTCGGTGGCTTTTGCGATTTTTGCCATCATTTCCACGGTTTCGGCGGGGTAGCTCCCGACTGCGGTTTCTTCCGAGAGCATTACCGCATCCGTTCCGTCCAGGATGGCGTTGGCAACGTCCGTCGCTTCGGCCCTGGTGGGGCGGACGTTATCGGTCATGGATATCAGCATCTGGGTAGCCGTGATCACCGGGATTCCGAGGAGTTTGGCTTTGTAAATGAGTTCTTTCTGAACTGCCGGCATCTCCTGAATTGGGATTTCCACCCCGAGGTCTCCCCTGGCAACCATCAGGGCATCGGCTTCTTCCAGGATCCCGTCGATGTTCTGGACTGCCTGCCCACGTTCGATCTTGGCAACTACGTAGACGGCTTTTCCCCGGTCTGCCGCAAAGTTCCGGACCTTCCGGATGTCCTCTGCCTTTTCCACGAAAGAAACGCTGAAGGTGTCCACTCCTTCGTCAAGGGCAAACTCCAGGATTTCAAGGTCTCTTTCAGTCACCGTGTCCAGGAAAATCTTTGCCCCGGGCAGGTTCAACCCTTTGTGGGAAAAGAGTTCCCCTCCTATAAGGATTTCACAATTCACGTCCTTCCCGGAAACCTCGAGACAGCGGAGCTGGATAAAGCCGTCCCTCAGGTAGATGAGGCTTCCTTTCTCCACACTCTCCGGGAGCTGTTCGTAGCTGACCGGGATGCGTTCTTCAGTGCCCAGGACATCTTTCACGGTTAGGGTGACCCTTTGCCCCTTGTGAAGCATAATGGGTTCTTTTTCAAGCTTGCCTATGCGGATCTTGGGGCCCGGGAGGTCTGCAAGGATGGCTACGACCCGATCAAGTTCCTCCGCGACCTTGCGGACTCGCCCGATCATCTCTCCGTGACTCTCGAAGTCTCCATGGGCAAAGTTGATCCTTGCCACGTTCATGCCTTTTAGCATCATTTCCCTGAGCATGCTCTCGGAAGAGGAGGCAGGGCCTATGGTGCATACGATCTTTGTCTTGTGGTCCGGAAATTGCATATTTTCACGGCCTTTCAATGTTCAAAGCCTTTTTTTAAAGCCTTTTTTCAAAGCCGTTTTTGGGATCTTTATTCTTTCAATTACATGATGCCCTTAAGATCCGGGCATTAACGGTAATTATGATTATTCGCCTTTATAGATTTTCAGGGCTTCTTCCACGCTTGTGTTTTCCACTGTTATTGCATATATGGCGTTGCACATGCGGATGGCTTCGTCCAGAGTTTTTTGGTGGACGTTTCTGCCGGTTGCGTTTCCTTCTGCTCCCGAAATGTGGATCTGGGCGTGGAGTTTCTTCAGGAAGGCTTCGGGGTCGTCGCTTGAACCACCGGCACAGACAACTTTGGAGCGCCCTGCTGCCTTTACAGCTTCCCTGAATATCTCGGCGGAGGATTCGCCGTTTTTCTTCGGGTAGTTGACCTTCACGAAGTCGGCTCCCAGGCATGCCCCTGCTCCGGTTGCTCCGGCTATGAGGTGCGGGTCCTTTTCATCTCCCACGGCTTCCCCGCGGGGGTAGATCCAGAGCACTGTGACCATCCCATGCTGATGGGCGTCGTAAACGACCTGTGCGGCCTGTACGAGCATCTCGGCTTCGAACTCACTGCCCAGGTAGATGGTGTAACCGACTCCCATTATCTTGAGTTCGCTGTTTTCCTTAAACTCGGCAACCTGGTCAACGTCAAGCCAGAGGTTGCTGAAGGGGTCAGCTTGTGCGGTTTTCACGAGGTGGGTCTTGGAGTTCACCTTCACAAGATAAGGTACGTCAGGATAGTCCATGCCGTAGCGGGCAATCAGACCGAGCTGGGTTGCAAAGACTCCGATCTTGCTTCCGGCTGCGATCTTAAAGAGGTGCTCAGGGTCAGCGTCGTCTTCAGGGATGCCTTCCCCGAAAAAGTCGTCGTTTAAGTGTTCAACCTTCTGGTCTCCCGCAAAAAGCATGAGCCTGCCGGTGTTTCTGGTGATTTCCATATAATTTTTTACGTATGTTTCGCGCATTGTTTTTGGCACGTCTAAAGGTACGATTACGTCTTCACTTTTAATTGAAACCATGTCTGTAAACCTCATTTTGATTGATGCTGTTATGATACTTTGCGAGATTGATGCTAGTAGATACTTTGAAACCGTATTTATCTATATCTTTCCAACTGGCTTAATTATTTTCACAAAAACGTGTTCTGTATTAATAATCAGGGTCAGAGCCGAAAGCAAAAAGGGGTTTTATTCAGTTCTCAGGTAACGGAATACGATTCTGGTAATGAAACTCTATATTTAAGGCTGGCCGGGTAAAATCCCCGGATATTCTTTAAATTTTCCCTCTTTGCTGTTAGTTTATAAATGTCAGTCTTTCTAATTTCCCCACTTTTCTACATTATGAATATTCTATTTGGAATTATTAAGTATTTCGGGGGTTTGAATACATAGGCAGTTGATACAAACCTTGTTGATTGAGCTGGTAAGTTATATTGTGGTTAAAAGGGGGTGTGGTCCTAAAAATTGTCTGTTCCGAAATGGGAAATATGGTCCTAAGAAGATCATGTGGTCCTTGAAGTAACCCTAAGGATGGTATGTGCTCCAGAATGGAAAATATGTGCCTAAAAAAGTAGAATTATAACAAAACAGGATTTACGCCGCCAGCAGGGCTCGAACCTACGACATTCTGGTTAACAGCCAGACACTCTACCAACTGAGTTATGGCGGCATTTTGGTTGGGAACTGGCTCTCTAAAAGAGCTTTTCCTTGGATTGTACTGTCCTGAACCGTACTGACTTGAACCGCACGGAATTGAATCGTCCGGACGTGCTTATACAGATGTTTTTCAGGCTCTCGTACTATTGAGTTTTTCAATAAATAGTTTATGGTGGGCCTGACCGGATTTGAACCAGCGACCACTCGGTTATGAGCCGAGCGCTCTAACCGGACTGAGCTACAGGCCCCCAGCGCTTCTTGATCGTTTTTGAACTGCTTGAAAAAGCGTTATAAAAATTGCAAATGACTTACGCCGCCAGCAGGGCTCGAACCTACGACATTCTGGTTAACAGCCAGACACTCTACCAACTGAGTTATGGCGGCTCTTGGTATCGGGTGTGCCCTTTTTTGCTCACCCTGTCGCGAACACTCCTAAAGCGATAATAGTATTTATATATTACGCCTTGGGTGGGCCTTTCCGGGGATATCTCGGCCAAACAACTTAAGACTGCAGAAATGTGTGGATTGTGAAAGATTTCTCTCTGCCTCAGCGCTGCAATCTGTTTTCAATTATTTGCCAGGTGCACCCGCGAGTGGGGTGGTGTGTTCCGGTTTATGTTCTTCTGGTTCAGGTTCCTTAGCTGTATACCAAACCTTATATGCTTTTGGGGACAATATATGAGATTACGTTTGAATTGTTGTGCGACGTAATGGACAGGTTTGGCCACGGAACGGTTTCGTTCCGGTCAATTTAATCTGCTTTATGCTGAAACCTGCCCGGGGGAATTTGAATCGTGTGGAGTCAGGGATGGCCTGCACGCGTCTTTCGAACAGTTGAGGACCTGGGGACAGTGCTGTTCCAGTACTTTCAGGTATTGTTTAGAGCAGTGTGGTCTTTTTCGATAGAGCAGTATACGGCTTTTTTCCGTTGCTGTTTCGAGCTTTTTGGTCCTGTTTCGGTCCGACCGCTAAAAATGGATCTAAGGGGGTTTATCAAACGAAATATCTTAAAACATGCCCAAAATGTAATGCCGAACTGAAAATGAGTGCAAGCAGGGAACTCCAGTACTGTCCGATCTGCAAATACTGGACACGAATAGGTACTGCAAGACTTGACTCAATTATGATTTACGAATGAGGGCCCTTAATGGATGAATTCAATGCCTCCGTTTACTGCAGCACATGCGACACCCGCCTGAAACGTCAGGTAGTAGGTTCAAACGTTCTCTACTACTGCCGTAAATGCGGACGCATAAGTTCGGCTGCCTGCCTGTTTGAAACGTCCTGTGTACTTAAGGGGCAGGTGCCTGTAAGCGGGATTAGCACTCTCAAGAATATGGAATGCACTGAGAGTAACCCGGAGTTTCTGACTGAAATTTAATTCCGGAATATATATGTTACAGTTCGGCCCAATCGAAAAATAATATTGTTTTGAAGATGAGCCTTAAAAGGCTCTTGCTTCTCAATACCTTTTTTCAACTTTTTTTGAGGTTCTTTCTCTTCTTTAAGCTTCTCTTATCCGTTTGGACTTTATTGAAAAAAAGGTTTGAAAAAAAGATTTGAAAAAAAATGCTTGAAAAATCTGGTATTATTTCCTATTTTGTAAAAGTTGAGGGGCATGAGAATCTGAAAATCTCATTCCCCTGCCTTGAGCACTTTGCAGACGTTTTCTACTTCGCTCCTGAACTCGTCCTGGCTGATCTCGTGGAGGCCTGCAAGGTACATGGCCCCGCCTGCTCCTGCTCCCTCTTTGATTGTTCCCGCTTCGTACCTGTGGAGCCCTTTCATGGTAGATTTCCCAAATCCGGGGTCTGCAACATAGACGGGCACGCCCAGATTTTTGGCAAGTTCCATAAAGTTTGCCGATTTGTCTTCAACTACATAGCGGGTGGTAGCGATGGAGATATTTTCGGTGTTGATCCCCAGGTGCTTGATCAGGGCATAGACAGCTGCCATCTGGGTCCCGCCGCCGAGAACAACCTTAACACCCTTTTCCTGGAATCCTGCAGCAAGGCCGACCACTGCAGGCATCATGGGGTCTCCCATACAGGCGATGGCTTTCATGGGGTCGTCTTTCAGGCTTCCAAAGGTCAGGCCTGAGGCTTCCAGCCCTTCGGCAACTACCCTATTTTTCAGTTCCAGAGGGTTTTCGTCTGCACTGCTGCTGACATTCCCGTCATAACCAAGTGCGCTCAAGACCCCCTTGGCAGTAGTCGTCCCGCCAGGAATACTTTCCCCTATAACTACGTGGTCGGTGTGGTCCCTGAGCCTCTTGGCCAGGAACTTTGCGCGTTCGTAGATTCCCTGCACATCCCTTACAGCAATAGCTTCCCTGATGTCTTCTCCCGGGTTTGCTTTCAGGTCGATGCATGGAACTCCCGGAGTCACGATAAGGCCTGAATTTACAAAATGGTAAGGAGTCCCGGTGAGCTTCAGCGCCGAGCGGGTCATGATAGCAGGGGTTGGGGTGTCATAGGGGGGTGTCATGGGCAGCACGGGCACACTGATTATGTTTCCGGTTTCCATGAGTTCCGCGTCCCCAGCAGGTGTATAGTCCGTGAGTTCGGCGGTTTTTCCTGCGGCTGAGAGCTTCGGGATGTGCGCGGTCTTCGTGTTCGAAAGCACGCATAAGAACAACGGGTTTTTAGGTTTCGCTGGTATTTCCGGTTCAATCCAGGCCATATCATATCTCCTTTATAATTAAAATTAACTCCAGGTAAATTTTCTATAAATATGTGATATTTCGTACTGTATTTCGCACTAATAGTGTGGTTTAATAGTGTGATTTCTGTGATTTTTGAATTAGTGCCTGAGGTGCGAATACATATCTGATAAATATATGAAAGATTTATCGACTAAATAATATTTAATCTTAATCAACAATAAAATAAAATTTGTTCTTGCTCAAGTTAACTTTACTTTATTTTAGTTTAATTACGACTTCATGTGGCTAATCTCTTTTTAACGCCTAATAAAGATCAATTGTGTATACTTTTTGTCAGTTTTTTTAGTGTTTTTTAGTTTTTTTAGTTTTTTTAGTTTTTTAGTGTTTTTTAGTTTTTTAGTGTTTTTTAGTGTTTTTTAGTTTTTTAGTGTGTTTTTGGCCTACTGGCAGATTCCGGCGACTGGATGCCGATAAAGCAATAATCTCCCGGTTTATATATCCAATGAACAGTTTTCCGGGTCATATGACTATTTTAATTATATATGATTTTATATTTCTTCCGATTATGGGCAAATGCCAACATTTAAAAAAAAGAAGTTTTCCTGTGAATAGGGATGTCTCCCGGAGGACACCCTCAATTCCAGTTCAAATAATATATTTCGCCTGCCCCTGGTTTTTCCTGGGCAGGCTGTAGAAGTAATTTTTTTCAGTAGGTTCTTGCCACATACACGCGGGTTCTGGTCTCTTCGCCGCAGATAGGGCATTTTCCTTCATCCGTTCCTTCCTGGTCCAGGGGGATGCCGAGAATTCCGGCTCCGATACGGTCTTCCATAGCAAGTCCGCAGTCCTTCTTGCCACACCAGTGGATCGTAGGCACGCCGTCCGGGAGTTTTTCCTTGACTTCTTCGAGGTCTGAACAGGCAAAGATCCGGTTTTCAAGTTCGGCTTTCGCCTTTTCATAGAGGCTGGTATGGATCGCTTCGAACCTGGAAAGTACTCCTGTTTCAATTTCCGGGAGGGGAATCTGCTCTTTTTCTCCTGTGTCTCTCCGGACTGCAACTGCCACGTTGTTCTGCAGGTCGCGGGGCCCGATTTCAAGGCGGAGGGGAACTCCCTTCATTTCCCACCTGTAGTACTTTGCTCCGGGCCGAAGGTCACTTGAGTCGATTTCCACCCTGACGCCAACCCTCTTCAGCCGGGCCTGGACGTCTTTGCAGGCTGCAAGGACTTCTTCTGCCCCTTTCTTGAAAATGATCGGGATGACCACTGCCTGGACAGGGGCGATCTCCGGGGGCAGGACAAGGCCTTTGTCATCTCCGTGGATGGAGATGGTCGCTGCAATGGACCGCTCGGAAATCCCGTAACAGGTCTGGTGAGCGTAGCGCTGTTCCCCATCTGGGTCCTCATAGGTGATGTCAAAGGTCTTTGCGAAGTTGTCCCCGAGGTGGTGGCAGGTCCCTATCTGCAGGGTCTTTCCGTCCGGCATCATGGCGTCAATGGCATCTGTATAGTCGGCTCCCGGGAACTTGTCCCATTCAGGTCTCCTTGAACGGAGTACCGGGACCGCAAGCCTGCGGTACATCTCGGTGTAAAGCTCCACGGCTTCCTTTACCTGGGCTTCGGCATCTTCCCAGGTGGCGTGCACGGTGTGAGCTTCCTTGAAAGAGGTAATCTCCCTGAGCCGGATAAGGGGGCGGGTGTGCTTTGTCTCATAGCGGAAGGTGTTTACTACCTGGTAGAGCTTGAGGGGGAAGTCCGCGTGGGACCTGATCCAGATCCTGTACATGGGGTAAATAGCAGTCTCGCTGGTGGGGCGAAGCGCCAGGGGAACGTCCAGGGGGTCTTTTCCTCCGTGAGTCACCCAGTAAACCTCATCTTCGAAGCCTTTGATATGCTCGGCTTCCTTCATGAACTCGTTTTCGGGGATCAGCAGGGGAAAGAGGGTTTCCTGGTGTCCGCTTTCGTCAAGGATTTCCCGGATTATCCCGTAAGTGCTCCTCCTAATTGCGAAACCAAAGGGGTACCAGACGTAGAGCCCCTTTACCGGGTAGCGGACGTCCATGATCTCGGCCATCCACAGGAGGTCGTTGTACCAATCGCTAAATTCCTCTTTTGGAGGGAGTGCTGCTTCTTTTTCACTTTCTGCCATAGCTTCACCGTATTACCGTAATATCAATTAATTCTTATGATGGATTCAAATCCTGAAGGGTGTAAACGTAATATTAAAGGGTTCAAATGTAATTTCGAAAGGTGTGCAGGGATTCCCTGTTTGAATTGTAAGGGGGGTTTTAAGTTAATTTAAGGGATTTAAGTTAATTTAAGGGATTTAAGTTACTTTTAGGGTTTTAAGTTACTTTTAGGGATTTAAGTTAATTTAAGGGATTTAAGTTACTTTTAGGGATTTAAGTTAATTTAAGGGTTTTAAGTTACTTTTAGGGATTTAAGTTAATTTAAGGGGATGTAAAATTAATTGTGTGGGGTTATAACCGTAATTTTAAGGGGTTTAAACTTAACCGTGAAGGGTGCAAGTGCGTATATAGGGACAAATGTAGTGTTTTGTTTTTAAATAAAAGCTGGTATACAGGGATAAAAGTTGACAACTATTTGGGTAGATTCTGGAGCCATACGGGTACGATGCTGGCACTATATGAGTACTGCGTGAGCACTGTATGAAAACTATGCGGTTTTTCTGGTCCCCGGGCCCCTTTCCGAACTATTGAATAATCGGGAAAAAAGAATTAGTTTCCTCCGAGAGGCTGGACATTGTCCGATACGTCCATTTCCAGTTCGGATTTATCAACATCGAATACGATCATACCTGTGTTGAGCTTTTCAATTTCTTCCTTAGTGAGTTTGTATTCCCTGACTTTCTTTGAAATTATCGCACTGTTTCCCATGGGGTCTTCGACTATGACCGTAATCGTTCTTTTGCCCTCGAGCACTTCATCGAGCATGCAGAGAAGGTCCTGGCTGCGGGATAACCTTTCTTCATCATCTTTTACCCATCTACCTGCCATTTCCAGGACATCCCGGACCCGCTGCAGTACACCTTCGATGTTCGTTATGTATGAGTCCGAAACCGCTCCAGGCTCGATATTGATCCCCATCTCCGGGATGCGGATGGTGCCTGAGGTCGAACGTATGACCCTTGCGTCCAGATCTTCCAAGTTTTCAACTGTCAGTTCATAACGCATAGGCTCCTTGCTTGTGAGGATCATGGTGTCTGCAAAGCGGAAACTGCATTTGCAATTCGCACTTATGTACATGACATCCCCGAAATATGGGATATTATCCCTCTGCCAGTGCATCACCATTTCACTGTGACAGAGTGGGCAGGAGACCCGGGTCTCAAAACTTTCTTGTGTAAAAAAATCTTTGTTCAATATCTTCCACCAATGAGTTTGGATCTGTCTATCTTTACGCCCGTGGGGGTTACGATCACAGTACTTCCTTTAACTCCTGCAATGTCTCCGTGGACGTCAACCACTACATCTTTGAGCTCTTTTAAAACCCTATCCCTCAGCAGTTCGTCACTCCGGATGGTCGAAATGTCGATCATCAGGATGTTCCCGTTGTACACTTCCTGTTTCAGTGCGGCTACCTGGTTGATGTTCGTTATTTCTGCAATTTTTATGTAGGTTTCCGCAGGTTCGTCCTCAAGGACCTCCTCATACTTGCTGAGGTCAATTTCCGTGTAGTCGTCGGCAATGGTCGCGCTTTTTACGTTGCCGCCAAGGATCTTGTCTATGAGTTTCGCCATCTATGCACGCCTTTTCTATTTTTTTTAATTTAGATAGTACTTTCCTATATTGAAATCTATAACTAATTAAATTTGCTGTTAAAAAAGGCCCTGATTTCCTTTACATAAGATGTCCTTTTTTGGGGGGTGTCCGGGTTGTTTTCAGATCTGATCGGTTTCAGATCTGATCGTTTTCAAGTCCGGTTGTTTTCAGGTCTGATTGTTTTCAGGTCATTTTCTGGAGCCTTTAGCCCCGTATGCTGTGGGGCCGGGACTTTTTCAGACTTCCAGGTTCCAGAGTTTATCTCCAACATAAGTAATTGACTTGATGGCTTTTCCGGAATCTGACTCTGCCATCGTGGAGCCGTCCATAAGGGCTCTCCCTATTGCAAGGGCTTTTCCGTGGGTCTCTTCTACGATGATCACAAGTTCACCTTCCTTTATTTCCGGGTCTGCGTCTACGATTCCGGGGCTCATAACGTCCGCACCTTTCGAAACAAAGCGGACTGCCCCTTTATCCACGACAACAAGACGCTGCTTGAGCTCCAGTTCAAGGGCTCCGCGGACGGTAGGGAAAAGCTTTCCTTCCACTTCAAAAATCAGAGGTTTGCCTCCCACCAGGATGAGGGTGTATTCGTCCGTGATTAGCTTTTCGAAGTTGCTGTCGGCCAGTCCGGAAATCCCTTCTCCGAAAAGGGAAACAAGTTCCTTTACAAGTTTGTTCTTCGCATTTTTCCTTAGTTGAACTCTGGATCTTATCTTCAACCAATCACCCAAATATCAAAAAATTCTGTATTGCTATAGCATAGGGGTTTTTGGCTTTTTAAAGCTTGTGCGAAGTTTTTGCAACTTCCTCATTCTTTTCGGGGTAGGGTTTCTTGTCTCCTTTCCCTGAGTTCCTTATTTTTCCTCCGGGTATTTTTTGCCCCGGAGCTCCTGCTTTCATTGACTCAATATTCACTCAAGCAAGTCAATCAATTTTCACAAAAAGCATCAGGAGGAGTGCCAGGGCACTACCAAGGAAAACCTCTTCGTAACTGAAATGGCCCAGGAAGAGGCTCCCTAACACGGGGACCAGGCCCAACCCTGCATAGATTCCTGTGTTGAAAAGCCCCATTGCAAAGCCGCTGGAGCTGATCCGGGAGACGGCCGTGACCAGGCCAACCACCGCGGCTCCCCCCCCTGCCCCTATCAAGGCAAAAGCCAGCAGGGGCAACTTTACGGAAAGCAGGATCCCTGTAACTGCAAAGGTTATCCCTACCCTGATTATGGTTTTATATCCTGCCTTAGTCCTGCCTGCGGCCAGGGAACTCAACATTGCGGCCAGGTATGAAGCAGAAATCGCAATCCCCAGTTCCGGCTTTGTCAGGAAGTCCGCACTGTATTCCGGGAAATTTGCAGTCAGCAGTCCGGTGGTCCCGTAGAGCAGGACCGAAGTGCTCCAGATTTTCCCGAAGCTCCTTCCGAAAAGCGCTTCGCAGCTTTTTTTCAGCTGGCGGCTAAGTTCGGAAAAGAAGGACATTCCCTGGTTCCTTTTGGCAGGACTGACCTTTCGAAATCTGGTGGATTGCTTTATTGCATTTCCCCCGGAGGTCAGAAGTTCCCCGGTTTCCGTGAGAAGGAATGCGGTGGAAAGCCCCGCCAGCAGGGTGAAGATTCCGATTGCGGTCTTAATACCCTGTCCTGCGAGCAGCCCCGCTAAAAGAACCCCGGCTGCAAGTCCGGCATTTAGCAGGAAATTGAACTCTCCCAGGCTGTGTTTGCTGTCTTTCCATTCGGCTATCATGGAAAAGGCTGCCGGGAAAAATGCCCCGCATCCCATGCCTTCTACAAACCTGGAAATCCCCAGGACCCAGAGGTTGCCAGATAGGAATATGGCAAGGCCCGAGAGGGCAGTCAGCAGAATCCCGAGTCCCGCAACTTTCAGGTTTCCTATCCTGTCTGCAAGGATCCCGAAGGGAAGAAGAGTGAGAAATGCCCCCAGAAAATATCCGGAGTAGATCAGGTTCGAGGCTGCGGCAGAGTTTGTGCTCCCTCCTGCAAGTTCCGGAAGGACAGGAATCGCTGCATTGCAGAGTCCCTGGACCGCAAAGACCGAGGAGTAGAGTATGAGTTTTCTTGAGTTCATAGATTATTCTTTCTTGTTTTTTCTTTTTTTCACTGTTATTTTCTTCTTTCTTCATCCTATTTTCCTTTCATTCTTTCAGGAAAAAAGCCCCTGTTAGGATGCAGCCGTTCGCCAAGAAGATTTCTTCCAGGCTCAGGACCCCTGTAAAAAGTCCTGCTGTGATCGGGGCAAGGGAAAGCCCTGCATAGATTGTGGTGTTAAAGAGCCCCATGGCAAGGCCTCTGTCTATGTCCATCCGGGCAAAGGCTAGGGAGAACCCTACAATGGCAATTCCCGAGCCTCCTCCCAGGCAGGAGAAGCCGGGGAAAGGGTACTGGATTGCAAGAAAGGCTCCAAGTGCAGAAAAAGCAATCCCTATCCTTATCATGGTTCTTTCCCCTATGGAAAAGCGGCCTATAAGGAGTGAGGTTATCATGGCACAGATGTAGAGGCTTGCAATGGAACTTCCAAGCTGGGCTTTTGTCAGGAAGTTCGCACTGTAGTCCGGGTAGTAGGCTATGAGAATCCCTATTCCTCCGTTCAGGAGCATGGAAAGGAGCAGTATTCTGGAATTCCTTCCCCGAAAAACGGCAGTAAGTGTCCCGAAGGCGCTTTTGAAGGGGTCTGAAAAGGAATCCGGCCGGTTTCCCGTATTTCGGTTTCCTGTATTTCGTTTCTCCGTATTTCGGTTTCCTGTAGTGCTGTTTACCACGGATCTGTTTTCCGTGGTTTTCTTTCCTGCCTGGCCCGGACTTTTAAGTTCCCGGTTCCTGGGTAGAATGAGCAGGATTAGGAGAAATGACATGAACGTGAAGATAAAAATTGCTCCTTTCAGGTGGGTTTCGGCCAGCAGTCCTGAGAAAAGGGTGCCTGCGGCCAGGCCGGCGTTGAGCAGAAAGGTGAATTCTCCCATGTAGCGGCCCGGGTTCCGGTATTCCGAAAGGGTGGAAAAGGCTGCCGGGAAAAACGCTCCGCAGGCCGAGCCTTCCACAAACCTTGCGAGCAGAAGGACCCAGAGGTTTTCGGAAAGCAGGATGATCAGGCCGGAACCTGCTGTAAGGAGGATACCGAGCCCTATGAACCTGAGGTTTCCGAACCTGTCTGACAGGATGCCGAAAGGGAGCATTGTTGCGAGGGCTCCAAGGAAATAAGCTGAAAAGAGAAGGCTGGAAGCAAACGCCCCGAAACTACTGTGGTCCTGAGCTGCAAGTTCCGGGAGGATGGGGATTACAGCATTTGAAAGCCCCATGATTGTGAGAACCGTTGTATATATCAAAAACCTGTCAGGGTTCATGGCACTCACACCCTGTTGATAGGGTAAATAATCCTTTCGCTTCCTCTTTTTTGTTCTCGTTTTTCACTGTGCCCCCCTTCAGCAGCCCATTCTTGAATGTGTTTCTTTTATAGTGTTATACGTCGGATATTTGGGTTTACGGATATAAAGTTAATTAAAATACTTCTGACACCTTTAATCTTTTCATCTTACCTCAGCAGGAGACTCCCTCCTCGGCAGTTCCGGCTTGCCGGAAATGGCAGGTGGGGGAGGAATGCGTCAACTGTACCATCTGAACCAAGGTAGTACTCCTCGCACTCAGTCTCCTATATTTTTTCTTAATATTGACACTATCTGAAATTTTGTTTCCAAAGAGATCTGAGATCGAAAAATACCCACTTGACCGTTTGCCTCGAATGAACCCGATCCCCTTTTCTGTTTTTACAAGATCGAATTTCCTGAGCCCAAAAAGCTTTCCGGTAGGTATTTTCTTCTCGGATCTTTTCCCCCTCCGTTGCTGATAATCCCCCGCAGGAACGTGTTTTTTGAAGTAGATCGTATCATCCGGTTCTACTTTCTGATTGTCCCCACAACAGATAGCAAGCGCATCAAAATAATGCTTTTTTTCGAGTCCTAAAACCTGTTCTCGCCGGAACTTTGTTTCGTACCCAAACACTTCCTCAAAATTCCAGCCGGATTTCTTGATTTGGGACTTGACAATGCCAACTTCCGTGGCATGTTTCGTGTTTGACCTTCTCCCTGAAAGCTCAAATTCCCCGGAATGCAGGGCTTCGTGACAGGTTTCACAGAGCGTAATCAGGTTTTCCGGAGAATCTGTTCCCTGCTTTGACCTGAAAACGATGTGATGGCAATGTAGCCGGGAATCCTTTGACTTTCCTCGGCAATGCTGGCAGGTGTAGCCGTCCCTGTGCAAAACGTAAGCCTTGACATTGTAGAAACCTTTTAGGTCCCCTTCCTGATACCCTGTCCCTGAAACTTCCGGGTTTTTGATTTTGTGGATATCAAAGGAAGCAAGTTCGACCTTCCACTTCGTTACCGTAAGGAGGGATTCCACAAACCGTTTTTCCCTGAAATGAGATTCGAGTTTGCTTTTGATGGAAGGAGCTAACCTTCCTTCTCTCCTCGAATTTCCCCGGTTATCAAACCTTGCTGGCCTGTACCTTGTCTTCCGGCTTCTCCGGCTTCTCCGATACATCCGCCTTTGCTCCATCTTTTTCGAAACATCTTCTCTCAGGTAGATTTCTGACTGATACAGCACTTTTCCGGAAGCAATGGCGGCACATCCCACCACCTTAGAGCCGGTATCCATCCCGGCAGTTACGGGTTGAGTGCAGCTAATGCTTTCGAAAAGTAACTTGATTGTGAAGGGCGTGTTTCGGACCACTTTTGCCTTTCCTGTTTTGAGCAAGATCCTCGCTTTTGCCGGTTTCGTGGGCATGAGCGGGTTTCCATCTGTGTTGAGTACGAATACAAACATTCGTAATTGCTCCTATTGAATAGGGTTATGCGTATCCGGAATTGTGGACTTCCACTTTGCGAAGTGGAAGTGTTGCAGCGAAGCTGCAACAAGTCAATTCCGGTTTCCGGCTTCCTCTCAATCTGATATGGAACGGTTTGTATGATGCAAGCACTGTCCCTACCTCCCAGGACTGTTTAACCGGCATCCTTAGAGCCTGAAACTGAGGCGGCATTTCAGGGTAACTATGAAATTCGTTCCTATCGTTTCCCGATTTTCCTAAGCTCCGAATCGGGGGTCTGGTCAACCAGGGCTTTTGCAAGCCCCTTACTCTAAAATCGGAGATTTTAGGGAGGGGTAGTTGACTTGTAATTATTAATAAGAACTTATGCATTCTTCTAAATTTTAACTCCATAATAATAAATCAAAACTTTTGATTATTTCGGATGCGTGATCATGAATCTGCTGAACTCCTCCTGTTTATGTACATGTTTGACTTTTGGCATGAATGGGAATCGTTTTCATCCGAACACATCTAATAAATATATCTGTAATATTGTAGATTTTATTGTCAGTTTTGCTCATGATATTTTTTATATTATAATAACTTGAAGAAAATGGATAGCTATTTATACAATAAATCGGCATAGAATATATTGTGAGCGGGAAACTTTTTTCACATACCATACCCCCCACTCCCCATATGACCCCCCACTCCCCAACCCGCTCACAATCCCTTTACTAAAGTTTGACGAAAGTTAAACTTTGGGTTGGCTAAAGTTAAACCGATTTCAAGGTACTCTTTTTTGAATCCGGTTGTTTTTTAGTTATCTGGTTGTTTTTTAGTTATTTTTTCTTTCCTGAAATCACAACTCACTCAATTTAATTGCAATGCAGGTATCACAATGTCCGTGGTATTGATAAGATTCCTTACCTCATTCTTCCCTTTATCCTGATTACTTTTTCACATCTGGGTAGGGTAGACAGCATCATTCCCGGGTAAATATTTTTGAAATTTTTTTTGAAATATTGTAGAATAATCGGTCCCAAAAGTTCTACTGTAGGGCAAAATTTCTTCAACAAGATCCCTGTTAAATAATGACCGCTCTGCTGTTCGACTTTGCTCTTTGCTTTTTGCTTTTCAGGGTAAAAAGGGGGGTGAGGTGGTGGGCCGGAGCCCGGATCTTTCGAAATCGTTATCCTCTCACCTTTAAAAGAAGCCTCCTCCGATTATCAGGGAGGAGAATAGGATTGCTGCCATGTTTACTACTTTAATCAGGGCGTTGAGGGCAGGTCCTGAGGTGTCTTTGAAAGGGTCACCTACGGTGTCTCCGACAACAGCAGCTTTGTGAGCTTCCGAGCCTTTTCCGCCGTGTGCCCCGTCTTCAATGAGTTTTTTCGCGTTGTCCCAGGCTCCTCCGCCGTTGTCCATTATAAGGGCTAACATGAGCCCTACAGCAATGATTCCTATCAGGAATCCGGCAAGGGCTTTCGGGCCGAGGACCACTCCTACGAGCAGGGGTACTGCCACTGCCAGGAAGCCGGGCATTGCCATCTCATGGAGTGCTGCCTTTGTTACGATATCGACGCAGTGTCCGTATTCGGGCTTTTTCGTCCCTTCCATGATGCCGGGGATTTCCCTAAACTGCCTGCGGACTTCGTTTACAACTTCAAAAGCTGCTTTTCCGACAGCACTCATAGTAACTGCGCTGAACACGAAGGGCAGCAGGGCTCCCAGGAAAAGCCCGACAAGCACTACCGGGTCATCAAGGCTCAGGGCCTGATCTCCGAGGTTTACCTTGATACGGTAATCTGCGAAAAGGGCAAGTGCACCCAGGGCAGCCGAACCTATGGCATATCCTTTGGTAACTGCCTTTGTGGTATTGCCTACTGCGTCCAGGTCATCCGTAACCTTCCTGACGTCGGCAGGAAGCTTCGCCATCTGTGCGATCCCTCCTGCGTTGTCCGTTATAGGGCCGTAAGAGTCCAGGGCAACGATCATACCTGTGGTGGAGAGCATTGCAACGGCTGCAATGGCAATCCCGTAAAGCCCTATGCTGGAGTCTGCAGGTCCTCCTACGACAAAGTATGAAGCTAGGATTCCTACTACGATCACTACCGTGGGCATGAGGGTACTTTCAAAGCCTATGGACAATCCTGCGATCATGTTGGTCGCAGCCCCTGTCTCGGATGCGGCTGCGATGCTTTCCACGGGCCTGTGTCGGGTGTAGGTGTAGTACTCGGTGATTACTACCATGAGTACCATGATCGCGACCCCTACGAGGGATGCATAGTACAGACTTATGTCTCCCATCAGGGCGTCGGTCACTAAGTAAAATGCAAGCAGGCAGATCAGGGCAGAACCGCCTACCCCCTTGTAAAGAGCCCGCATGATATCCCCGTCCTTTCCTATCTTTACGAAGAAGACGGAAATGATGGATGCAAAGATTGCGACCGAACCCAGCATGAGGGGGTAGAGAATTGCATTTTCGAAAGTGTTGATGATAAGAGATCCGAGCAGCATGGCCGCCAGGGCTGTCACCACGTAGGTTTCAAAGAGTTCTGCCCCCATTCCTGCACAGTCCCCCACGTTGTCCCCCACGTTGTCCCCCACGTTGTCCCCTACGTTGTCGGCAATGACTCCGGCATTCCTCGGGTCGTCTTCGGGAATCCCGGCTTCGATCTTGCCCACGAGGTCCGCACCCACGTCTGCGGCTTTCATGAAGATCCCTCCTCCAACTCTTTCAAAGAGGCTGATAAGGCTGGCTCCGAAACCGAACCCTACGACCAGGTTCACATCCCCGTAAAGGGTGTAAAAGCTGCTTGTACCGAGTAGTGCAAGTCCTACAACTGCAAGTCCTGTCACAGCCCCCCGCGGAACGCAACGGACATTGCCTTTTCAAGTCTTGTTGAGGCGGCATGAGCGGTCCGGACGTTTGCCCTGACCGATACACTCATCCCGATATATCCTGCAGCAGCCGAACTTATAGCTCCTGCAAGAAATCCGACTGCTATTTTCATGCCGTCATCAAGCAAAAAGAGAATTAAGAACGCGAGAATGATCGAAACCACTGCGATCGTTTTGTACTGGCGGTTCAGGAAGCCATGGCCCCTTCCTGAATTGCTCCGGCTATCTCCTGTATTCTCTTGCTGCCGGCATCTTCCTTCAGGACGCCTTTTGCGAAAAAAGCGGCGAAGACCAGACTTATGAAACCTGCTAAAGGAGCAATAAATATTAAACCTTCCATAAATTTCCTGTCCTTTGGTTTATGATATTCTTTTACTTTTTATATTTCTTTCATCCTCTCTAAAGCTCCTATCCTTTAGCTTTAATTTCCCTCTCCTTTTTTCGTATTAATTCAATTATTATTTCATACATTTATCAGTTTAATATTATAATTAATCTAAGTGGCAGTTTAGTATTATTTTTATTAATCTGTATGCCACTTTTGTATTGTCTTTAAGTGTCTGAGCCTCACTTCAGATTCATTGCGTAAATAGTCATTTTTTATATATTCTTTTGTATCAGCTATCAGGTCAAAGGCTAATCCAATCCTTTTTTTAATTAATATTCATTAATTATTATTTTTTTATTGAGCTGAACTTCGGGTGACTACGATATTTATTCCCGGGTTGTTAAATCCGGGTTCATTGAATATTTTTCACTAATTTTTTTGGCGCTTTTGTTTGTCTAAATGTATACGGGAGTTGGGTGCAGGGGGTTGAGAATAGGTCCAAAACGGTTATTAGGTAAAAGAGTTTCACTTTTTATATCTCTCCCGTTCTAGATATTTTTATATACTATCAAATAGGTAACAAGTTACCGTATTCTTGTCATAGGGGTCGGGTTAAGGTTCTCCACCCTGCGTTCATCCTCTGGAAATTTATCCCGTGTCCAAACGGTAAACAAAATAGAAAAACACAACAGTAATTTATAAAAATATTTGGATAATGATCCCAAGATAAGATATAAATAAGATAATTGTAACTACGTCTGTGCTCATGGTGAAATATTAAGTGTCATGAGGAACTGAAATTGACAGCTTCCTCGGATTTTCAATCAGAAAAACGAATATGAATTTATATACCAAGACTCAATTCAATACTACATTAACTATTTCGGAGTGTTAAAAACCCAAATGTACTTTTTATGTAGTTCTCCGGCAGGATGGTTGAACTTATGGATATGTTAATTTACCTTGCACCAATATGTGCCCTAATTGGTCTGGTTTTTGCAGGTGTGTCCTACAAAAATGTCCAAAAAGAAGGCGAAGGCAACGATCTAATCAAAAAAATAACCGCGTCAATTCACGGTGGGGCCATGGTCTACCTTAACAGGCAATACCGTGCAATCACTGTTTTTGTCGTTATACTTGCAATTGTAATCGCGTTAATTTTGCCAAATGGCTCCCTCACTGCGTTATGTTTTGTCCTTGGTGCAGTGCTTTCCGCGACAGCCGGATATATAGGGATGTTTACAGCTACCAGTGCGAATGGGAGGACCACAAATGCTGCTACAAAGGGTATTGGTCCGGCATTTAAGGTTTCATTTGCATCGGGTACTGTTATGGGAATGAGTGTCGTAGGTCTCGGTCTTTTCGGACTGTCTTCTTTATTCATATTCATCACAAGTGTTTTTACGGACCTGGACACCTTAACCGCTGTGAACATTTTGGCAGGCTTTTCACTCGGAGCTTCATCCATTGCTCTCTTTGCCCGTGTCGGTGGTGGAATATTTACCAAAGCTGCTGATGTCGGGGCAGACCTTGTCGGAAAGGTCGAAGCCGGAATTCCCGAAGACGACCCGAGAAACCCGGCTGTAATCGCTGACAATGTCGGAGATAACGTCGGGGACATTGCCGGAATGGGTGCCGACCTTTACGAATCATATGTCGGTTCAATCCTTGCAACAATGCTTCTTGCAGCCGCAACAGCAGCAACTACTTTCCCCGGAATCGCGGTTGAGAACGTTATTCTGGTGCCTTTGCTAATTTCGGCCCTTGGAATTCTTGCATCCATCGTCGGTACTTTTTTTGTCCGTACAAACAAGACAGAATCTTCCGCAATCCACAGGGCGTTTAATGCCGGCTTGATCTCCGCAATCGCTATTGCAGTCATTGCATCATACTTCGTTACGGATATGCTTCTCGGGGAATACGGACTGAATGTCTTCTTTGCAACGGTCGCAGGACTTCTCTCAGGTTTCCTCATCGGGCAGATCACCGAGTACTACACATCATATGAACGGAAGCCAACTCTTATGATTGCAAATTCCTGTGAAACCGGCTCAGCTACAAACATCATCACAGGTTTTTCAAAGGGAATGGAATCAACTCTATGGCCTGTAATCATTATCTCTATTACAATCTATATTGCATTCCAGCTCTCCGGTCTCTACGGCATAGCTATTGCAGCCGTGGGGATGCTCGCAACCCTCGGTATCTCCCTCTCAGTCGATGCATATGGTCCTGTAGCAGATAACGCAGGCGGTATTGCGGAGATGTCCCACCAGAAAGAAGAAGTCCGTGAGATCACCGATACCCTTGATGCAGTAGGAAACACCACTGCAGCTATCGGGAAAGGTTTTGCAATTGGATCGGCAGCTCTTACCGCACTTGCCCTCTTCTCCTCATATGGGATTGCAGTGGGTCTCGACTCCATTGATGTTATGGACTCCAGTGTGTTTATCGGGCTTACTATCGGTGCGATGCTTCCGTACCTTTTCTCCTCTATGACTATCCTGGCAGTCGGAAAAGCTGCAGGTGAGGTCGTAGTTGAAGTGAGGAGGCAGTTTAAAGAGATCGCAGGTCTGATGGAAGGAAAAGCTGAACCTGATTACGAGAAATGTATTGCAATCTCAACCCACTCTGCCCTGAAAGAGATGATAGCACCCGGTGTGCTGGCCGTTGTAGCCCCGCTTTTAGTCGGACTTGTACTTGGCCCCGGCGCACTTGGCGGACTTCTTGCAGGTTCGGTGGTTTCAGGTTTCATGCTTGCAATCACGATGTCCAACGCCGGCGGCGCATGGGACAACGCAAAGAAGTATATTGAACTAGGAAACTACGGCGGAAAAGGTTCCGGTGCCCACATGGCAGGTGTCACCGGCGATACTGTGGGAGATCCTTTCAAGGACACGGCAGGTCCTGCAATCAACATCCTCATTAAGCTCATGACAATTGTGGCTGTTGTATTTGCACCCCTGTTTATCCTGTAATTTCCCCTTTTTTTCCCTTTTTTATTTTTTTTATTTTTTCAAGATTTGTCCTGATTGATGTTCTTTCCCTGGTGTTTGGATTTTTCTGCCTCTATTCTCCTTGTTCTGATTTTTTGATGCAATTCTTCTATCTCGGATTTTTCTCGATGGTATTCCCCGACACTCGGTTTTTTCTTGATTTCATTCCCCGATGTTCGGAGATTTCCCGATATCATTCGCTTAAATTCCGAGACCAATCAAAAAAATTATAGCCAAAATCTGCCCGAAGGCAAATTAATTCTATCAGATGGGTAGGGTAGTTGACAAAAAGGTAGAACTACAGGGTCCCGGGCATCCGATGAAAAATATTATTTCTGGGGGCAAGCGGTTAAAATTATCGTTTCGTGAGTTTTTGCTTGATCCTGAAAGTATCTGGGGTTGGGGGTCTGGATGTGGTGGGTCGGGGTTAACCCCTGATTTCCCTCGCTTTCTCTATATCTCCTGCTCTCGGGTGAGACGGCGCTTCTTTGTACAAAATAATTGGGTGTAATGAACCGGCTTCGGCTTTCTCCGAAGGTCCTTTTTTTAAGGGGCGTGCGGTCAGTTCACGCCCTTTACCTGGAGCAGCTGGAATTCTATTTCGTCCGGGACCGTGGCCAGGAAGACAAAGGCGTTATAGCCCAGTTTCTGGATTTCTTTGATTGCCATTGCCTGGGGTTCGGTCAGGTCTTTTGAGTCGCTTACGATGCAGAAAGATTTCCTGCTTCCCGTGTTAACCAGGAAGTTAAAGACTTCGGCATGGGTATTCAGGAAAGCGACCAGATTTTTCAGTTCTTCCCAGGTACTGCACATGTGGATGTTCTTGGAGCCCATGTTTTCCACGTACCAGTCCCGGCTCACGTAGGAATAGGAGGCGTACTGTTCGTTCAGTTCCTCGTAAGCTTTGAATATTTTGTTAATTTCCGTTCTCAGGTTTACCCATTTCCAGTTTTGTGTCTTGAAATAGCGGGCTGCCACGATTTCAAAGATTTCCTGCTTGTCTTCGCATTCGAGTTTCATTTTCTTCACACCTGAAATGTTTCATTTTGTCCATGTTTGAATTTCAGAGATCCTGTTTGAAGGTCGTGTTTGAATTTCAGAGATCCTGTTTGAAGGTCGTGTTTGGATGTCAGATGTCCTGTTTGAAGGCCGTGTTTGAATGTCAAAGGTCCTGTTTGAACGTATTATGTTTTGTCCCGTTTTTCCGGTATGGGGGAAGTTCCTGCCGGGGGCTGTGTCGATTAAAACCTTTTCGGATTCTCTGTGGAACTTTTTTGGAATATTTTCGGAACTTTTCCGGAATATGTGCGGATTTTTTTCCGGAATTCTCTGTTGATTATGTCAGTAAATATCTCCTGCTTTTTGGCTCAGAACTCGTCGTCCTGGGCGTAGCTCCTGTTAAAGCGAAGCGCCAGTTCCGCCCTTTCGAGCTCTCGTCCCAGATAGGCTGCGTGGTCGAGGCGGGAGATCAGTTCGAGCTCGAGCAGGGTGTCCATGACTTCTCTTGCGCTTTCTCCTGCCACTGAGGTTTTTTCATGTTCAGCCACGATAAGCCCGCCGTTTCCGCGAACCCTGTCTGGCATGATCCAGATTCGGATGGGGCCTGCAGGGTCCAAGCGCCAGTTTTTCGAAGCCTTTGCCTTAACTGCATTTTCGGGCAGGAAGCCGTCCGGACGCCTGCGTTTTTCTTTGATCCGGAGGAGGTCGAGCCCCAGATCCTTGGGGGAGCTTTCCCTTGTTTTTGCAAGTTGCATCATTTCGGAAGCCCTTTTCAGCTCTTCTATGGAACCCTGGGCTTTGTCACTGAATTCTGGGGTAAAGAGGATACTTGCCCCTACTTCGGCTCCGATCCCGCAGAGGGCGGCGTTGACGCCTATGGTGTCCACGTCCATTAGCTCTGTTACGTTTCCCACTCCGAAGAATACGGGGATTTCCGGATAGTCTCTGTGGAATTCCCTGTAGCGGACAATTGACTCCGTGATGTTGTGCCCTATTGGGTCAAGGACAGGGTCTGCAATTATTTTTTCAATTCCGAGCCTGCGGGCTGCTTTGATGTTCCGGACAAGGCTTTCCAGGCTCTCTCCTTCATCCGGAATTACCACTGCAGATGCTCCGGCTTTTGCCACAGTGGGCCCTGCGCTGTCCATGTTCGTCCCGTTCAGGCTCAGGACCAGGTCAGCCCCGGCTTCGATTCCTTCTTTGATAAGTACGGGGTCGAGGGTGTCGACGCTAATTGGGACTCCTGTCCGGGCTTTTGCCAGGGCGACCGTCCTGCCTACCTGCCCGGGCTCGGTGTTCAGGGAAGCTCCAAGGTCGATGATGTCCGCACCCCGGGCGATAAAAGCTTCGATTCTCCTCTCAAGGGTTCCGGGGTCAAGCTCGGCAGCTCCTACAATTTCTCCCATAACCTTCATGCGAGCTCCACCTCCGAGTTTTACTTCCCTAAGGGCCAGAAGGGGGTGGGCATTTTCTTCGGCTTCCTTTACGAGCTTCAGGGCCATTTCCCTCCGCACGTCTGCAAGGAGTTCACAGGCAGGAATGGTTTTAGAAAACTCCACTTTCCCGGCAAAGGGGAGCACGAAACCCAGGTCATAGGCGTGCTTTGGGCCGAGCCGGATTTTGCATCCGAGTTCTTCCGAAACTTTTGAAAAGTCTCCTGCAACCAGTCCCGGTACCAGGATCAGCTCGATTTTTTTTGAAAAATTCGCTTCCTGAAAGGCTTTTAATAGTTTTTTAGGAGTGATGAAGGCGGCGATATCTATGTCAACAACAAGGATGTCGGCTTTTTTCCCGACCGCTTTCCTCACGGTATTTTCTGCAAGCCTCCCGGTTGCAATTAAAGTATCCATGTTTTTTACATAGAACCGCTAATTAAAAAGAGTATCTATTCAGGAAAAACCCGTACTCCTGCTTGCAGCTGCTTCCTCTGCTCGAAAGAGTTTTCCCGGCTCTTTTGCGTTTTACTCTTGCATTGTCGCAGGGATTGGGCCCTCCCGGACCCGAAGCAGAGTTTCCGGGCTTTTGCCTGAACCTGTTTTAGTTTATGAAGTCAATGATCGAATTGTCGTTCTTTTTCCTTATTTCACCCATTTCTCCCCCTCTGGAGTCCTGGTTCACTCTTCCTAACCTTTTTGCCCGGAAGGCTTCGGCTTCGCTCTGGGGTTCCAGGATGCCGGCACCTGCCTGTGGACCGAGGATCTGGGCTGACTGGACGCCGGTCATGATTGCCATAACACGGACCTTGCCCTCGTAATCGTCCCTGATTCTTGCGCCCCAGATGACATTGGCGTTGGATGAAAGTTCGTAGGTGAGCATGGAGGCGATTTCTTCTGCTTCCTTCAGGCTCAGGTCCGGCCCTCCGGTCACATGCACCAGGCTCCCGCTTGCACCCTTGTAATCGACGTCAAGCAGAGGGTGGTTCAGGGCAGTCCGCACTACTTCCGTGCTCTTGTCCTGGCTCTTGGACTCGCCCACGAGCATTACGGCAACCCCGCCGCAGCTCATGATGGTCCTGATGTCGGCGTAGTCAAGGTTTATCAGGGAAGGCACGGTGATAGTTTCGGTTATGCCTTTTACGGTTTCGGAAATGAGCTGGTCCATGACTGAGAAGGCCTGGTCGATTGGCAGGTTGGGCACGTAGTTGAGCAGCCTGTTGTTGTCCAGGACGATCACAGTGTCCGCTGCCCGGCGGAATTCTTCAAGTCCTTCCTCTGCTTTGACAGTGCGGGCTCTCTCAACCCTGAAGGGGCTGGAGACCATGCCTACTACGATGGCTCCCTGCTCTTTTGCGACTTCTGCGACTACAGGGGCAACACCGGTCCCGGTACCTCCCCCGAGGCCTGCGGTAACGAATACAAGGTCAGCGTCTTTTAATACTTCTTCAAGAGTGCCTCTTGCAAGTTCGGCGGCTTTCTTCCCGGTTTCGGGGTACCCGCCGGCTCCCAGACCCCTTGTGAGGGTTTTTCCCACCAGGATCTTCTTGTCAGCCCTCACGTTGTCCAGATGCTGCTTGTCAGTGTTGATGCAGACGGTTTCCGCACCTTCAATCCCGATATTGTAGAGTCGGTTTATGGTGTTGTTCCCGGCACCCCCGCAGCCTATGATCATGATCCTCGGCTGGCCGAATTCTTCAAAATCTTCATCTGATGCCGCTTTTTTCCGGAATTCCTTCTCTTTTTCAGTATATTTCATTGCTTCCTGTACTATAGATTGCAATTCATCCCCTCGGCTGGATATTTTTTAATAATTGTGTTCCTTCAACTCCCCACCCTATGTTCAGGAGGTCACTTATTTTGGAATACTATTGAGTGAATTTTGAGAGACAACTAATGAAACATCTATAAATATTTCTATACGTCATCTTTAAAAGGCTGTTACTCAACTGATCTTAAATATTTTGGACCTATTTAAGGATTATACTTAAATTGTATATCAAGTTTATATATGTCACCCATAAATTTTATATGTGTTTCCTTTTCCCATCCCGAATCCAGGGATTTGCGGATAACATTAACCTGAACGGTGCCGAAAACCTTATATGCGATTGTCGAAATCTTCCACGGAATATCTCATCTCTGAGGAAAATTTCTCTGTCCTGATATGTCAGGGCAAATTTTTTGTTTGTTTGTTTGTTTATATTTTTTTTACGTTTTTTTATTTGGTATATATACTACTAATTCTATTTTTGTTCAAATCCCGGGACATTTAAGTCCCGAATTTCAAATTCGATGAAATCGTTGATATTGTTAGTATTTAAATAGAATCCTTAAATTTATATGTTTTGTGGTACCTGCCAAAAATTTGAAGGCAATCTTTTAATTTTTTTATGGGAAGTTGTATAACTTAATTAAAATATTTCTCAAAATATAACGTACAGGTACAATTCTTTATGGCTCAACTTTCCCCTTTTATTATTCCTCTTTCTTCTAAATTATATCCTAAAGTCCTCTCCCTTTCTCGACAGCTGTAGCTGGCAGGGGGTAGTTCACGCATAACAATTCAAATAATAATCTGGGAAAGCTTTAAAACCTGAAAACTATTCCTACTTTATCAAACCTTCTCAATGAGGCTAAAATAGTGTTAAAAGCGTTAATTTTTGATATGGATGGCGTCCTTGTGGATTCAATGCCCTTTCACGCGGCTGCCTGGAAAAGAGCTTTTCTGGAAATGGGCATGGAAATCCGGGATGAAGATATCTATGCAATCGAAGGTTCAAACCCTAACACCGGGTTGCCCCTGCTTATCAGATGTGCAGGGGAAGACCCTGAAGCTTTTGATTTTGAAGAAATCACCGCAATCTACCGTCAGGAGTTTGGAAAGATCTTTGAGCTAAAGGCTTTCGATGGGATGAAAGAGTGCCTTGAAACCCTGAAAAGCCGCTACCTCCTCTCAGTGGTCTCAGGCTCGGACAGGCTGATAGTTAACGGAATCTTGAACCAGCTTTTTCCGGGGGTCTTCGATGCCGTGGTCACGGGAGATGATGTTATCTATGCAAAGCCCCATCCGGATCCCTTCCTGAAAGCTGTCGAACTCCTGCAGGTCAGGAAAGAAGAATGCCTGGTAATCGAAAATGCTATTTTTGGGGTGGAATCAGCAAAGAGGGCGGACATTTACTGCATCGGAGTCCCCACATATGTCGATTTTGAGCAGCTGGACCGGGCTGACCTGGTGGTAGGTGGTCACAGGGAACTCATGGAGCACCTGCTGAGCCTGGGCTCTTCTCCTTCTATCTAATCTCTTTTAAAACAGCTCTAACAGTTTTTAAAACAGATCAAATTTCTTAAAAACAGCTTGAATAGCTTTGAAAATAGTTCTACTAACTTTAAAAACAGTTCTTATTCATACCCTGAACACGTTTTCTTTGTAAAACATTCTGTTTTTATGGAAAAAGAAAAAAAGAAATAGAAAAGGGGTGACTCTCCCGGGGGAGGTCACAGCAGCCTTACGGTTTCAAGGTTTGTAAGTGCCCTTGTCTCGATCTTCAGTTTCTTGTAAATCGAGCTTGCAAGGTCGATACAGGCCTTTTCTTCCCCGTGTTCGGTGAAGACCCTTTCGGGACGGGGCTGCATTTTCTTGATGTAGTCCATGAGCTGTCTTCTGTCCGAGTGTCCGGAAAAGCCGTCCACGACCTGCACTTCCATGTTCATTTTGAGGATTTCGGTGCTTCCGTTCTTTCCGGTCATGGGGATTTCCTTCCAGCCTTTCTGGATCCGGCGCCCGGTTGTCCCGTCAGCCTGGTACCCTACAAACACAAGGGTATTGCGGGCGTCGCCTGCAAAATTCCTGAAGTATTCCATAACCGGCCCGCCGTTCATCATACCGGAGGTGGAGAGGATAACGCAGGGGTGCGGGTTCTGGATGATCTTCTGGCGCATATCGTGGGAATCCACGGGCTTGAAACACTCTGCAAGGAAGGGGTTCTGGCCCTTCTGGAAGATCAGTTTCCTCAGGTCGTTGTTAAGGTATTCGGGGTGGGTAGCATGGATCGCAGTGGCTTCCCAGATCATCCCGTCCAGGTAGACAGGGATATTGGGGATGATTCCTTTCCTTATGGACTCCTCGAGCACGATCATGACTTCCTGGCTGCGTCCTACCGCAAAAGCCGGAATCAGGACAAGCCCTCCTCTCTCAATGGTTTCCTTAACAATCCGCTGGAGGTTCTTTTCAGAGTCCCGGAGAGCTGGCTGGAAGGCGTTTGCATTCCCGTATGTGGCTTCCGAAATGACGGTCTCAACCCTGGGGAACCTGTTGACTGCAGGGTCAAAGAGCCTGGTCTTTTCGTACTTGTAGTCCCCGGTGAAGACCACATTGTGGAGCCCGTCCCCAATATGGAAGTGGGAAATTGCTGAGCCCAGAATGTGGCCTGCGTTGTGGAAGGTCAGTTTGATGTCCGGGGCAATGTCCGTAACCTCTTCGTAGTCCAGGGGGAGGGTGTGTTTGAGGGTCTTTGTGATCATCGCTGATTCGTAGGGGATCTTCTTCCCTTCTTTTGCTGCCACGTCGATGTAGTCAAGCTGGAGCAGCACCATCAGGTCCCTGGTGGGAGGGGTACAGTAAACAGGCCCCTCATAACCGTACTTGAAAAGCAACGGGACCAGGCCCTGGTGGTCCAGGTGGGCGTGAGTTACTATCACAGCATCGATCTGGTTAAGGGGAAAAACTTCCGGGACATAGAGGTAAGGGGTCATGTTCTCGTCGGAACCTACGTTGACTCCGCAGTCAATCAGGACCCTGGACTCCGGGGTTGAGAGAAGGAAACAGCTCCTTCCGACTTCTTTGCATCCCCCTAGTGTGGTGACCCTGACCCACTGGTCTTTTGAGGTACACTCCCTGTGGATCTTCCTCCCCACGGTTTTCAGGATTTCCTTCCTTTCCTTGAGGTTGTTCCTCATGAACTCCCTTATGTTTTTAACAGTTCTGGATTTAATAGGTGGGGTCCTGGCGACCTTGGGGATCCACCCGATCTGTTTTGTGATCTCACGGAGAGTTGCGCCGTGTTTTCCGATGACAAGTCCCGGCTTTTCGGCTTCTATAATCACTTCTCCGGAGTCAGGATCAAAGTAGTAACTTGAGATTACGGATTCCTTTGGAACAACTTCTTCGATGATAGAAATAGAGTCTTCGGGAGTTGCAAGCACCCTCGGGTCCGGGCGCATGGCAATGCGTGTCCGGAGTTCCTTTGCCAGGTTGCGGATGATATTTCCGTCGTCAGCGAATTTGCGGGGTTCTTCTGTATAAAGTACGAGCTGGGGGCCCTCGAATTCGACGTCGGTTATCGTAACTCCTGCCGGCAGATTTCTCTCAATTTTCTTTTTGAGGTCTAATAGCACGTCTTCAATAGGCATTAAAAATCTTCCTTTTTGTCAAAAAATCAAAAAATGTAAAATGATGGAAAAAAATTGTATTGGTAAAAAGATGTTAGTTTATATTTTAAAATAAACAACCAACAGTTTAATTTTTTTGTTAGTTGAATAATGCCCTCTTGGCCTTTATAGCTTCCGGATCCAGCCTTGTGAATGTCTCCTTTGTGATTACAACCGCATCAACGTTTTCTCCGGAAGCGGAGTCCCTTTTCATTGAGTTGTGGATCGCCCGGACTGCAAGGTCAAGCCCTTCTTCTACTGTCATGTCTTCCCTGTAGTGGTCTTCAAGGACGCCGTAAGCCATGGGTGAACCGGAACCTGTGGCTGAGATCTTTGTCTCTTCAATGCTTCCTCCCAGCGGGTCCAGGGAATAAATGGAAGGGCCATTCTTGTCCATGCCTCCGATAAGGAGCTGAACCATCAGTGGGTAATAGCGGTTTGCACTAAGTAAGTTGGACATCAAAGTGGTGATCCCTTTGATTGTCATTGATTCGTTCCTGCGCATCTTATAGAGTTTCGACTCCACACTGATAAGCCGAACCAGCTGCTGGGCGTCGCCGACAGAACCGGCAGTTGTCATCCCAACCAGGTCGTCTATCTGGTAAACTTTCTTTGCAGTTTTACTTGCAATGAAGTTCCCCATTGTGGCTCTCTGCTCGCTTGCGAGCACTATCCCGTCGGTACATACTACTCCTACGGTAGTTGTGCCCTTCAGATATTTCTCATTATCCATAAACATACCCTCATAATTAAACTTTAAAATGAGAAAATGTTGCTAAAAAAAATGTTTTGGTTGAGGTGAGCATTTTTAGCTTGAATTGCAGGATTCGGCAATTCAATTCTTAGTTTGAACTGCAAGATTTAGCAACCCATTATCTCATTATTAATTTCGATATATATAACTTTTCCTCTGATTTTTTTAATAATAGTTTTTTAATGTATCTTCAAGAGGCTGCTTCCGAAAAATTCTATGGGATTCTTTTTCGTTTCACAAATGCAGTCTCACAAATGCAACCTGCAGTTTCCTTTAAAGGCCCTTCCGGCAAAGAAACTTTTTAGAAGTGTATTTTCATAGGTCCGTTTTAGAACCGTTTGACACAACCGTTTTATAGGACCTTTCCGCAGAACCGTTTGATACAACCTTCTTATAGAACCTTTTCGCAGAGATTCAACCGTCTCATAAAAACGTTCCATGCAGGTGCGCTTTAATTAGCAGGAAATTTCCTCTATTTCTTCTGCGAGTTTTTCAACTCTCTGGGTCACTTCTTTGCCGATATGCTTTTTCTGCATTCTGCCGACCCTTTCTTCAATCGTTATCCTTCTCGTGCCCCCGACAAGGTTGTCTGCATGGGCGACGATCTTTTCTTCCAGGCTCCGGGGGAAATAATCATAGGCTGGAAGCCCTATCTCTTCTGCTTCCTCCTCTGAAATCCCGGCTCCGATATGCCTTTTTATGATCTCTGCAATTTTCGGGTCAAGTCCCAGTTCCCTGGCCAGCTCGAATCCTTCAACAGCATGAGAAATTCCGTGTGTTCTGCAACGCCCAAGATCGTGCATCAGGGCTCCTGCTTCCACCAGCCGGATGTCCACTTCCTTTCCGTTTGCCCTGATTTTCTCTGCGATTTCAACAGCCAGTAAAGCTACTGTCTTGCAGTGTTCTATTACTTTTGGGGAACAACCTGCCTTTTCGAGTATCCTGATAGCTCTTGTTCTTGAGATCAATACTCGAGACTCCTTTCAGGCGGAACTCAGGGCCTCCAGGCGTTTTCTAAGGGCTTCTACGAAGACGCTGTTGTCATAGTAAACAAGGTCTTCTCCGCACATCGGACAGAGAAACTCGGTTTCCGTGGCTTCGTCAAAGAGGAGGCGAACACAGCTCTGGGGGCAGACATAAAATACGTTGCCTTCTTCAAAATCAAGGCGGGTTTTCAGGTTTCTCATCAGCTTTTTCTTTTCCCTCATCAGCTGGTGTTCGATGTCCGAAAAGTTGAGGTGCCAGAGGTATGTAAGCCAACCGCTGTTGGAATCCCGCTCCCTTGCAACTATTGCAAATTTGTTCTCGTAAAGTATGAATAGAGTTCTTCTTACCGTATTTAGCAAAACCCCGCTTTTTTCCGCAATTTCTTCGTCCGTAACTTCGCCTTCGGGCATGTTCTCAATCATCTTGAGCCCTTCTTCCCCTACAAGGCTCATAAGGTACCCTCGAATAACCTTATCTTTTAAGTCGATCAACATGTTCACCTCGTGAATCCTTATAAGAATGGGACATCCCAGTATTAAAGTTTACATTCCGGATACTTTTCCGGAGCTTTCCTCAGCCCGAGATATCTCGGCATGCAGAAGCATACCCCTGCTTCAGGTCTTCCCGGCAGGGCTCAGGTACTCCCCCTGTTTTTCCATTTCTCTGTCAATAAAAGCTTTTATTCTCTCTGCCCCCTCTTTAAGGGAGTGCAGGGCTTCTTCCCCGGTTGGGGCACATGCGAAGAGAGATGTCAACGGCTCGTCAGGCCCGGTAACGGATCCCGAGCAGGGGATGTCCGCACTTTCTTCCCCGAGGATGACGTCCATGAGTGTCCGGTCTATAAAAAGTTCTCGATCCGAATAGAGAACTCCCCTGGCAGCAAAACGTTTTGTTGAGGGTTTTTCCGGAATCTCCCCGCGGAAACAGTTTACATGGGCTTCGAAAAGGTTCAGGTCCGTGGCTCTTTCAACCGTATCCAGGCTACCCTGGAACCTGGGGTTTATTTCAAGCACTACCGGCCCTTTTTCCGTAAGCAGGAAATCCACGCCGTTCGAACCCAGGAGCCTGAATTCGAGCATCAGTTCTTCTGCCAGTTTTTCCATTTCCCCTGCATGTTCCGTCCTGAAAGGGGTAACGTTCCCGCAGTAGGCAAAAGGCATCCTCGAAAGCCAGAGGGTCCCGATAAGCTGTTCGTTTACGGCGAGGGACAAGGCTTCTTTTTCCGTTGCAAGTAAGGAGACGCTTGACGGGGTACCTTCAAGGAATTCCTGAACCATTATGTCCGTTTCTCCTGTCGGGTCCAGAAGTGAGAACTCCTCGAGCACAGCCCGGAATTCTTCCCGGTTTTTGGCAACCCTGTTAAATATTCCTCCCCCTCCTGCCGCAGGCTTGAGCATTACCGGAAATTCGATTGCATCGGTCTCTTCCGGGGAATAGCATGCAGGATGTGGGATCCCCAGGGTTTCAAGCCTTTTTGCCAGGCGCCGCTTGTCAGAGGCTTCTTTTACGGCTTCGGGGGGGCTGGCAAGCACGGGGCAGGGGAAATTCCGGCAGTCCAGGTATTCAAGCCCTGATCCCGGGACCACAGCATCGAAATCCAGGCCGAAGCCTTCCATCTGTTCCAGGATGCGGGCAGGGTCAAGTTTCCGAAGCTCTCTCGGGTCCCTGCACTCAAGCAGGGCCGAAGCGTATGTACATTTTCGGAGGTCATGGTCCCTGAAGGCGTCAATGGAGCAGACAGTATGCCCTGCCCTTTTTGCGGAACATACAATGTTGCGGGTGTCAAAGCCGATAATCAGGATATTCTGCATGTTTTTCCTTTTCCCTTTCCCTTTCCTCTTATTTTTCCGGATTTTTGTTCAGGGGTTCGTTTCCCCTATTTTATTTTTTCCGGATCTCATTTTAGGTCTTTCGTTTTTCCTGTCTTTCTTTTTTCTGAGGAAAGTCGTGGCCTTACAGGGCAAAAAGCCCGTACAGGGTCTTCAGGACCGGGATCTCGCTCCCGGCTCTGGCACTGAAGGAAACCGGTTTTTTTATGGCAACGGTTTCATAGGTCCTGGGGTCAAGCACCAGGATTGCGTGTTCTTCGATGGAGACCAGCACGGTCATGACCGCATCGTTGATATGTGCCACCTTTTCAGCACCTTTCAGTTCCTCCGCGGGGATTGTGAAGCGGGACCCGTCTTCCAGATATATGCCGTTAATCCTTTTCCCGGAATTCTTGATCTCGATTACTTTTTCCCTGTACCTTATTATGTCCCCGGACCTAAACTCGGGCAGGCGCATGGAATATGTTATTCGGTAGACGTTTTTTCCGTCTTTCATTCCCACGAGGCTCGGGGATTCGGAATAGCTGCCCCCCATTTCCGAGACAATGAGCCGGCAGACCTGTTTGCTGGCGTTCATGGAACCCATGTAAAGGTCTGCCCCTTCTTTGAGTTCCTGGGTGTCGGTGATGAAGGCAAGGCGGTCTCCTTTTTTCTTCATCTGCTGCATGGTTTCCCTTGCTATTGCAACGGAACGCCTCTTCTCCTCTTCGGTGGGAAGTCTCCCTGTTGCCCTGACCTGAATAATTGCTTCAAAGTACCCGCCGGCTTCCCTGCTGCACATGTCGCAGGCTTCCCTGCGGACCCTTACCTCGGTTTCGGCTTCGGCATGTACGTTTTCTCCCCTTACCAGGGCATCGACCTCCACCCTCACAATATATATGTAAGGCGTAAGCTGCCTGGGTTCAAGGTAGATTTCAATATCCTCTGCTTCCGCATGGATTAAGAGGGCGTCTTCTACGTCTTTTTCCACCACTTCTTCCAGTTTGCCGAAATCTTCCCAGCGGCTTTTGTGAAAGTACGCACCGCAGCGGGAACAGATCCTCAGGCTTATGACCAGGGGAAGTTCGATAAGTTTGAAGTTTTCAAAGAAGCAGTCCCTGCAAACGGAATCAAGGAGTTTCTCACATTCTCTGCCGCATTTCGGGCATATTATGTAATTCATCTGTAATCCTTGCTAAAATGTCTTTTGGCTTTTCGTTCGGGAAATAAGGCTATACGAGAACCTGAACGATCCACCAGTCTAAGTACGGTTATACTATTTAACTGTAAGGAGTGACCACTCTCACGACTAAACCGTGGCTTTCTCCTAACCCCTTACGCCCCGCTTTTTGTAAAGTCCCTTTGCATGAGCCATTCCCTGCGCGGAAGGTTTCTTTGCACGACAAGGAAAACTTTGTCCGGAACCGGAACTTTGTCCGGAAATTGTTATGTAAAAAACGGAGGTTCGTTTTTGTTGTTTTTTGGATTTGAAATCGGGGGTTAGCCCCTCCGAAACGTTCTTTCGTAACTGAATAACACTCTAAAAATAGAAAAAGTATCCGTGTCAGAGTGACACGGACGCTGTTGTATTTTGTTCACATTCGTATTTATTTGGGAGGCCAGTTCTTCTCCATCCAGCCGGGGATACGGCCGGAGTCCATTGGGCCTACCATGACGTTTGCACCGAGGGAGTCCTCAATGTCACCCTGGAGGCGGGCGGAAAGACCCGGAACGATAAGGGTGTTGTGGTTTACGTCCTTTTTAAGGTCGAAGCCGGCCTTGTCAAAGGCGTCCTTTACCTTGTCTGAGGTCAGCTGGCCACCGGCAACGGCAGCTTCCACGCCGATACCGTCGGTGTCAACTGCAAGCAGCCAGCAGTCTATTCCGTTGGATGCAATGTCGCTCTCTACCGTATAGTAGGTAAGGGCGAAGTTTGTGGTGAAGAACACCGGGGAATCTACTGTCGGGCTTCCTACCTGGTACATGGCACCGTCAACGGCTACAGGGGTTCTTGGGTCAGTGTAGATGGTGTCTACCAGGTGCATCTCAGGCAGGACGGCATATGGCTCCATGCTGTGTAGGATCATTATGTCGCCGTATCTGATGGTGAACATTGAAGCCATCACGGTTTCCCAGTACGAGGCACTGACAGGGTCCTCGATTCCTGCCATCCAGGCTGTGAACGGAAGGGCCAGTATCGGGTATGCAATCTCGACGTCCCCATCGATTCCTGCTCTCCTGATCTTCAGGAAGTTGGTGAATGTGTCCTTCAGGCCCTTGCCTACCGGAACGGTTCCGGGGTCAAGGACAATGTCCTGAATGCCTGCCTCGGCTAAGGTCTTTGCGAGGGTCTTGAGGGCATCAAGGTCATTGAGGGCAGAAACTACCACAGGCACCTTGTACTCAAGGGCAAGTTCTCCTACTTCCTTCCAGTTGTCCTTGTTTGCGGCGTAGAGCAGCGGGTTCTTGTCCTTTACTACTTCAAGGCCTGCTTTGAGGACTGCAGGATCGAAGGAACATAGGATTAAGGGGAGATCTGTTGTCTCTGCTACCTTCTTGACGGCTGCTGCGAACTTTGCGGGGTCTCCGGAGGCTGCCCTTACTGCCACACCGTCGAGGAGGAGGTAGTTTCCTACATAGAACTTCCTGAAGTCAGCAATCTGCTTCACTCTCTCCACAAGGGCAGCTTCTTCCATGTTGTCTGCCACATCGAAGAACATCTTTGTCTTGTTGAAGAAAGTGAGCTTGTGGCGGTACAGGACATCGTCCCCACCGATCTTTGCTGCTTTCTCGCCTACACCGATGATCACTTCACGGATTTCGGGAGCAAGGAGCCCTTCTAGTTCTGCAAGCTTCTTTGCGAACTTCTTTTCCTTAACCAGGGGTGGGCAATCTGCAGTCTTACCGGACCTGTCGATCAGCTTTGATGCAAAGGCCATACAGGTGGGTTCCCCACATTCTCCACAGTTTGTCTGGGGCAGGTACTTGTAGGCTTGTAATGGGCTGTTTATTTTCATTGTTTACACCTCCGCTGCGATCCAGTTGGAAATGTCAACAGGCTCTGCATCTATCGAACCGAATAGGGTCTGCGTGGCCTTCTTCAGGAAAGCAACCGATGTCGGGTGCATCATCATGAAGAGATCGTTTCCTGCAAGGGCAAGGGACAGACCAGTGACAATCTCCCAGATCGGACCTCTGTATTCTCTCGGTCCCCAGTCGGAGTCTTCCTTTAGTGGAGATCCAACCATCCAGGACTCACGGGCACCCCATGCGTTGGTGGTACCTGAGGACATTGGGAAGGTCAGTTCGTCGTCACCGAGGAGGGCTGCAAGCCTGATGCGCTCCATGTTGGTGTAAGCGTAGTCGAGACCATATCCGAGGGCTGCAGTGGTCGGGTCCATGATTATCCTTTCCCTGGGCACGTTGCACTGCTTCATGAGCTTCCTGTTCAGTTCCTTCTGGGAGTTCATGTCCAGCTGTGTCCATGAAAGCACATCGTGGTCGTACTTTAATGCGGCCTCTGCGATTGCTGCATAGTCCAGGTTCAGGCTTGCAGATGCAAGGAGGCAGCGCTCGCCTTCTGCAACTTCTGCTGCTTTTGCGAGGACTTCTGGGTCCTTCTGCGGGTTCCCGGATCCACCGATCGCGATTGGCACGTCAACTGCCTGCAGGACTTCTTCTACAACCTTGGCTGCTTCCTTGGCGGGTGTGTCCTTGATGAGCGGGTCGGTTGAAATCAGGTGGATTGTGATCATGTCGGCGTTGAACTGTTCAACGTTCTTCTTTGCCCATTCTCCAGGGCTGTCCATGACTTCGTCGTAGTTCTGCTTGACAGCCTTTGCAAGGCCGATTCGCATGTCGAATACGTCGATTGTAACCTGGTTCCTGTTAGGCATCTCAGCGTCGAAGTAGAACGGAAGGGCCTTCTCGCCACCAACGTGCACTGCCTTTCCACGGCTTCCACCGTCTGCTGATGTGTTACCTATCCTGACTTCCTGTATTGGGGTTGCCCAATCTGCCATGTTTGCAACGTCGAATTTGGCAGGGATAAGATCCTTAAACTTCGGGGCAGCAAGGGCAGCGGCCGGGGCAGGAGCTCCTGCTCCGATACCTACGGGGTAGCCGAACATACCTGCAATTCTTGCGAAGTGCTGGGCAAGTACTGCACTCTCCTGTCCCAGGGCTGCAGCGAGCATCGGGTCAAAGCCACCGCCAAGACCTCCCAGGTCAAGTTCAATGTCCCCTTCAATAGTAACACCTTCGAGGGCTTCTACGTCCATGCCCGCGAACATGTCTGTAATGTCAGTTAATTTCATCTTCTTTGCCATGTAAACCTCACCGTTTCAGTTGATTATCCGTTTTTATGAGTGACTGAATTAATGTGATGCGTTTTTTATGGACTATAAAGATCCGCTTAAATCTCAGTTACATGCCATAGGGTCCTGTATTCTCGGAACCCCCATTTCATCCTGCAGCGTTCCACAGGTTCGTAAAATTGTTTGAAACCAGGGTTAGAACCCCAGTTTCTTTGCAATTTTTTCGATTTCAATCACTGCAACCGAATCCTCTGGGAGTTCGGAGAGGGGGATGCCCCCTATGTCCAGCTCCTCGACTTTCGGGTCAAGGGGGACCATGCCTATAAGGTCAAGTTTTAGATCCCCGGCAAGTTTTTCGATCTTATCGCGGTTGGCATCTGTGACCTTGTTTGCAATAACATGTATATTGCTAATATTTGATTCCAGTTCATCCACAAGTTCATGAATCCTTTCAGCAGTCCTGAAACCCCTTCTTGAGGCGTCTGTCACCACTATCAGGTTATCGACGTTCCGGATGATCTTCCGGCTGAAGTGCTCGAGTCCGGCTTCCGTGTCAATGACCACCACATCATAGTTGACAACAAGTTTGTCCATGATGCCCCGAAGCAGGTTGTTCACATAACAGTAGCAGCCTGCACCTTCGGGCCTGCCCATGACCAGGAGGTCGTAACCCGGCATCTCTTCAATAATCTCGTAGATCTTACTCTGGAGTATCGATTCCTTATTCATGTCGGGGTGGTCAGGTTTCGGCTTTGTAATCTCCTCCTGGAGTGCCTCCTTTGCGTCCCCGATGGTCTTTATTACCTCACATCCCAGGGTTTCTGGCAGGTTCGTATCCGCATCTGCGTCAACTGCAAGTAAAAAGTTGTCATTTTTAGAAAGGTAGCGGATCAAAAGAGCCGCTACCGCTGTTTTACCTGTCCCGCCTTTTCCCGTTATTGCAATAACTTTTGTCACAGAATACCTCTTTTGAATTGTTTTTCTGTTTTAGAGCACCTGCGTGTCACTCACTTCTTTGCTTTCTTCTCGCTGATGATCATCTTGTCGATGGAAATCTTTGCGTTCTTGAATGTCAGCTTGATTCCACCGCCGGATCCACCGGAGACCATCGGCATTGCGGGCATCTGGAAGCCTGCTGCAGGCATCATCATTGGGGCTGCTGCAACAGCTTCTTCCTCTTCTTCTTCCTCTTCTTCTTCCTCTTCTTCTGCTACCCAGTTTGCAACTACGGGGTGGTCCTTCTCCTGCAGGAAGGCTTTCAGGGCGTCGACATCCGGAGCATCTGCTTCGGTTGCGATCTTGTCGATGATGTCAGCAGGGATGGCTTCTGCAATCTTCTCCTTGAATGTGGAGGGGAGCCAGACAACCCTGTTCCATCCGCCGTCAGCCTGGATGAACTTGGGGGAGTAGAAGTAGTTCACACCAACACCGAGGAAACCGACGACCTGCTTCCCACCACCGGTCTGACCGGCCATTGTGGAGAACCCGAGTCCGTTGGGGGACATTCCCTGGAATTCCCTGTTAATCCAGCCGATACCGTCGACTTCAGGGATGTAGAACCCTACAACTTCGAAGCAGCCGCATGATGTGTGCGGGAATTCGAAGAAGGAGTGGAGTTTGATCCTGTCAAATTCTCCGCCGGAGAGTTTCTTGGCAATCTCGTTAACTCCGGTGTATTCACCGCTGAGTTCGTCGATTACATCTCCCTTTGCCAGCTCGAACTGTGGGCCTTCCGGATCTACCTTTGCGGCAGCGCGGCCGTCAAACCAGTTGATTGCACCACAGAGGGCAATCCTGTCAGGGGAAACCACACAGACGCTGGTTGGAGCAAACGCCTGGCAGAGGGTGCAGCCGTAGAAGACATCAACGTCTTCATCGTGGAGGTCCTTGGTCCTTGCATCTCTGGCTTTGAAGATGTCCATTGCGCCATCAAGCTGCTCCTTGACTGCTGCCTCGTCGGTGTAGAAGGTTGCCTGCATCTTCTCGATGAAGGGAAGTTCGGTCTTGAAGAGCATCATGACTGCCTGACCGAAGGCCTCAAGGGAGTCGATCTTTCCGGCTGTGTCCTTTGAAACCCTCATCCAGACATCATACCTCTGGTTCAGGTGCATGATACCCTGGCAGTAGTTCACGAAGTCGTGGACACGCCTTTCAACAACGGATTCAAGGTCAGGTTCAACCAGTTCTCCGCCGATGTTAAAGACCATTGCCCAGGGGTAGGTCTTGCCCTCTTCCATGTCCTTGATGTCGGGACCGACGATTGTGACCTGGTCGTCTACAATCGCGTCCATCTCTGCTGACCGGACAAGTTCCAGACCCATGGACTTGGGACCGCCGAGTTCAACAAACATACCGTCTTTTCTTACTCTTTCACCTTCATACATTGGGGAAATTTCAAATGGGAATTCATCTGCCATTTATGCTTCGCCTCCTAAATCAAATTTATAAGTTCTCGATTAGTTCATCCAGGGCAACGTAGTGGTCTTCCCTGCTTATGTTCCCGAAGGACATTGTTGCGTTCTGGATGTAGTCTCTACCGATTGAAATTGCTTTCAAGTTGGAGAAGTTCTTAGTTCCGGACAGTACCTGGTTGATGTAGTACTTCTTGAATTCCAGGACGATAACCATGTCGTAGTTTCCGTTCCCATCAATTCCGGGCCAGTTGGGGTCTGTTAAGTAGAACCCGAGCTGGTGCACATTGATGTACTTGGCATCTACGTCCTTGTCCAGGAATCCTACGTGAGAGTGACCTGTGGCAGCGATCGGAAGGTTCGCCTTCTGTGCAATCTTAACTGCACGGTCCAGAAGTTCGGGCTTAAGGATTCCGGATCCGACCACAAGAAGTGGCCTCTTTGCCTTTTTGATCATCTTGGCTGCCATGTCCGGGTTGATTGCCTTGGAGGTGGTTACTCCGTAGCTGGTAAAGAGCTTGGTGTTCTTTGTAGTGTCAACCATTTTCAGGCCTCCTTGCAGAGTCTCTTGAGGTTAGTGGGCTGTGCCGAGACGTCGAACTTGATCTTCGGACCGGAGATGATCTTCTTCCTCTTCCAGTCGATTTCCCAGCCCTGTTCCTCTTCAAGTTTCTTCATGAGGGCAGCACGCTTGGCAAGTGGGATATCAGCCTCACTCCTGATGAATTTCCACCAGTCCTCGGGCAGTCCGCCGATGTACTTATCGTGGAGTTCCATCCAGTGGGTCAGTTTGATAGACCTTCCCAGGTTGTTGTCAGACGGGCGGATGCAGGCTTTTGCCATCATCGGGGTTGCTTCCTGCCAGGTCTCTGCGGTGGTCAGGAGGAATTCCGGTGCTGGTGGGATTGGCATTTCTTCGCCGTTCCTGGCATCGTAGACTTTCCACTTGGATTCGTCATAGTCCTTTGCGATCAGGGCTCTCCTGTACTTGGAACTGTGGGCACCGAGCACTGCGGGGATACCGTAGATGTTACATCCGGTACCGATGGAAGATGCTTTCTGGGAGAATGCACCCCATGCAAGACCGCAGGCACCAACACGGTTCAGGACATAGTCAGCGATTTCTGCGAGGTTGCCTTCCATGGTCCTGCCACCGAAAATACCGGCGACTTTCTGGGCGGCTCCGGTGATGTGGGCGTTCGAGACACAGGACCCGATGTTAACAAGTCCACCGGATACGAATCCGCCGGGGAACCTCTCATAAAGGGTCTCGCCATTCTCGTCCTTGTACATACCCATATCCATTGATCCACAGCCGGTACCGACAACGATGTAGTTCCTCTTCAGGAACTCTTCTGCGATGTAGTAAACACCCTTGGCGCAGTCAGAGTAGTTCGGACATCCGATGATTGCGATGATACCCGGGGTTGTACCCATGACCAGATTCAGGCCTTCGGAACGGATTTCTGCGTCGGATACCTGTCCTCTGCCGGCTCTCATCCAGCCTTTCTCCTCGGCGATGATCTTCTGGGATGCCTTCTCGATAACACTGAGGATTGGGATTTCCTTCTTACAGACCTGTTCGCAGCGGCGGCAGCCGATACATGCGTCGTGGAGTTCTTCAAGGTAGCTGTAGTCTCCTTCCTTGGCGAACTTCATGGCTTCCGGAATGTCCAGCTCGATCGGGCAGGCCAGGTAGCAGGCTCCACAGTCGGCACACTTGTCAACCCATTCCTTCATCTGTTCATCGGATGGGATTTCCCTGACTCCTGCTGCTTCGCGGATCGGGTGCATTTCCTGGGCGAGCCTTACGGAGATTTCTCCGAGCTTCTCGTAGTCAAGGATCACACAACCCGGAATTGCTCCGGACTTGAGTTCCTCGATGGTCGCATCGACGTCCTGGTTGTCCCTGTTGGGCAGACCGTACATGATCTTGGCGTTGGATGCAATCACAGGGATATTGAGCTTCTGGGCTTCGGGTACAATGTCTCCACGGACACACTGTTCGTCAACAACAATGACGTCAGGCATTCCGGAGCGGATGATCTTGAGCTCCTTGGACATGGAACCGACGACCTTGGTGTATGGGGGCCTCCTGTCGGCTTCCTTGTACCTGGTCAGGTCGATTGCGGTACAGCAGAGTCCACCGAGTTCCACCTTGTCGGTCAGCTCATTTTCTTCCATGTAGTCCATCATGTAGGTGACACCGGCCACGTTGTGTCCGATCACACAGAGGAATGGCTTCTCCTTGTCAATAGTCCCGATACCCATTTCAATAAGTGGGGCTTCGGGGTCTGCCTTGGGGAAGTCGAGGGCTGCGATCTGTACGATATCGGAAATTTCCATTCCGACGTGGTCCAGACTGCCGCTGAAAAGAGCCTTTGAGTCGTAGTCGATCTCTGCGGATTCCTGCCCTGCGTGGATGGTTGCAAGGAGCTGGGTGAGCTGTTCCTCTGCGTGTTCCATTGCAGGCTTGATTTCCCCGAGGGTCTTGGGGCTCTGCCCGGTTGTGATCGTGATGTTGGGGGTCAGGACGTCGGATTGTCCAAGGTCAAGTGGGACGTCTTCGCCAAAGGTCTCGAGCAGGTGGTCAAGCAGGTGACGACCGTGGGCTGCGTGGCAGGCAGTACCGGTGATCACACGGAGGAAGAATTCCCTGCCGTTGTGTCCGGCCATGTCAATACCACAGGCACCTCTCTTGTTGTTGGAGAGGTCACAGGGGCCGTATGTGCAGTAGCAGCACTGGTCACACATTGGGGTGATTACGGGCTCATAACGGTCGAGTAATTTGAGGTTCCAATCGTCCCTGTAGGTTGCAAGACCCGGGAACGGGGATGGGCCCATTGGACCGAGCTCTTCTGCTTCGGCAGCTTCCTTTGCTGCCCCCACAATGTTGTTAATTGTGATCTGAACATCTTTCAGATCTTCTATAGAAAAACTCCCGGTAGTTAATTTACTCATTTTAGCTTTGCCTCCTAAATACGCTTAAAGCCGATTTGTCAGAGGATTGTATTTACGATATTCGGCATACCGATACTGACTGTGCAATTTATATTGATGTCTGCTTGAAAGTTCCAACTATTCAAATGACATTTTTAGTAAATCGTTTTTAAATTTTTATAGAACTTGCACACTTACAGTTCCAACTATTCAAATGACATTTTTAGTAAATCGTTTTTAAATTTTTATAGAACTTGCATACTTACAGTTCCAACTATTTAAATGACATTTTTAGTAGATCGTTTTTAACTTTTCATAGAATTTACACACTTTCAATACAAAATCAAGTACTGTAAATTAAGCAGTTAAAACTTGAATTTTTAGAGATTTTAGAGTTCACTGCTTTTGTTTTAGATCTCAAGTGGGTAAGTCCTATAATAGCCGTTGCGATCTCAGAATAAATAAAAGAGATCTTAGAGACTATCCGAAAAGTTCTATGCATGTTGTAAAATCACAATTAGGCAATCGGTGCGTATTATCCGGAATCCGTTCATTTATGATCGCCAATTGTAGAATTTACAGTAGGTTACAGCACTTTTCGAACATACTCCTAAATTACACATGAGCGACGTATTATAAATAATTTACACTTTTGTTCTGTATAAATATAAAAATAATAAAAAATTCCTTTGTATAAATCTTATCTAAACTCTTACAAGTCATTGACTCGTGAACAAGTCATTGACTCGTGAACAAGTCACTGACTCGTGATGAAGCATGAACTACGGCACTATATACTCATTTTTCATAAGAAATGAACATGAAATTATTCGAATAAGATGTAAAACGAAAGTACCAGTGATTAGCAGAACTTTTACGTTAAATCAGGTGTAAAAGGCAGAAAATAACCACAGGACTAACGGACATATGATACAAAACTATTAAGTAAACGTCATAGTTATAATCGCATTTTATGCAGTTATGAGTTTAATGCTATTGGTTTTGTACTTAAAATACATAATCCTAAAATGGATTCAGAGCTTATTTATTTTCTCAATAATTTAATTGTTGTAGCATTAATTATTTATACTACCTCTCATTTGCGTATTTTGACGGTTTATTGAGTTAAGTGAAGTATCAAGAATCCCAAAAGCTACTTATTACAAACTCAGTGAAATTCCGCTAGTGTTCTCGTAATTATTAACGTGTCCCTGAAAGAGCTGAGGTATTCGTCTTTGAGGCCTTCTTCAGGTAGAGCAGACTGAGGCTGCTGACAGAATGGAGGTATCCCGGAAAACTTTCTGGAACGGTCTCCAAAAGTCCTGGGAAAAGTTTGGGGCCTGCTTTACGAGCTCCTTTGCTTTTTCTTCAGCAGCCTCCTTTGCTGCCCCTACAAAATTATTGATAGTTATCTGAAAGGATTCAAGATCTTTATATAAAAAATCAGGTAGTTAATTTGCTCATTTTAGCTTTATTAACTTTTTATAGAACTTGCACACTTACAATACAAAATCAAGTACAGTAAATTAAGCAGTTAAAACTTGAGTTTTTAGAAAGTTGGGAGTTCACTGCTTTTGTTTTAGACCTCAAGTGGGTAAGTCATATAATAGTAAGTTGCGATCTCACAGAAATAAGAGATCTTAGAGACTACCCGAAAAGTTCTATGCATGTTGTAAAATCACAATTAGACAATTAGTGTTTATTATCCGGAATCCGTTCATTTATGATTCGCTTATTGTAGAATTTACAGTAGGTCACAGCACTTTTTGGATAGACTCTTAAATTACACTTAAGCGACGTGTTATAAATAGTTTTCACTTTTGTTTGGTATAAATATAAAAATACAAAAAATTCCGCCGTATAAATCCTATCTAAACTCTTAAGGGTCGTTGACTCGTGATGAAGCATGAAAAACGGCATCATATACTCATTTTTCATAAGAAAATAACATGAAATTATTCGAATAAGATGCAAAACGAAAGTACCAGTGATTAGCAGAACTTTTACGTTAAATCAGGTGTAAAAGGCAGAAAATAACCACAGGACTAACGGACATATGATACAAAGCTATTAAGTAAACGTCATAGTTATAATCGCATTTTATGTAGTTATGAGTTTAATGCTATTGGTTTTGTACTTAAAATACAGAATCCGAAATATGGGTTCAGAGCTTATTAATTTTGTCAATAGTTTAATTGTTTCAGAGTTAATTATTTATACAACATCTCATTTGCGTATTTTGACTGTTTATTGAGTTAAGCGGAGTATCAAGAATCCCAAAAGCTACTTATTGCAAACTCAGTGAAATTCCGGGAAGTGTTTTCGTAATTATTAACTTGTCCCTGGAAGAGCTTGAGGCATTCGTCTTTGCGACCTTCTCCAGGTGGAGCAGAATAAGGCTGCTGACGTAATGGGGGTATCCCGGAAAACTTTCTGGAAATACCTCCAAAATGCACGACAGAAGGCAGCTGACGCTTTTGTCAACGGAAAAACTATTGAGATCTCTGGAGGAGAATACGTTAATAGTGGTGAATGCAAGATCGATTTTCTCTGCAAAGAATGCGATCATATGTGGGAATTAAAGTCTAACTAGCGTCGTCCCGCAAGCTGTCCTAATTGTGATTCCGGTCGAATTTTCCGAATTGGCAGCGATGGAAGATGAAAGAGGTTTATTGAGAATGATTACTGATGTCTAAAAAAAGGGAAAGCAGCAGGAACACTAATGAAGGAAGCATAAAAAAGATGCAGGAAGCAGACTGGGATAGAGAATATTGAAACTTAGAGGATTTCATGCCTCAATGCGCAGTCCGGAAATAAAAATCTGCCGAATGTAACTGCAGCTCAAGATTTCAGAGGAAAATTCATGCCAGTATTTATCGAAATCAAGAATTTAGTTGCAGATTTGAAAAATCTAGATGTAAAACTTATTCAGCGTCTTTATACACTAAAAGGAAGCTATTAAAGTACTGGATGGACTTATTTATCAAATTTAATATAATTTTGAAAAAAATAGAGGGTCTTTTTTCTTGTCCGATATGTAACTATAATGGGCCTCTTTTAAATATTAGGCTCAGGCAAGATCTCTGCCCAAACTGCGGTTCAGTAGAGAGTTATAGACTTCAATTTCTGGTATTCCAGAAACTATGTAGGCACTACGATATTTCTCAAATGTCTATACTACACGTTTCACTATAAATTTTTTTCCAAATTATTCTGAGATTCCTGGTTTGATGGCATTCCAGCTGAGTATATACTTTTAGCGTTATTATGGTATTTTGTGTTTACTCTCACTCCTTAATGCCGATGTTAAGGTCAATACTTTAAACGCGTTGCGTAAAATAGATAGATACTTATTACGTGTTGTATAAGTGTAGTTTGATGGTCAATAGAGTTAAGCGCAGGGTATCTTGCTTTCCAAAGGCCACCTATTACAAGCCTAGAGAAATCCCTCTTTGCTGTCTGGAAATTACCAACCTATCTATAGAAGAGCTTGAGGCTATTCGTCTTTGCGATTTTCTCCAGATGGAGCAGAGTGAGGCTGCTAACAGAATGGGAGTATCCCGGAAAACTTTCTGGGGCGACCTCCAAAAGGCAAGACAGAAGGTGGCTGAGGCTCTTGTCAACGGAAAAGCGATCGAGATATCTGGAGGGGAATACGTTAATAGTGGTGAATGCGAGGTCGATTTTCTCTGCAAAGAATGCGATCATGTGTGGGAATTAAAGTCCGACCAGCTTCGTCCCACAAGCTGTCCGAATTGTGGTTCCAGTCTAATTTTCCGAATAGGCGGTGATGGAAGAGGAAAGAGGTTTATTGAGAATGATTACTGTTGCCCTAAAAAAAAGGAAAGCAGAAGGAATACAGGTGAAGGAAGCAAAAAAAGTGACAATAATAGCTATATCATTGATGAGTGATACTGGACTTGAGTCTGATGTATGTGCCCATTTTGGCTCATGCGAACATTTTACCATTGTAGATGTATGTGATTGATGTATAATATCAAGCACAATAAATATTATTGTTTAAATTTTCGTTTTGGACATTAAAAGCTTGTTACTCCGTTTTTCAATTCAAATGCGTAAGTCCTATACTTAATACCTCTATTTTTTCGATCAACTAATTCTATAATTAAGATAGCATGCTTACTTGCGTATAAGGAACTAATTGTTTGGAAAAAAAATCAATCGTTTACCCAAGATTGGACTTAATTAGAAAAATTGATCTGGCAAGAGTCTTTCTTCTTTTTATAGGGGATAATTGTCTGGTATCTATTAAGGTTCCGAATATCAATTCTGCACGTGCAGACGTTGAGTAACTTCTTAGTTGAGGCTTAAACGGTCAATCAAAGTTTAGCTGGCGCATTCGTGCAAGCAAAGTAACTTTTTCATGTCAAAGAAGTTTTTTCGGTCCAGTAGAAACCTTGTTGTATTGATGAAAAGGTTCCTGTTTGTGACCGGGTTCGATTTCAGTTTTCAAACATATATACAAAAAAGTTGAAGAAATAATTTGCATTAATTGAGGATTTCTACAGAGCCAATTATTTGGATGTTTATTTGGATGGAAAAAACAAAGCAAATCTGTATGGTATTAAGGCAAAAAAGTCGATTTTTATGTAACTTTTCTCTTCAATTCAGAGCCTGTCAGGAAAGTCGACAACTGCGTTTTGTAAAAGTTTCAATAAACTTTATTCCGTGTCAGAGTGACACGGAATATTAATATTCAAATTTGTTTTTGTATTTACTGCGGTGGCCAGTTCTTTTCCATCCAGCCGGGGATACGGCCGGAGTCCATTGGGCCTACCTTGATGCTTGCACTGAGTGAGTCCTCAAGGTCTCCCTGCAGGCGAGCTGACAGACCCGGAATGATCACGGTGTTGTGTTTGACGTCCTTCTTAAGGTCGAAGTCTGACTTATCAAAGGCGTCCTTTACCTTGTCGGCGGTCAGCTGGCCACCGGCAACGGCAGCTTCCACGCCGATACCGTCGGTGTCAACTGCAAGCAGCCAGCAGTCTATTCCGTTGGATGCAATGTCGCTCTCTACCGTGTAGTAGGTAAGGGCGAAGTTCGTGGTGAAGAACACCGGAGAGTCTGCTGTCGGGCTTCCTACCTTGTACATAGCACCGTCAACGGCTACAGGGGTCCTCGGGTCAGTGTAGATGGTGTCTACCAGGTGCATCTCAGGCAGGACGGCATATGGCTCCATGCTGTGCAGGATCATTATGTCGCCGTATCTGATGGTGAACATTGAAGCCATCACGGTTTCCCAGTATGATGCACTTACAGGGTCCTCGATTCCTGCCATCCAGGCTGTGAACGGAAGGGCCAGTATCGGGTAGGCAATCTCGACGTCCCCATCGATTCCTGCTCTCCTGATCTTCAGGAAGTTGGTGAATGTGTCCTTCAGTCCCTTGCCTACCGGAACGGTTCCGGGGTCAAGGACAATGTCCTGAATGCCTGCCTCGGCTAAGGTCTTTGCGAGGGTCTTGAGGGCATCAAGGTCATTGAGGGCAGAAACTACCACAGGCACCTTGTACTCAAGGGCAAGTTCTCCTACTTCCTTCCAGTTGTCCTTGTTTGCGGCGTAGAGCAGCGGGTTCTTGTCCTTTACTACTTCAAGGCCTGCTTTGAGGACTGCAGGATCGAAGGAACATAGGATTAAGGGGAGATCTGTTGTCTCTGCTACCTTCTTGACGGCTGCTGCGAACTTTGCGGGGTCTCCGGAGGCTGCCCTTACTGCCACACCGTCGAGGAGGAGGTAGTTTCCTACATAGAACTTCCTGAAGTCAGCAATCTGCTTTACTCTCTCCACAAGGGCAGCTTCTTCCATGTTGTCTGCCACATCGAAGAACATCTTTGTCTTGTTGAAGAAAGTGAGCTTGTGGCGGTACAGGACATCGTCCCCACCGATCTTTGCTGCTTTCTCGCCTACACCGATGATCACTTCACGGATTTCAGGAGCAAGGAGCCCTTCTAGTTCTGCAAGCTTCTTTGCGAACTTCTTTTCCTTAACCAGGGGTGGGCAATCTGCAGTCTTACCGGACCTGTCGATCAGCTTGGATGCAAAGGCCATACAGGTGGGTTCCCCACATTCTCCACAGTTGGTCTGGGGCAGGTACTTGTAGGCTTGTAATGGGCTGTTTATTTTCATTGTTTACACCTCCGCTGCGATCCAGTTGGAAATGTCAACAGGCTCTGCATCTATCGAACCGAATAGGGTCTGCGTGGCCTTCTTCAGGAAAGCAACCGATGTCGGGTGCATCATCATGAAGAGATCGTTTCCTGCAAGGGCAAGGGACAGACCAGTGACAATCTCCCATATCGGGCCTCTGTATTCTCTCGGGCCCCAGTCGGAGTCTTCCTTGAGTGGTGATCCAACCATCCAGGACTCACGGGCACCCCATGCGTTGGTGGTACCTGAGGACATCGGGAAGGTCAGTTCGTCATCACCCATAAGGGCTGCAAGCCTGATACGCTCCATGTTGGTGTAAGCGTAGTCGAGACCATATCCGAGGGCTGCAGTGGTCGGGTCCATGATTATCCTTTCCCTGGGCACGTTGCACTGCTTCATGAGCTTCCTGTTGAGTTCCTTCTGGGAGTTCATGTCCAGCTGTGTCCATGAAAGCACATCGTGGTCGTACTTTAATGCGGCCTCTGCGATTGCTGCATAGTCCAGGTTCAGGCTTGCAGATGCAAGGAGGCAGCGCTCGCCTTCTGCAACTTCTGCTGCTTTTGCGAGGACTTCTGGGTCCTTCTGCGGGTTCCCGGATCCACCGATCGCGATTGGCACGTCAACTGCCTGCAGGACTTCTTCTACAACCTTGGCTGCTTCCTTGGCGGGTGTGTCCTTGATGAGCGGGTCGGTTGAAATCAGGTGGATTGTGATCATGTCGGCGTTGAACTGCTCAACGTTCTTCTTTGCCCATTCTCCTGGGCTGTCCATGACTTCGTCGTAGTTCTGCTTTACAGCCTTTGCAAGGCCAATGCGCATATCGAATACGTCGATTGTAACCTGGTTCCTGTTCGGCATCTCAGCGTCGAAGTAGAACGGAAGGGCCTTCTCGCCACCAACGTGCACTGCCTTTCCACGGCTTCCACCGTCTGCTGATGTGTTACCTATCCTGACTTCCTGTATTGGGGTTGCCCAATCTGCCATGTTTGCAACATCGAATTTGGCAGGGATGAGATCCTTAAACTTCGGGGCAGCAAGGGCTGCTGCTGGTGCAGCGGCTGCAGGGCCTCCGATGCCTACGGGGTAGCCGAACATACCTGCAATTCTTGCGAAGTGCTGGGCAAGTACTGCACTCTCCTGTCCCAGGGCTGCAGCGAGCATCGGGTCAAAGCCACCGCCAAGACCTCCCAGGTCAAGTTCAATGTCCCCTTCAATAGTAACACCTTCGAGGGCTTCTACGTCCATGCCCGCGAACATGTCTGTAATGTCAGTTAATTTCATCTTCTTTGCCATGTAAACCTCACCATTTCAGTTGATTATCCGTTTTTATGAGTGACTGAGTTAATGTGATGCGTTTTTTATGGACTATAAAGATCCGCTTAAATCTCAGTTACATGCCTGAGGGTCCTGTATTCCCTGAACCCCATTTCATCCTGCAGCGTTCCACAGGTTCGTAAAATTGTTTGAAACCAGGGTTAGAACCCCAGTTTCTTTGCAATTTTTTCGATTTCAATCACTGCAGCCGAATCCTCAGGGAGTTCGGAGAGAGGGATGCCCCCTATGTCCAGCTCCTCGACTTTCGGGTCAAGGGGGACCATGCCTATAAGGTCAAGTTTTAGATCCCCGGCAAGTTTTTCGATCTTATCGCGGTTGGCATCTGTGACCTTGTTTGCAATAACATGTATATTGCTAATATTTGATTCCAGTTCATCCACAAGTTCATGAATCCTTTCAGCAGTCCTGAAACCCCTTCTTGAGGCGTCTGTCACCACTATCAGGTTATCGACGTTCCGGATGATCTTCCGGCTGAAGTGCTCGAGTCCGGCTTCCGTGTCAATGACCACCACATCATAGTTGACAACAAGTTTGTCCATGATGCCCCGAAGCAGGTTGTTTACGTAACAGTAGCAGCCTGCACCTTCGGGCCTGCCCATTACCAGGAGGTCGTAACCCGACATTTCTTCAATAATCTCGTAGATCTTACTCTGGAGTATCGATTCCTTATTCATGTCGGGGTGGTCAGGTTTCGGCTTTGTAATCTCCTCCTGGAGTGCCTCCTTTGCGTCCCCGATAGTCTTTACTGCCTCACATCCCAGGGTTTCTGGCAGGTTCGTATCCGCATCTGCGTCAACTGCAAGTAAAAAGTTGTCATTTTTAGAAAGGTAGCGGATCAAAAGAGCCGCTACCGCTGTTTTACCTGTCCCGCCTTTTCCCGTTATTGCAATAACTTTTGTCACAGAATACCTCTTTTGAATTGTTTTTCTGTTTTAGAGCACCTGCGTGTCACTCACTTCTTTGCTTTCTTCTCGCTGATGATCATCTTGTCGATGGAAATCTTTGCGTTCTTGAATGTCAGCTTGATTCCACCGCCGGATCCACCGGAGACCATCGGCATTGCGGGCATCTGGAAGCCTGCTGCAGGCATCATCATTGGGGCTGCTGCAACAGCTTCTTCCTCTTCTTCTTCCTCTTCTTCTTCCTCTTCTTCTGCTACCCAGTTTGCAACTACGGGGTGGTCCTTCTCCTGCAGGAAGGCTTTCAGGGCGTCGACATCCGGAGCATCTGCTTCGGTTGCGATCTTGTCGATGATGTCAGCAGGGATGGTTTCTGCAATCTTCTCCTTGAATGTGGAGGGGAGCCAGACAACCCTGTTCCATCCGCCGTCAGCCTGGATGAACTTGGGGGAGTAGAAGTAGTTCACACCAACACCGAGGAAACCGACTACCTGCTTCCCACCACCGGTCTGACCGGCCATTGTGGAGAACCCGAGTCCGTTGGGGGACATTCCCTGGAATTCCCTGTTAATCCAGCCGATACCGTCGACTTCAGGGATGTAGAACCCTACAACTTCGAAGCAGCCGCATGATGTGTGCGGGAATTCGAAGAAGGAGTGGAGCTTTATCCTGTCAAACTCGCCGCCGGAGAGTTTCTTGGCAATCTCGTTAACTCCGGTGTATTCACCGCTGAGTTCGTCGATTACATCTCCCTTTACCAGCTCGAACTGTGGGCCTTCCGGATCTACCTTTGCGGCAGCGCGGCCGTCAAACCAGTTGATTGCACCACAGAGGGCAATCCTGTCAGGGGAAACCACACAGACGCTTGTTGGAGCAAATGCCTGGCAGAGGGTGCAGCCGTAGAAGACATCAACGTCTTCATCGTGGAGGTCCTTGGTCCTTGCGTCTCTGGCTTTGAAGATTTCCGTTGCGGCATCAAGCTGCTCCTTGACTGCTGCCTCTTCGGTGTAGAAGGTTGCCTGCATCTTCTCGATGAAGGGAAGTTCGGTCTTGAAGAGCATCATGACTGCCTGACCGAAGGCCTCAAGGGAGTCGATCTTTCCAGCTGTGTCCTTGGAAACCCTCATCCAGACATCATACCTCTGGTTCAGGTGCATGATACCCTGGCAGTAGTTCACGAAGTCGTGGACACGCCTTTCAACAACGGACTCAAGGTCAGGTTCGACCAGTTCTCCGGCGATGTTGAAGACCATTGCCCAGGGGTAGGTCTTGCCCTCTTCCATGTCCTTGATGTCAGGACCGACGATTGTGACCTGGTCGTCTACAATTGCGTCCATGTCTGCTGCCCGGACGAGTTCCAGACCCATGGACTTGGGACCACCGAGCTCAACAAACATACCGTCTTTTCTTACTCTTTCACCTTCATACATTGGGGAAATTTCAAATGGGAATTCATCTGCCATTTATGTTTCGCCTCCTAAATCAGATTTATAAGTTCTCGATTAATTCATCCAGGGCAGCATAGTTGTCTTCCTTGCTGATGTTCCCGAAGGACATTGTTGCGTTCTGGATGTAGTCTCTACCGATTGAAATTGCTTTTACGCTGGAGAAGTTCTTAGTTCCGGACAGTACCTGGTTGATGTAGTACTTCTTGAAACCAAGGACGATAACCATGTCGTAGTTGCCTTTTTCGTCAAGTCCGGGCCATTTCGGGTCGGTTAAGTAGAACCCGAGCTGGTGGAGGTTGATGTAACTGGCATCCACGTCCTTGTCCAGGAATCCGGGGAGTGAACTTCCGGTAGCTGCAATCGGAAGGTTTGCCTTCTTTGCAATCTTGACTGCGCGGTCCAGGAGTTCGGGCTGAAGGACACCGGTCCCGACCACAAACAGAGGCCTCTTTGCCTTGGAGATCATCTTGGCTGCCATGTCCGGGTTGATTGCCTTGGAGGTGGTCACCCCGTAGCTGGTAAAGAGCTTGGTGTTCTTTGTAGTGTCAACCATTTTCAGGCCTCCTTGCAGAGTCTCTTGAGGTTAGTGGGCTGTGCCGAGACGTCGAACTTGATCTTCGGACCGGAAATGATCTTCTTCTTCTTCCAATCGATTTCCCATCCATGGTCTGCTTCAAGGACCTTGAGGAGGTCTGCACGCTTGGCAAGCGGGAGGTCGGCTTCGTTCCTGATGAACTTCCACCAGTCTTTCGGCCTTTCCCCGAGGTACTTCTCGTGGAGTTCCATCCAGTGGGTCAGTTTGATTGACCTTCCCATGCTGTTGTCGGACGGGCGAATGCAGGCCTTTGCCATCATCGGGATTGCTTCCTGCCAGGTCTCTGCGGTTGTCAGGAGGAATTCCGGTGCTGGTGGGATTGGCATTTCTTCGCCGTTCCTGGCGTCGTAGACTTTCCACTTGGATTCGTCATAGGTCTTAGCTATCAGGGCTCTCCTGTACTTGGAACTGTGGGCTCCGAGCACTGCGGGGATACCAAGGATGTTACATCCGGTGCCGATGGAAGATGCTTTCTGGGAGAATGCACCCCATGCAAGGCCACAGGCTCCGACACGGGATAGGGTGTAGTCGGCGATTTCTGCAAGGTTGCCTTCCATTGTCCTGCTGGCGAAGATACCGGCGACCTTCTCGGCTGCTCCGGTGATGTGGGCGTTCGAGACACATGACCCGTTGTTGAGAAGTCCACCACATTCGAATCCACCGGGGTACTTCTCGTAGAGGGTCTTGCCGTCTTCGTCCTTGTACATACCGATGTCCATCGCACCACAGCCGGTAACGGCCACGATGTAGTTCCTTTTCAGGAATTCTTCTGCGATGTAGTAGACGTCCTTGGAACCGCCAATGTAGTTCGGACATCCGATGATCGCGATGATACCCGGGGTTGTACCCATGACAAGGTTCAGACCTTCAGCACGGATTTCTGCGTCGGATACCTGACCTCTGCCGGCTCTCATCCAGCCCTTCTCCTCGGCAATCAGCTTCTGGGAAGCTTTCTCGATAACACTGAGGATGGGGATTTCCTTCTTACATACCTGTTCGCAGCGGCGGCAGCCGACACATGCGTCGTGGAGGTCCTCAAGGTACGAGTAGTCTCCTTCCTTGGCGAACTTCATGGCCTCGGGGATGTCCAGCTCAATCGGACATGCCAGGTAACAGGCACCGCAGTCGGCACACTTGTCGACCCATTCCTTTAACTGCTCGTCACTCGGGATTTCCCTGAAGCCCTCTGCCTTGCGGATCGGGTGCATTTCCTGGGTCAGCCTTATGGTGAGCTCTCCGAGCTTCTCGTTGTCCAGGATCACACAACCCGGGATCGCTCCGGACTTGAGTTCCTCAATGGTTGCATCGACGTCCTGGTTGTCCCTGTTGGGCAGGCCGTACATGATCTTGGCATTGGATGCAATCACAGGGATCTTAAGCTTCTGGGCTTCGGGTACGATGTCTCCACGGACACACTGTTCGTCAACAACAATGACGTCAGGCATTCCGGAGCGGATAATCTTGAGTTCCTTGGACATGGAACCGATGACCTTGGCGTATGGGGGTCTCCTGTCAGCTTCCTTGTACCTGGTCAGGTCGATTGCGGTACAGCAGAGCCCGGCGATTTCCATCTTGTCGGTCAGGTCGTTTTCTTCCATGTAGTCCATCATGTAAGTGACACCGGCCACATTGTGTCCGATCACACAGAGGAAGGGCTTTTCCTTGTCAATGGTTCCCATGCCGATTTCAACGAGGGGGGCTTCGGGGTCTGCCTTCGGGAAGTCGAGGGCTGCGATCTGCACAATATCGGAAATTTCCATTCCTACGTGGTCCAGGCTGCCGCTGAAGAGAGCCTTTGAGTCGTAGTCGATCTCTGAGGATTCCTGCCCTGCGTGGACGGTTGCAAGGAGCTGGGTTAACTGCTCTTCTGTGTGTTCCATTGCAGGCTTGAGTTCCCCGAGGGTCTTGGGGCTTAACCCGGTTGTGATTGTGATGTTCGGGGTGAGCACGTTGGACTGTCCAAGGTCGAGGGGGACATCTTCGCCAAAGGTTTCGATCAGGTGGTCAAGCAGGTGGCGGCCGTGGGCTGCGTGGCAGGCAGTACCGGTAATCACACGGAGGAAGAATTCCCTGCCGTTGTGTCCGGCCATGTCAATACCACAGGCACCTCTCTTGTTGTTGGAGAGATCACAGGGGCCGTATGTGCAGTAGCAGCACTGGTCACACATAGGGGTGATTACAGGCTCATAACGGTCAAGGAGCACAAGGTTCCAGTCGTCCCTGTAGGATGCCAGACCCGGGAATGGGGTCGGGCCCATCGGACCGATCTCTTCTGCTTCGGCAGCTTCCTTTGCTGCCCCCACAATGTTGTTAATTGTGATCTGAACGGATTCCAGATCTTCTATAGAAAAACTCCCGGTAGTTAGTTTGCTCATCTGAGCTTTACCTCCTAAATTTGTTTTGAGTCTACTTCGCTGAAATGATTGCAAATTTTTGCATAGTCCGGCCTATCCTTAACGATTATAAATTACAAATTTTGCTTTAAACTTTACATTTCCAATCGTCTGGTCCGAACTTAATTGCAAAACGTTTTTATCGCTTTTTCAAATATTCGTTCCTTAACTGAACGTTTTTCCCAACTAAAACGTTTTTTTGGAAGTATATTTGGTCAAAACTCGTTTTTAGGGCTTTATTTTTCTAAATTTTCTGTTTTTATGCCCTTTTCTCTTAAAAACCGTTTTTACCAGCGATTGTGACCTGAATTTTTAGAAAGAGATCACTACCGATGGATAATAAACACTAATTAACGGTGTAAATGTGCCAAATCTATATAATATTTTCTAATTTGTTACACCCTATTTCGGGATTGGCAAAGTGCAAAAAGTCCGTTCTCTGTCTGTATGGAAATTAATGTTTTGTAAATATGGATCATAGGGAGCAAGTCCGCATGATGATGATTTTCAAAAAAGCTATGTTTGAGTATGAATAATCTTTATTATAATATTATTTTTTCCTGTATATCTTTTACTTATTTATCATTTGATGTAAATAATTCTCCTAATATTTCTTATTCGGAAATATATTTTAAATTAGAATGATATTCAATCGAATTATCATTCCGTATATATACATTTCACTTAATTTACATGTTTTCTATAAAATTTGCTCTAATGAAATTACCAAAATTTATATATATGAGTAAGGAACTGGCATTTTTCCCTTAGTAAACGCCGTGAATCGGTTTTACCTCCGATCCTGATCAGATCCGAGCTTAATTTTTTTAACCTTTATATATTTTTATAAATTTATCTGTTTTGTATATATATCCGTCCTATTAATGTATGATACGATATAGCAAGGGTTTGGTGTTCACCTGACATCTAGTTGCCTTGAAGGGCATCCAGTGGCCCGACTTATGCATCAGAAAACAACCTGTACGTTTGAAATGCTTTGATGGTATGTCTACATGTATAATCCAGAGTAGTCCCATATAGATTATCCTTTTGAATAGTCCGGCAAAACAGTCTCATTGATTATCGTAGAATATTCCAGCAAAACAGTCCCATATAAATTATCCTTTTGAATAGTCCGGCAAAACAGCCCCATATAGATTATCCTTTTGAATAGTCCGGCAAAAATATGTATCAATAGTTGCAGCATGGTTACAGACATCTTACTTGATGTATCTATTATATGTGTCAACGTTTATGTAGTAAGACTCTGAAGTACAGTTTATTCTATGTATCTGGCACTTATGCATTTTACATATATTATATGTATCAGGTGTTGTTTGGGTCAAAATTTGTTCGGGCATCAGAGGTCAGGGGTTAGGCGGGAAGCATTTCCATTCTTCAGAGTTGAAGCCGGGAATTTTCCTGTTTTAAGCTCTCCTGCTTTACAGGCAAAGCATTGGGCTTTTTGACCCCGGACATTTTTTATCCTGCCTGAGAGAAATTCGGGGTCCGGACTTCGAGGGATATTTCACGGCTTTTGAGGGGTTTGTTACAAACCTTTTTATGACAGCCCTTTCAATGTATTGAAATGCTGGCTCCCTGTATGGGTTCTTTTATATGGAATTTCCTGAAAGAATTTCTGTTATTCAGTTGTCACATTCAGGTAGATTTATACTATATAAAAATAAATGAGAATTAGGAAACATGTATCAAAACAGCACACCTTATGGGTCCGGCGGAACGGTGGACAGGATAAAACGTTCGGTGTCAACCAGCCCTTCCATGGCAATTATAGCCATCTGTGTACTTTCTTTCATGGTGGAGCTGATGCCGGGGATAGGGTCCCTATATTACCAGACTTTCTGGTTTGACCCTTCCCATGTCCTTAGCAGGCCCTGGACTCTTGTGACCTACATCTTCCTGCACAATGGTATTAGTCATCTATTTGTTAACATGCTTGTCATGTTCTTTATCGGAAGGGCTCTTGAACAGAGGGTCGGAAATAAGCAGCTTCTGGGGATCTTTTTTACGGCAGGAATCCTCTCGGCAGTGGGGCATGCCCTGATGAGCATGCCTATCTTCGGGATCTACCCAAGCCCAATTGTCGGAGCCAGCGGAGCAATCTACGGGGTCTTTGCAGCCCTGGCGGTGCTTGAGCCGGATTCACGTGTCTATGTCTACTTTATTCCCATGAAATTGAAAAATGCCCTCGTGCTCTTTGCCGGACTCGACTTCCTCATGATACATTCAACGGACATGGTGGCCCATATCGCTCACCTGAGTGGGCTTTTTGTCGGGCTTTACATGGGCTACAGAATCAAGAAAATTCAGGAAAGGTACTGGAAGGGGCCCCGGTATGCCGGAAGGTGGTGAGCCTGGAAGAGGCAGGGCTCCTCCCCGGAAAGAATCATTATTATCCCAGGCCCGAGTCGGGGGAGAAAATACCTGTTCAGGTTGTTGATTTTCACAGGCTCTTTGCAGCCTGGTCTCCTGACTTGAAAAAAAGCCTCTATTTTGAAAATCTGCCTGAAGCAGAGGGTTTGAAGCGGGTGAGAGAAGTCGTCCTTCTCAAGGTCTATGACTGGCTGGCAGGCCGGGAAGGAATAATTGAGCTCACAGCAGAGGAATTCGATCAATTTACGGAAGTGTATGAGACTTTTCTCCGGAACTTCGGGGAAATCAGGTACTTCCGGCAGAAAAAAGGACGGAAAACAGAAAATGTCTTTGAATTAAAGGAGGCTCCTTATATTCTCCGGGAAGTGAGAAATGGTCTTTTTTCCGATAAATTATAATTCTATTAATTATATATTACACCACATAAAATTGTATATTACGTTACATCATTAGCGGGTTGATTTACGTTTCCGGGATTTCCGATCCCTATATGAAGAACCTCTTGGTCCTGACCCATTTCGAACGGTATGGCCGGGGTTCAGGTTCGGAATTGCCTGATGATGCAAATCTTTACTACATAAAAGAAAATATTAGATATTATAAGGATAGTTATTCGAATATTCGGGTATCGGGACTGCAAACTAAAAATAATCGTACTGAATGCTTTAGAAGCTGTGTAAGGCAGGGCTGAAGTGTGAAGGTGATTATTCAGGGCGGCCTGAGGAGGATGTAGCGGTTTTGCTTTCTTCCTATGGAGCTGCCCTGAAATATCCGCCTGATGTGAAGGCAAGATGTTTGCCGGTCCCGGAGTTTGTAACATTTATAGAGGATACCGATAATGAAACCTGTAAAAAGCGGACTTGATTCGATTTCAAGGTACCTTCGCACTAAAAAAGAGGTCGGTAGGAGGAAGATCGGCCTTCTGGTGGACGGTCCGAACATTCTCAGGAAAGAGTTCGACGTGAACCTGGAAGAAATAAGGGATGTTTTGAAAGATTATGGGAATATCAAGATCGGAAGGGTTTTCCTTAACCAGTATGCCTCTGACAAACTGGTGGAAGCAATCGAAAACCATGGCCTTGAACCCATCATCTGTTCAAGTGATGTGGACGTCCGTCTTGCAGTGGAAGGCATGGAGCTTGTCTACAACCCCAACATTGACACCCTGGCGATTGTAACCCGGGACGCGGATTTCAAACCTCTCCTTAACAAGGCGAATGAACACGGGAAAGAAACGATTATTTTCGGGGTAGAACCCGGATTTTCCACAGCGCTTAAGAATTCCGCAGACTACGTCATCCTGATGAGCAAGGACAGTATGAGCGGTTATGACATAATCGAAGGCCCGGAGGATATGGATCCCTCGGAACTCGAAAAGTACCCGGACGACGGACAGGAGAAAAGCACGGAATAAGTCTGATACGATCTTTTTTCTTTTCCTTTCTCTCTTTTCTCCGGTTTCAGGATCTTCCTTTAAGTTTGTCCGCTTTCGGTTTCTTCCTTTTCCTTCATCCTCTTTTAAAGGGTTCCTTTAAGTTTGTTCGTTTTCAGGATCTTCTATTAAGGGTGCCCTGGCACATGACATTCTTTTTACGGATATTCCACATCCACGCCGAGGATCTGCTTCGCTCCTCCGGCAATGTCCCTGGCAATCTCTGCACAGCCGATCGCAGCATGCCATTTCCCGAGGCAGCGGCACTCGTGGCCAAGGTGCCTGCTTATCTTCTTTTGGACATACTCCACTTCCCCTACAGAACCTGCAAGGAAGATGGCTTCTCCAGAAACCCCATAGTCCCTTAGGAGGAGCTGCATGGAGACTATCTCCATAGCTGCAAAGAGGGCTATGGTGTCAAGGGCGAGCAGGGCGGGAGCCTCTCCTCTTTCGGCTGCTGCGAGCATTTCTTCCCGGTCTTCATAGGGGGTCATCTTCAGGGTGCCGGCTTCTATGAATGCCTGGTTTGCGCTTATAATTCCTGCGTCCACGTCCCGGATTGCCTGCAGGTCAAGGGGGCCGTGGTGCACTCCCGGGGCAAAGATACAGGCGTCGATTGCCCCAAGGAGTTTCCCTCCTGCGACGGCGAGGGTTACGGTATTGGAACTGATGTCGGAGACCACAAAATTCTCACAGCCCAGGCATCTGATGTGGTAAGCTATTCCCAGCTTTTCCGGGCTTGTGAGGTGGGAAAAAACTTTCATCCGGGGGTCTACCCGGCTTTCCGTATGGATGCCGGGGATTGCCACTGCCGGAATCCCGGAGTTTCGGACCGCATCAAAGACCCTTGTGCCTCCGCCTGTTTTCTTCCCTGCCCCCTCCAGACTCCGGAGCCCTCTTCCTTCCAGGGCACGGATATCTTTTATTGTAGAAAACCCGTCTCCCATGGAATATGTAGCGGCAATTAACTCTATGTCTCCGCGGCGAATGCCGAAATTCTTTTCTACGGATGCAAGTACATCCTCTTCCGACATGGCAGCCGCTTCAGCCCTGGCAAGTTCAAAAGTCCGTACTTCTTCTCCTTCTATCAGGGCAAAACGCATTGCTGTGGTTCCGTGGTCAATCCCTATAAATGCCAAGTAGCCATCTCTCCTTGAATGCCTCAGAGGGCCTCTTTTAAAATTTCGTTTAATTCTTTCATGATCCTATCCCCTTCTTCAGCTGTCCCAACTGTTGTTACGAGCCTGAGTTCCTGGAAACTTCTCCCTTCCGAAAGAAGCATCCTCAGGTTTCCCCTGGCATCGGCGCGCAGCACTTTTCCGGAGAGTTTTCCGCCTGCAGTCCCTTTGACGGAAATCACTGAGGGAATGATTTTTTTTATTTCGGGGTGCTGGCTTACAAGCCTCACGAGCTTTTTTCCTGTCCTCCCCCCGATAATGGTGGTGTGTGCTCCTCCAAGTTTGCTTTTTAAGGAGTTTTTTCCAATTTCTTGTGAAATTTCAACACTTTCAGTCATTGTAATTGGAGTACCCGGCTTTTTACGCCTTCTTCCTTGTTGTTCATCTTTTTGGGTTTTTTGTTCCACTGCAGGCTTTCTTATCTTATTTATCCTTTTTTATATTTAGCGGGTATATTCAATTGAAGTATTACAATTGAAGGGTCGATAACCCATAAAAAAGGTCGTTTATAATATGTTTACTCTATGAAATGTTTATCCTGAATTAAGAGTGATAAGTTGCAGGGGTAAGATCCGGGTGATCTAAAAATAGAGAGCTTTCCAGAAAGCCGGGAGCAATTATACAGTCTCAGGCTTCTGGATTCTTTCCTTTTTTCGTTTAAAAAAGTTTTTTTCTGGAATACCAACTTCCTTCCCGGGAATCAGTTTTCATTAAATTTCAGATTTTTTCAAGCTCTTTCATGCCGACGAGTTTGATATTTTGTTCTTCCAGAAGCTTGATTGCCCGCTCTATTTCGTTAACCCTGACGATGAGGAGGGCTTTTTGTTGCCGGGTGACAAAGGCATAGGCATAGTCCAGGTTGATTTCTGCCTCTCCGAAAACTTCTGCAATCCGGGACATGCTGCCTGGAACGTCGTCCATTTCGATCCCCAGTACGTTAGTCTCCGAAACCGTAAACCCGGCGTCGTGGAGGACGGTGTGGGCATAGTCGGACCTGTCAACCACCATGCGGATAATCCCGAAGTCACCCGATTCCGCGATAGTAAAGGCCCTGATATTTATTCCGGTGCTTTTCAGCTTGTTGGCTACGTTTGCAAGTCTGCCAGGTTTGTTTTCCGCAAAAAGGGAAATCTGCTTTATGACTTTGTCTTCCATTTCAGCACCCATATCCTTCACATCCCTGAATATTTTTCTTTTTAAATTTTTATTAACTTTATGGACATTCTTCTTTTTGGATTTTCATTAACTTTATGAATTCTTCTTGATCTTATGGATTCGTATTATCCTCATGAATCCTTATTATCCCTATGAATTCCTTATTATCCCTATGAATTCCTTATTATCCCTATGAATTCCTTATTATCCCTACGAATCCCTTATTATCCTTATTATATTACTTTAATCCTGTTTAAGCCCCTGTCTTTTATAATCCTGACCCTCTCATACCTGTTCAGGAGTTTTATTCGGAATTTCTTCTCCCAGAATATAATATAAGTTGCTGTGTATATTTTAAACTTACATATTGACATTTTGGAAACTTATGTGTGCGGGAATCAGGAAAGAGGGGCTAAAAAGGAACCGAAAAGAAGGGAAATATAAGTCCTGCAGGATTTCTTTTCTGCAGAGACATCTTTCTACCCGAGTCTTTTTGCTCGAGTCTCCTTTGATTTTTTACTGGATTTTCTCTCCGAATCCCTTTTCAAATCTTTTTAAGAAACTTTCCGGTCCCTTCTATCCTTTCGGATTTCAGAGTTTCCGGTTGTCGATGACCTTCTTCGATTTGCCCTCGGAGCGCGGGAGGAAACCGTGTTCCACAAGTTCTACCTGGACTGCAAGATTCAGCACCGCTTTCAGAGCGTAAGCGATCTTTTTCTCCAGGGCCATCATGTCCGACATCCGGTCACTGAAAGCAGACTCATGCATCTCGATCTGGACTTTCATGACATCGAGTTCTCCGGCCCTGTCCACTATGATCATGAAGTGGTTCCCGACTTCGGGGATTTTCATCAGGACAGATTCAACCTGTCCCGGGAAGACGTTAATTCCGCGGATGATAAGCATGTCGTCCACGCGGCCGGTGATGCGGGTAATCCTCGGGTGCGTCCTTCCGCATTTACAGGGTTCGGAAAGTTTTCTGGTCAGGTCCAGTACCTTATAGCGGATAAGGGGAAGGGCTTCTTTTGTAAGAGTGGTGATTACCAGTTCCCCGGTCTCCCCGTCGGGTACTGGTTCCCCTGTTTCGGGGTCAAGGATTTCCACCAGGAACTTGTCCGCCCAGATGTGGATCCCGCACTGGTCCTTGCATTCGGTAAAAAGGGGGCCGCTTAGTTCCGAAGTCCCGTAGATGTCGTAGGCTTTTATCCCGGATTCCTTCTCTATCCGGACCCGGAGTTCTTCTGACCATGGTTCTGCTCCGAAGATCCCTATTTTCATCCCGGTATCGTCCCTGATGCTGAAGCCTTCTTTCCTGGCGGCTTCGATCATGTATGAGAAATAAGAGGGAGTACAGGCGATAACCGTCGAGCCCAGGTCTCTCATCAGTTCAAGCTGGCGCTCTGTGTTCCCGGAACTTGTGGGAAGGACGGTGGCACCCACCTTCTCGGTGGCGTAATGGACCCCGAGTCCTCCTGTAAAGAGCCCGTATCCGTAGCTGATCTGGATGACGTCTTCCTTTCCAACCCCTATGGAAGTGAAAGCCCTGGCAAGGGACTCAGCCCATTCGTTGATATCGTTGCGGGTGTATCCTACAACAGTAGGTTTTCCGGTGGTTCCGGATGATGCGTGGAAACGGACGAGTTTTGAGTTGGGGACGCAAAACATTCCGGTGGGATAGGTGTCTCTGAGATCCTGCTTAAATGTAAATGGTAATTTCCTGACATCTTCAAGGGTCCGGATGTCGTCCGGGTGGACGCCGTGCTCGTCAAATTTCTTCCGGTAAAAAGGAGAGTGCTCATACACGTAGTGTACAAGGGTTTTCAGCTTCTCTTCCTGCAGTTTTCGAAGTTCCTCTACAGGCATTGTCTCGATTTCAGGATCCCAGTATTCTGGCATTTTTTTCACGCTCGGTATTCTTTAAACGTTGTTTGAGGCTGTACTTTTCAGGCCTTTATTTTTAATCTGCTTTTTTCGTGTCATGTTTTTCATTTCATGTCCCTTTCAGGTCATGCTTTTTCATGCCAGTTCTCCCCTAGCTTCATACCTTGCCTGCCGTCCTAAGTATATTCTGGTGCCCTGCGGCAGGTTTCCTTCAGGCGGATACTAATTTCCGGTAGATCTGGCATTGTGAGAATTAAGCTGGATTCTGATATAAAAAATAATTGTTCAGGGGCCCAAAATTGTTCAGGGTTTTAAATTGCTAAGGGTTTTAAATTGCTCAGCGTACCAAAATTGCTCATCACATCAAAAGAGAAAAGAGTTCTGATTATTTTCAAAGCCGGAATCCCGTAAAATCAGTCCGGACTTTTTATTTTGACTTTTTACTTTTATATTGTTTAAATAAGGCCTCGATGGACCTTTTGAATAAGAACTTTCTCAGGATCCCTGGAAAATGTATTTTCCTTCTTCCTGTTTTTTTCCAAAGTTTAATTTTCTTCCTCTTCGTCCTCTAAGGAGATGTCTCCGGGCGTTTTTCCCAGGGAATTTTCAAATATCTTCCGGGTCCCGTCCCTGCATTTCCTGAGTACTTCGTCCATGTCTGCGATCACTTCGATCCCCGCGGCTCCGGAATGTCCGCCTCCGGTACCGTTGTATTCTTTACTGACATCTTCCATGAGCTGTCCAAGATTGACCCCTGCATTTACGGCATCTCTCTTTGCCCGGGCGCTTATCCTTACGCTTCCGTCTTTGGCAGTGCCGACAAAGGCTACATCAGCCCCGATGTTAATTAGCATGGACGAGGCCGAACCCCCGTAAGAGCTCACGTGGGAAGTTGCAATAAGCATGTCTCCCACCCGATATATTTCTGCTCGGCTTGCGGCTTTCAGGATCGCAATACGCATGGAAATATCCTGGGGGGTGGCTGCCATTATGTCCAGCACCTCTCCGTATTCCACACCGCTGGCTTCTATGATGTTTGCTACGGTCCGGAAGGTTTCCATCCCCGCGTGCTTAAAATGGCCGGTGTCCGTGATAATCCCGGTGATCATCCCTATTCCCACCCTGCGGGTGATGGGGGCACCAATGGACTTTAAGATGTCGTAGACAATCTCAACGGTGGAGGTGGCATTGCGGTGCAGGTAAAACTCGGCATTTTCTGTAAGGGCAGTGGTGGTATGGTGGTCTATTACGCAGTAATTGCTTAGTTCAAGGTCATTTAGCTGTGCTTTTGTAGAAGTGTCCACTACCACGACAAAGCCGTAGTCACTCAGGTTGGGTTTTTCTACGACCTCTATCCCTAGCTTATCGACCAGGACGGAAGCTACCCGGTTGCAACTGTCTACAAGCCCTACGGTCCCCCCTACGGCTTCGGAAAGAGCAAAAGCACTGCTTACGGCATCCGGATCTGCGTTCCGGTGGCACAAATATAAAATATTTTGATAGTCAAGGAGCCGGTTGAAAAACTCCGCTTCGTCTACTTGCATTGTTCACTCTGGCTGTCGCTTTTCTTTCAGGTATCGATACATCCAGGGACTGGATGCCGGGTTTCTGTGCATACCCGGCGTTTACTAATGTACATTTCAGGTGTCTGTACAATAGTATGTAAAAGGAAAAATAAAAAGTTATTGTGCCCTGGGGCCCAATGCCTGCTGGATCTGCTCCTGGAGCTGTTTGAAGCGGGTTGTGAGCCGTTCCTCCTGCCTTGTAATGGACTGGAGCCTGAGTGAGACGGTCTCTTCCCGGTCTTTCAGTTTGGCGATAGATTCCCCTTTTTCCGTTTTTATGACCAGTTCCCCGACTGTCCGGTAGACCACCGCGTCGTCTTCAAGTTTTTCGAGTTCCTCAAGAGCCATCTTCGACTCTTTCTGCATAGCTTCGATCTGGGATTTCTGCATTGCAAGTGCCTGGATCTGCTGCTGCACCTGCTGGAGCTGTGCAATCTGATTCTGGATTTGCGGAGGTAATTCTGCTGTCATATGATTTTCACCTGTCTCCAGAATACACCTGAAGGGATTTTAATGTTTCTGTCCTTCCAGCTCCCGAAAATGCCTTGCCTGCCTTAAAATAGTATTCAGCGTCCTGCGGTCAAAAGCTTAAACAACTATTGAACCTAATGAAAAGATAGTACTCGAAGTGATGTGACAATAACGGGCAAATTAAACTTCCGTATTATAGAATACATAGAGTATGATAAGTGACTGACTATAATAATTGCTAAAAATAATAAGTAACTGGAAATAATAAGTACTGGAAATAATAAGTAACTGAAAAATAATAATTACTGATTATAATAAGTACTGGAAATAATAAGTAACTGAAAATTTGGGAGATACTTATAATGGAAGAAGGCAAGAAATTTGATGAAATTCAGGATCTTCTTGAAAAGTATACAAATGCTCACGGGATTTCCGGTTCCGAGGGGGAGGTCCGGAAGCTTCTGGAAAAGGAGCTCGAGCCTTACGTTGACGGCATCCGGACCGATACTATGGGGAACCTTATAGCAACTAAAAAGGGAAAAGGACCTTCCGTAATGCTGGCTGCGCACATGGATGAAATCGGGCTCATGGTCAAGTATATTGACGAGAACGGGTTCCTGCGTTTTGTCAAGATCGGCGGCTGGTTCGACCAGACCCTTCTGAACCAGCGTGTCCGGGTCCACGGTAAGAAGGGTACCATTCCCGGGGTCATGGGGTCCAAGCCTCCTCATGTGATGAAGGAGGAAGATAGGAAAAAGCCTGTAAAGGCTGAAGACATGTTTATCGATATAGGGGCAAAGGACGCCGAAGACGCCGAAATGCTCGGGGTTGAGATCGGGACTCCTGTCTCCATAGACCGGGAGTTCGTGCCCCTGGCAAATGGGAAAGTAACGTCCAAAGCCTTTGACAACCGGGCAGGTGTTGTGATCCTTGTAGAAGTGATGAAACGGCTTGCCGAACTTAATATCGATGCAAATGTATACGCCGTCGGCACTGTCCAGGAAGAAGTGGGGCTCAAGGGGGCCAGAACTTCGGCTTACGGGCTGATCCCGGATGTCGCCCTTGCCGTCGATACCACGATCCCCGGTGACCATCCCGGCATCAGTAAGAACGATTCCCACCTTGAAATCGGGAAAGGGCCGGTGCTTACGGTTGCCGATGCCTCGGGGAGAGGCCTTATCGCCCACCCACAGGTCCTCAGGTGGCTGAGGGAAATCGCCGGGGAAAACGAGATCTCCTGCCAGTTGGGTGTAGGGTCAGGAGGCACCACCGACGCCACTGCTATCCATCTGACTCGGGAAGGCATTCCCACGGGTACCGTCAGTATTGCCACCCGCTACATCCACTCGCCGGTGGAGGTACTGGATGTGGCTGATGTGGAAACCTGCGTAAACCTCATTGTGAAGGCTATAGAGAACGTGGACAGGTACTTCTGATTGAGAGCTGCCTCTGAGCCGGGGGAAATGTCCCGGTTCATTACTTTTTTTGTTTTTCCCCTTCTCGTTCTTTTTTTCGCTTTTTCCATTCCTTACTTTTTTCAATTTTTGAATTTTTCTTCCAGTTCCTTTTCCCCCGTTTCAGGGGTTGACTTTTATTCTTTTTTTATTATCTTTTGCCTATTGTTAACTGGAAAGTAAAAATACTATGGTACACTTATTGAACTGCAATTTCAGACTGCTGAGGGGCAATACTTAATTTTTTTACAGGTTTTGCCGGGGTTCTGAGCAAAAATATATGTAATATGTATAATAAAGTGATGTTCCGCATTATAGGGTGTAAAATTATAAGACAATTTATATATTTACACCTCCTATGTTTGCAGAACAAGTCTATGGATACAAAACCAAAACTGAGGGATTATATTATTCGAAAATATCCGCTTTCTGGACACAACGTTAAGAGATGGTGAACAAACACCTGGTGTAGCCCTTACAAGAGAGAAAAAGCTCTTGATTGCCCGGGCTCTGGACGAAATGGGGGTCTCCGTAATCGAAGCAGGCTCAGCGATCACTTCCAGCGGGGAGAGGGAATCTATCAAAGCTGTCGCAAACGACGGGCTGGATGCCGAAATCTGCAGTTACTGCAGGATTGTAAAGGCAGATGTTGATCATGCCCTGGAATGCGACGTGGACTCCATCCACCTGGTAGCTCCGGTTTCCGACCTGCACATCAAGACCAAGATCAAAAAAGATCGGGATGCTGTGCGGCAGATCGCAGTCGAGGTTACGGAGTATGCCAAGGACCACGGCTTAATCGTGGAATTAAGCGGGGAGGACTCCTCAAGGGCAGACCTGGAATTCTTAAAAGCCCTGTATGCTGACGGAATTGATGCCGGAGCTGACCGCTTATGTTACTGTGATACTGTTGGGCTTTTAGTGCCTGAGAAAGCCACCGAGATTTTCAGGGATTTATCTTCTTCCCTGAAGGCTCCGATCAGCATCCACTGCCACAACGATTTCGGCTTTGCAACGGCAAACACCGTAGCCGCCCTTGCAGGGGGTGCAAAGCAGGCCCATGTAACTGTAAACGGTTTAGGGGAAAGAGCCGGGAACGCTGCCCTGGAAGAAGTGGTCATGAGCCTGGAATGGCTCTACAAATATGATACCGGGATCAACCATGAGCAGATCTACCGGATTTCCAGGCTGGTAAGCCGTCTGACCGGGATTCCCGTAAGCCCGAACAAGGCCCTGGTGGGAGGCAATGCCTTTACCCATGAGGCCGGGATTCACGTGCACGGGCTTCTTGCTGACAAGGCTACCTACGAGCCCATGGGCCCCGAACAAATCGGAAGGAAACGGCAGATCGTACTCGGAAAACATGCCGGTCGGAGTTCCATTGCCCTGGCCTTACAGGAAATGGGACTTGAAGCCGACGAGACCCAGGCCGGGGAAATCTTCAACAGGGTCAAGCAGATGGGCGACCAGGGTAAGCACGTAACCGATGCTGACCTGCAAACAATTGCAGAGAACGTGCTTGATATTTACAAGGAATCCCTGGTAAAGTTGGAAGAGTTTACCATAGTATCCGGAAACCGTGTGACTCCTACTGCTTCCATTAAACTCAACGTAAAGGATAAGGAGATCATACAGGCCGCGATCGGGAACGGGCCTGTGGACGCAGTTATCAATGCCATTAGGCGGGCGGCACGCTCCTGTGCGGAGGACATTGTCCTTGAAGAGTACCACGTAGATGCCATCAGCGGCGGAACCAATGCCCTTGTAGAAGTAAGGGTAAAGCTTTCCAAGGAAGGAAAGACGGTCACCGCTAGCGGAGCTCGGACGGATATCATCATGGCTTCAGTAGAGGCTGTGATGAATGGAATGAACCGCCTGATCACGGCAGAGTGAGCTCGAAAGAAGGACGTTTTCCTTACAGGGGTATCTCAGGGGACCTTTTTGTCCCCTTCTAATTTTTTCATTTTGAACGGGGATTTAGTTGAAAATTGAAGAATTGGAAATGAAATACTTTTTTGGGCTCAGGAGCCTGAGATAACCTGCACCCATATATAACATGATTGATTATGATGTATCGATTGAATTCAAACACAGAATTTATAATGAAACGAATTCAATAAAATTCAGTTGAGTTCGTAATGAAATTCAGTTGAGTTCGTAATGAAATTCAGTTGAGTTCAAAACGAAATCGGAAAAAATTCAGAATGAAAATTGCGAGCGTGATTGGCAAAAAGTATTTCTGATAAATATGCACTTTCAGGACTGTATTCGACTGGACAAATTTAATATATATGTTGAATCAGTCTCCAAGAGACAAGAAGGAGATTAAATACAATGACAACCGGGTCAACAGAAAAAATTAATGGCGCCAGGGCTATTATAAAGTGCCTTGAATTGGAAGGCGTTGACACTATCTTCGGGTACCCCGGAGGGCAGGTCATACCTTTCTACGATGAACTCTATGATTCAGATCTGCGCCACATACTCGTACGCCACGAACAGGCAGCAGCCCATGCTGCAGACGGATATGCCCGCGCAACGGGAAAGACCGGGGTCTGTGTTTCCACCTCAGGTCCCGGAGCAACCAACCTGGTAACAGGCATTGCTACCGCATACATGGACTCAGTGCCCATGGTAGCCTTAACCGGTCAGGTCCCCAGTTCCATGATCGGAAATGACGCCTTTCAGGAAGCTGACATCAGGGGAATTACCCAGCCTATTACCAAGCACAACTACCTTGTACAGGACGCGAACGAGCTTCCCAGAGTCATGAAAGAAGCCTTTCACATCGCTTCCACCGGAAGGCCCGGCCCGGTATTAGTAGACCTTCCAAAAGACATCCAGATCTCCGAAATTGACTTCTCCTACCCCGAGAAAGTGGAACTCAGGGGGTACAAACCCACCTACAAAGGCAACCTCCAGCAGGTGAAAAGGGCTGCCGAGGAAATTGCAAAAGCCTCCCGTCCTATCATTTACGCCGGGGGCGGAGTGATCACTTCGAATGCAGCCGCAGAACTGGTGAGATTTGCCGAAACAATCATGGCTCCCGTGACCACGACCCTTACGGGGATCGGGGCCATTCCGACCGAGCACCCCCTGAACCTGGGGATGCTGGGGATGCACGGGACCAAATATGCAAACTATGCAATCCAGGAATCCGACCTGTTAATTGCGGTCGGTGCAAGGTTTGACGACCGGGTGACCGGAAAGCTGGAAGCCTTTGCCCCGAATGCCAGGGTCATTCACATTGACATCGACCCCGCGGAGATATCCAAGAACGTGCCCGTCAACATCCCGATTGTGGGGGATGCAAAACATATCCTCAAGGCCCTTACCAAATACGTCAAATGCTGCAACTCCGAATTATGGCTTGCAAAGATTATCGAATGGAAAACGGAATTTCCACTCAGCTACAGGAAGGAATCGGACGTTATCAAGCCTCAGTTCGTCGTGGAACAGATTTCGGAAGTCTGTAAGGACGCGATCGTTGTCACCGAAGTCGGGCAGCACCAGATGTGGGCAGCTCAGTACTTCAAGTTCAGTGAGCCCAGGACTTTCCTTACATCAGGAGGCCTGGGGACCATGGGCTACGGCTACCCGGCAGCCATCGGAGCTAAGGTCGGGAGGCCTGACAAGGTGGTCGTCGATATTTCAGGAGACGGCTCTTTCCAGATGAACTCCCAGGAACTTGCCACAGCAGTGCAAAACGACATCCCGGTCATTGCCGTGATCCTGAACAACGGCTACCTGGGAATGGTCCGGCAGTGGCAGGAACTCTTCTTTGACCGGAGATATTCCTGCACCGACATCGCCGGCAGCGTTGACTTCGTGAAACTTGCCGAAGCATACGGGGCTCTCGGGATCAGGGCTGAAAAGCCGTCCGAAGTCAGGCCGGCAATCGAGGAAGCTGTCAAATCCGGCAGGCCTGCAGTTGTTGACGTGATAATCGAGTGCGAGGCAAATGTTTCACCTATGGTCCCGGCAGGGGCTGCAATTAATGAAATCCTTGACCTGGAGGACTGAATATGAAACACACACTTGCGGTTCTGGTTGAGAACAGGTCAGGGGTCCTATCCAGGGTGTCAGGGCTCTTTTCGAGGCGTGGGTACAACATCGATAGCCTGGCTGTCGGTGTCACGGAAGACCCGGACGTTTCCCGGATGACCATCGTTGTCCACGGGGACGACAGCGTACTCGAACAGGTCAAGAAGCAGCTGAACAAGCTGGTAGAAGTTATCAAGGTTTCGGACCTTGCAAGCGAAGACACCGTGGGACGGGAACTGGCTCTTTTCAAGGTTGCAGCCGATGAGAACTCCAGGGCGGAAATCATGCAGATCACCGATATCTTCAGGGCTCGTATAGTGGACGTGAGCCCGAAATCCGTTGTTGTTGAAGTTACGGGGGATGAAGATAAGATCCTGGCAATCGAAAACCTGCTCCAGAAGTTCGGGATTAAGGAGATGGTCCGGACCGGAAAGATCGCCATATCCCGCGGTTCAAAGAAGGTTTAAATATTAAAGGGCAGTTAAAAAGAGGTAACTGCTCAATTATTTTTTCCAGAAAAGGGCTCTCATGGTCCGGATATTTTAGTGGTGCCGGGCAAGGGACAAAACCCCCCATAAGCAGGAATTTTCCTGAAAAGCGAGGAAAATTTTTAAAAAATGCAGGTGATTTTTTCATCGAAGAATTAAATAATTCACATAGAAATTCGATCAAGTGTAAATCAATTCTAACAAACATAAAGAACTTCTATCAAACATAAGATATTTGTGAGGAGATGCAAGCAATGGCAAATATAATTTATGACGATGACACCACCTTTGATGCGCTTAAGGACAAGACTATTGCAATAATGGGCTACGGCAGCCAGGGACACGCCCATGCCCTCAACCTCCACGAGTCCGGGCTCAATGTGGTCGTAGGGCTCAGGGAAAACAGTTCCAGCCGCGCAAAAGCCGAAGCTGACGGCCTTAAGGTCATGACCGTGGAAGAAGCCGCAAAAGCCGCAGACGTTATCATGATCCTCCTGCCCGATGAGAAGCAGTCCGGGGTCTACTACTCGGAAATCGAGCCCAACCTCGAAGCCGGAAACGCTCTCGCTTTTGCCCACGGCTTTAACATCCACTACAGCCAGATCGTGCCCCCTAAGGACGTGGACGTCTTTATGGCAGCTCCCAAGGGTCCCGGACACATTGTCAGGAGAACCTACACCGAAGGCATCGGAGTCCCCGGCCTTATCGCCGTCTACCAGGACGCAAGCGGAAATGCAAGGGACATTGCCCTGGCCTACGCCAAGGGAATCGGGGCTACCCGGGCAGGCGTCTACGAGACAACCTTCAGGGAAGAAACCGAGACCGACCTCTTCGGGGAACAGGTGGACCTCTGCGGAGGAGTCTCATCCCTTATCAAGACAGCTTTTGAAGTCCTGGTGGAAGCCGGGTACCAGCCCGAGATGGCCTACTTCGAGACCTGCCACGAAGTTAAGCTCATCGTTGACCTTATCTATGAAGGTGGCCTCGAGAGGATGTGGCACTCTGTCTCCAACACCGCAGAATACGGCGGCATGACTGTTGGTCCCCAGGTCATCAATGCCGAGTCCCGGGAAGCCATGTACCTGGCCCTTGAGAGGATCCAGAACGGAGAATTCGCCAAGGAATTTATCCTTGAAGGCATGACCAACCACCCCGTGCTCAAAGCCATGGAACGCCAGGACCAGGAGCACCCGCTCGAAATCGTCGGCAAGGAAATCAGGGCAAACATCCCCTGGCTCAACAAGAAGATCGACGACGACTGATCCTGAAGGAAAATATATACCTTAATTTACTTTTTTAATTTTCCTGGGCGGGGTCGGGTTTCCGATCCCACCGGGATTTTTTGGCAGGTTTACCTGGCCAGACAGTTGATTTTTTTGCCGCTTAATTTCAGCCATTGAACAGAAAGTTCATAAGCCTGAACTTCAAAATTCAATCCGGAGGGAAATAATGCCAGTAATAGGAGATCGCAAGGTAATTGACACCATTCTTAAGAGGCGGAGCGTCCGGGAGTTTACGGAAAGCCCTGTCAGCACGGAAGATATCAACAGCATCCTCAACGCCGGGCGCTGGGCTCCTTCCGGCTTGAACAACCAGCCCTGGCGTTTTATCGTAATCCGGGAAAAAGACACTATCGTGCAGGTCTCGGAATGCACGCACTATACGAAAGTAGTTGCAGGCGCACCGCTCCTTATTGCTGTCTACCTGGACACGGAAAATTCCTATTCCCACACGAAAGACGTCCAGGCAGTCGGTGCCGCCATCCAGAACATGCTCCTTGCCGTCTGCGAACTGGGCATGGGAGCCGTGTGGCTGGGAGAAATCCTGAAGCAGAGTGAGAAGGTCAACTCGGTTCTGGAATGCCCGGCAAGCTTTGAGCTCATGGCAGTGCTCGCAATCGGGGAACCGGCCCCAAAGGATAGGACTTCCCCGAGGAAAGAGCTGAATGAGCTTGTTTTTGAGGAAAAGTACGGGAAGGTCTGGGAAGGTTAAAGCTCGGGAAAGTCTGGAAAGGTTAAAGCCCGGGAAAATTACCTTCATAAAAAAAGCTGACGTATGTTTAATCCATGCATTAGGACACACATACGAGGACTCACATACGTCGCTGAATCTCTTTTTTTCACACTTTTTTATTAAATCTGCCAACTCATAGTTTTTTCTTCTGGTATCCTACAAAAATTGCCCCTGACAGCAGCATTACGGATGCAACCGCTATGATGTCCGATGGTGAGATGGGCATGTTGCCAGAATCCCCGGATTTTTCCGGTGATTCCTTTTTCATTTCATACCCTTCCACGTAGTTTGCATCGGAAGTGGATCTCGCTTGCATATCCGGCTGAGGGTTCTTTTCAAGGTCAGCGCCGTATCCCCCCTCTGCCATCATGCTCTGGTTGGCTGCGCCGCTCTCAGAGCTCCGTGCCTCTTCGGCAGATATGACTGTGGCGCTACCCATACCGCTTCCACCAAGGCTTTCCCCGGCTTTTTGTGAAGAACCGCTGTCCTTTTTGCTGCTCGAGCTTCCCGGAAGGTTCGGGTTTTCGCAGATGTTCTGGCTGCAGGCTTTCCCATAATTTTCAACTGATTCCAGGTATTCCCTTGTTAAACTGTCTACTACCTCATTCGAAGGATTCCAGTACTCTTTGCCAATTGCTTCGAGCATGGTGGCAACCATGTTCTGGTAGGCAAACGGGTTTTTTGCATCAAATACATCTTTTAGTCCCATTTCATATTTGTCAAGGATAATGGTTTCGTAAATATCGTTCCACATGTACTCCTTGACAACGTCGGGAGTTGTTACCTGGAAACCGTACAGGTTATCCACCATTTCGGCTATTTCTTTCAGTCCGGAGTAATCGGACCCTATCATTCCTTCCAGGTAGAAGGGGTTTTCTATCCTGCTGCGGAGTTCTTTGGCAATGAAGGTACCGAGCCCTTCAATTTTCGGTTCTCCTCTGAGGTTTGCAACCATTACTTCCGGAGCCTCTCCGGAAACTGCCTGGACTGCTGCCGAAAGCCCTCCGACGTACTGGAAAAAGTCGTCGTTGTCAAGCACTCCGTAGAGGTTTGAGGAACGGCTGTTGATTACGACGTCAGTGCCGTTCAGGTTCTCCCTGAAGATAGACTCGTAGTTCCCAAGGTAGTGCATGAAGCCTTCACTGTCGACCGTGTACAGGTTTGCCATCCGGAAGATGTAGAGGTTGCCGATAGTTTCGGTTCCGTTTTCAGAGTTCCAGTCGGTGCCTCCTGCTCCTATTTCCTTTTCTATGCCTACACCGTAGCCACCGGGAGGCGGGGCAAAGATCCTGACGGCGGCAAGTTCTCCGGCCAGTTCTTCAAAAGTTCCGGTAAATTCCGGGATTTCTGCCATGTAGGTGTCAAGGATCTTTTTCTGTTCCCCAGGGTCCATTGCAAGGAGGGCTTCTTCGATTTCCAGGGTATGTTTTCTAACGTAGTTGTCTTCAGAGGCTTCATCAAGCCCTGAGATTGTGTGCGTTGCCGTATCAAGCAGCCTTATCTGGTACTGGAGGGTGTCCCTGTAAAGCCCGGAGATCGTGATCACCACGTCCACACGGGGGCGGTTTACGGTTGTCCCGTCGGGGAGAGTGATTTTCAGGTCTTCGAGGGGTGTGACTCCCACCTTGTCGTTGTAAACTTTGCTGAAAGCTCCGGAGGAGTAGTAAAATACGGGCTCTGCCCCCATAAGCCTCAGGGTCATTGCTTCCATTACCCCGTTGTGGCGCAGGGTTTCCACGGACCAGAGGCAGACGCCTACTTTTTCCGGGAATTCCCCGTGCTCGACATAATATTCAAGCAGCAGCTCGTCTGCGAGTTCTTTTCCTGTTTTCCAGGTCTCTGGGTTTGGAATCTTCTTTGACTCAAAGCCGTAGTAGTTTCTGCCCGTGGGAAGCACGTTCGGGTTGTTTACCGGGTCCCCCTGTTCGCTCGGGAGGATATACCCGCCGTCCAGTGCATGCGTAAAGGACGTAAGTTCTCCCGAGGTGTTCAGCAGGAACAGGGTCTTGTTTGCCGTTTCGAATGTCTCGTTGAGGGTGTCGAGTTCTTCCGGGCTCATGCTCCGGTTCAGGTGCGTTTCCACCGCTTCTGCAAACAAGCGGTTTTCAGGGCTGCAGTTCTCTATGGATAATGAAAGCCAGTTGCTAAGGTTTTCAGCGTTTGAACTCTCCTCCAGGACCTCGATTCCTCCGGCACTTACAGCGTCCGCGTCATATCCGAGCAGGGTGCAGGAAGTGTTCAGAAGCAGGTCCGCATGCATGGTTTCAAGGAACATCGCGGCTTTTTCTCCCTCCGGGCTCTGTCCGAAGGTATGGGTCCCGTAAGGAATCGTCTCGGCGCTTATCTCTTCCAGGTATTCTACAATCTCGTCAAGGGCATCTTCGAAGTTCTCGTCCGTTACCGTAAGTTCCAGATCTTCATCAACGGTACTGTTATTGAGTAGTTCGATGACCGTATTTTTCGTTTCGTTCATCCCGTTCTCGTACCCGCTTTGCCTGTACTCCTGATAGTCCATCAGGTAGTTTTTCAGTTCGGTGAGGTCTCCATAGACTCCGCTTTTTGCAATCGGGGGGGTCAGGTGGCTGATCAGGGTAGCATAACCCCGGCGTTTTGCCTGGATGCCTTCCCCTGCGCCGTCCACGATGTAGGGGTAGATGTTTGGGATGTCCCCGAGGAGCAGGTCCGGGTAACTCGTGGCGTTCAGGCAGACCATTTTCCCGGGCAGCCATTCCTGGGTCCCGTGCCTGCCCACATGCACAACGGCGTCAGCCCCAAAACCTCCTTCTTCAGGTGAGTGCTGGAGCCAGAGGTAGAAGGCCATGTACTGGTGGGGGGGTGCAATGTTCAGGTCATGGTAAAGCCTGTCAGTATCTTCTTCCCAGCCCCTTGCCGGTTCCGGGGTAAGGATTATGTTTCCGTTTTTGATTACCGGGATGACAATGTAATCCTTTCCGTCCCTGTTTACTACCATCATTTCCCCTGGAGGCTCTCCCCAGCTGTTGATTACATCATTCCTGATGCTTTCGGGCAGTTCGTTGAACCAGCTTTCGTATACACTGGCATCAAGCAGGACTATCGAATCGTCCTCGATTCCTGCTTCCACCAGGGCATTCAGTTCTTCCGGAGCCCAGGTCCCGACGTTCCTTCCTTTCTCAAGGATTTCGGTATGCAGTTCTTCAGGGGTCATATTCTGCACCCCATACCCTTCGGCTCTGAGGGAGTCAAGCATAAGGGAAAGGGATTCAAAAAGGTTCAGGTAACTTGCCCCAACATTCTGTTTCCCTGGAGGGTGGTTGAAGTAGATAATGGCTATTCTTTTTTCCTCTTCCGGACTGTGCCGGAGGTCTGCAAAGGCTTCTGCCTGCCCCAGCATGCGGTCAACCCTGTCCGGGATGGGGTAACAGAAACAATCGTCTTCGGTAAGCTTTGCTTCCACGGGGATCGGGCAGATCACCCCATCAATCTCGGGCTGGTCAAGTTTCCAGGTTATTGAAGCTCCATTCATTCCGTAAGGGTTTTTCTCCCATCCCTCCTGGGTCTGGTAGGTGAGTTTCACCGCTTTGAGAACTGGAACGTCGCTTTGATCCAGCACCTTATGTTTGTCCGTGGCTCCGAAAAAGAGGAAGCTGATAATTGAATCAACTTTCATGGTCTCGTTGGAGTTGTCGTAAAACTTGTTTATTGGCTCTTCCCAGGGTACGTAACTTGCCACCACGTTATACCCGTCTGCTTCGAGCTGCCGAATCATAGCGTCTTCGGTATGGAGCGCTTCTTCCTGGTAGTCCCGGTAGTACATGGCAATTCCTATCCACTTATCTGAAGGGTTGTAGTGCCCACTTGACCTGTACCACTTGTTATACTCTTCCCGATTCTGGCACAGATGTTTGTAAAAGTCGCCTTTATATTCGCAACCCGGATAATCAGGATGATAGATCGCAGCCGGAGGAACTGTCATGGTGGGTTTAACGAAAGGCGCCAGGTCTGTCCTGGAATCCGTTTCATTTGCGATGTAGATAAACATCCTGACCAGGTTTTCCGGAAGCACTGTCCTCCAGTACCCGGGTGGGTCCGAATATTTGCTGAAGAGTTTCTCAGTTACATTCTTGCCATCTTCGACATTCAGGAAGTAAGGGTTCTGAGCCGAAAAGCCTCCTATCCCTAGGACCTTTACTTCTCTTTCCCCGGCAGCTTCAATCTGTTCTTTGTACAGTCCGTACTGCGCATCTGCGACGTACTCAAAAAGGACATCTCCTTCCCATGCCTCAATTTCCGCATTTACGAATGCAGCCTGGGAAGGGTCTCTTGCGACTTTTTGCATTGCCGATAGGTTTGCAAACTGGCAGTCTATCCCGTATTCGGAAAGCTCGCCCCTTACACTTTCGATCGTCCCCCAGTTCGGGAGCACCACCAGCAGGATGGACGTTCTCCGGGGGTCCAATACGTTTTCGGCAAGGTCTGTCCTCCCATCAAGCTCCACTGCCGTGTAAACCAGGAGTCTTTCGAGGTTTTCAGCCGTCCAGGTCCAGTAGAGGGTTACGTTTTCCTGCACGGTCGCCGGGACGCCTGAGAGCGCTGAGGCGTTTTCGGTGAGGGCAATGCGCTGCCCTGCAATGTCGTCGCGGGCAATCGCATACTCAAGATATGTCAGGTTTTCATTCCCGCTGACGTCGATTAGTATAATGTCCGCACTGATGGGATTTCCATCGAGAGGGAAGTGGTAGGTGCTGACGTTTATCGAGTATGTTGAGTTGTTTATCAGGGTATGGGGAGTCTCTGCATCCGTCAGGTAAGCAAAGGTCGTCTCTCCGCTCGGAGGGGCAGATAAAGTACTTTCCCCTGCTTCCGTGAAGGTCTCAGCTCCTGCGCTTGCCGCAGATGCAAGAAACAGTATCATCAAAACTAATGTCACTACTTTTATTGCCTGGGTTTTTAGAATCTGACCTCTAAAGTTTCCATCGTTTCTTCTATTTTTCCGGTGGCTGTGGTTCAGTATATTATCTTTCATAATGTAACTCCTTCTACTCCATAAATATCCTTTTTGAATTCTTATTTGCTAATTGTTATTAAATTTTATCAAAATATTATGTTTTACTCATATTATATGGATTATTTATGCCATTAATTATTATATTTATTAAAATTAGTATTCACAATGGTTTGAATTCTTTAGAAGGAGCAGGATTTTCAAAAATGGGTTTATCAGAATTCAAAAGTCAAGTTCAGCCTTCAAGCTCAACATCCAATATCTAAAAAATCAGGAATTATTTTGGCAGGGCGAGGATTAAATTTATAAGCTACTTAGCACTATAGACAGCCAGTTAGACCCCGAGGGGTTTACATGATAAAGGCCTGTGGTGTAGTGGATATCACTGGGGCCTCCGGAGCCCCGAACCTGGGTTCGATTCCCAGCAGGCCTGTCCTGATTTCTTTAAAAAAGTATCCGGGTTTACATTCCCGGATTTTTTTAAGTTTTCTGTCTTATTTTTATGGTTCTGGTTTTTATGGCAAGAGGAAGAGGAAGGAGAAGAAAATCCGGCACTTTTGATAATTTTTCCCGGAATATGCAGCGTCCTGTTATGAAAGCCGGAGGAAATGATATTTCACTCCTTCAGGTGTTGCTCATATCAATTATCCTGTACTTCTTGCTAAGGTTCCTGCTGCCTCTGATCTGGGTACTCGCTTTAATCGTTGCCCTGGTTGTGCTTATTAAGGTAGTGCTGAAAATGCTTTGATCTTTCTGTCACACGATTTTCCGAATAAATCCCTAAATTGTTTTCCTGAATCCTGCATTTTAGCCATTAGTCTATTCCCTTCGGTCACCACGCTACCTTTAATAGTCATTTGTCTATCTCTTTTAGTCATCCTGGTGTATATTACAGTTGTCAGTATGACCTTTTTATCCATTCAAATGATAATTTTGTCCATTCTGGTGCCCTTTCTGTTATTAGTCTTTATATTCAAAATGTTTCAGTGTTTGAATTCAATTTTCATGTGTCATTTTTGGAAAAAGCTGTCTGCTTCGCAGCCGATGGAAGCTCTGCAACCTGATAAGTAGCTCAAAAAAGGTTTTCAGGGATAAGTTGATGCCGGGTTTACGTTTGCTTCGTTCGGGTGCAGGGCTTATAAAATGGTTGAAAAATTTAATCTGTTTTGTGACCCAAACTTTGGAATCGAAGCATGGAGCATGAACTGGTGTACTGGGAACTAATGTACAAAATCTGACGATGTATGCAGGGCAACGAAAATTAAGGATTCAGGGATTAAAAATAGTTCAGGAACCGGAATAATTCCATAAATTCAAAAAATATTTGAGAAATGAGGGGCTGAAAAAGTTTTTCAGCTCTCTGTTCTCCTGTTTTTATTTCATTTTTCCTTCAAATACTCGTCAATAGCCTTTGCAGCCTTTTTCCCTGCACCCATGGCGCTGATCACGGTTGCGGCTCCTGTCACGACGTCTCCGCCGGCAAAGACTCCGCACTTGGAGGTCGCTCCGGTTTCGTCTTCAGCAACTACGGTGCCTCTCCTGTTCTGGTCCAGTCCTTCGGAACCTTTGAAAATTATCGGGTTCGGGGAGGTGCCGATGGCTATGACTACCACGTCGGCGTCGATGATGAATTCCGAGCCTTCTACCGGGACAGGGCTTCTCCTGCCTGAGGCGTCGGGTTCACCGAGTTCCATTTTGATGCATTCGATGCCTTTGACGTTGAATTTGTCATCGCCAAGGATGCGGGTCGGGTTTGCAAGGAGCCTGAGGGTGATACCTTCTTCTTTTGCGTGCTCGATTTCTTCCCTGCGGGCGGGCATTTCTTCCTCCCCGCGGCGGTAGACGACACTGACTTCTTCGGCACCCAGGCGGAGAGCCGAGCGGGCAGAGTCCATTGCAACGTTTCCTCCCCCTACGACTACCACATGCTTCCCGCGCCTGACCACGGTATCGTAGTTCGGGTCGTAGGCTTTCATGAGGTTTACCCTTGTCAGGAATTCGTTTGCGGAATACACGCCGTTTAAGTTTTCGCCTTCAATACCCATGAACTTGGGAAGACCTGCACCCGTGCCCAGGAAGACTGCGTCGAATTCCTCGCAGAGCTCGTCCAGGGTCTTGATCCGGCCGATGATGTAGTTGGGCTTGATCTCAACGCCGAGTCGTTTGATGTACTCGACTTCCTGCTTTACGATCTCCTTGGGAAGCCTGAACTCAGGGATGCCGTAACTCAGGACTCCTCCGGTTTTGTGCAGGGACTCGAAGACTGTTACTTTGTGCCCCATTTTTGCCAGGTCGGCTGCGGCGGTGAGGCCAGCAGGGCCCGAGCCCACAACTGCCACTGTCCTGTCCGTGGGTTGCGGGATTTCGGGGGCACCGGGGGCACCGGGGGCACCGGGGGCACTAATGTCTTTTTCGCGCTCGTAATCGGCACAGAAACGTTCAAGCCTTCCGATGGCAACGGGTTCACTCTTCTTCCCGAGTACACAGAGGGCTTCGCACTGGGACTCCTGGGGACAGACCCTGCCGCAGATCGCGGGGAGAGCATTTGTAGCCTTGATCTTTTCAATTGCCCCTTCAAAGTCTTCTTCACAGATCAGCTTGATAAAGCCCGGGATATCCACATTTACGGGGCAGCCTTCCACACATTTAGGCTCCTTGCAGTTAAGGCAGCGGGAGGCTTCTGCAATTGCATCTTCTTTCGAATAGCCAAGAGCCACCTCATCGAAATTTCCTGCCCTGACCTCAGGGGGCTGCTCGGGCATCGGAGTCCTGGTTTTCTGTTTCTCACCTGTTTTCTCGCTCATTTTGAGTCCTCCTTCACTCCCAGTTTTAGTGCAGGCCGCACCTGCATTTATGTTCGTATTCTTCTGTGGCCTTTGCCTCATCGTCCCGGTACATGGAAAGCCGGTTCATGAGTTCGCCGAAGTCCACCTGCCGTGCGTCGAACTCGGGCCCGTCCACGCAGGTAAACTTTGTCTCCCCACCTACAGTCACCCTGCAGCCGCCGCACATGCCCGTGCCGTCCACCATGATGGAGTTAAGGCTGACCAGGATTTCCACATCGTAAGGTGCTGCCATTCCCGCGCCTACCTTCATCATGATGGGGGGGCCTATAATCACTACCCTTGCCACCGGTTCGTCGCTGTCCAGGATATCCTTCATGATCTCGGTCACGAAACCGTGGTGCCCTTTGGACCCGTCATCGGTTGCAATGAACAGTTCGGAGCTGGCTTCCTGCATCTCAGCTTCAAGGATGAGGAGGTCTTTGTTGCGGGCGCCGATAATGGTGAGTACCCTGTTGCCCGCTTCTTTGTATGCCTTTGCCTGGGGATAGATCGGAGCAACCCCTACCCCGCCTCCAACAAGGATGACCGTTCCCAGTTTCCTGATGTCTGCGGGAGTCCCAAGGGGTCCGACAAAGTCTTCCAGGGAGTCCCCTGCGGAAAGCTTTCCAAGCTGCTTTGTAGTCTTGCCCATTTCCTGGAAAATTACGGTGATTGTTCCTTTCTCAGGGTTGAAGTCCGCAATCGTAAGGGGAATCCTTTCCCCCTCCTCATCTATTTTCAGGATTATAAACTGTCCGGCTTTTGCAGCCTTTGCCACGTCCGGGGCATCGATGACCGTCCGGTGCACCGACGGGGCGATTTCTTCCTTCTCAAGTATTTTATATGCCATGTGATCACATTTTCCTGATAAAACGTATCTGGTGAACAAAGTGAATAGATAAACTTAATTCTGGCGGATTTTCAGGCGGGAATCTTTACCCGGGAGCTTTCCCGCCCGGACTTTCAACTTATAATGGCTAATGGGATATATATTCTCCCAAATAATTTTTATTTATTTTACATGTTTTGCTTCTTTTTTTGCCCACTTTCTTCTTAATTTTTGGCTGCCTGCTTTTCCCGCACGAAATTTAATGAATCCTTGCCAACTGTTTCTCTTTTTTCAGGCCAGTCACAAAAATTTAATAAATCTCGTTGGTATATTTAGTTAGGGGATAAATCCCAGTCTAAGTTTGTTTAAGGGGGTGATAGAATGGTTGAAGAGGAAAAACAAGAAACCGAAAAAGCAGAACCTGAAGTTGCAAAAGTCAGTCCTATACATTTGGAAGATGAACGTGGGGGCAAAAAGAAGCACCTTTTGAGTTGTGAGAAGACTCAATAAATTGCCAGAGCGGTTCAGAGGTCGAGTAAATCAGCATCAATACAGAATCATGAGCAAGCTGGAGATTTAAAATTCCGGAAATTTAGTGCTATTAGTTAGCTTGGTGCTATAAGTTAGCTTAATACTTTATTTGTTATTGATTAAGGGGGTTTTTAAGATGACAGAGGAAAAGAAAGCAGAAGAAAAGGCGGAAGAGAAAGCAGAGGTAGCGCACGTTGAACCCATTCACCCTAGTGAAAAGGAGCGTGGGGGCAAAAAGAGGAGTCTCCTCGATACCTGCAAGTAAAAAATATCTTCATTTTTCATTTTTTGAGCCATATCGTTTTTGATTTTGTTTTTGATTTTGTTTTCAATTTCGATTTCAATTTCGATTTACTTTCTTCATAATGAGCAATGCAGGTATTTCTCAAAACTTATATATTCTTATATGCGCATATATGCATACATCTATGATTGGAAATAAAGTGAAATTTTTCAAAGCACTTGGGGACGAAACAAGGCTCACTATTCTCTCCTACCTGCTGAAACACAACTACTGCGCCTGCGATTTCACGCCTTTTACCGGGAAAACCCAGACCACGGTTTCAAAACATCTGAAAGTGTTGCTTGAAGCCGGGATCTTGAAGTATGAAAAGCGGGGGCGCAATATCATTTACAGTATCAGGGATGAGGATACAAGGGAATTGCTGCTGGTCCTCGGAATCGGAGAGCTGGAACCTTGCTGTGAAAGGCAGGAAGGTTCTCCGGGATGTTGTAAGGGTCTGAATGACTGACGAGAAACAGGGATTAAAAATAGCTGGCGAGAAATGGAGATTAAAAATAGACCGCGGAAAATGGGGATTAAAATATGGATTCCAGTGAAAAAAAGCAGATTATCAAGCTGAAATACGGTGAAATTGCAATGTCAGGTGGCTCCTGCTGCTGCAGCAGTGAGTGTTGCGGAAATACTGGCACTGAAGAGATCTCGAAAAGCCTCGGTTATTCCGGAAAAGAAGTCGGTTCAGTTCCTGAGGCCAACCTGGGGCTGGGCTGCGGGAACCCTACGGCTTTCGCAGAACTTAAAGAAGGGGACCTGGTCCTGGACCTGGGTTCAGGTGCCGGATTTGACTGTTTCCTGGCTGTGCAGAAGGTCGGGAACACCGGAAAGGTCATCGGCGTTGACATGACCGAAGAGATGGTGGAAAAGGCCAGGGCAAATGCCCTGAAATACGGATATCCGAACGTTGAGTTCCGCCTGGGGGACATCGAAGCCCTTCCTCTTGACTCTGGTTCGGTGGACATTATCATCAGCAACTGCGTAATCAACCTCGCCCCTGACAAAGAAAAGGTTTTCAGGGGAGCTTACCGCGTCCTGAAGCCGGGGGGAAGGATGTACATCTCGGATATGGTCCTTCTGGCTGAACTTCCTAAAGAGATGCAGGAAAATGAAGACCTTCTGGTAGGCTGCGTGGCAGGAGCGGTCCTTAAAGAGGAGTATCTCAGGCTTTTGAAAGAAGCTGGTTTTGCCATTGAAATCCTGGCAGAAGATTCCGATATCAGTAACAGGCAGTATGGTGGGCTTCCGGTTGAGAGCCTCAAGTTAAAGGCTTTGAAGTAAACTATATAGGATTTGAAGCCGTTTATATTACTATTCAATTATTCTTTTTCGTGGTCCGCGTATTCAAGGGTTAATCCTCTGAATTCCCGGACCTTTTCGAATTTGGGGAATAGGAGTCCGAAGACCCGGATCTTCTTGAGGGTGATACTACTGATAAGTATACAAACAGCAAAAATCTGTTTTATCGTAGCTTCCGTATTTTTGATGCTGAGCGCAGGCTCTGCGGCTGCAAGGAGGATCACTGTGGGGGATGACGATTACAAGGACTATTCTTCTATTCAGGAGGCTGTGGATGCCGCGAAGGCCGGGGACATTGTATATGTTTACAGCGGACTTTACAGGGAAAACGTGGACCTTGAAAAGGAAATTACCATCCGTTCGATCTCGGGCACTCCGGAGAATTTCATCGTAAAAGCTAAAGACCCCGGTGACCATGTTTTTCACGTTAAGGCCAATAATGTAACGATAAGCGGCTTTTCCATAAAAGGAGCTTCTGGCCCGGAAAAAGCAGGGATTTATCTCGAAAGCACCCGTGGGACCATGATAAGCAACAACAGGCTTTCGGACAACCGCCTCGGGATCTTCCTCAGTGACTCGAACACCAACATGCTGAACGTTAACGAAATTTCGGGAAACGATGTTGGAATCTATCTTCAGGCTTCACGGGATAACTGGGTCATTAACAACAAGGCAAAGGAAAACGTCCGGAAAGGAATCTTTTTGCAGGCATCCGATGAAAACCGGCTTACAGGAAACATTCTGCTTTTAAATGATGAATTTGGCCTCGTGCTCACGGACAGCAGCAAGAACCTCATCTACAACAATTTCTTCCAGAACGCTGCAAACGTAGGCTACGACGGAATAAACCTTGAAAACGTCTGGAACACAGAAAAGAAACGGGGGACCAGTATCGCAGGCGGTCCCTACACAGGTGGTAACTACTGGACAGATGCCGAAAGCACGGCTCTCTGCATCGGAGAAGACAAAAACGATGACGGTCTCTGCGATGTCTCATATGACCTTGGAGAAGGCAACATCGACCATATGCCCCTCATCCTCAGCAGTACCCGGGTCCAGGCTTCCCCTTACATCCTTACTCTCCCGCTTCTCGTATTTGGCATATTCAGTCTCTGGCTTGTTGTATTCGTAACCAAAAAAGTAATGGGCTGGGGAGAAACCCTCGACCACGATTTCGATGACGACGATGAATGAGTTTTGTAAAAACGGGCTTTTAATTTTTCGTTGGATTTTTTCCTGCCCCATGAATCCGTTTTTTAATTTGATTTTCAGGTACCGACGTTCTCAACGGCCGCAGAGCGGAGCGAAGCGGACGGCCTTTCCCAAATATTAATATCTGGAAATTATAATTGAACCCCGTACCTGTTTTCTGATTAATTGACACTTTTAATCCCGGCTGTCCTGGAGTAACAAATTTTCAGCGGCGGGATGCCGCTAAAGCTACTGCCAGGAGGGCACCAAAGGTCGTGAAGGCCGGAGCTGATTCCGGGGAGGTTCCGGTTTCTGCTGTAGTTTGGGATGGGGTTTCGCCTTCGTAGTATTCGTTAGAAATGTAAGGATAGGCGACTGTGAATTCTCCCTGTACCAGAGGTTCATCTTCACCAAAATTATGTATTTGATACCAAATATTTACAGGCATAGTTCCACTTTCCCATTCCCCCGTAGGCTTTAGCGTCCATTCAAAAGTGTACGTTCCTGGATCCATGGATTCAAAATATAGCTTCTTATCGAACTCAGAAGGCCCCTCTATTACTTCATAAGGAGTGCCTACCCTCAGACTGCAAACTTTTATAAATAATATTGATTTTTGATTCAATGTCAAATCTATTTTTACCTTAACGGGCTCTCCGATTTTTAATGTAGGTTTAGCTACTTCTTTACCCGGTAAAAAATTGTCATTGAAGTATACATCTATGGAACCATATTGGGAACTCGCTGAAGCAACGTTTGTTAATATAAGAAGTATAATTCCAACAATAACAATCTTTAATTTCATAATTATTCTCCAAAATTTTCGGCAAGAGTTTTGTATCCAATTGATTTCTCTGTAGAATCCCCTGACTTGTCTCCAACACCTTTTGGACCGGGGCCAACTATTGTTGTAGAATATCCCAAAAATTGGAATGTTATTGGAGTATTATCTCCTACATATTTCCCATTATGTACAATTGAATCATCTTTTCTAATGTATACTTGGCCTTTGTGGCCAAAGTAAGGTTTAAGAATAACATCGTTATCGTTGTCTGTGACTTTAAATTCTTTATACATTCCAATTACATCATAAGTCCACACATTAATTGTAAACACCCAGTGCGGCGGCAGCACCGGCAGCCCGCATGGCACTGCCTTCATAGCTATCTGGAACTTTTTTGAGACCATTTCCGCAGTTTCCCCACTGAGTTCATCTAAACTTTCATTTGCCATTTCTTTCAACTCGCCATCAATCTGCTCGAAGCACTCGTCGATCAAGACGCCTTTATTCACCGTTATTTCGCAGATCCCGTCGGCTACCCCGATTCGGACGTCGGTGTCTACCCTATTCAGAATTGCATCCAGTTCATCGGCTTCAATAGAGGGATTTGAGTTTTTGATTTCGGTTTTTATGAGGGCGGAGGTTTCGGCCGAGAGGTTGCCATTTGAGGACTTTTCTATTATTTCGTCTGTGGAGAGGCTTTCGAGGTATTGTGAGGTGATAAGCTTGACTTTATCTTCTTCGATCAGGTCCGAGATGACGGGGTTTGCGCTCACTTCGGCTGCAATTTCTTCGATTACGTTGCTTTTCAGATCCGTTGTGTAGGTGCGCTTCAGGTTGTAAATTTCAATGTCAAGGGCTGTGCTGTCTAGGGCTACCCCCTGTTCGGTCAGGTTCTCTTCAAGGAGGAGGACTTCTTCGTTCAGGACGGCGATACTCTGGCTGATCTGCTGGGCGGTTTCGGTTTTTACATATTCATTGCTCGAACCTATGGCGTTGGCTATTTCTTCGGAGATTCCGGTGGTGAATATGCAGGTATTCCGGACGCCCAGGGGGTAGATTGTTCTCCCGGTCATCTCGTCGGCCCATTCGAATTCCCCCTTCAAATCAAAGTCCGGGTCATGGTAGAGGTAGTTGGGTTTCTGGTCCACGATCAGGGTCATGTTTTCGGTCCAGTTGTATTTGCTTTCGGGCTGGCCGGTGACGGTCATGGTGCTGATGATGCCCATCTCTTTTCCGAGGGCTGATGCAGCCCTTTCCATTGCAGGGTTATCGAAAAGGGTCAGGGGGCCGGAACTAACACTTTCCAGCATGCTGGTGTCCAGGCCTTTTTTCTCAAGCATGTCAATTATATAGGAGTCTAGTTCTGAGTCTAGTTTTTCGTTTTTCTGCTCGATATCCAGGATGAGTTTGTTGTAGGCTTCATTTCTTGCGATGTAGCGGGCAGAGTCGCTGGAAGTGTACATCGAGCCCGTGGCATTGAGGTGCTGATCCTTATTTACGTAGCTTTCCCGCTTAGCTTCAAGATCAGAAACGAGCTTTTCGGCAGTTTCGACCTGCAGGTCTGTTGGGTCCTGGCCGGGGTTGTCAAGCAAGGAGTAGCTGAAGGTGGGATTGTCTTGTTCGATTGAGTCAAGCATCCTGAGGACTTCTTCTGCCATCAGTTTGTGGAGCCAGGGTGGGATGTCACAGGAAACGGCGTGAGGCGGCAAGGGTTTCTCGTTGGTGTAAACCCAGAAATCACGCTCTATTGCCAGGAGGTCCACATGCTCTGCCCGGTATTTGTCGGCGGCATCCGAACAGCAGGGGTCAAACCTTTCAGCGCCTCCTATGGCAATGGTTGTTTCCCTGTATTCCCTTTCCGTCGGGTCCGTGTAGGTGGAAAGGCCGGTGTAGCCTCCGGTTGGGGGAAGTTTGTGGAAGATGATTGTCAGGTTCTCAGATTCCGTTTCGCTGTGGTAGGGGGTTTCGGAATCTGTTTTACCTGTTGTTTCCGAGTCCGAGCCGCTTGACGTGTCAGAGTGATGTTCGTAGATCTTGCCGGTTTTATTTACTGGGTCCCTGTATCCTTCAAAGGTTCTCCACTCGTACTCGTACTTGTAATTGTAATCTATCTCCCAGCGGGTGTTTATTTTGTAGTATATATTATAGCGGACGTTCCAGTCAAAAATGTGGTCTTCACTGTTCAGGTATCCGTCTTCCCGGTTCTCTGCAATAATCCGGTCTTCTCCGGCATAGTCGTAGTTTGGCTCGACTCTTACGTCACTAATCTCTACGGACTTCAAATTCACCGAAGCGCTCGTGATCCACCAGCTATCCACATGCCCTTTCGGGGGGTCGATTGAAGGGCTAACGGATTCAGAATAGGAATTCGTGATCGAATCGCTCCAGGCATAGGTAGGTACCAGTGATCCTATATGAGTGCCAGCCGCAAGATAATCCGAGTCCCAGCTGACAGTGTGCGAGCTGTATGAAACCGAACTCCGGTCAAAATCCGCATTAATAGCGGAAACCAGGGGGTCAGGGGAATCAAAGCCGTCCCTTAGCACCTGCCCCTGAACAGGAGCTGTGTAGACGCTTTCAGTAACGTCGTGGATAAGGTCCGGGTTTTCAGGGGTCCATTCCCGGTCATTGAAGACCCAGCCGTCTATAACCCCCTCCGTGTAGTCTGAGGCTGCAACTTTTATTTCCGAATATTCCGCGATTTCCTCGTAGGAGGTATCAGCGTCTGTAAAGGAGTCTTCGATCCCTTCTTCAATGTCAATGTTAAAGGACTTGTTTTCTGAAAGGGAATCGTAAGTTGTTGACAGGTTCACCTCTTTATCTTTCTCATAGATGTCTGTGAAAGAGGTTGAGGTATTGAAATCTAAGTTTGAGTCCGAGTTTGAGTCCGAGTTTGAGTCTGAGTTTGAGTCCGAGCTTGAATCCGAGTTTGAATCCGAATCAGATTCAGACTCAGCCGTCTTTCCGATCTCCCTGGCCGAGTTCACGTCTTCGTACAGCACCTTCCCGTTGTAGTAGGTGGTGTAGGTCAGAGCTAGTGGGTCTACCGAATCAAAAACCCTTTTCTGGGTGTAGATCGTACCCGCGTTGACAGCGCTTGCTAGGGCAGGATTGGTGAGGATGTTCAGGGGTCCGTTTGCGTAAAACTGCCAGGGACCATAGGCAAAGGTCCTCAGGTTCATTGCCCCGAGCACGATGTTAGGTGCAGAGTCCAGGTTCGCTGAGTTTTCAAGTTCTTTTTCGTATTCCCGGACAAGTTCTTCCAGAAGAGGTTCTCTGGAAGGAATCAGGGTGGAGATATTCATACTTCTGTTGAAAGTTTCTCCCGATTCCAGGTTCACAAGAGTGTAGTTAAGGTCCGGGATTTCAAAGATGTAATAGATCGTGTAGGTCTGGTCGGTAGGGTTGATTTCCCGCTTCAGGGTCCCGTTTACTTTGTGGATTTCGAGCTTTTCGGGCGTCAGGTCGGGCTGCACGTTGATCGCATACTCCCTGAAGGTATGCATGTTGCCCTGGTAGTTCTGGGCAAGCAGGCGGTTCATGCAGTCGATTGCGATATCCTTTACAGGGCTGACCTCTATCTGGAACCAGTCCGAAGCTTTTGTTTCATTCCCGTAATAGAGTTCGATGGAGGCATAACCGGATTCTGCTGTTTCGGGTACCTCGACGTATTCGTCAAAGTATACTTTTTGAAGAAAACCCGTGGCCTGCCCGTAGTTCACATTTTTGATTTCGTTTCCTTTCGAGTCCTCTACAATCAAAATGACGTCCTTATTTTTCCAGAGGGCTTCGATTTTTCCCCAGACGTCCGAGGGCAGGGTTATGGAAATCTTAAGCACGTCTCCCCTTTCTAGGTTCTGGTTTTGCGGGACCACCATAAAGCCGTCTTCCATTTTTCTTTCAACCTGGGTCCCCTCGGGCTGGATCACCGGGTGTTCCCCCTGCCATTCCAGGGCTTCTATCCCCGCATAGTTCAGGCAGCGGGCAAGGTCTGCTGCGGCAAGGTTGACTGAAGTCTGTCTGGGGTCATTTTTTTCGGTGGTATAGATGGTCTCGGCAATTTCAGAGTCCATTTTTACGAGGTAGACGGAAGTGAAGGTTGCGGCAAGGACGATGAAGATCCCGATCACAGCAAATGGGATGTAGGCCTCGGTATTGTGTAATATGGACGGGTTTTTCCTGTCCGAGACTCTCTTTTTCGATGCACCATTTTCAGATCCCTGGCTCATTTTCCCTGCCATTTCCCCCACCCAACAGAACAAATTAATTTCTAGTCGGTGTAAAATTATTTAAGACTTTTCTGCCTAATTATTTTATTAAGTTTGTAAATTACAGGTCCAATACTAAATAAGTTTATATTGTTTATAATGTATCCATTTGAGTGGATATTTTGAAAAGGTGGATGCCCATCCAAAGGTTTTTAATAATTTTCTATCATATATCGCCCAAAAATAAGGATATTGTCAGGACATATCTATAATTCTAATATTTGGTGGGATATCTATATACTCAAGATTTCAACAACTTTCTTAAGTTAATCTGAATCCCTCGAAATTACCTTATTTACCTTAATTTACCTTTATTTACCTTGATTCGATGCTGAAATTTATCAATTTGTAAATCACTTATCATAGAGGAGATGAAAAGCATTAAGTCAATCATCCTTGCAGGCGGGTCGGGAACACGGCTCTGGCCCCTGAGCCGGGAAATGTACCCGAAACAGTTCCTCAAATTCGGCGAGAGGTCTCTTTTCCAGGACACGGTGCTCCGCTGCCTTGAAATTTCTAAAATTGAAGAACTTTTCGTGGTAACCAACGAAGCCCAGAAGTTTTTCGTGATGGGGCAAATCAAAGAAATTGGGCATGAAATCCCTTCCGAAAATATCCTGATCGAACCCGAAGGAAGAAACACCCTCCCCGCTATCCTTTACGGGATGAAGGAGATTGAAAGGATTTTCGGGAAATCCACAGTCGGGATTTTCTCCTCCGACCATGTCCTCGATAAAGCCGCCATGCAAACAATCTCCTCAGCAGAAGAACTGGTATCTGCTTCTCTCGTGACCTTCGGAGTCGTGCCCACCTTCCCTAATACAGGCTACGGCTACGTTAAACCTGCCGAACCTCTGGGTCCCGGCTACCGTGTTTCCGGGTTCCGGGAAAAACCGGGTGAAGAAACCGCAAAAAAGTACATCGAAGAAGGCTGCCTCTGGAACAGCGGGATGTTTCTGTTTGACACCGATCTCTTTTTTGAAGAAGTCCGGAAACATGCTCCTGAAGTCCTTTCCTGTTTTGAGCAGTTCGAGGACATTGCCGGGATCTACGAAAACGTGGAAAAAATCTCCGTTGACTACGGCATTATGGAAAAATCCGATCGAGTTGCGGTTGTCAGGCTGGACCATAAGTGGAGTGATCTCGGGAATTTCTCTGCAATTTACGATGAGTTTGAAAAGGACCTGGATGAAAATGTGGTCCATAGATGTGATCCCTTCCTTTTGAATTCTACCGGGAACCTAGTTCATTCAAAATCCGGGAAGATTGTTTCCCTTATCGATGTAAGTGACTTCGTTGTCGTTGATACCCCCGATGCCCTGCTTGTCTGCCCCAAAGAGAGCAGCCAGAAAGTGAAAGAAATCGTTACCGAGCTCAAAGACAGGGATGATGAAAGGGCGTATATCGGACAAAAAGTATACAGGCCCTGGGGGTCATATTCTCTGCTTGAAAACTCGGCAGGGCACAAGATCAAGAATATTGCTGTACTTCCTGAGCATAAGTTGAGCCTACAGATGCATTATCATAGAAGCGAGCACTGGGTTGTTGTAAAGGGAATGGCCTGCGTCGAGGTCAACGGGGAGAAATTCTTTTTAAGGCCAGGGGAGAGTACGTTTATTCGTGCTGGAGAAAAGCACAGGCTTTCGAATCCGGGGAAGGTTCCGCTGGAGATCATTGAGGTGCAGCTGGGAGAGCTTGTGGATGAAGGGGATATTGTGAGGTTTGATGATGTGTATGGGAGATATTGATGCATAATTCGAGTAAGGATCTGTAGCGAAATAACCTGTGTAATTTATAATTCATCGTATGTTTTTATTGGTTTGGTCGATGTCGAAAATCGTTAGGTCCATGGAATATATATATGCTATTTCGTTACGAGTCCTAAATCAAAATTATTGAATATTTAGATTATCAATTGAGGAATAATTTGTGGGACACGAGGAATAATTTGGAGGGCACTGCCTGATCAAGGACACCTACCACTTGGAAAGAGGGTTAAGATTCGGGAAAGGAAGCCTTGACTATCCCGAAGGTGCTGATTAGATCTACGTGCTTGCAAGGAAGGTCAATGACTTCATGCCTGTGCGTATGTGCAACCTGACTGCTGCAGCCCTTGAGAGGATCGGGAAATAAATTGAAGGGTCAAAAATTGCAATGCTTGGTTGGGCTTTTATTAATGATTCTGATGATGCAAGGAACACGCCGTCAGAGCCTTACAGGGATCTTTGCCTGCAAGTCGGGGCTGAAGTTGCAGTTCATGACCCTTATGTTGTGAATTACCCAAATGTAGAGATCTCGGATGATCTGAAAGAGGTTTGTGGGAAAGAAAATCCGGTTATTGTGGATGGAAAGAATGTGGTTAATCCGGATGAGTTTATTGAGAAAGGGTTTGTGTATAAGGGGGTTGGGAGAGGGGATAAGAATGAGCATATGATTAAATTATTTTTAATACCAAAGGATACAGACCTACAAATTAAAAACTGGAAGTTCACAAGAAAAAACGTGGATGAGAAAATGTCCAACTATTATATGGTATAATTAAGTTGCCAGGACAGTGGTATAATTAAGTTGTCAGAACACTAGGGCATAGACGGAGGTTAAAGTGGTCAGTATGATAAAAATATTAGCGACAGGCGTAAAAATAGAGGATAATTTTGGTGGTCCCTCAATACTGCATGGTCTTCAGGAGGTTTTAGCTGAACTTTATGGTAATGATTATGAATTAATATATTATCAGACAACCCCATTTAACGAATACTCGACACGCGATTTTAACTTTAAAATACGAACAATACCCTTTTCATTCAAGAATTTTGGCTTTGCTCTTCTGAGAAACAAAGAAATGAAAGAATTTATTCGAGAGGTAAAATCATCAGATATTATTGTAGATTTGTATGGAATTTGTTTTTCCGATAATTTAAACTCACAAAAGTTTAGTTATTTGAGGATGTTTTTTAATACTGCCTATACATTCAGGATATTAGCCACTGCAAAATTTTTCAGCAGAAAAACAGTTAAAAACACCTGTAGTTTTGGACCAATGAAAAGCAAATTGAACCAAAAGTCTGCAGCATTTACCTGCAACCACCTATTCGATGTAGTGTCTGCAAGAGAAGCGAAAAGTCTTGATTCTCTCATTTATGATGCAAAAGTAAAAAAAGAGATTTTTTTATCGCCAGATATTGCAAACATGATGACTTTCTCAAAAGATAACATTTTTGATGAGAAAAAGATCGGAATTTCTACTAGTCACCAGATAATCCGGCAATGGAAAGGAAAAACAGGGTATGTTGAATGCATAGTAAATTTATGTAGACATATTTCCCAGACATATGGAATATCGATTATTTTTATTCCCAATGAAGTTCAGCCGTTATCAGATGTGAATGATATTACCGTGTCGAGGGAAATCCAGGATAAATTAAAAAAAGAAGGTATTCATGTAGATATCATTGATTCGGCACATATGTCCAGCAAAGAATTAAAAAACATCATCGCATCATGTGAGGTTATTGTCGCAAGTAGATATCATTCATGTGTTGCTGCTTTGTCCTCAGGAGTTCCAACACTTGTTGTAGGATGGCACTACAAATATGAGGAGCTCCTCCACTGGTATGGTCAGGATGAATGGGGGATACCAACTGGTGAATGTACTTCAGAAAAACTGATCTCAACCTTTGATTCATTCTGGGAGAGCAGAGATGAATCTAAAAAGATAATTGCTGAAAAATATCGCGAAGTTCGAAAAGCAGTTATTGAGACTGGAAAAATTCTGTTTTCAAAGTAAGAGGTGAATAATGCAAATAGATAACATCTCTCATATTGCAAACAATGCTCTTTGTACTTCCTGCGGGGCATGTGCCGGTATCTGTCCATCAAATGCAATCGAAATAGTCACAAACACTTCCGGATATCTTGTTGCAGTTATCAACAATGAGTTATGTATCTATTGCGGGAAATGTGCAAAAATCTGCCCAAGCAATCCTGAAAACAATCCCTCTATTGAGACGGATGACATTTTTCATGGCGTATGTCTTGCAGGATATGTAGGATATGCAAGTGATAGCTCAATAAGGCAAAAATCACAGAGTGGTGGAATTGTAACAGCGTTATTGTGTTATCTTTTAGAGCAAAATAAGATCGAAGGGGCAATAGTAAATAACCTAAACTCACAAACAAGAAGGCCACAAGCGGTATTTGCTTCATCGAAGTCTGAAATAATTGATGCATGCGGGTCGTATTATACCCAGTCGTCAGTTGTTAAAACAATACTTGAACATTCTGATAAAAATACTGCTGCTGTTGTTTTGGGGTGCCAGGCAGAAAGTCTTCAATTAATTCGTGAAAATTACCCAAACACCACCTTGCCAAAATATAAAATTGGTTTGATTTGTGCAGGACAACATGGGGGTGACATGATTGATGATTTGATCGAACAAAGTGAGTGTGATACCAAACAAATATCGGGATTCCGGTTCAGGGACAAAAGTTATGGATGGCCTGGTGATGTTCATGTTACAACTTCAACTAAAGATTATTGGCTTCCAAAGGAAAAACGCTATGGATTAAAAAAGGTCTATGAACTGCATCGCTGTATAGCCTGTTATGATCAGATGAACATCTTCAGCGATATTGTCTGTGGGGATCCATGGGGAATCTCTCATAAACAACAACCTGAAGGGCATACAGTTGTTATTGCCAGAACAGAGACAGGGAAAAAACTTCTGGAAAATGCTGCAAGAGATGGAGCAATTATACTTGAAGAATTATCAAAAGAAGATATTTTTCGTGGTCAGACTGTTGATGGAAGGCATAAAACCAAATTCTATACTTCCCGTGAAATTTTCTATGAAAATAAATGGTTATTTCCGTATCCAGACAATTATTTTGAAAATATCCCATTTACACCTGTAAATATAATGGTTCGACAGAATTTAAAGGAGAGATTAACATATTCACGTGATTTGTATCTAACAATAGATAGTGAAGATTATCTCAGAAAAGTCAACTTGAAAAAGAAAAAATTGCAGGGGAATATAATTCAGAAAGCGATACGGAAAATGATGCCATATGCGGGAGTTATTCTCAGGAAATTATCTGTTATTAAGTAATTATTATCAAATATTTTTCATTTTATAGTTTGATTTTAATCCCAATTTAATTATTTACGAGTTTAGTTTTTAATTGACTGAGTGAAATTATATATTGCTTTTAAATTCAACCTTATCATAATAATATACATTATAGCGGTAATCATCGAGTAGACAATAAGTGTGGTTAAAACATCAACTCCAAATAATTTACACATATAAAATCCGATAATTACCCCTAAAGTGCGAGTAATGTCGAAAATGAGCTTCCAATTGTTATACCCATAAATATGCAAAAATGATGTTGGAGAGCAAACAAACCCAACCATAGCCATCAATGCTAATGGCCAACAATACCATCCTGCCTTTATCCATGCCCCTCCAAAAATGAACGGAACAACAAAGGGAGCACACAGCGCCGGGATCCCAATTAAGAAAACAGCAATAACCGACATGTGCTTAAGCGTTCCCACATACAGAGACCGCAGTCCCCGCGATCTCTCTCGAACCATCTTTGATGCTTCCCCGAGGTATGCCTGCCCCATTGAACCGGAAATAAAACTGCCTGGAAGCACTACCAACATCTGGGCAAGCGCATAAAACCCCACAACCTGTGAATCATAGAGCGCAAGCAGCATGAGGGGCGGAAGCTTCAATGACATGGTGTTCACGATAGAGGCAGGAAAATTAAATGCAGGAAAACTCCTGTATGTTTTTGCAACACTCTTCATGCGGCTCAAGGATATGTCTTTGAGGTTTTCCCTATCCTTCCTCCACATTACACGGGCAAGGGTGGTTATCCCGGCTATATGAGAGACAATATGCCCAAGAATCAATCCCAGTGGTCCGAAAGAGAGAATGCCAAGGAGGATCTTGCATACCGAACCCCCAACACCCTGATTGATCTTTGTGTAGGTGATCCTCTTGTAATCCCTCTGCCGGATGGCCCAGTAATTCAGCATGGTATAAAGGCCCATCCCGAAGAAACCAATGAGAAGAAACCAGGTATACTGCTTAATAGAAACCAGATCAAAGGTATTGATCAACAGGTCCCTTCCAAATAGGAGAATGAGTGTAAACCCAGTTGTTGTGATAAATAAGAGTATGAGACACAACCCAAAGAGATTTACTGCATCTTCGTCTTCTTCGGGGAGCCCATATGCAAATTCATAGCGAAGGGTGGCACCGATTCCGACAATTGCTAGGATAGATGAGTATACCGCAAGGACCCCCAGATCTGACGGGGTGTAGAGGCGTGTAATGATCGGCATCGTTACGATCCCGATCAACTGCGCAACCGCAGTGCCGCTGCCGAGGATAAATACGCCTTTGTAGAGCGGATTATTTAATATGAAACCGAATAATCGACTTGTTTTAGGCAGGTCTCTGTGATCAGAGATATATTTTTTCATGTTTTTCTCCCCTAAGCCTCAATACTTTCCAATGTATATCTTCCATATTCAATATTTTTGACTCAATTCCCTCTTCATTTTGATCAGCGGCGGTGTCGCGAATTTGCTATATATTCGAAGTCAAGTTTTTGTGTACTATAGGGAAAATTGATCTTCCGATATAGATTTTTCGACCCCACAACTTCTTGAGTTTTGTGATGTTACAGAAAAATCGGCACACTGCCCGCAATAATATTAAGAATATCGGACAGAGCGGAAAATTATTGATACATTTGTGTATATCTGCGGAAAGTGAGTTATATGTCATAAAATCAAATATGCAATTCTGGTACTGGTCTACCTGAAATTAAATTTTGAATATTTCGTAGATTATATTCATCTCATACAGTTTTTTCAAATAGGTCTGCTAGTTTTTTTGTAAGTCCCTCTCTCCTATATTTTGATATGTTTTCAAGTGAAAGTTGGGTCATTTCCACATTTTTTTCCCATAAATTGTACAGATATAGTAATTTTGCAAGTATATCCTTTTCATCGATAGGATTTGCAAATATGCCTGATCCAATTTCCTTTATTATATCTGAAGCGTCACTATCTTGATTAGCTAATGCTAAAATAGGTTTCTTGAAGGCGATATATTCAAATATTTTTCCGCTAGTTATTTGTCGAACGTTATTTTGTGATTCCATTATAAAAACTAGTGAGTCTGCCATTTTGAGATAACCTAGACTTTTATTGTGTGAGACATAACCTTCTAATTTTACGCAGTCTTTAATCCCGTATTTATATACTAATTGTTTATACTTTTCATCAATGTTACCTACAAGGTATAATCTTATTTTGTTGTATATTTCTGGGTTATCGGTTTTAAGCAAACAAAGAGCTTTAAATAGGTAGCTTGGATTTCTGGAAACACTTTGTAAAGATCCTGTGTAAACGAGATTAAAGTAGTTTTTTTCTTTTTTTACATTCTCTATTTTTTCCATATCTTCTGTATCAAATCCGTTAGTTATAGTTATAAATTTCTCCGGATGTTTTATGCTTCCAAAGTACTTTTGGAAATCTTTTTTCATTGATGGAGTTGCAAGAACTACTTTCTCAGAATGTTTTACACAAATTTTGAACATCAACTTTTCGATTTGATCTCTCCACTTCATGAGTGTGCGGACATGCCTCCTGGGATCCAGTATCCAGGCATCTCTAAAGTCAATTATCAAAGGTTTGCCTGTAAAAAATTTCAAAATGCATCCTATGAAATAACTTGAAAAAGGGTCCCCAGTAACATAAATGACATTAATTTTTTCCTTTTTAATTTGTTTAAATCCTTCAAAAACTGCAAATGGAATCCACCAAATACTGAAATCTGGGATAGAAATTACATAAATTAAGTGATGAATCATGTTTCTTTTTTTCGGGATTCTGGGTTGGAGTGTTCTTGTTCTGATTATATGTGTATCTGATGGAATATCTTCTAGCAATGTCTGATCTAAAACTGGGATTATTTGTTTTTTAGAAGTTAAAACAATTGGTTTCCACCCGTAAGTTGGCAGATACTTTACAAATTTTGCAGTTCTTTGTACTCCTCCACCTCCTTGGGGGGGGAAATAACAGGATATTATAAGAGCTTTTTTCATTTTTTTCACAACATGATTTTTATTTTATCCCCTACATTCTCTAAGTATCACTTTAACTCATTGACCTGATAGTTTCCACCAACTTCCTTTCTCTCTCTTCCGTATCAAATAGTTCCATAACTCTTTGCCTTGCAGAAGGCCCATTTTTAGATAAAAGTGCTTTTTTAATTGCTTCGGCTGTTGCTTCAGGATCTCCGTATGGCACCACAAATCCGGTATCTCCTGCAACTTCTGACATTGCCCCACGTTCTGTAATAACAGGTACACATTCACAGGACATGGCTTCAATAAGTGCGACGCCAAAGGATTCATAATATGAAAGTTGGCAATATACTTTAGCTTTTTTTAGCCACAATGCAACTTCTTCATGGGGTATTAAACCAGTAAAATGTACATTTGGTTGTATTTCTTTTAATTTTTTAAGAATAGGAATGTCATAATCCCCAATAACCACAAATTTTGTACTAGGAAATTTTGCAGAAGCTTTTACAAAAGTATCAATTCCTTTAAGTTTACACCTTGCATTTGTGGAATTCCCTATGGTGATCACAATATCTTCTTTTTTTTGATCCGATCTGAATTTATTGGTATCTATGCTATTATGTATGACTTTGAGTTTTTTAGGTTTAGATGTCTTCAAAATATCATTTTCACTGAATTTTGATACTGAAATGATTTTATCTGCGTTATTGAGTATATATTTGACTCTTTTGGCAAGTACTGGCTCTAACAAGGCTCCATACCTTATCTCTGGTTCACAGGCGACTTCAAATCCTCCGATAACTACAATAGATTTCTTTCCAAGCAACTTAGCCAGTTTTACCATTGCATAAGCATGATTATTAGCAAACCATGCAAAAGCTACATCAGCCCATAAGATCTCTCTAACGATACTGGTTACTAATTTTATTTTTTGATACAAATTTGTTTTTTTTCTCCCCACATCTATACATCTGGTGTCAAAGTTGTTTTTGAGAATTTCTATGTCCTGTTGAATAAATGAATGAGTCCCAGCATGTACGAATATAACTTTCTTTTTTTTTGCCATTTACAAATCACTTAACTTTATATAATTTTATACAAATGGTCTTCTTTTTGCCATCAACTTTCAATTCCCAAGGTTCAAAAGTTGTTTCTTCTAAGGTTTGGTTATCTTATACACAATTTTTTTATTTACAATTGATGTATTTCTTCAAATGAAGATATGCCTGTTAAATATAAATATGTGATATCCCTACTTTAGTGATTGTAATGAATGATATAACTTTTGAAGGTGGTTTCAAAGAAACTTCTGAACTATTGAATTGTATTTCAGTGATCATTCCTGTATACAATGATTTTTCAGGGCTAAAAGACACTTTGAAGAGTTTAATCGCTCAAAAGTATCCTTCAAATCAATTTGAAATAATAGTTGCTGATAATGGTTCCAGCGATAGCACCTGTGATGTTGCCAGGGAATTTATGGAAAAATGCCCTGAAACTGTAAAACTAGTAGTCGAAAACACAATACAAAGTTCCTATGCTGCCCGAAACAAAGGCATACAAATCGCTAAAGGATCTCTCATAGCTTTCGTAGATGCCGACATGACCGTAGAGAGGGACTGGCTATCGAGAATCAACGCCTCAATGCACAAAAACCTGGCCGATTACCTGGGCTGCAATGTGGAAATTTATTCTGAGAGTGAATCTATCTGTGCGCTTTATAACAAAATGGCAGGTTTTCCTGTTGAAGAATACGTTGACAAACGCCATTTCGCTCCTACCTGTTGCCTTGTGGTCCGGAGAAATGTTTTTGACGAAGTTGGTTTTTTTGATCCTAAATTAATTTCCAGCGGGGATTATGAATTCGGGAACAGGGTATATTCCTCGGGTAGAAAATTGTACTATGATCCATCCATAATAATGAAACATCCTGCTCGAACTTCTTTCAGGCAATTGATTAAAAAGTCTTTCCGAGTGGGGAGGGGCTTTTACCAGTTGTCAAAATTTTATCCAGAACTCCACCGGAATATGTACAGAAACGCAAATCCTATGAATAAATCAGGCAGTTCCTGGAAACTGTTTACTTTTGGAAAAGGGAATGATATCTGGGACTCTGCTTCAATTCCAATGAAGATTGCTTTTGTTTTAATTGACCTTGCAAACAAGGCTGTAAAGCCTGTTGGGCATTTTTATGAAAAATATAAAGGTACAAACTGAATAAATGTTTTTTTTCCATTTTTGCCTTTCAACCTTTCTATCTAAACTTCTTTTTATACGTTCTCCCTATCTATCGCCTTCCAGATATGCACCCCTTTAAACATATACCTCAAACTAAACAGAAGGTATATCTGGTGCCAGATGAAGGAAGATACGAGATTCGAACTGCTGATCCCGGATATAAGTGCAAGCGTAAACAGAGCCAGGATCCCAACTCCGTATATCAGACTTATTTTTGCAGCCAGGTACGCCCATAATATAACACTCGTAAAAAATGCGGCCGGGGCTATGAAAAACATCAGAATCCTTAAAGGAAATACGATAAACCCGAATTTCCTTGAATTCGAAAATGCGAGATCAAGATTGTAAAATGTAGCCTCAAGCAGTCTTGCAGATCTTCTAAGTTTCTGCCTTCTCTGCTGCCCGAGGTCTTCCGTGATATATTCATAAAACTTCGCGGCTGGCTCATACAGGCACCTGTATCCGTTACGAATGATCCTAAGTGCCATTCCGGCATCCGACGCCCCATGGGTTTCGGGGATTGGAGAAAAGGCTTTTTTCTTAAGAGCTATGAGGGGGCCGTTAAAACAGTAAGTGGAATCGATCCCACTTTCCCAGGTGCACATCTTGCCGTAAACCGAACGATAGGCTTTTTCCGAACCTGTGGTGAATGAACTCTTTTTAATTACGGGTTCAAGCTCGCCGCAAACCGCTCCGATTTTTTCGTCACTTAACAGCCTTCCGATAGCATAGTCAAGGGCATTCTTTTCAAATACGACGTCTGCATCGGTTGTAACCACTATCTCGGTCTTTGCTCTGGAGACCCCCAGGTTTACAGATGCGTTTGTGCCTGTACGTTTTTCTTTTACGATGACTTCTCCTGAGATCCCGTATTCCTTAAATGCTTTTTTAGCCAGTTTTACAGTATCATCTGTTGACTGGTCGTCTACCACGATAGCGTGGATAAGCTCTGATGGGTAATTTATATCTCTCAGGTTTTTTATTCTGTTTTCAATTACTTCACTCTCGTTATATGTGGGAATTGAAACAGTGATTCGCGGGTAATTTTTAACTTTTACCGGTTCAGGTTCTTTTGTAATCAAAACCGCAACTATGTAAATAGAATAAACTGTTATGGGTATCAAACTTGTGAAAAGAGTGAGCGTTAAAAGCGAGTTCATATCGTCCACTTCAATGCATCAATAATATATATTTTTTAACCTTGTATCACAAAGTTTATAAATAACCTTGTTTCTGAATCTGAATGTATTATTTTCATGCATAAAAACCCAATAAAATGAATGTTTTTATAGATTTAATTCTAATTAGTATTCATTACACAGTTCTGGATTAGATTGATAAATCAATTCTTTCTTTGAGAATTTAACTCTGTATAACGATCTGTCCATCACTTAATTCTATATTCATCACTTAATTCTATCAATCACTGACACCATCCACAGAATTAAAATCCAGACAAAAAATTTACCTTTATGTAGAATTAATTCCTTTCATGAAATTGAATTCTCTTTATAAGTTATCACTAAAAGGTCCAAATTTCTGATATCTTAATTAGAACTTAAAGTTTTATTAAAGCTTAAATGTTTATTAGAACTTAAATATTTATTAGAACTTAAGAGTGTATTACATGACTGCTGAAAGCAAGAGTCCAAAAAAGTTGCTTGAAAGCCTTCCGTATTTTGTGGGGATCATTATTTCATTTCTTGTTGCTCTCCACATCAGAACTCTCCCGAAGGCTGGTGTGTTTCTTTCGAACGGATTTGTGAGGTTTGGGGGAAATGATCCCTGGTACCATCTTCGAAACGTTGAGTCCATTCTCCACCATTTCCCGAATATGCTCTGGTTCGATGCTTATACACATTATCCTTTCGGGACGGACCAGGTCTTTGCTCCCTTATTCGATATGTTTCTAGCTTCGGTTATATGGGTCCTCGGTGGAGGGAATCCGGATCAGGACCTGATCTATAATGTGTCCGCATACTATCCGGCATTCCTCGGAGCCCTGGTGCTGGTCCCCACATACTATGCGGCAAAATGGGTATTCGATGACAGAAGAGTGGGTCTTCTTTCCGTGTTCATTCTTGCGGTCCTTCCGGGGCAGTTCCTGTCCCGTTCAATGATAGGTTTCAATGACCATCATATTGCAGAAACCCTTCTAAGTACGGTTACTGCGATGTTTTTCATAATGGCACTAAATAAAGCAGGCAAATATGAAATCTCTTTTGAAAAAATTAAGAACAAGGACTTTGCTTCCTTAAAGGGTATTCTCCCCTATCTTTTGCTAACCGGAATTTTTCTTGGAGCCTATGCTCTTGCCTGGAAAGGTGCCCTTTTCTTTGCCTTTATCCTGGGCGCATACATCACGGTTCAACACGTCCTTGACCATATGAAGGGTAAACCTACGGATTATGTGGCGATTTCCGGGATGTTTATTTTTGCTGTTGCTTTTTTCATAGTGATGCTGACCCCTCATCTTGGGGGTACCAAATCCCTTCACATGAAAGGACTACTTGCTGGAATTTTTGCTTTTCCTATCCTCACGGGCATCTCCGTTTTTATGAATAATAGGAAGCTTCCGAAATACTATTATCCCTTTACGCTTGGAGTGCTATTTGTTGCCGGAATCGGACTGGCCAAAATTATATCCCCTTCTATTTTTGCACTGATCATGTCTGTCTTCAGTTATTTCCTGAGGACCGGCGGTGCACTTACGATTGCCGAAGCCTCTCCATTCTTCAGCAGAGGCGGGTTGGAACAGCTCTATGTGCAGTTTGCATATGCAGGATACGTTGTGTTCCTGGGACTTGCGCTGCTTGTCTATGAAATCTACAAAAGAAATGGGCAGGAGAAAAGCTTCCTGCTTATCTGGACCCTGATGATTTTCTGGGCAATGCTTCAGCAGAACCGTTTTGCGTACTACTTTTCGGTGAATGTCGCCATCCTTTCTGCCTATTTTGCGATCTGGATTGCGGACTCTGTAGGTTTGAAATCCCTTTCGGAGGATTTCAAAGCAAAAGTAAAAACCATTGCAGAAGTCCCTGACTTTCTCAAGAAAAATCTTGACGCTAAAAAAGCTTTTTCAATAGTTGTGCTTCTGGTTTCTGCGCTTGTTCTCATCGTCCCGAGCTATGGCGCTGCGATGGAATACACTAAAGGCACGGGAGGTCCCAACGGTCCCTGGATCGAAGCAACCCTCTGGCTAAACTCCAACACTCCTGACCCGGGCCTGGATTTCTATGAAAATTATGAAATTCCCGCTGACGGGGAACTTTACTCCTATCCTGACTCCGCTTATGGTGTCATGTCCTGGTGGGACTACGGCCACTGGATCGAAGTCATCGGTCGAAGAATTCCGAACGCAAACCCCTTCCAGCAGGGGGTCGGTGGCCGCAGGAACAGCCTTGAAGAACCAAACAGACCCGGGGCTTCCACCTTCTTCACCGCTCAGTCCGAAGAAGAGGCCACGGCGGTTCTGGAAGCTATCCATCCTGACCCCGATAAAGTTGCAGCCCGTTACGTCGTCTCAGACGTGGAGATGGCAACAGGCAAGTTCTATGCAATGACTGCCTGGACTCTGGACTCCGAGGGCTACTACGAATCGACCTTTACAGGAAATGGGTACCAGACCCTGCCTGCTCTGCGCTACTACAATTCCATGGAAGCCAGGCTCCACCTCTTTGATGGGACCGGGCTTGAGCAGTACCGCCTGGTCCACGAGACCTGGGCAGGGCAGACAGCTGAAATGGGGTACAAGCAGGTGTTCAATTATCTCTATCTCACTCAGCTTGCTGCGGATGACCCCCGGGGTAAACTTGCCGAGGAGGACACCGGCTACGTGAAGATTTTCGAATACGTAAAAGGTGCAAAAATAAGCGGAACTGCTTCCCCGAATGAGAAGGTCATGATAAACACAATCATTATGACAGGGCAGGGCAGGGATTTTGAATACTCCCAGTCTACAACTGCGGATGCGGAAGGCAGGTACGAGTTCACAGTGCCTTACTCAACCGAAGGGCCGATTTCCGGGGAGACCCAATTTGACACGGCTCCCATCAGGCCTTATCTTGTAAGTTACGGAAGCACGACAAAAGAAGTAGGGGTTAGTGAAGAAGCCGTTTTGAACGGCGAAGAAATTAAAGTTTGAATGTAAATTTTTTGAACGCACTTTCTTGTGCGTTTACTTTTCTTTCTTTTTCCTGCTTTTTTTCTTTTTTCAGCAGTCTTTTCTTCTTCTTGCCGTTTTTCTTTTTTCAGTATTTTTTTCCGGACTTTACCTTTTGCTTTTTCCTTGAACTTCCCTCCAAAATTTCCAGTTGAGCTCTTATTTTCCGCTACTTACATATACTAGTAAAAAAACCTACATGCCAGGTGAATACTATGGAAAACCCTATCAAAGGCCGAGTCTGGATTTTCGGGACCGACATCGATACCGATGTTATCATCCCCGGGAAATACCTGCGGACCAAGGACATGCAGGTCTTTGCAGCCCATGCCATGGAAGGCATAGACCCTGAATTCGCTAAAAATGTGAAGGCTGGAGACATCATTGTTGCCGGGAACAACTTCGGCTGCGGCTCGTCACGGGAACAGGCCCCGCTTGCCCTGAAATATGCCGGTGTGGCCTGCATTGTCGCAAAGTCCTTTGCAAGGATCTTTTTCAGGAATGCCATCAATGTTGGGCTGCCCCTTATGGAAGCGGATGTCGTGTGCCAGGAAGGGGATGAGATCGAGGTTGACCTGCTCAAAGGCGAGGTCTCCGTTCCGGTCAGGGGCACATTCGAAGGAAACAAACTCCCCGATTTCCTGCTCGAGATCCTGACCGATGGGGGGCTTGTGGCGCACAGGAAGAAGCTCCAGAGCCAGGAAATGAAAAAGGAAAGCTGAAGCTAACCGAAGATAACTGAAGATAACCGAAGGAAAACGGGTTAAAAACCTGAATTTGAAGCGATCCCTATGATCTTTCCCGACGAGTACAAATGCGTGGGTGTATCAAAAGCCCTTCCCGAGGGCACGGAAGAGCCCATTTATTTCCTGACAGAGTATCTGATAGTTGAAAAAGAGGACCTCGAGTCCGGAAGTACTGAATACTCTGTCTACTACGTGAAGAAAAGCGGAAATGAGCTGCTCAGAAAGGTTGAATCCCTTGAGCTGATAGCCTCTGGAGAAGAGGTGGTCAGGTACGAAAAGGAACTGAACATAAAGGACCGTTCCCTCCTGATCGAAACCGCCGCGAAACTCTGCACCGGAAAGGTAAATACCGTCATTTTTACCGGTGTGGACAGGCACGTAACAATTGTCCATGATCCTGATCCCTCAGTCATCCTTGAAATCGAGATTCTGGATGTTGCTCCTCCAACTCCTTCCTGGCTTTCCCAGGTTGTACGGAGGCTTGAAGCAAGCGGGATTTTCGGGGACCTACAGATCCGTTTCACGGAAAACACGGTTGACTTAAGGCAGTTCGAAGGGGAAAATACGGTTTTTCCCTGCAGTTCCTCGGGGCTTGAAGGAAAATGCCTTGACTCGGACGTGCTCACCGAAAACGGGCACCTGCTTGTGGGCTGTGAGATCTCGAAGTCTCTTTTTGAGATGCGCTTTCCGGAACTTGAGTATTCCTTCGTGAATCTCTGTCCCTTCAAGTCCGAAATAGTAGTGCCCACAAAGCTCTTCATCACCCGCTGCTGCAGGTCCGAAAAATCAGGACTTGTCAACATCAACGGCATTGAAGGGGCGGTTGTGCACTGGGGAGCTTCGGAATATCAGGTTTCGGAAGCCATCAGAAAACTTGTGAACAGGTACAGGGAAAAAGAGCTTTAAACAAATTCTCTTCTGGAAATGCTTTTTTCAGGAGCATGGGTCCTGATTGAGTCCAGGCTCCTGATGAAATGCCTGGCTCAGTATCCGGGCAAAATTTCATTTGAAAACGATATGGAGTACATTCAATGTCTTTTCTTACAAACTTCCTTCTAGCTCTCGGGCTTGCCATGGACGCATTTGCAGTATCCGTATCCAGTGGATCGACTGTACGGCCTTTTCGGCTAAATGATGCCCTGAAAATGGCGGTTTTTTTCGGGGGTTTCCAGGCCTTCATGCCGGTGCTGGGTTGGGTCGGGGGAAGTGCGGTAAGTGGCTTTCTCTCGGAGTATGCTCCCTGGATCGCTTTTGCGCTTCTGGCTTTTATCGGAGGCAAAATGATATACGAGGCCCTTTACGGGGACCCGGACGGGAAGGTAAGTTCCCTCAGTTATTCCGTGCTTTTCCTGCTTGCCGTGGCAACAAGCATTGACGCCCTTGCGGTCGGGATCAGCTTTGCGTTTCTGGACACCCCTATTCTTGAGCCCGTAATCATTATAGGCTGTGTGACCTTTTTCATGTCCTTTTGGGGGGCTATCCTGGGGCACAGGATAGGGCATTTCTTTGAAAGTGAGGTTGAAATCCTGGGGGGGCTCATCCTGATTGCGCTTGGCGTTAAAATCCTTGTCGAACACCTGCTATGGATCTAAATGTAGTTCTTCGGGTTCGGGTTCGTCAGGTTCATATACTCTCTCGCAGTCTCAATCTTTGAGGTGAGGATGACGAAACTTGCGGTAATAGAAGGTGACGGAATAGGAAGGGAAGTGATCCCTGCAGCCCTGGAAGCCCTGGATGCTTTCGGGCTCGATATTGAAAAAGTGTCCCTGGAACTTGGATATGCCCGTTGGGAGCGGACCGGGACTGCGATGTCGGAGGAGGACCTCGAGATTATAAAGGGATGCGATGCGGTCCTGTTCGGGGCTATCACTACGGTGCCTGATCCGAACTACAAGAGCATCCTGCTGACCATCCGGAAGGAACTGGACCTCTATGCCAATGTCCGGCCTATAAAGCCCCTGCCCGGAGTTATGGGTGTGACCGGCAGGAATGATTTTGATTTTGTGATTGTCCGGGAAAACACGGAAGGGCTCTATTCCGGAATTGAGGAGCTCCATGAGGATTTTTCCACCACCCAGAGGCTTGTCACCCGGAAAGGTTCCGAAAGGATTGCGGAATATGCCTGCAAACTTGCAAAAGAGAGGAAGAACCGGTTGACCATTGTCCACAAGTCAAATGTCCTTAAATCCGACAAACTTTTCCTGGACGTCTGCCGGGAGACTGCCAGTGCCCGCGGCGTCGAGTCCAATGACATGCTCGTGGATGCCATGGCTTACAGCCTCATGATGCGTCCCGAGAATTACGATGTTGTGGTCACAACCAACCTCTTCGGGGACATCCTGAGCGACATGTCCGGGGCTCTGGTGGGAAGCCTGGGGCTACTGCCAAGCGCGAATATCGGCTCAAAGTACGCCTTTTTCGAGCCCGTACACGGGAGCGCACCTGACATTGCAGGAAAGGGCATTGCAAACCCACTTGCGGCAATTCTCTGCGTAAAGATGCTGCTTGAATGGATGGGGGAAAAAAGAGCTTCACTCATTGACGAGGCTGTCGGCTACGTGCTTCAAAAGAAAATTGTACCTCCCGACCTGGGTGGCAATTCCACCACGGCGGAGATCGGGCATGCGGTTGCAGAATATCTTAAGAAGTTCTGATGGTCTGAATAATTTCTGATAGCCTGAAGAAGTTTTGATCAACAACTCTTCTCCGATTGGCTCGTTTGCTCCGGTGAGTCAGATATTTTCTCCCGTCTGCAAAACTTCTTTTTTTCTTCCTCTTTCTTCAGTTCCTGAAATCAGTTCTGCAAAGCAGACTTCCTGGCTGGCTCTGAAGCTTTCAAACTGTTCGTAATAATGAGTTCTTTGAACAAGTCCTTTAAAATATTCATCCATAAGTTTATCCCCCTTTTATACCCATAGAAATATAGTATCTTATATTTTATAAATATTTACTATCAGTAAGTATAAATCGTATTCAGGTTTTTAATACATCATGAGTTAAAATATTTAAGAAGAAACCTTTTTCAATCTTCCAATATTTCACTCTGTCATATCTCTTACTCTATCATATCTACACTTTATCTTGTCATGAGGCTTGTACATGAAAAAACACAGTTTTTTAATTCTGGCAATAGTTTTCGCATCTCTTCTCCTCTCCGGATGTGCTGAACGTAATGGCGATACCGGGAATGATATGGAGGTCGAGCTTTCGGGTGTTGATGAAGTCCCTCCGGAATCAGCTGGTTTGGAAAACGACGTCCTCTATCAGGTCTCCACCCTTGATGCCCTGCTCCAGAGTGTCTATGACGGCATTCTTCCTATCGAAGAGCTTGAAACTCACGGGGATTTCGGGATCGGGACTTTCGACGGACTCGAAGGGGAAATGCTTGCCCTTGACGGAGATTATTACCAGATAAAAACCGATGGGCTTGCCTACCCTGTTTCCGGGGAAATGACCACTCCTTTTGCCACGGTAACCTTCTTTGAAACAGACGAGAGTTTCGGGCTGGAGGGGCCAATGAACCTCACGGAACTCGAAGCTTTCCTGGACTCAAAGCTCCCTTCGGAAAATCTCTTCTATGCAGTCCGGGTTGAGGGAAACTTTTCCTTCATGAAGGCGCGAAGTGTTCCAAAGCAGGAAAAACCGTACCCCAGGCTTGTGGACGTTGTCTCAACTCAGGCAGTCTTTGAATTTGAAAATATAAGTGGCACACTGGTAGGGTTCAGGGCTCCCGACTACGTGAAAGGAGTCAATGTGCCGGGCTACCATATTCACTTTATTACCACGGATAGGAGCGCAGGAGGGCATGTCCTTGACTTTGAGCTTGAAGAAGGGGATGCCGCAGTTGACATCACCAGGGCTTTCTTCATGGAACTTCCTACCAGCGGCGACTTTTATGAAGTGGAACTGGGTCAGGATCTTCAGTCTGATTTAGAAAGGGTTGAAAAGTAATTTTATGCTTTATTGAAGCTTTTCAGCTTTTTTATCCCCTGAGCTTTTTCTTTTTATTTTCCCTCTTTTATTTTTCCAGTTTCCTCTCTTTTCCTCAGAATGCTCTCTGATGTCTTTACCCCTGGTTTCCAATTAGGTCCTTATTTTAGAAGCTCAGGCAGGATATTTGAGTTCCGGCTCTGTTACCGGCATGTCCTGAAACTGCCTGGAAATATGGGTGTTTCTGAAGCTTTCAAACTGTTCGTAGTACAGGGCGCGTTCGACCAATCCGTTGAATAACTCTTCCATTGTTTTAACCTCAATAACTAAATTACTTCAGTACTTATTAAGCTCAGCCAAGCTGGGTGAAAGTATTATCCGGGGATCTTTGAGGCTGTATTTAAGAGGGTATTGACGCCTGTTGATGCATCTGTTGATGTGTCCACTAAGTAGTCCATTGATGTGTCTACTGAGTAGTCTAATGATACTGAAAAATAGAATGTGGGCAATTTTTTATTGTAAAGTCCTTGACTTGTATTATTTTATTCTTTTGAAATCTCCGCAAGTTTCCTTCCGAGGTCCCTGCACATCTCCAGTTCCGATCCTTCCGGCCTGTACCTTACCTGGATGCCCGGTTCGAGGAGCTCCACTCCTGAGTTTTTCAGTTCTTGTTCTATAGTTTTTACGGCACCTCCTCCCCAGCCGTAGGAGCCGAAGGCTGCGGCTTTTTTCTTCGGGGGGCGTAGGCCTTTCAGGTAGGCAAGAAAGTCCCCTACGGAAGGAAATATCCCGTTATTCAGGGTGGGGGAGCCGATAGCAAAGGCTGCCGAATCCAGCATCTCTTTCATGATGTGGTTCCGGGTATTTTTCCGGAGGTGCAGGAGTTTTACCTCCACTCCGGCTTTCCGGGCGGCTTCTGCAATTTCCTTCGCCATTATTTCGGTGCTGCCCCACATGCTGTCATAGATCACGAGGACTTTTTCCCTTACCTTTCCGTTTGCCCAGGTGGTATAGGCTTTCAGGATTTTGTCGAGGTCCCGTTTCCAGACCACGCCGTGGGATGGGGCGATCTGTTTGGGGGAAATCCCGTACTCTTTAAGCCTTCCCAGGTAGCGGAGAAGGGGCACCCCGAAGGGCATGAGGATGTTGGCGTAATACTCAGCAGCGGCGGGGATCAGGTCTCCGACTTCATAATCATAACGTTTGGAAGTGGCAATGTGCTGCCCGAAGGCATCATTTGAAAAGAGGATACTGTTTTCTATCAGGAAAGTCTCCATGCTGTCAGGCCAGTGGAGCATGGTTGCTTCCAGGAATACCAGGGTTTTGCTGCCCAGAATCAGCTGGTCCCCGGTCCGGACAATTTGAAAGTCCCAGTCATCGCAGCCAGAGGGCTTGAAATAGCCGTCCAGAATGTCCCTGCCCCGCCTCGTTATGAAGATGCTTGCATCCGTGTGCTCCTTCAGTTCCGCAAGGGCTCCGGCATGGTCCATTTCCATGTGGTTTACCACGATATAATCGATTTTCGCAGGGTCAATGATCTCCCGGATACGCTCCAGCATCTCCCCTGCAAAATCGGCCTTCACGGTGTCGATGAGGGCGGTTTTCTCCCCCACTACCAGATAGGCGTTGTAGGTGGTTCCCTCCGGTGTGGTAAAGCCATGAAAGTCCCTCCCGTTCCAGTCAATTGCCCCTACCCAGTAAACCCCTCTGGCAAGCTCAACGGCTCCGCCTCTTTCTCCACTTTCCATGCCAACCCCCTGAAGACCCCCGATTTCCTGAATGATTCTTTCTTCAATGCTTTTTTCCTGTTTGGGCTTTATTTTTTCTGAGGCTTTTTTTCAGGTCTGCATCCTGAAATCAGTGATAGATTCGAGATAGCTGTCAAGAAGGTCATAATGGATGCTCTCGTACCCGGCCAGCATCTCGAAAAACTTTTTCCGCGTCTCGTCCTCGCTCAGTTTTGCCAGTTCCATGTAGAAGTACTCGCTTTTCCGCTCATGCCTCATTGCTGCGATAACGATTCCGATTGCTCCCAGCTCCATGTGGCCATAACCGGTTTCAGTTTCCTCAAACTCCGGGGTAAAGGACTGGCCGCTTGGAATTTGGATCTCAATCTCAGGGAGCTTTTTTGTATCCCTGTATTCTTCCAGGTAATGCAGGTGTTTTGCTTCCTCATCTGCCAGATACTTATAGAGGTCCTTTAACTGGATACTATCTGTGGTGGCTGCTTTCTCCATGTAAAAGGTTCTGGCTTCTTTTTCCCTTTCTGCTGCAAGGGCTATGGCTTCATCAAGGTCTTTGAGCTTGCTCACTTCATCAACGACTTCCTGGAATGCGTATTTCACAGTTATTTTACCCCCTTTATACGGTGTTTTTGGTTCAACTTTTCTTCCGGCTTCCGATCCCCTGTCAGTTCCTTTAAACTTCCGGTTTTTCCATCCCCAGGAGGTCATAGATGTCATAAGGACTTTTGAGCAGGGTGATGTTTTCCATCCGGGCCAGTTTTTCCGAGTTGCTAACATCTACCTCTCTCATTGTGAGTTCAAAAGTCCGGCCTGTGGGTGCGGAAGTCTTTACAGTGCCCCTCTTCTGGTCAACGGGCAGGATATAGATGGGAGTCGAGCCTTTTGCAGTCTGGGACACCGCATTCGTTACCAGGGTATCAGCAATCCCGTGGACGATCTTTGCAACCGTGTTGGCAGTTGCCGGGGCTACCAGGAGGAAGTCGTAATACCCCATCTGGAGCGGGCCTGCAATGAATGGTGAGTTGGGTCCCGCATCCGTCTTGAAATTGGGGAAGTCCTTCTGGATTTTGTCCCAGAGGTGATACCATTTCATTACGGTCTCTCCCTCCCTGGATAGGAAAACCATTGTTTCGACCCCTGTCCGCTTTTTGAGATCTACCATCGTGTTGTAGGTCTCTATCATCTGGTCCCCCGAGCCAGTTATAGCCCATGCGATTCTCTTGATCTTTTTAGCTACCACTTCCACCATACAAATCACTCCTCAAATATAGTTTCATTAATTTCGATTGTATTTTTGATCGGCTAAGTATGTTAAATTTTTTATCAGCTTGAATTTAAATTCAAAATCAGGTATTTATTAAAGAGGCGCCGGTTTTCAGGTATGTCCGGATCAGGATTTCTGGCTTTAATCCGGTCTCCCCTTTTTGTCCCCTTTCCCTTTTTGCCCCCTTTCCCTTTTTGTCCCTTTTTCCCTTTTTACCCCTTTTGCCTTTTTACCCCATTTGCCTTTTTTCCCTTACCCCTTTTTTATTCCTTTTATTTCCCTTCTTTTTCAGGCTGTTTGGGTTTTTCTGAGGGTCCGGCCTTTTTCACCAGCTGTGCAGTTTGGATGAATTTTTTCATGGTTTTTCGAAGGCTCCGCATCCCCTCAGAATCTTCGGAAACTCCCTCTGGCCCTTTGTCCTGAGACCAGAATGTAGCTCCTAAATTGGCTCCGAATGAACCTCCACCTACCGGAATCATTTCGTTTATTATGTAGAAGTTGTGGATGGTCTGGAGTGCAGGTTCCTGGCCTCCTATCCGGTCCCCTCCATCGGCAATCCCCATTCCTACCTTATTCAGGAAGGCTTTCGGGTCTTTTGCAACCACGGCCCTTACCCGGTCCATGATTGTCTTTGTCTGGGCACTGATGGTCCCCTGGTAGACGGGGGTCCCGATGATCCAGGCATCAGCCCACATCATTTTTTCATACAGTTCGGCCGAGATGTCGTCCTTGTGGACACAGCCCTCTCTTTTCCTGACACAAAAATCACAGTGAATGCAAAAATTCAGCTTTTTTCCTTTCGCAGAAAAATAATCGGTTTCCGCGTTGTATTTCTCCCTTGCAATCCGCAAGGCTTCCTGGACCACATAATCAGTCGCCATTTTTCTGGGACTCCCGGAGATCCCCAGAATTTTTATGCTTTCGGATTCAGTTTCGGCCATGTCCCTCACCTGCATTTTCTACTAATAATTATATACATTGTAATACATATTAGGGTATGCTCTGAGTTTTTTCTCTTTTCTCTCTTCTCTTCCGTTTTCTTACATATCCGGGTTATTTTTTTCATTATATCCGTTTTCTCTTTTCCATTCACCCTTTTAATTTCCTGTAAGTTACTGCAAGGAAAACGATTGCCAGCATTCCTGCTGCCCCTATTTCCGGAATTCCAGGACTTGAAGTCTCGGTTTCAGGGTAAGTTGCCATATCTATTACCGGTACGGTATAGGTGCCTTCCCCGAAGAGCTCGTCGATATGTTCCTGGGAAGCTGAGCGGTAGTGCAGGACCGATTTTATGGTGATTGGAGGTGTGACTCCTTCGGGCATCACAAAGGAATGGTTTTCCAGCACCGAGGCTTTCGGGGGAATTCTGTTATCGTAAAGGATGCTTTCTGCTTCCCAGACTTTTAAGGTGGGTTGCCCTTCGGAATTCGCAAAGACCGTATGGTAGACTGTTGCTTCCGGGTCTATTTCTCCTGCTTCGTCCAGGGCTCCGGAATGGTAAAGCTCCTTCCCTTCTGCGTCTGTTGCGGTAAGTTCCAGCCAGATTTCCCTGTCTTCAGTGACTCCACTTGGGATTTTATGCCCTGCCCCGATGTTTTTTATCTCCACTTCAATGTCCACGGTTTCCCCGGCTTCAGCTGCTTCCGGGGCTTTTACGTCCAGGGCTGCGGCATGCTGCAGGTATTCTATTGCCCGTTTTTCATGCCTGCCTTCTCCGAGGGCATCTGTTACGAAGGCGTTACCCCCCACAAAGTAGTGGGTATAAACATGCTCCCTTTCCGGGCCGCTCGAGGTAGCTTTTCCCGGATTCGCTTCATATTCGACAATCCCGGGTGTCATGTGGCAGTCCTGGCACTGGACTCCTTCTTCCGCGTACGGGCTTTCTTTCCACTCCGTGTAGGTGGCTGCAAGGGTCAGGTTGTTGGCAGGGTGGTAGATATTGTGGCACATCCCGCAGTATTCGGATTGCGTGTAGAATTCGTGGGCTTCGACTTCATGGGCAGGGGACTGGGCGTCTGTCCTGCGGCCCCATTTCACGTCCCCGGGGTCGAGCACGTAGGGAGCGTTTCCTATCCCTTCGCTTTCAGCGACAGCGTGACAGAAATCACACTGGACTCCTTCTTTTGCGACCTCGCTCAGGCCCGAACCGTCAAGGGGCGGGATTTCTTCCGAAACCACCCCGATGGGAGTGTGGCAGCGGGAACAAAATCCTTCAGGGAGCCCTTCTGCTTCTGCAGTAGCGCCGTATTCCTGCAGCATTGCCTGGTAAAAGAAATCCTCATCGGAGTTTGAGTGCATGGACCCATCCCATTCTCCGAAAGAGTTGCCGTGGCAATTGGAACAGAGCCCGGACCTCGTAAACTGGCCCGATACAAAATCCCCCGGTTCGCTCTGCTCTGCAGCCGCGGGGAGTGTCCCTGCGAGTCCTGCAATAAAAAAAAAGGTAAATAAAATGGTAATTAGAAGTCCCGGCTTTTCCACCGTCATTCCCCCTGCATAGTTTCCTTTAAGTTTTTTCAGGTTTTTCAGGCTTTCCAGGAACACTTCCTGCCTTTGCCTTCTTCTCCAGACATGACCTCTATTTTCCTGGCTGCCTCCCAGAGCCCGTGGATGTTGCAGTGTTCCCGGGCGTACAGGTTCGTTATCACGGACTTTTCTCCGCACTCTCCGCAGATGTTCACTCCGTGTATAGTGCAGGTTTCAATTTCTTTGATGGCGATCAGGGCCTCATCAGCTTCTACCCTGAAAGTGGCCCGAGCATTCTCATCGGAAGGCGACAGTTCTTTGCGCCCCACGAGCTTGTTGCGCAGATAAAGCTCAACCCATTCGATGAAGTGTTTTTCCTCCATCACATGCGGGATGCTGCCTACGGTCACAGTGACCTTGAAGGGCTCTCCTGCAATCACGGTTTCGGGAGCTTCGATAATAGGTAAGTGTTTCTTTTCGCCTTCGGTCAGGTTTTCAGGGTCAACCGGTTTGTTTACTTTCTCTTCAGCTGCAATTTCGGCCATGGTTTTTTTCTCCATTTTATTTTTTATTTTCTATTTTTTTATCTTGAGAATTCGATTTTTTCACTCTCCTCCTTCAGTTTCCACTCCCACCCTCAATTATTTTTTGGAGTGGATATAGGGGAATCCATTGGTGTATATAACGTCCCGAAAGTCCGGGATGTTAAGCAAGCCTGGTTTCGTAAACGTGGCCTGAAACCTATGGGTGGATGCAAAGTCCGGAAGGTCCGTGTGTGGACAGTTTCCACTATCCACTGGTGTCTTCTATACCCTCCGTTTCTCAAGGGATTTTTTATATGCGCCCTGTAAACAAATGTCCCCTGAAGCAGACCCCCGCTTCAAAACTTGCCGTGACCAACAGCATAAGCGTTACAGTTACAGGAAACTGCTTGCTTCTTGCTTTCCTGGCCGATTCTTGCGAAGAGCGCTACTCTTGCGAAGAGCGCTACTTTTTGATTTCTGCGGATCAATCTTCCCATTATTTTCCCCTTTATATCCAAATCAATGTCCGCATTCATCCTGGGCCGTGGATAGTTCTGCTCTTCCTACCTGTTTGCCCTGGCGGTAGAGTCCGACTCACCCGACATAGTGCCTTTCTTTCATAGGGAGTGGGATCTCTCTCGTCACCACGTTCACTTCTATCGAGCTTTTCCCTTTATTTTAACAGCTTTAGAGCTTCCCTGCATGCTGAGATTGCGGGAGCTCCCGAAGTTATGAAGATGACGTCCATGGTTTCCATGATCTCTTCTTTGGTGGCTCCGTTATTGAGGGCATTTCTCATCTGAGCCATGGTACAGGCTTCGCACTGTTTGGAAGCCACAACCGCAAGGGCCATCAGGCTCTTCACCTTTGCCGGGAGGGCACCGTCGGACAGGAGTTTCTTGTTACAAACTCCGTATTTGTGCACGAACCTGGGATCAATCTCTTTCAAGGTTTCCAGAATTCCCGGGGTAAAGCCTATCTTTTCCCCCATCTCTTCAATTAACTTTTCTGCTTCTTCTGGCATTATACTTACCTCCACTCGATTTTAAGTATTAAATTTAAAATTATTAATTACTATTTATTTAATCAATATATACGTTCTCCGGTGGTATACCCCCCAGGCTTTTCATTCTTCCTCAGGTTCTCTCTGGGATCCGTCTCCCTCCGGTTATACGCAGAACCCGGGCCCGAGAATCGTATCTACACATTCCTGACAAAGCATTCTGGGAAGGTCTTTTTTAAGCATCTTGTGGGCCAGCGGGTATCCTCCCCCTTTCATGGGCACATCCAGTTCCTTGACGTGGTCCATACATATGCCTTTCCCGCATACGATGCAGACACTTACAGCTTCGGTATCTTTCCCTTCTTCGGCACAGTCATAGCACTTCAGCATCGAATCACCCTCATTTACCCGGTACCTTCTCGATGGTACCTTAACAAACCTCGTCAAACATGCAGTTTTCCTTCAGCGCTTCATGGCAGGGAATGCAAACAATCCGCTTGATATTTTCAAGGTCCGGTTTCAACTCGATCGGATAGTCCCCTTCCCACGCCGGGGTTTCCTCATGGATCAGGTGTTCTTTGCAAACCCCTCTCCCACACACGATACAGATCGCAACGGCGTCCGTGTACTTGCCTGCTTTGGCGCATTCATAGCATCTCATCGCTTTTCCCCTGATTAAAAAGTTCTTTCTAATTTCAGATACTTATGGATTTAAACTGTCTAATGGATCTGTTTTTCAATCCAACCAATCTTTAGATGGATCTGTTTTTCAATCCGGCCAATCTTTAGACGGATCTATTTTCATTCCGACCAATCTTTAGATGGATCTATTTTCAATTAGACCCATATTTTAAAGGGAATTTATCGTTATGAACGATTCAAGAACAATTCCCACATAATAGTGTCAAAAGTGTCTCAAAATAATTTTTACTTCAAGATACTTCCTTTAGCGAATGATTCTTATGGAGACACTAATCTATGCGGGCGCTCATACCTCTAATTTTCCGGACGGATTTAATTGCTTACGGGAAGTTCACTCTTCTTCCACACGGGTCATGTCCTGCCCGCAGCAGACGAGAGTTCCGCCTCCAGCTTTTGTAACGACCACTTCGTTACCGCAGATTTCACAGCGGTATTTTTCCCCTACAGCCGAAACAGCCATGGTCCTTTCACCCCCTTCATCTTTTATTTCCCCTGAGTTTATTTCCCCGGAGGCATTCCAGCAGGTATTTTCCCTTGCCCCATTTCCTGTCCCCTGTGCCCGTTCGCGAGTAAATAAACCATATACAATTAATCTGTCTTCGTATTTAATTGTAGGGATTTTTTTGGGAGTTGTGGGAAAGTCTCCTTACCAGTTATTTTCTTTTCAGGAATTTTAAAGTTGAATTTTTTGTTTCCTTTTTATTCTCAGATATAAGTTTTTCCCGCCGGAAATTATCTTTTTTTTGGAATTTTGATGTTTTTAAGGCTTTATCCTGAGGGTATTTACCTTTCCCTTTATCGAAAAGTTCTGCTCTGGCAAAGGTTTTTAAAGGCCGTCAATCTTTTTTTAAGCAGGGTCTGTTGAAGAGTTTTCGTTATGGGAAATTGTTAAGTTATATATTTTTTATAACCAACTTTGTATATTATTCCTTTAATACAGTTAAATATATATAGATTCTTAAATACAGTTATGTGAATTCTAGCCCAAAGAATTATAATTAATATCTATTATACTAAATATTAATTATAATTTTAAAGATATTTTATGTTCGGTTAAATGGAAACGCAGCCATTTTAGCTAATTAACAACAATTAAGGAGTAATCAAAGATGAAGTTCGGAATCGAATTTGTGCCGAGCGATCCAGTTTTAAAGATCGCAACTTACGCAAAGCTTGCAGAAGAACAGGGATTCGACAATGTCTGGATCACTGACCACTACAACAACCGTGATGTTTATACCACTCTTGCCGTGCTTGCTCTGAACACCAACAGCATCAAGATCGGTTCCGGAGTTACCAACTCCTACACCAGGAACCCTGCAATCACAGCATCCAGCATCGGTGCAGTTAACGAAATTTCCGGCGGCAGGGCTATCCTGGGTCTCGGTCCTGGGGACAAGGCAACCTTCGACGCAATGGGTGTCGAGTGGGTCAAGCCCCTCGCAACCACCAGGGAAGCCATTCAGGCCCTCAGGGGTTTCTTCGCAGGTGAGAAGGTCTCCATGGACGGAGATGTAGTCAAGTTCGGCGGCGCAAAGCTTGCATTCAAGACCGGAAACATCCCCATTTACATGGGTGCCCAGGGTCCCAAGATGCTCGAGCTCGCCGGTGAAGTGGCTGACGGTGTCCTGATCAATGCTTCCCACCCCAAGGACTTTGAAGTTGCCGTTGAGCAAATCAAGAAGGGTGCCGCAAAGACAGGCCGCGACCCCGCTGAAGTTGATGTGACCGCATACGCTTGTTTCTCCATTGACAAGGACCCTGCAAAGGCTGTCAGCGCTGCAAAAGTAGTAGTTGCATTCATCGTTGCCGGTTCCCCTGACCTTGTCCTTGAACGCCACGGCATCCCTGTCGAAGCCAAGGGCCAGATCGGTGAAGCCATTGCCAAGGGAGACTTCGGAGCCCTCATGGGCGGCCTTGTCACCGACCAGATGGTCGAAGCTTTTGCTATCTGCGGAACTCCTGAGGACTGCATGCAGAGGATCCGGGACCTTGAAGCCATTGGCGTAACCCAGGTCGTTGCCGGTTCCCCGATAGGTCCTAACAAGGAAAAGGCAATAAAGCTTATAGGGAAAGAAATCATTGCAAAGATGTAATTTTTTCCATTACATCTTTTAATAACATTTTGAAAAACGTTTTATATCACTTTGAAAAACCTCCTGCCCGTAAGGGCAGGAATATCAAGGCATTGGAGGTAACTAATTGCCACCAAAAATTGCAGAAGTCATTGAAAATGACGTTTGCGCAGCCTGTGGGGCATGCGAAGCCGTATGTCCTATCGGGGCTGTTACCGTGAAGAAGGCGGCAGAAATTCGAGATCCGAACGACCTGTCCCTGTATGAAAAAGGGGCTGGATACCAGGTTTGTGAAGGCTGCTTTACCTGCGGCAGGGTCTGTCCCGTAGTTGACGGTTTCATCGACGATGAACTTGCAAACGTGCGTAGTTTCTTTGGCGCAAAAGCCAAAGATTCCGTAGGAAGCCAGGACGGTGGAGTATCCACTGCCTTGCTGAAGGCTCTCTTCAGGAAAGGTGAAATCGACTGTGCTGTCGGGATTGCCAGAAATGAGAACTGGGAACCTGAAGTGGTCCTGATTACAAGTGCTGAAGACGTGGACAAGACCAGAGGGACCAAGTATACCTCGGACCCCGTACTTACGGTTCTCAGGGAAGCTTTTGAGAAATACAACCGGATTGCAATAGTAGGTGTGCCCTGCCAGACCCATGCGGCAAGTTTGATCCGGGAAAATGTTAACGAAAAGATCGTGCTCATCATCGGGCTGCTCTGTATGGAAAGTTTCCACCATGATGTGATGCTCGAAAAGATCGTCCCCGAGATTCTGCAGGTCAAAACCGAAGACATCGTAAAGATGGAATTCACCAAAGGTAAGTTCTGGGTCTACACAAAAGACGAAGAAGTCCATTCCGTGGCCATCAAGGAAATTGCAAAGTTTGCCAGGAACCCCTGTCACAACTGCTGTGACTACACCTCGGTCTTTGCCGACATTTCCGTAGGTTCGGTTGGTGCTCCTGACGGCTGGAACTCGGTCTTCATCCGGAGTGAAACAGGTGAGAAGTACTTCAACATGGTTCGCGATGAATTTGAAATCAACGAAGACCCGAAGCCTGGCCTGGATCTTGTCGAAAAGCTCATTGGCATGAAGCGCAAGGGCAACGCCGAGCATTTCCTGGAAGTCTGCGAAAAATTCAGTTTTGAGACCGGCATCCGCAACGAAACGGTCTGACACCGAAAGTTCTTACACTGAATGTAGAGACAGACCGGAAAACAGGCTGGCCAGAACAAAAAATCCATACAAATTCAGAAAGGAGATCCGGGATGATGCGAGCCTTTTACATCGGACGATTTCAGCCGTATCATTTCGGGCACCATAAAGTGATCACACGGATAGCAGAGGAAGTGGACGAACTGGTCATAGGGATCGGAAGTGCTCAGAAAAGCCATGATCCCAACGACCCTTTCACAGCAGGGGAACGGGTGCTTATGCTCCACAATGCCCTGGAAGACCTCAGCATCCGGCATTACATTCTCCCCATCGAAGATGTAAGGTATAATTCAATCTGGGTCCACCACGTTGCGGCCAGGACCCCTCGCTTTGACGTGGTGTACTCGAACAACCCTCTTGTAATTCAGCTTTTCAGGGAAGCCGGTTTTTGCGTCAAGGAGTCCCCTCTTTACGTCCGGGATACATTTTCGGGCACCGAGATCCGGAAACTGATGATTGCCGGAGATGAGTGGAAACACCTGGTCCCGAAACCCGTTTCCGATGTAATCGAGGAAATCGATGGGGTAACCCGTCTTCGGAATGTGGCAAAAAGCGACAATAACTCTTCTTTGTAATTGTTTTTCTTCCCTAAAACTCTTCTTTTCAGGTTTTTGCCTGGAACAGGTTTTTGGCTGGAACAGGTTTTTGGCTGGAACAGTTTTATTGCCCAAAACAGGTTTTTGGCTGGAACTCTCTTTTCAGGGAACAGAGTTTATCCAGTCCAGGGACCCGGGCCTGAATTCATCCAGCTCTTCCTCTTTTCCGCCCGCCAGGTAATCTATGATTTTTTCCACATCCCCTGCGGTTTCTTCCGCCGTCCTGCCGGTGGTGTTCACTTCATATACCTTTTCACACCATTCGTCGGCTTCAACAAGGATCAGGTCAATAGCTTCGGCTTCGGCATTCTCGTTTATTTTCTCCTCGGAATAGCCGCGCTTCTCAAGCCTTTTTTTCAGCTCGGGGGGATATGCCCTCAGCACGATCACGGTATCTGCGATATGGTGGGCGAGGTGGCTTTCAAGGATGAATATTTCTTCGTTATTGTGGCCTTTATTCTTTTTGTGACCTTCGTCCTTTTCGTTTTCTTCAGTTCCAAGGATCCCTTCCAGGCGCACCCTGACAAGCTCCATATCCGCAATAACAGCGTCCCTTTTTTCATCGACTTCAGAATAGAGTTTTTCTTCTTTAATCAGGTCATTGAGGTAGATGACTTTCCATCCCCTGCGTTTTTCCAGGAGTTTGCCAACGGAAGTTTTTCCCGTGCCCGGAGTGCCTGTAAGTCCTATGAGCATGGAGAAGGAAATGGAACTTATCGCAGTTATACTTAGTGCCGGGCCTGGAGGGACCGGTTGTCGGGGATTGCTGTGCAAGCGTTTGTATCCTTTGGCTTTTTGGGGCTACGTGCTCTCACCGGTCGTGCCCGCACGACCGGCTTTTTCCGTAAAAATTGAAATGAAAAACTAACAGGGCCTCAATCCTCCACTGCTCCCCTTTTTCATAAATAAAGCTCGATCCACTCTGCGCCGAATTTCTGAGTTTATTTAGCTGTGAATTCTATTTAGCTGAGAACTCCGATCCGGGTTCTTTTAAGGTTTTTCTCGAGTTTTTCCTCGCCTTATCATGCGGGACGTGGGGGTGCTTTCGATGATGTTATATCGAAAATTTCGGGCTGTTCTGAGGTGATGCAGTCCCGGGAGTAAACGGTTCTGAAGACAACCCCATCTGAATACGTCATTCAGGTTGTTCCGGATTCTGGATGGGCTTTTCTTCCCCACTCCCTCTTTTTATTCATCTTATCATTTGTTAGTTTTTTGCTCATTTTTTGTTCATCAGTTTCTGTTAATTTTCCCCTTTACCAGCCTCTCCTCTCCAGCACCGTGACGATTCCCAGGTACCCGTCAACTGCCAGGTAGTCCCCGTTTTTTATGAGTTTTGTCGCATCCGGGACGCCTGTTACGCAGGGGATGCCGTACTCCCGGGCAATTATTGCTCCGTGGATCAGCATCCCTCCTCTTCTCTCCACAATTGCGGAGCAGAGGGGGACGATAAAGGTCATGTTGGGATCCACGGCATCGCAGACAAGAACTTCTCCTGCCTTGATGTCATAGAGGTCGGACTCCTGCAGGATGACCCGGGCAGAGCCCTGGGCTGTCCCGGGACCCGAGGGGTTTCCAAGGAGCTGTCTTGGCTTCAGCTTTTCTTCGGTTTTTTCTGGTTTTCCCGGGGCTTTTTTCCATTCAAGGGGGTATTTGGGATCTTTGAGGGTTTTTATCATTTTTTCTGTTATTTCTTCTATTATGGGTTCCAGATTTGGAATCTTCTCAATTTCAGGAAGTTCTGCTTCTTCCAATCCTCTTTTTTTAAGCCTTTTTTCCCCTTCAAGGAGAGCTCTTCTAAGTTCGGCTTCGATTTTCCCGAGGTAAATATTGTCATCGTCCCGCAGGCGGTAACTTGCACGCCCCAGGTCCAGGAGTTCGGCAGCAAACTGTTTTTTTTCGCCTTCGAACCGGGAAAAAAAGTTATCTTTCAGCTTCCTGATTCGGTCCGGTTCTTCTGTTTTTTCAGGAGATGCAGGAGCTTGAGACAATGGAGGTCTGGAAGCCATTTCGACCAGCAGCCTGACAAGGCCTTCTCTTGCGGTGGAACTTTCCGAATAGCTTCCTCCGTACTCTGAAATAAAGGCATCAAGTTCTTTCCCGAGCCCGGGGTCCGGGGTGAGCTTTTTTGCTTTTTGGAGAAGATCCGGGGCTTTCCTCAGCTTCCCGGCCATTTCCTCGAGTTTTCGGTTGCGCTCAAGGCTCAGCATGCCGGTACCCGAGAGGAGGTCTGCAAACTCATAGGGGTCTTTCGGGTTCACGGTTTCATTGTAGACCTGCCCGAAGAGCCGGGTCCCGTGAGCAAAGGGGATAAACTCATCCCAGTAGATGTCATGCCATTTCCGGTAGATTCCTGCCCTTCTTTTGATTTCCTCTGCAAGGGTGCTTTCCGTGAGCCCTGAAAGCTTTTCTTTTTCCAGTTCCCGGGCTTCGGCCTGCATTGCAGGGATATGCTTTTCTTCGATGGTTTCCCGAAGTTCTTTCAGGTTCCCGAAACTGCGCCGCAGGCTCAGGTACCAGAGCCTCTTTTCTTCCCGGTCTTCCCCTACGAGGGTGGTGATAGGCCTGGATTGGAGTGTATAAAGGGTATTGTCGCGAATGGTCCATTCCACGTCTTGAGGTTTTCTTCTACCTTCTCTGCTTCCGAATAGAGCTTCCACTTTGAGGGTCAGGTTGAAGACTCGCGTGACTTCTTCCTGGGTGAGGGGTGAGCTTTCTTTCAGGTTTTCGGGGAGTTCCCGGAGCTCGGTGCCCTCTACGGTTCCGAAAACCCCCCATTCCCTCTCCACATGGTAGTGTTTTTTTATGTTTCCGGATTTCCTTTCGAGGACCCAGCGGTCCGGCTCAACCGTTCCATCCACAAGACCTTTGTTCAGCCCGTAAACGGCTTCAACAAGGGCTTCTGATGCGTCTTCCGGGTTCATCCCGAAGGCCACGCCGGAAACCCTGCCTTCCACGATTTCCTGAATTAACACTGCCATTGCGCTTTTAAAAATGTCCAGCCCCATCTCTTTCCTGTAAAGCAGGGCTGAATCCGACCAGAGGGAGGCCCAGACCAGGCGCAGATGTCGGAGTACGGCCTCTGCTCCCCGTACGTTCACGTATGAGGCGTGGATCCCTGCAAAAGAGGTTTTTGCGGAATCTTCCCCCGGGGCTGAGGACCTGACTGCAACCGCTTTTTCCCCGAAATACCCGGCAATCTTTTCTTCAAGTTCCTTTTCCATCCCCAGGGGAAACGGGGTCCGGGCAAACATGTGCTTGATTTTTTCCGAGAGGTCCCAGAGTTCCTCCCAGCGCATTTCCTCAAAGGGCTTGCGGTTCAGTTCGAGAAGGATCCTGCCCCGAAGGCCTGTCCTGTCAACGTACTCGTTGTAAGCTGCAGTGCCTATGCAGGCGCCCCAAGGGACATTTATACCTTCTTTTCTTCCCTCTTTCTTCAAAAAACCGAGGGCTGAAGCTTTACCCCCGCAAAGGTTCCCGGTCTTTTCAACTTGTTTTTTTTCGGCATTTTTTCCTGTCGTTTCCCAGATTTCCCGGATCTCCTCGATAGGAATAAGCCACTTTCCCATAGTTTAGCCCCCCTTTTATTCGGATTCGCCGGGAACTTTTCGATAAATTCGAAACGATAAATTCGAAATTATTCCCTGCCACCGATTAAAAAATGTATCCCGGATGCATTCCTGAATAACTTATACCTTAACTTCCACAACGTGCTGAAAGTGGCTTACCACTATGTATTTTTCGACATTGATTTTCAGGAATGCATTTGTGGGTGAGTGCAGGAAATCCACCAGATACGGGTGTTTCATGAGGTAGATATTTTCCATGATCTTGAGTTCGAAGTCCTCCACAGGCTCAATCTTCCCCAGAACGGTCACAGCCATGGAATCTCGGAAATCCTCAAGTATGTTTTTCCGGTTATCAATAAGCAGAGATACCGAAGGGTTTGTCGAGAGGTTGGCGTATTTACGGGTTGCCTTCGTGGTTGAAAAAAGCAGGTATTTCAGCTTCTCATCCGAAGCAAAGGCTACAAGGCTGACATAGGGTGTTCCTTCTCCCTGGGTCGCAAGGACTGCAAGGGGCTGGGATTCAAAGAGTTCTCTCAGTTCTTCGAGGAGCCTGGTTTTTTCAAGCCCTTTACTTTCTACCAGGGTTTCCCCACCCCTCACTTCCAGTTCGTGAGGAAGAAGGGATGCAATTTCATCTTTCATACCCAATACTCCTTTTCTTCAAACTGTCTTTCAATTTCGTTTCTGTGTCATTTCTTCCCAGAATGCCGTTTCTCACGCATGCCTGTCCGATTGAAGGTCTTTTCGCCCTCTTTCCTGAATCCCGATTACTCCTTCAGGGTTCCCACAACAGGATAGTCTTCAAAGACCTCCGGGCCGTGGGGTGCTTCGTCGTTCATGCTCTCCGAGAGGTCCTGTCCGGCATCGTGGAGACCCTGGTGGTTTCCGTCTTCCCAGAGGTAACTATCCGAAACGTCGTAGACCTTCCCCTCGTAGGCAACGTACATTTTCCCGTCTTTTCCATTGTATTCGGAAAGCTCTTCGGGTGTAAATTCTTTCATTTTCCATATCTCCCTATTTATTTTTGCATACGGAATTTGTTGTTACAGAACTGGTTGTTACAGAACTGGTTGTTACAAAACTGCTTGTAGCTCTATTCTTAGTTATAGGTTTAATTGTAGTTTTAGTCGTAGTTTTAGTCGTAGTTTTAGTCGTAGTTTTAGTCGTAGTTTTAGTCGTAGTTTTAATTGTATTATTATACATTCAGCAGTTTCAGCATCTCATTGATCTCTGTTGTCGGGAGCTGGCATTCGTGGTTCTTGCAGACATATGCCGTGGCTTTTCCCCGGATAGGGACCTGGACTTTCGTATATGCAGCCAGTTTTATTATCTCAGGTTCTTTTCCTTCTTCTTCGGGCCTGAAGACCAGCACTTTGTTCGGGATAAAGTAGGTCCGGACTTCCTCGAGCATATTTCTTGTGTCTGATGCTTCCGGTTTTCCGGCGATTATTACCTCGTATGTGGGGCCAGCTTCGAATTCAAGGGCGGAAAGGAACTGAGTATAGCCCGAAGGGATCTTACGGAGCTGGTTTGAAAAGGCCTTTTTCAGGCTTTCTGCGGTGTCTTCAAGTTCCGGCTCTGCAGTAATGCGGGCAAGGCGCAGGAGGTTTAGCATCTCCACGGAATTCCCGGAAGGGATCGCCGCGTCCATGAACTCCTTTTTCCTGAAGATCAGGGCTTCACTGTCGTCTGCTGTGAAGAAAAGGCCCCCATGTGCCGGGTCCCAGAAGTGTTCCAGGAGCTCCCTGTTAAGGGAGATTGCGGCTTTCAGGTACTTGAGCTCAAACCCAGCTTCGTAGAGTTCGAGGAGTCCGTGGATAAGGAATGCATAATCGTCGGCTGTCCCGACAATCCCGGCAACTCCGTCCCTGTAGCGGTGGAGCAGCCTCTGGCCGGGGCTGTAGAAGGTATTCAGGATGAAGTCCGCTGCCTTTTCGGCAGCTTCCAGGTACTTTTTTTCTCCGAATGTCTGGAAACCTTTTGCAAGGGCCGCGATCATCAGCCCGTTCCAGTCGGTCAGGATCTTGTCGTCCAGGCCCGGACTCTTGCGTTTGCTGCGGGCGTCATAGAGCTTTTCTTTAGCCTTTTTGACCCGGGCTTCGATGTCCGGCTTCGGAACCTCGAGTCTGCTTGCCAGGGTGTCAGTGGATTGGACAAGGTAAAAGATATTAGTCCCGTTTTTCCTTCCCCGGATTTCTTCTTCAAAGTTGCCTTCCTCTTTCAGGTTGAACATCTTTATGATCAGGTCGGCTTCCTCAGGGTCAAGGATTTCCCGGATTTCTTCCAGGGTCCAGAGGTAGCATTTCCCTTCCTCCCCGTCCACGTCTGCATCTTCTCCGCAGTAAAAGCCGCCTTCGGGAGAGGTCAGGTCCCTGAGTACGTAGTCAAGGATTCCTTCGGCCGTTTCCCTGTACAGCTCTTTTCCGGTAACCTGATAGGTCTCCGTATAAGCAGCCGCCAGGAGGGCCTGGTCGTAGAGCATCTTTTCAAAATGTGGCACCATCCACATGTTATCCGTAGAGTAGCGGTGAAAGCCCGAGCCCAGATGGTCGTGGATCCCTCCCTTCTGCATGTAGTGGAGGGTGTGTTCCACCATGTGGAGAGCTTCCGGGTCCCCGCTGCGTCTCCAGTGGCGGAGCAGAAAGAAAATCTTGTGGGGGGCGGGGAATTTCGGTGCCTTTTCGAATCCTCCGAAATCCCTATCAAAGGATCCCATTAGTTCTTCGTAGGCTTCCTGCAGTATCATTTCCCCCAGGCCTTCTCCTGCCGAGTCCGTAATCATTTCCTGGATGGTTGAGGTTATTTTTTCTGCCGAGTCAAGCACTTCTTCGTGCTGGCGTTCCCAGATTTCCCTGATCCGTGGCATCAGTTCCAGCATCCCGGTCTGGCTGAAGCGGGTTTTATTCGGGATATAAGTTCCTGCGAAAAAGGGCTTTTTGTCCGGGGTCATGATTATGTTCAGGGGCCAGCCGCCTCTCCCGAGAATAATCTGGCAGACTGTCATATATGTGTTATCAATGTCAGGGCGCTCTTCCCTGTCTACTTTTATGGAGACAAAGGCCTCGTTCATGAGTTTTGCAATTTCCTCGTCCTCGAAAGACTCGTGCGCCATCACGTGGCACCAGTGGCAGGTGGAGTAGCCGATAGAAAGGAAGATAGGTTTGTTTTCCTTCCTCGCCTTTTCAAAAGCCTCTTCTCCCCAGGGATACCAGTCCACAGGGTTATAGGCATGTTGAAGGAGATAAGGACTCTTTTCATGGATAAGGCGGTTTGGATGTTCTTTCTTTTCTTTTCCCATTGCAATTCCCCCTTTTTATCAGGCTCCTGTTCCCCCTCGGGCAAGTATCCTGCCTTTCAGGACTTTTAACTTCCCAATACCTTCCCCGGCAAGGATCAGGGGAACCGTTCTCAGCTCCCTTTTTCGTGGCAGTTTCATATAATTTTGAAAGCACTCCCGCCCCGGATCCACAAGCGCTTCATCCCCCGATTCCCTGATCCACTGCAGGTGGATCTTGCAGGAATGTGGATTCAACTGTTTAAAGATAATGTCCGTTCCAACTCCCCCCAATTTCACACAGATGATTCGATCCAGTCTTCTATTTCTGGATGTCCAAGGTTTATACTATTAGGTTTTTGGATAATGGTTATGAATGATTATGAGTACTGACCCCGAATAGTCTCATGAATACTGGCCGCTAATGATATTATATTGTCAACTGAACTCATTTTTTTAATGAAATTCTGTTGTCAACTGAAATCATATTTTAAATGGAATTGTTTTGTTAAATGAGGTCATGTTAAATGAAATTATTTTGTTAATTATGTTTGACCTCTATCCCGATTACTCTCTGTCCCAAAGCCTAAGATCTCAATTAATGCCTGAAAAAAATTCGATTATAAAATCCCCATTTTAGATAGTAATCCCCTGAATATCAATATATCGGTATTTCAGGGGGTTTAGTGACATTTCAATGGTTTCGCAGGTATTTTTAGGGTTCAGACTTATTATTCCCGGCTTTTGGAGTTTTACCGCCTGAAAAGCATTGTCCTCAGGCTGTCAGCGGCTATTGCGGCTCTGTCCGCAACATCGCCGATTTTCTCCACGAGAAAAGTCAGGTGGCAGATCCCGGATCCTCCAAAGATCTTTTCGTTTGCGAAGATCTTTTTCAAAAGTTCACTCTCTATAAGGTCCACCTCATGTTCCAGTTTTTCTACCTGGGGGACAAGAGCCAGGGTTTGCCTGATTTTATTTTTATCCGGATTTTTGAAGATTTCGTAGAAACTGGAAACAAGCTCTTCGTAGACCCTAACAGTCTCAAGAGTAGCTCCTGAAAGCCTAAGGAAACCCGTTTTCATGTCTTCAGGGAGGGAATCGGCCCGGAGAGTCAGCCAGTAAGCGGCACTCTGGGCACTGTTCAGGATTTCGTCCTGCTGGTTTAAAAAAAAGAGAAGGTCTTTTGCGTCTACCGGCAGTAGCATGGAAGACGGAAGACTTTTCCGGATCTCATGCTTTATGGCATCGGCTTCTGTCTCTATCAGGTCAGCCTCGGAACTTTTAAGTTCCACAAGCTCCATGTTCCCTGAACAGTATGCTTCCACTCCTTCTTTCAATTTCCCGGCTGCAAGTACCCCCTTTCTGGCATGTTCTTTAAAGGGAAGCGGAGGGACTTTTGAAAAAGGACCTAACAGGGAGCGGACAAAATCCCTGTATTTCATATCTTTTCAACTCCCCGGAAGTCCGGGATGTTCCGGAAGAGGTGTCTCCTTTCCCTTGATTTTTTTCAAATTTCCCGTTTCTCCCATAAAATATTTTCCCCGTTAAATTGCGATATATAAATATAACTATGTGCCTGAATAATATGAACCTTCGCTTTCAGCTGCCTCTGACAATGGTATTTACAGTTTCTGGAAATGGATCCGGTAGCTGTTCAAGCTACTGTTTAGATCGTCGTTCAAGCCACGGTTTAGATCGTCGTTCAAGCCAGGGTCCGGCAGTGTTTCAAACAGTGTCTTTATGTCCAGGGGATCTTATGAGTCCTTATGGAATTTTTCAAAGACTCCCCTTCAGGAAAATCCCTGCCTTTTAATCGGCCTGAGGTTTCCGAACTCTTCTAATTTTTCTTCGTATTTTCCGGCGTCGAACATCTTTACTATTTTTAAAGCCCGTACCGAGTTTTCCCGCTTCTTTTCGGCTCTCCTCACCTGGTAGATCCGAATAGAACGAAGGAGGTCGATTTTCCGGAACTCGGGCCAGTACGGAGCGCAGAAATATGCCGCACATTCGCTTCCGTTAGCCTGCCAGGGCAGGAAATTGGAAACCCGCTCGTCCCCCCCCGTCCTGATGATAAGGTCTACGTTTGGGACTGCCAGCCCGGGAGACGGATAAAGGTGGTTTGAAATCAGGTTTTCGCTCACGTCCTCAAGGGAGAGCTCTCCCCTTGAAACCCGGCATGCGATTTCCCTCACGGCCTGGATAATGTCCTGTCTCCCGCCGTAGGCAATGGCTACGTTAAGGTAAAACCTGTCGTAGTGTTCGGTCGCCTTTTCGATCCTGTCAATTGTCTCGTTCAGGAAATCAGGCAGTTTGCTCCTGTCTCCTATAACCCTGACCCGCATTTCCTTTTCATGGGTCCGGGGGTCTTTATAAAGCTTCAAGAACTTCCGGTCTATGAGGTTAAAGAGCCCGTCCACCTCCTCCCCGGGACGGTGGAAATTCTCTGTGGAAAATGCATAAAGTGTAAGCTGCCGCACCCCTATTTCATGGCACCACTCAATCACCTGCTCAGTGGTCTCTGCCCCTATGAAGTGCCCGTAACTTTTTGCCTTCCCGAGCTTTCCCGCAAACCTGCGGTTCCCATCCATGATCACCGCGATATGTGCGGGGATCTCCGAGTGATGAATTTCTTTTGCGAGCCTCCGCTCGTATTCCCGGTAAAATACACTGAAGGTCCGGTTTTTCAAAAATCTGAGCCCCACCTTGAAGCCGGAACTTATTGATCTCATTTTTAAGCTTCTTATGCGTTTTCCCCCTAATATATAAAGCTGGAAAATCTGTATAGATTTTATCTCATTATGTACTCTGATACTTTCTTTTATTCAAGGTATTTATAATTTCTTTTGGCAGGGGTTCTCTGCAAAAATAAGCAGTGCCATTCTCCCAAATTCTGCATCGAAATTCGAAACACTTTATTTGAACTGCTTTTTTAATTCCTTTTCTATTTCTTTTAAACTCCCTTTAAACTTCTCCTTTAAATTCCTTCTTTTGAAAGACAAACTAATTATGACTTTTTTGAATCCGAGCAGAACTCTGGCAGAATAAAATAAGAAGCTCAAAGAAATTCATACAAAAAAGAATGACAATAAGGGGCAATAAACCCCGGTAAAAGGAAAGTAATCAAGTGCGGCTCAGTAGTTTTCAAGCACGGAGCCGACGATAGTTTTGTAAGTGTTTTTCAGGGAGTAAACGTTGTGGTCTCCTGTAACGTTAATGCTCAGGATTCCTAATCTCGTGTTCATTAGCCCGACCATGGCCGACACCCCCCGGTAGCTTACCTCGAATTCCCCGCTGTCAAGGAACTCATAAACTTCACCGGTGGTGAACTTGTCTCCGGTCAGGAAGAGATTGAGCACAACCTTGCGTATCCCGCTCTCGTCCCTGCCGAGATACTTAATCAATCTCGCTCTTACCCTTTCTTCCGTAGTCTGCAGTTTCTGACACCTCAGTTAATGATAATTTGAATTATTATTGGTACTGGATTATATTATATGTTACTATTTGATTCTTAGCTATAAAGGTATGCGACCTGCTTTTCAGGGCAGTGAGAATCGAATACCCTATATCTTTATCGTTTATATATTTTAGGATTACTTTTTGAGGATTGGTTACATTAAAGTATAAAATCGGTCTTTGTTGTCAAAATTAAAAATAAGAAACTTCAAGTTCTCTGGAAGTTATAGGGCATCCGGGTCACAGGTTAATTTTGATATGTTTCTCTCAAGAACTAAATAAGGGTATAAAGTAATTTTAAATCTAAAAAAGCATTAATTCCGTTCTTATTTCTCTCACCCGGCAGCACGATTGGTAAAAATGTTATTCAATATTTCAAACTTATACCCGGTCGTCATGACTTTTTAAGAAACATTCTTCAGAAACTTGGTTTCCAAAACTATTTACTTATTTTTAACCATTACTTCTTATTAAAGTGTGAAAACACAAATTTGGCACATACAGTTCTTCATGGGGTCAGACTTTTCTGAGCAGTTTCCTGAATTATTCCCCCGGTTAGGTGTAATTGACCGTTTTTAAGGTGCAGGCGCCGCTCAAAAATTAAAAAAGTTGGGCTGGGTATAAGTTTTTGTGGGAGAAACTTTGTTTATATATATGGGGTCAGTGGGTCTGCAATGTTAATTTTCGGGCACATCGTTTTTACGATTGGAATTTTCTTCATGCTTGAGCGTATTCTTCCGGCACTCAGAGGCAGGCTTGATTACCGTTACATAGCTTTCGGAGCCCTGCTGCCAGACATTCTCGACAAAATGGTCGGCAGGGTAATTTTTGCCGAGATTCTCGCAAATGGGCGAATTGTCGGGCATACGCTTGTGTTTTGTCTTTTTATCGCATTACTGGGTTACTATCGCTATGGGAAGAGCAGGGACACAGGTTTGTTCCTGATATCTGGAGCATGTTTTTTCCACCTGCTTGAAGACCGTATGTGGGATAAGCCTCATACCTTATTCTGGCCGGCTTTTGGCTGGGAATTTCCTAAGGTATGCTGTTACGGAGGGGGTCTGGATTACTTTCTGAATATGGCCACGATCGGTTATGTTCCGTCTCTTTGTCCCTGTTTCATTACCGAGTTTATAGGTTTAATCATAGCGGTAATAATATCTGCAATTTACCTGAGGCGCAGGTTAATTCATTGAGTTGCAGGTACTTTTTTTATAGGGGTTGTAACTGATATTTTGTAACGGATATCTCGTGAACAGGCATGCAAACTGAAAGCTTAAAGGCAGAATCTCAGGTTGTTCCGGAAGTATCTCCGATCACTCCGGACCATACTCTCCCGGCAAATATGCCCTGCTTATGGGAACAGAATGATATTCTTATCTTTCTGGTTGACCTGGAAGATTACGGCACATTGAGTACGGAATGCCTTGACGATATGGAAATGGAAGGCCTGGAGAGATTAAAAACCGGGTATTTCAGGAAAAGGTACATTATTTCCAGAATGGTCCTGAAATATATTCTGTGCAGAATTCTTAAAGGACATTCCGTCTCCGACATGGCTACTTATAAGGATAAATGCGGAAAGGTCCATGTAAGCAACCATGAAGAATTACATGTCTGTATCTCATATACTGAAAATATTGTCGTTCTTGCAGTCTCAAAGTTTGAGCTTGGGGTTGATATTGAGGTTAAAAAAAAGCGGTCTCTTGCGAACATTTCTAAATACCTGAATAAAAAAACTTTTCAAACCGATAAATCCGTAAATTGTCTCGATCTCTTAACGACCTGGACCCTGAAAGAAGCGTATTGCAAGTTTTCGAATAAAAGTATTTTTTCTACTTTTTATAGGGAATTGGATCTTAATAATGTCAGTTATTCAAGCTATATTATAGACAACGAATACATACTTTCCCTCATTACTTCTGAAGGCTGGCATACTATCAATATAAGCCTCCTCGAGAAAATAGCCTTTCCATGAAACTTAACTCTCTATGAGAACTTAACTTCTCTATGAGAACTGGTTCTAAAACTTAGAACTGCAATTTTTGGAGCCTCCTCCCTATGCCCTATTCATGTTCGTACTCTATTCATGTTGATAATGGTGTGTTCAAATCACATACTAAAACAATACTTATTGAATTTCCAGAGTAATCTTTTTCTTTCTTATTCCCTGAGTTTGGTGGGGGTTCTATGCAGAATCCTTTCTAAAAGGCGGTCTTTAAACTTTCCAAGAAACATTGTTTCTCATCTTTATTATGAAATTTTATTTCAATATTTTTTTATTTTATGGGGTTATATAGCACTTGCTGATGTCTGGCTATACATACCTTTCCTCACAGGCAGAAATTATAAAAAATAGTTTGAATTTAGCATCTCAAATAATTGATAAAAATTCTACTATCATGGCGAACTGTTCTGGAGTGCAGTTTTTCATGTCTGAGATTATTGAAACATGACATATTCAATATTTGGGGGATAGGGGTATAAGTTTATCAGGAGAAGTCTCACCTGGGTCGATGTTTATCCTTCCAGCTTTTGATAAGAAGTTGTGATAGAGACTGTTGCTAAATGAAAAAGGTGAACAATATAATAATTAACATGGTTATGTGCCATGGGGGGACAAGAAAATAAGTGGCACTGTTAAGACATGGTGAACAATATAATGGGTGACGTGACTAAGACATGGGGGCAATATAATGGGTGATATGGCTAAGATACGGGGAACAATATAATGGGTGACGTGACTAAGATACGGGGAACAATATAATGGGTGACGTGGCTAAGATACGGGGAACAATATAATGGGTGACGTGACTAAGATACGGGGAACAATATAATGGGTGACGTGGCTAAGATACGGGGAACAATATAATGGGTGATGTGACTAAGAAATAGGGGATAATATAAATAATTCCGACTTACCCGACATGTTCTCTAGAAAATAACATTTTTTAGCTATCGTTTTTGGATTATTGCTCTAAAATCCACAATTATTATCTCAAGAACCTTCGGGAAATGAAAGTTGGAAGCTTTTAATGAAGGCACGAGGGCGAAAAGTGTGGGAGATTTCAAAAACACACGTTTGAAAACCAGGGCAGTTTTCAGAGAAAACGATATTAGGAACAATGGTGAAAATTGAGAAGACACCTGGATAAAGTGGGATAATTGATATGGGGAACAATATAACAAATGATAAGGGTGACAATGTAAATAATTTATATGAGAAACAATATAAATAATTGATAATACGTAAATACTAATGGGGATTACTCAAATATTTACGGGGATATTAACACAATGATGCACTAAAGTGTATACTACTCATGTTGTTTTATCCACTATACGAAATTAGGGGGGCTAAGGTCGAATGGAACATATAAAGAATGATATACTTGATTATCTGAAAGACAATTCTTTTATGGACACGAGCATTGGCTTGAATGATAACGATTCTCTCACCCAGAACGGCATCATGGATTCGATTGGACTGCTTGAATTGATGGACTATATCTGTGAAAAATATGCCATAGAAGTTCCCGAAGATATGCTGACGCCGGAAAATTTTGACTCACTGCAGGGGATCACTAACCTGATTGTCAAACTGGTGAAGTGAGAGATATGAGGATCGATGCTTATATCGCGGAATATGCCAGAAGAACTCCTCAGCAAATAGCTCTGGAAGAAGGCAAAAAATCCATCTCCTACAACTGTCTCGATGAAGATATAGATACTATTGCTTCGTCTATGGGGGACTTCGGGCATTGCAGGTTTGCAATCCTGGCAGAGTCAGGCATACAATACATAAAGATTCTCATGGCAGTATACCGGTCAGCCAACATTGCAATACCTCTTCCGATCGAATTCCCGAAATTCAGTCTGGAGCAAATTCTTGATAATGCCCACGTCAATAATATAATTGCAACAGAGGCACAGTACTCTAGATATGGTGAGGACTTTTTTGGGCGTTTTGGAACGGTTGTTGTTGTTTCAAATGACACTTCAGTAAAGACCCTGCGTAAAAATATAGTAAATGAGGCCAACAATCCGGAACTGAGGCTGGTGCTGTACACGTCTGGCACGACAGGCACTCCAAAAGGGGTCATGTTAAGTGATCGAAATCTGGTAGCAAATGCAGAATCGATAATCGAGGTTCTCAGCATAAGTTCCGGTGATAAGGGCGCACTGGTAATATCTCCACACCACGCTTTTGGTAATTCCATAATCGATTCCCACCTGATGGCCGGGGGGGCTGTCAGAATCGGAAGCATGAATTTTATGGAATCTACATTCAGCTTGGTTGAATCAGGGGTATCCGTATTCTACGGAGTGCCAAGTACTTATCGGATCCTCCTCCGCTATCCAGAGAGGTTCAAAAAGGCATTTGAAAATGTCAGGACTGCCGCATCCGCAGGTGGAGGAATGGACGCATTAACCGTGAAAGAGATAAACGAGTTGAGTCCCTGTACGGTGATTCTGCCGATGTATGGCCAGACTGAAGCTACAGCACGCCTGGCATACCTGCCACCAGAGGACGTGGACGAGTTCGTTGATACGATAGGCAAGCCGATTCCCGGCGTTATGCTTGACGTATTCGATGATGAAAACAGGTCGGTAGGGCCGAACATAAGGGGGGAACTGGTTGCCAGGGGTGAGAATATTCTATTAGGTTACCTGGACGACGAGATCGCCACTGAGAATAAGCTCATAAATGGGTGGATGCACACGGGAGACCTTGCACAGAAATTACCCAATGGTTATTTCAGGCTGCTTGGCCGCAAGGACGACCTCATTAAAATAGGCGATCACCGCGTGAATCCGAGGGAAATTGAAAAACACATAGAGAATAACACTGAGGTTTCCAGGGTTTTTGTCGTACCGGTTTCCCACGAGCTTATGGGGACTGCGATCAGCCTCATGATCATCCCGAAGGAAGGGACAGAAGTTGATGCTCTTTTTTCATTCTGCCGGAAGAATTTGCCCGGGTACCTGTGTCCCAGGGAGATACTTTTCATCGACCATCTCCCATTAAGCGAGAATGGGAAGATATCCAATCGGTCAATTATAGGGGAGTACCAAAATGTCAAGAATAGTGTGTAAAAAGTGTGTTCTGGACTCGGATATGCCAGGCATAGATATCAATGAGGAAAGTGGGCTCTGTCATTTTTGTGAGACGTATGTCCCTCTTTCTGCGCAGGACAAGAGGGAATATCTGGCAAAAATGGAAGAACTCTTCAAGGAATACGGAGGCAGGGGTAAGTATGATGTGGTTTTTGCACTTTCCGGGGGCAAGGACTCTTCATACACACTTCACAAACTCAAAAAAGAATATCCTTTCCTGAAAGTCCTGGCTGTCCAGTTCGATAATGGTTTCATATCTGACAACGCGGTAGAAAATGCGAAAAAGATGTGTAAGCTCACAGGATCTGATTATTTTAAACTAACAATGGAAGATGAGGTCCTGTACGAAACTTTCCGGAAAGCCGCGGAATCCCGCGATGCATTCCCCAAGTTAGCCAAATACAGGGCCAGCGACATATGCAACACCTGTATTAGTATCATCAAGCAGAAGTTGATAGAAGAGGCTATTGTTCAGGATGCACCTTTCATTATGTTTGCCTTCACACCGGGGCAGTCTCCTAATCCCATAATCCCCCTGAAGGCTAATTTTATACGGTGGTCCAGGAACATTTTTGAAAAACAACTTCAAAAAATTGACATTGATGATAGGGATGAGAGGTTCCTGATTAAAAACGAGGTTATTGAAAATATGGGCAAGGAGGGACCGAGGATGCTTCATCCTCTGTGTCTGTGGGATTATAACGAAGGTAAGATTCTGGAGTCCCTGGTGAAGATCGGGTGGAACCCTCCGGATCTCAATGACAGCAATTCAACCAACTGTACATTGAATTCTTTTGCCTGTTATAACCATCTGGAAAAATACGGGATCCACCCGTATGCCTTTGATATAGCAGGAATTGTCCGAAGTGGGGATATGTCAAGGGAAGAAGGCCTGGAAAAACTTCACCAGGAGCTATCACAACCACTGATAGAGGAAGCTGCAAAGAAACTAAATTACGGGTGAATGACTCTCGAAACCTGTTACTTGATATTTGATATCTGATATTTGATATTTGATATCTGATATTTGATATCTGATATTTGATCTCGGTATCTATTCGTTGCTGTTCAAAACCTTGACACAGGTTGCTTAAAATACAGCTCCTTCCGGTTGAGTTAAGAGCATTCCATAATTAATGCTATTTCCTCAAAATCAGTGGTAGCTATTTCCTCAATCCCCACATGTAAAATTTCTTAATTCACAATGTTGCGTCAAAGTCTGTAATATTATATCAAAGTTTGTAATATAATGTCAATTAAACGTTAACGATCAAATGTCAATCATCTGACCATTATGGGGGGCAATATCATGCAAATGATAGATTCGCAATTAATGGACATACAAATAATGGACAAACTTAACGGGAACATTGAAAAGCTTGCAATGGAGCTCAGGGGCTTTATCAAAGACCAGGTTGCCGGTTTTAAGAAAAAGGGGGTGGTAATAGGAGTTTCGGGAGGAGTCGATTCCGCTGTAGCTCTTACGCTTTCCGTCCGGGAACTTGGAAAGGAGAACGTTTACTGTCTGCTTCTTCCTGAAAGGGAATCGGCTCCTTCGAGTAAAACCCTCGGGGCAGAAATCTGTGAAAGCCTAGGTGTGGCTTATGAAGAGGTACCTATCTCCCATATACTGGAATCCCTTGATATCTATGGGAGGAAGGACATAATCATAAAGAAGACCTGCCCGGAATATGACCCTCAGGTCCACAAAACATCCCTGGTACTGCCTGATTTCCTGAACCAGGGATTGTTGAACGTCCCGTATATACAGTTGATAAAAGACGGGGAGACAGTTGGAAAATACAGGTTGAAGGCAAGTGATTATCTGGAACTTATCGGACTTCAGAACGTCAAACAGAGGTCCAGAATGATAGTCCAGTATATGTACGCTGAGAAGATGAACTATCTCGTTTGCGGCACGACCAACAAGACCGAGATGGTCCTCGGCCAGTTCGTGAAATACGGGGACGGAGGTGTGGATATTGAACCTCTGGCGGATTGCTATAAGACCCAGGTCTACTCTCTGGCAAAATATCTTAATGTCAACGAAGAGATTATACGGAGGCCGCCAAGTGCTGACACCTGGAGCCACTACACCTCTGATGAGGACTTCTACTGGCGCATGCCCATTCATGTAATGGATCAATTACTGTATGGTCAGGAACATCAAATGCCCGTAGAAGTAATTGAGAAGAACACCGGACTGTCCGAAGAGACCATACTCAAAGCTCAAAGGCACATTGCTAGAATAAAAGGTACTACCGAATATGTGCGGGCCGCCGCACCTATCTACTCTCTGGATAGTTAAGCCGCAGCTTTTCCCCGGCTGGTTGCTTCATGGGCCGCTCTCCGGCTGGTTAAGTACACGAGGTAGGTACAGGAGGAAAAATGCTTACAGGCAAAGTGGTGCTGGTAACAGGTGCAAGTAGGGGGATTGGAAGAGCTACAGCCTTGCTGGCAGCAGAGAACCATGCACATGTGATCATAAACTACAACCGGAGTGAGGAAAATGCAGTTGAACTTGTGGACCTGATTCGTGGGAAAGGGCTCCAGGCTTCGTTGCTCAAGGCCGATGTCTCATCCGAAGCCGAGGTAAGGGACATGTTTCGGGCTATTCGGGAGAAACATTCCAGTCTCGATGTGCTGGTAAACAATGCGGGGATCATGCAAAATAACCTTCTGATGCTGAGCAATACGGAACTCTTCGACCGTACCATCGCCACTAACCTGAAGGGGACGTTCCTGTGTGCCAGGTACGCATCAAACCTGATGAAGAAGCAGGGTGCCGGCAGGATTATCAATTTATCTTCCACCATAGGACTCCACGGGAATGTCGGGCAGACAGTATATTCTGCAAGCAAGGCTGCAGTTGTCGGATTTACAAAATCCGCAGCAAAGGAACTGGGCAGGTATGGCATAACTGTCAATGCCATCGCACCCGGTTTCATTGAAACTGACCTTCTCAAAGATCTCAAACCTGCTCTCAGGGAAAAAATGATTTCCAATATCGCTCTCGGACGTGTCGGTATTCCCGAAGATGTTGCAAAGGTGGTATTATTTTTGAGCTCGGATCTCGGGGAGTATGTTAGTGGAGAAGTCATTGTAGTCGACGGCTGTCAGATTATGTGATTGTGGGCCATAACAGCGTTTATGGTGCTGTCATGGCTTTTATTTCAGGACTTAGAGTAAGTATTTAACGGTTTTTTGAAGGTCTTTAGTGATGGTATGTATTCTTTTTCGAATTCGACCTCATTTATGGGGTGAATAAATCGTGTTAAATATTGGTCAATTCAGTAGCTTAAATTTCTTAGCCAATGACCTATGAATAGGATTTTATTCATCTTAAGTAACTTGACTTTGTCACATTCCCTTGGATTTTCCAGCGAAATCTATAACATTGAAACTATAGATTCGTTGTCATTAATGAGATAACTTCTGATTTTATCCTGTCAAATCGGATTTCTGTAGAAAAACTCTTTTTTGATATGCATTTCGATTCTTGTTTTCAAACAAAAACTCGTTCTTGCATTTCGAAATGCATTGATTACCTTAAAGGCTTGATTCTCCTGCCAAGCAGGAGAAATCTGAGAAAGATGGCAATTTATAGCTCCAAAAGGTCTGACAACCAAGCTTTAAGCCACTTTCTCTCAAACTCTCCATGGCCTCATAAAAACCTTCTCAGATCGGTTCGAACAAAAGCCATTGAAACTATAGGTCCAAATGGTGTTATTATACTTGACGAATCAGGTATGAAAAAATCGGGAAACAGTTCTGTTGGAGTCTCACGCCAGTATTGCGGCAACCTGGGAAAGGTAGACAATTGTCAGGTTGGTGTCTTTCTTGCTTATTTTAAAGGAGGCAAGAGAACATTGATCGATTTCAGGTTATATCTGCCTGAAAACTGGGTAGAGGATAAAGAACGTTGTTTGAAGGCGAAAATACCTCCTGAAAAGATAAGGTTCCAGACCAAGTATGAACTTGGACTGGAAATGATTGATAACGCAATAAATGAGGAAATCCCTTTTTCCTATGTCACAATGGATGGGTTTTATGGAGAAAATCCAACGTTACTGACTGAACTTGAAAACAGAAGTATAACCTTTGTTGCGGATATAGCTTCTAATACTCAGGTTTATCTTGAAGAACCAGTTGTTGGAATCCCTGAGAAAAAAGGATCAAGGGGAAGACTTCCTACTATACCTAAAGTGTTGAATATTTCACCTATAAAAGTGAGTTCACTTTCCAGTTTACGAGATAAATGGAAACTGATCAAAGTTAGAAAAACGGAAAGAGGGCACAAAAAAGTCTATTTTAAAGCTTTACAAGTCTGGAGAAGGCAGAATGAGCTTCCTTGTGAAAAGCCGTTATGGCTTCTCATAAGTAAAGATGCAAAAACAGGGGAAGTAAAACACTCACTTTGCAATGCAGCAGAGAATACTTCACTTGAAAAGCTTGCAGAAATGCAGAGTTCAAGATACTGGGTAGAGAGAGCGTTTCAGGACGCAAAACAGAATTGTGGAATGGATGAATACATGGTTAGAAGCTGGAATGCATGGCATCATCATATGGCGATGGTAATGCTTGCAATGCTTATTTTGATCTCATACCAGATGAAATTCAGAAAGTTGCACAATCAAGTTTCAATTCCTGCTGTCATTGAAATCATGAAGTTTCATAATCCTCTGAAAGTGATGAATGCTACACAACTTGCCATGAAAATAAATCAGGATAATGAGATGAGAGTTAGGGCAAGGTTAAGCAGGTTAAAAGGATCATAATATTTGAGATTTGATTGAAATGGGCTGAATTCTTGTTCCCGATACTGGTAAGTATATAATTTTGGTGGAAATGGGTGAAAATTTGTAGAAGATAAGGTTCTCAATTAAGAGAGATAGAATTTGACTTGACTTTCAAAGATGCATGATTTTCCGTCATCAAGCGACTATATTTGTGTAGGCCTAAGAAATGAATGATCCTAATGATAGCGTTTTTATTGAGATGGCAGGTATTTTCCCAGGTTCAAGAAAGAGAATAATGATGCTTGCTTTGTGCTCATCTCCTCCATAATTATTTTACTTTCATTTGATTTTTTTTCCTGGACAACCGCCAGCCTTATTTCCGACAAATTTTCAATGAGTTTCCTCATAGATAATCCATATCTTTTGGTTTCCCAGGCTAAATATCTGTAGAAAAGTAAGCCAATTATGGACAGAAACACATGAACTCTAATATTTTCGTCTTTATGGTGATAAACAGGTCCTACAGGGACAAGCAAGTGATCGTTCAATAGCTTAAAATCATCCTCTATAGCGCCTTTGTTGTTGTATGTCTGCACAATTTTTTTGGTATGCCACTGATGTTTATCTGTAAACAGTAGATTTTTTCCAAATGATTTTTCACACTTGTTTTCATTTTCCTCATCAATCCAGAACTTTAACTGGGGCTTTTTCTTACCTTCCGGAACATCAGTTATTTCATATTTCACTTCAGTCCTGTACTTTTTGATAATTATGTCAGCAACCTCTTTTTCCACGCTGCTTCTGTTTCTTGCTTTTCCTCTGTTGCTTTCCAGTCTCTTCTGTAGATCCTCCAAATTCTCAATTATTTTTGATTTATTTGATTCATAAGTTCTTTTTTGAAGTTTGTAAGTTCCTTCGTTGTAGGTTATCACGGTTGTAAACTCGGTCCCGTAAAACTGGTGCGTTGTCCGAAATCCATAAATTTTATTGTCTTTTGAAGTCTCATATAAATGTTTAAATTTGGAGAGGGGAATATCAAGCAGCTCTTCGGCCTGATTTGCTTTTACAGCCCCTACAAAATTCATCTTTGAAGTTACCTTCTCAATGTTGTCCTTAGAGTTGTTTCCTTTATCAAAAACAAGAACAAAGGTCTTCCGAACAAATATTCAACTCAGACAGACGAGTTATTATTTTGTCTATTAGGCCTGAAAATTCCTCTGAATCATGAACATTTCCAGGATATGTTTCGTGAATAAAAGGGATGTTATAATCATTTGCAGCCAGTGCTACAGACACCTGATTTTTGTCTTTACGATGCTTTTTGTTATACCCTTTATGAAGAAGTTCACTTTTTTCATCATGATTGGTAGCATAGGTAAACCAGTTTGATTCATCCACAAATAGTACAGAGGGAGTCAACCCCTTTTTTACAAGAACTTGGCACAGATCGTCCTCGATTTTTTTCATTGTGTCAGAATCGATGTAGCTCATTTGATTCAAGAAATTCTGACAACTTAATCTGTGTGGAAAGTTCCACATAAAAGCTAAGGTGGATTTATTGAACCATTCTTCGATACCGTTTTCACTTAGAACTCCATGACTTTTTCCTATAATATCAAGTAAAAGATATTCCCCTACACTCAAACCATCTATTGACTTTTTTTCAGTGTGACTGTTTACGATATCAACAAATCCAAATTCTTCATTCACATGAAGAAGTGCGGCAACTTTGCCGTATTCAAAGGATCTAAGTTTAATATAGGGCAATGATTCACACAGGTTTTTCATCTCAAGTATCTTTTCTGCGTTGCCCAGATAGACCTGAAAAATAGTTTTCACTTTTCCATTAACTCTACCAGTTTTAACAATATACCAGTATGATTTACCGTTGATTAATTTCTGTTTTAAAAAAACCATATAGTTTATTTAGGCATTACATATATAAATACTTTTTGAAAAAAACAATATCAATAGACTTTTTAAAGTGAATTAGATACTTAGGCTCTACAAACGCATTTTTTGAACACGTTCTCTTGCTATTGATTTTTGTGGAAAATCAAGGGGAAAATCGCGTTTCTTTGAAAGCTGAGTTTGAGAATAGATAAAGAATATTAATTTTTTAAATTGTAGGGGAAATTGGATGAAATATGAAAGTATGATCTGGAAAAAGAGGTTAATCTGACAATGTCAAGGTAATCAAAAAAATGTAATCTATAATCAAATTCATCATTTAACTGACTTGTCCGACATGTTCTTTTAAAAATAACCTTTCTCTTGCTATCTTTTTTAGGTGATTGCTCAAAAATTCACAATTATTATCTCAACTGAATCTTCGGGAAATTGAAGTTGGAAGCTGCCAATGAAGGCATGAGGTCGAAATATATGGGACATTTTGAAAACATATGTTTGAATGGCCTGGGAAGTTCCCAGAAAAACGACAGCTAAAAAATTGTGGAAATTAAATAGACAGCTGTGGGAAGTGGGATTTAACGATTTTAGAGTTATTACCCATCCCCGCAGAAAGTTTCGGGTATTTGGCTGAAGCAAATACCGGGTAAATTCACATCGATCCCAGAAACTTGCATCCAATAAGCACACTTTTGAATTTTATCGATTCCTTAATGGTGCAATGCTCTGCAGAGGATGGGATACGTAAGTTACAATCCAGGGACATGATGGTATGTCCTGCAGGTTCCGGAAAATCCAATTACTCAGGGACCATGGTTAAATCCTGTAACACTTTTTGAATCGTAAATTTTGTTATACATTATTAAATCGTCCCATAATGTGCCTTCCTTGTAATAATAAACTAAATTGCCTTCCCATGTAGTTCCAGATACAAATTCTTCACCAGGTGCTGCATATAATTTCAAAGGTCTTTTTTCTAACTCGGATTCTCTAATCAAAAAGATGTCATCCGGTTCATCCCTTAATATTTTCTTGTTTGTACTGCCTACCTCTATAATATGGCTTTTATCTTTGTATTCGGAAAAGGAATAATAACGAGAAGTCACATAATCAGCCATCACATATCCTTCAGTGACAGAAGCGATATGTTCGAAACTTGTCTCTTCTTCATTGGTTAAATAATACGTATAAAATGGTCTTTTAACTAAAGGATTATCTGATGCAGTAAAGTCATTTGACACGGTTAGGAATGTCATTGATATAAACAGTATTACTGCAAGAATTTTTAAATATTTTTTGGATTTCGAGTACATTTCATAAAATCCAATTGAACCGGTTAATCCGATAAACAAAAAAGTATATTCTCCAAACCTTGCAAGATTAAAATTACTGGCAAGCTTATTGAAAAGCAGAGTTGGGCCAGGGAAGGTGATAGCCACTGTAAAGAGTCCTATCATGCAGAATATTTTTCCAAAAGTGGATGCCCTCTTTGATTGCAACGTTGAAAAGAAACCAATTATTACAAAAAGTAACAGTGGAGTATATTGTAAATAATTAAACAACTCACTTAATGGTGTATAAAATACAGATTCTGTTAGTACTCCGGAAGGTGCAGACCTCGTGATGTTGTACACTAAAGTCTCAAACAATATTATTCCGTAATATAACCAGTAAACTAACGTCATGCATATTGCTAAAATTATAAACTTGAATGATAGAAGAGATTCATCATTCTCCTTATTATATATTTTTTCCAGAAAATAAATCGCAAACAGGATCGATAATACAAATGGCATTGAAGCCGTGTGAAACGCAATCAACGAAAAGACAAGGATGATAGCTGCGAATACTTTTGCCGGATTTTGCGGGTCCAGTAAGACTAATATTAGCATAATCTCTAAAAATGACACAACGCTCCTTGGAATCGATTGCATCCCATAAAGTATAACTTCAGGGTAAATAGAAACAAATAGCGCTGATAACAATGCGATTTTACTATCTTTAAATATTTTTATTGAAACAAGGTATGAGACTACAGGTACAAAAGAATAGATTACTCCATTTGTTACGAACATTATTTTTTGAGCAGATAATGAGATTCCAAGGACATTTTGCATAAATGCGCATAAAATATGCCACAGAGGAAACGGTTTGTATACATCGAATATTTCAGTTACAAATGCGGCATTTATTACACTTTCTATAAGTTTCAAATGGCCAATCGGATCTGTTCTTCCAATGAAGAAATCATAATTTAGAGTCACTCCCCAAATTATATTTACAGTTAGGATCACCATTTGAAGCAGGATAATGGGCACTTTTTTTTCTGACACTTCAAACATTAGTATTTCCAGTAATACTAAACCGTACATGACTGCAATGACCAGATAATAGGCAAATGGTCTAACATCAAATACCTGGAGCAGGCTTATTGAAATAAAAAAGAAAATAAAATAAATACTGACAAAAGATGAAAATAATTTAGGATTAAATGTCTCAAAGCTGGTTTCGTTTCCTTTTAGTTTTATGTGGATTATTGGTGCCAGAATCATAGGGACTGCAAGATAGGTTCCCAAAAGAGAAAGATTACTCTGTCCAAGAATTAACGGAATCGTTACTCCTGCAACTCCTAAAATAGGGAGCAGGTAGAGAAAAGTTTTACTGATTAGTGTGAAGTTATTCAATCTGGCCATACAGTTCACATCTGAATCATAGTCACAATTTCAATTTTAGTTAATTGACCAACTCAGTTTCAAAACCCGGTGTGTTAGAACCGGTTTTCTCGGTAACACTTACTTTCCAGGTAGCTTCAATGCCGGAATCGCCCAACTAATGGAATTTGATGAAATAAGGCATCTTCAGCCCAACTCATTATTTTTTATAAAAGAGCTGAGACTTTTGAGAATGTCTAATCTCTATGGTGTTTTTCCTCCCCCACAAAGGAAATATGAGATATTAGTGTAATTGCTTCCAAATTAGTAGGCAATCATAATTACTCTCGAGAATGTTTGATCTCTCTATGGTATTTTTCCTCCCCCACAAAGGAAATCTAAGATATTAAGTGCCCGCTACGAAATAACCTGTGCAACTTATTATTCATTGTAACTTCAATTGGAGGCCTTGATCTTGTAAATCAAGATGTTCAATCGGAAATATGCAGAGGTTGTTTTGCAACGAGTTCGAAGTTCAATTATTTACACATTAGAAAGCCGCCACTTCGTGTAATTAATCTCAAGAACGTTCAACCTCTCTATGATAATTTTTCCCTTCCCCCAATAAAGGAAACACGATATGTCAGGTGTAACAGGTTCCATTTTGGACTATTACTTTATGCAATGTATGGAAGTTTTGGTATATATAGTTTTATGAAGTATACTCTTACTAACGCTGTGAATATTAAAGAGGTGGATGTGGCAATTGCCGCTCCTGTTATTCCGTATTTAGGTATCAGGATGATATTAAGCACCACGTTCATCAGTGCACATATTAACGATATTTTAAACATGACATTCACTTTTCCTATACCTGGCAGGGTACCATTAATAGAAGAAATGGGACCATATATCAAGCTTCCAACTAATAGAATTAATAGGGGCTCGTATGCCGATAGAAAATCTTCTCTAAATAACATCTCGATCAAAAATTGACCTAGCAATAAAATTGATAGAGAAGCAAATAAGGTAATCACGAAAACTCTTAGTACAGTAATTTTTATCAGTTTGTTTATATTGAGATAATCGTTTTTCCCATGGAAATTTGCTATAGCAGGGGTTATTACTTTTTGGACTGAGTCGGGAATTAGCCTTAATCCTTCTATAAAAAGTACCGCAACAGCATAGTACCCTACCTCAGTTTCATTCATAAAATGCCCCACCATAAGGCTGTCGATCTGTACATTAAGCATCGCTATGGAGTCTGCGAGGACGATATAGAGCCCGAACCATAAGACTTTATTTAAGACTGTGCGCAGGATTGCCTGTTCAGAAGTAAAGTACTCTCTGATGAAGGTCAACGATAGCAGCCCTACCACAATTGTCGGTGCAACCAAACCGATTACTGCACCCTTAACACCCATGTTCAGAAGCATCACCAGAACGATTGACACAATCATAACTGATCCATGCTGAGCGATGTTCACAACGGCATACCGTTTCATCTTACGCAGACCATTTAGAGTACCAATGACTGCTTTCTGCATGGCTATGAAGGGAAAGCATAACGCCGTGATCTTCAGAAGATCAACCATTTCAGGGTTGTGGAAGAACTGAATCGAAATAAATCCCGATAGCAGGTACATCAGTACACTCATAAAAGATCCGGTTACAATAGACCCAACGATTCCAGAGGAAACAAAACTCGTGATCTGAGGCAGGTCATCATTATATTCAGCAACGTATTTGATCAAAGCTGTACTAATTCCGAATGCTGCATACTGCATGCCGAACATGTAGATCGTAAAGACCAGGGTGTATAAGCCGAGTCCCGAGGGTCCCAGTTCCTTCCCTAATACAATTCTAAGCAGCAGATGTGCAAAAGAGGCTGTCGCAAGACTGATGAACGACCACTGTACATCTTTCATCGTTTTGCTGAATTTTAGATTGAACATTGGATTGACCTTTGAAATCTAAAAGATAAGTAATGATAAATTAAAATTATATCATATAAATGTTTGAGGATCTAAATTCCGAATTTTGGCTCTGTAGAAATCCTCAATTAACGCAAATCATCTCTATCACTTCTTTGCATATGTGCCATTCATGATGGCAATAAGCTTTACAAAGTTACGATGGTCCGTACTTATATAGCCCTTCAATAAAACAAGAAGTAAAAGCTGATGTTGGGTATAAACTCCTTTGGAATATTTGCAGGAATAAAGGTTCAGTCTGGAAGACCGACCTGTCTTCAAACTGATCTTAACAAATTTAATATACATATTTGATCATATAGAATACTCCTTCATTTTTTGTGGGGACAAAAAATGAGGACCTCGTATAGTTCCAATTTTTATAAAATTCTCACTAAAAAATTAGTTGGGATTTCTACAAAGCCGGGGAAATAATTTTCAAAATTGAGAGGGTGGTGCAAATAAAAATTCGAAAAATAATATCAAATGCTCTTAATTCATTAAGGCTTTTTTACTACAGATTAATCGGGATTAACATTGGAAAATATACCTATATTTCACCAAAGGTCTATATAGATAAATCTGAGAAGAATCTTATCGAAATTGGTGAAAATTGCTATATTACTCGAGATTGCATAATACTCTGCCATACTCAAGCATATCAGGGTGGGCCATTAAAATTATGGGGTTCAAATGAGAGAGGAAAGGTAAAAATTGGAAATAATGTTTTTGTTGGAGTTGATAGCGTTATTCTACCAAATATAACTATTGGAAACAACGTAGTTATTGGAGCGAAGTCGCTTGTTAATTCAGATATCCCCCCAAACTCGATAGCATTTGGAATTCCCTGCAAAAAAATAAAAAATTTAGATGAAGTGATTTCAGATATCCCCCCAAACTCGATAGCATTTGGAATTCCCTGCAAAAAAATAAAAAATTTGGATGAAGTGATGACAGCTGGAGATAGTAAATGAAACCTGGATTGATGGAATAAAATTGTTTATTACAGGTATGGACCCTCTAATTTAAGATCTAGTGGCACGAAACTTATTATGACTTCCGCAGTTGCCTGCAAAGCAGACAACTTTTTAATTTTTGCCATTCGTATGCCAGGGCATATTTTCGATATCTAATAAATTGAGTTACAGCATTTCTTATCTCTACTTTGTTTCAAATCATTACTTCAAGTTCTTATTCTTTGCATTTCAAACCTTAGAAATACTCTTATTGCCATCATAATATGTGCTCTCAACACATCATTTCCCCTTATCTGACGGCGCTCTACTCTACAGAACTGTTCTAGTCCTCTATGATACTCTTATTCTTCGATGTCATCAGACCAGAAACGTCATTCCGATGGCTTTCAAATTTCATCCAATATTCTAATGTAATATTTTTAAGAGGACAAGACATCCCTATATACCTTTAATAAAATATTCTAATTATGCCTTATCCAGTTGCACATGTTCTATTCTTTGTGTTCTGTATCTGCGCAGTAGCAGTCTATGTTACTGTGGGGGAACTCTTCCGCAAGGAACTTTCCCCGAGGGGCATCAAACAGATCCTATTACTACTATTTGTGGGTGGTTTATGTTCACTGTTCCCGGATAGCATAGTCGTTTATAACTTCCTAATAAATGGAACTCTTGAACACTGCTGGATCGGCCCGATCCCGACACATTCATTATTATTCAGTTTTTCTGCAATCCTATCTGGAGCGTTTATCGGATATATAGTATATCGGAATTTTGGGAAGGCCGTATATATGAGCCTTTTTGCCGAGGCTGCGTTCCTTTCACACCTGTTGCTAGACGATATTGATGAAGGCGGCGTGGTTTATTTTTATCCGATATACAATCAACCAATCAGTGTGTTCTCGTATATGGGTGTGGGTTTTTTAGAAGTTAATTTAGTCCATTACTTGATAGCATCTTTTGTGTCTGTTTTCTTTATTTACACAATAATTATGATGGCATTGTTTGCATTGAATCGTTTTGGTTTTGAGTTCAGATTCAGATCCGAAAAGTGATCCCTATCCCGAGTTTCGCAGAATTTGAAACTTTGTATTTTTTCAGGCGGGCACAAAATGTGGCCAAATAACTCTGGTGGATAAAATCATTTAGCAGAAAAAGAAAAAGAAGAATTCCGTCATTAAATAATTCATTCCTTTTGTAAATCCGGATTGGAATAATTGTATGAAATTCCAAAAATATTTTTGAAAACTGTAAACTGGGTTTGCCTGGCAAAAGCCGGAGAATATTACATCAAAAGAGAATAACCAAATTCATGAAAAAGTTAGGGATATTAATCTAAAGTTACTGTTAATCAATTGATAATCTGTCGCTACACTCGCGGATAAAAAGGGTGACAACTGTCAAAGCCGGGTCTTAATTCTACCAGTAACATCCGGTCGTGAGGGGGAGTTACTGTCCGTGTCTTGAGAAACAGATTCATTAGATTTATTCTGATGGATTTGGGACTCTTCATTTTGCTGATGGTTTTCATGAATTCCTCCCCAGGACTCAACATCCAGCTTTTTTACAACTCGAGCCGGGAATCCCAGAGCAAGACTATTCGGAGAGATATCACGACTAACCACTGATCCAATTCCGATTATAGAATTTTCCCCGATTTCAACCCCTTGCGTGATTATACATCCTGGATTTACACCAACACCGCCCCCGATTTTTATGGGGGCCATGCTTCTTGGATAAGCATCTCTAGTGGTTAAACTGCCTCTTGTGTGGGCAGACAGTATACAGCGATCCCCAATTTCGGCATAATCTCCTATAGTGATTAATTCAGGGTGAATCCTATCAAAAATCACATCATACCCGATGTATACATTTTTACCTATATTTACGCCTCTCATTTTATGAAATTTCGCTCTCCAAGAAGGGACTGGAAGACATGAGGCAAGTCTTTCCAAAACCCAATTTTTGAAATATTTCATCCCAAACAGGATTTTATTACTCTGATAATAATCAGCTACTTCACTATAAGTTATTTTATCCCTGTCAGATATCACGGTAGTCCCCCCATCTTACGGTGAAAATCACATGTCTCACTTACAATTACTCTTCCACCAATAAATACATATTTCCTGTACCCTTCTCTATTATGTCTATCAAAGTGACAGCACCATTTATTTTGGGACAAACGTTCTACTGGTTTTTACCCCCTGTTTACAATTTTTACGAGCAGTGATTTTTTGATTTCTACCGCATCGTTAGGACACAGTTCGCGGCAACAATAACACTGGATACATTTTTCATCGTTGATCCTGAGTGCATCTCTCACTTCCTCAATGGCATTTGCCGAACAGTTCAAAATACATGCTTTGCAAAGTGTGCATTTTGAAGTGTTGATGAAGGGCTTTACTGTGAAATACCTCCTGAGAGTCTTTCGGAGAAACGGCGGTATTAGGGTGGTGATTCCACCGGTTGGCTTTTTGAAACTGACCTTTACCTCCTCCAGCGGAGTTCCTAAAAGTTCCGGATGCCTGGCACCAAATCCCCTCTCAAGTGCGGCTTTGTTTGTCGGGACCTGCATTGGGTCAAAACCGATTAGTTCCGATGCCACCATATCCAGGGCCGCACAGTCATAACTTGCCATGACCACTCCCACATATGCAGGAGTGCCTCCAGCCGGGCCATCCCCTTCCATTCCTACCACTCCGTCCATAACTGCAAGCTGAGGTTTGACAATAGAGTAGATATCTACAACCGCCTCCCCGAAAAGTTCACGGTCTTCCAGGAAATGCGCCTGCTTTCGGATTTTCCTGGGCACAGTGCCAAAAAAGTTTTTGACTGCTCCTGTATAGAGTGTGAGCTCATGGGTCTTGAGCTTTGGAAGAGAAATTATCACATCCGCCTCAAGCACAGCCTTTGATATATAAAGGCGTGAAAACTGCCTGGCCCCAGGTACATCAACCTCGACAAAACCCAAAGTCTCAAAATTGATGAGTTCCGCACCGAAACTCGAGGCGGCAGCTTCAATACCCGATACCCTGAATGCTTCCGCAGTGGTAGTGGAATCAGGCCTTGTAACTCCGGCTCCGTCCCCTATAAGCGGAATACCCCCTGCCTCTGAAACCAGTTCACACATCGCCGATACCACTGCAGGGTGAGTAGTGACTGCATCTTCCGGGGGTCGAATGGCAAGTACATTGGGTTTAAGCAACACACGGGAACCCGGAAATATTAGGTTCTCAAGGCCGCCGATCAGGTCAAGAGCTTCTTTGATCGCATTTTTTACGTCTGAATAATCGGAGCAATGCAAGATGGAAACTCTGGTGTTCATGATCACACATCGACATTAAGTTTTGAGATCTGTTTTATGAAGGTCTCTTTTTTGCTTTTTTTACGGAATTTTAAGCGTGGCACGAACACTCCCAGTTGATTGAAGCGTGGCACGCCAGTGAAACTTTGATTTTGGTTTGATTAACTGGTTGAAATCCTCCCAGTTCTCTTTGATTATATCTTGATCAAAATGGGAATTTTTTCAATATCTACCTTCGTCTTTTTTCAGGGAGTATCCGTTTTAATTCATTGAACCTTTTTGTGTAGTTTAAATACTGTAGACAAAGTATGCCATGTGCAAGATTTAAACTACAACAGTTTGTTTTTCTCTACCTTTTTTTCAGGGTAAGTTTCCGTTAGACTGAGTAGTTTTTATGATAACTTTGTATTTTTTGTATGTGAGATCCTTTTCTTATCTTCAATTTTGATGTGCAGGGATAAATATGCTCTTGAAAACTTTCAGTACCCCTTCCCAAGGCCTAAATATTCAATGTTAATGATACTTGGAAATATATTTTTACAATCAACTACCACAGGAGATTCCATTAGTTTGGTGAAATCACTTGTATTTATTTTTTTGAATTGATCATGATCAACGACAAATATCACACAATCTGCACCTTTTAATGCATCTTCCATGTTCTTTTCAGAACAGAACTCTCCGACATTAGTCTTTATCGATTTTGCATAAGGGTCATAAACCTTAATTTGGGAACCAAGATTCACAAGTTCTTCTAATATTTTTTTGGCTGGTGATTCTCTTGTGTCAGCAATATTTTTCTTATATGCTATTCCCATCACTGCAACTGTTGATCCGTATATTCTCTTATCTACCTTTTTCAGACCACTTTCGACCAGATTCACAGCGTGTATTTTCATGTAATTATTGATTTCACCGGAAGTTTCAATAAATCTCGGTATAACGCCATATTTTTTCGCCTTATATGACATATAGAAAGGGTCCAGGGGGATGCAATGGCCTCCAATCCCGGGGCCCGGGTAAAATGGCATAAACCCATACGGTTTTGTCGATGCAGCATCAACTACCTCCCATGTGTCTACACCCATTTTTTCAAAGATTAAGGCTAATTCATTCACGAGAGCAATATTGACATTTCTGAAGATGTTCTCTACAATTTTTACTGATTCAGCTGTTCGAGCATCTTTTACATTCACAACCCTGTTGATAATGCTTCCATAAAGCAAAGATGCAATTTTAGTACATTCTTCATTAATACCCCCAACTACTTTTGGAGTATTGGTAACAGTATATTCCTTATTTCCAGGGTCGATCCTTTCCGGAGAATAAGCAAGACCAAAATCAACTATGGCTTTAAGTCCGGAATTTTCTAATATTGGAAGAACAACCTCTTCGGTAGTTCCGGGATAGGTTGTACTCTCTAAAATCACAAATTGTCCTTTCCTCAGAACATTAGCAATTGTGCTGCATGAACTCTTTATGTAACTCAAATCAGGTTCGTTCTCATTTGCTAGAGGTGTCGGGACACATATTATTATAAAATCACATTTTTTGAGATCTTCACATTTATTTGTTGGATAAAATGACTTATTCAAATGAACATTTAAAACTTCATCAGATACGTCCTGTATATGGGAGGTTCCCTTCAGTAAATGGTTAACCAATAAGTCATTTACTTCATACCCTACTACATTGAACTTTTCAGAAAACGAGACCGCAAGTGGAAGGCCTACATAACCGAGGCCGATCACACCGATATTTGCCGTTCTATCTTCGATTTTTGTAATTAGTTCTTTCATGGCATTCCCCCCACTCATGAAAAAAATACTTCAATTCTTAATTATGTTGTCCTACGAGATCGAACACGAGATCAACCATAAACTTTGTAACATCGATCTTCTCTGCCAGCAACTTCTCCCGTTTAGTTTTTCCTTCTTGCCTCAAATTAGGATCTTTCAATAGGTTGATTGCCTTATCAAATGCCTCTCTTTCCATTGATTCTGGATTAGTGCAATTATAAACCAGGTCATATTTCTCCTCTTCCTCATCCATGTACCCCAACCTCAGAGTATTAACATAAATCGCATGTGTGCCCAGGATCGCACATTCAGAAGCTGTCGTTGCCCCTTCCCCTATGTACAATGTGGCATAATACAACAGATCATGCAATTTTTCCGGAGAAATTTTCATTTTATATTTTTCTAACTCAGGATCAAGTTTTGCCTCTGAAGTGATCAATACACGCCCATATTTTTCGAGCTCTTTTACGAATTCCATCTTGTTTTGTATTCCATGCTGACCAATATCATGGCTTGCCCCCCAGGATACAAATCTCAAAATTATGTAAGTGTCATCCTCACTTAGTCCAAGTTCTTTGAGAACTTCCGGGTTTGGGGTGAAATAATCCGGATGCAAGTATGCAAGTTCATGGTAACCATTGTATAGAACATGTTTTTTGCCCAGATTTTTAGTATAACAGTCGGGAGTGCAAATACACGATACAAAGGGAAAAGATGCATAGTTGATAAGTTTTGCATGTTCTGTATCCGTAAAACTAATTGATTTTGCTTTTGTGATTTTTGAGACGTGTGCGCCAAATATATTCCCAATACCAACAATAATATCTATATCGTACTTTTTTTGTGTTTTGTAAGTTTTCAAATCCCCCTTACTTAGAAGCTTTGCATATCCAAATAGGCCATTGGCGCTTTTTCCATATACTTCATACTTAAAATTATATTTATTCAAAAGGTCTAAGGAAACCTCCTTATCAACCGTGTTTATAATCACTTTATGATCACGTTTTTGCATCTCCCAAATAAAATTCTTAAAAAAATGCACATGCGCAGGATGACCAATATCAACCAGAATTTGCATAACTCAATCCCCATTATTAATTTTCTAAACTTGTACACTAATCACGGTTACTTTTTGAATTTCATATATTTGTCCGGTTATTTTCTATGTCGATTCTCTTATCCAGATCTTTTTTGTTCGTTCTTGGATGAGTAGGGACTGTCAAGTTTTTAGTTGTCATCTTTTTAGCTACTGGGAAATCTGGAGATTTTTCATAGAGCAGGTTCGGAAGTGAGTCTTCAAGATATAGAATTTTCAAAAAATTCATTTACATTTTTGTAACTCGAAAAGGCATAACCGGAATCCGATGGGATATGGTACCAGTCTTCAATGTCGAATGTGGCCGATAACGAATTATTTCTTATTCCCCTCATACGCTGGCTCATACTGTTACGTTTCATCAAAATCTTCTTTCCGGTATTGACTGCCAGATCCGCTGAATAATATAAGCCCCATCCGGCAATACTTGAAGACCATCTCTCCGGATGGGTTAAAATATAAAAATTATTGTATTCTCCTTTCCTTATCATCTCTATAAGATCCTCTGTTGTATTTGCAAAGACCTGTTCATTTTTGCCGGGGATATAATCCCTTATATTGTTTCCAAAGCTCCACGTTCTCCCGGTATCGGATAAGTAGTTGAGATCATCTCCTGCAGAGAGGTAGGCTTCCCCGATTATTTCGAAGTCCCTGAAATCATGGGTATTCCAGAGGTCAAGGTTATTGTATTTTGATAGGGGTCTTCCATGCATGGAGACCGTTCTTACCTCACAAATCTTTCTGAAATCGTCCAGACGGGATCGGAACAGGTCGATGGCTTCTTTGGGATCTCCGTCTGTCTCACTTAAGGTCTCGTAGTGATAGCCGATTTCATGACCCATGTCTCTGATCTTGCGTATGATGTTGGGTTTGAACACGCTTTTGATTGACCTGAAATAGTATGTTGCTCTTATGCCGAGTTCTTGTTCAATCTTTGCAGTCGTGAGAGAGTGCCCCGGCATCCTGTCAACATCGTGGCGCATCAATATGAAACGTTCCGGATGCTTGTTATTCAGGTATTCGGTTATTGTTACTGTAGGGTAGGTACTGGATATTGCCTCACAGAGTTGGCGGAACCGATGGATCGTGAAATCATGTTCTTTAATGGTCAACATTAGAGATCACCGCAGTTATTTTTTTGGACTTTCAAAGCTATTTAACTCAACCCAACATATGATGTTTGCAATGTTCATTCTTGGTCATCTCTTTCTCACACTTACTATTTTTTCTTGAAGGTCTTAAGGTTCCATCTGGCAGACATTATTTTGATTATCGGCTCCTTGTTGTGGGTTCATCGTTGCTTCTTGAACCTTCTCGACAGGTCCATTGACAATGTTGTTCGCTATTTGGTGACTGCAACCTGCTGTTCACGTAGTTTGAGTTCTTTTAATCATCTTTCTTATAGGTAAATCTAAGATGACCATGTGACTACGTACTGCTTTGAGAGTTGTGCAACTGTCCATATGGTGGTCTCGCATTAAAAGAGGAAAAAGTCTCCCCACAATCCTCGTTGGGCATCTAAGTTAAATTCATGCCCCTCCTCGACGCCAGGGACTTAACTTCTAGCTCTATTAAATATGAAAAAATTTTATTTTTAGATGGATAAGTCGGACATAACTTCGAATTTGCAGGCAATAAATCCCCCATTTATTTATTCCGCAAATTTCTGTTAAAAATATGTCTGCTCACTTATCTTGTTCTCAAAGTTATATAACTAATTGCAAAATACTATTTGTAAAAATAAATAATTTTGGAAACAATGTTCCTGAAAAATGTTGCCTAAAACTATATATATTAAAAAGCGGAATCAACTCTTCATTTTGGATCAAACAACGTCAGTGATTTTCTTTTCCAATAATTTGGAGATCAAACATTCAGAGGTTTGTTTGCTTAAATTATGGCTAATGTGTTTGTTTTTACTTTGGCTTGAGTTATTATGTGCTCAAGTTTAAATCCTCAAAATCAATCTCATTAGGCTGATTTTGCTCGTGCTGAACAGTGCATGTGATTCGGTACAAAATCCTGATACTTAAGATTAGTCACTAAAAAATAAAGGAACAAGAAGCCTTGTAAAAATCGTTCCTCGTGTAATTTTTATAAAACTAAAGTTTAATTTATAGTCAACTCAACAATTAACTAAAATTTTTATTTTTTCATTAAATGTTTTTTAATATATAAATCAAATTTGAAATGATCTCATAAATAATTTCTGTTTTTTAGTTTATTCCAGTCGAATACCCAGTTGCTTGCAGCGGGGTGCGCCAGCGCAACTTTGATTTCGTCAGGTAAAAAACTCGGGAGGAGATTCCGAAAACAATTCCCGGTGAAAAATCAGCGTTTTGAGTTTGCATAAGAAAATACGTTAAATAAAATCCACGCCCCGCAGCAGACCCAGAAAATAGGGCCAGCAGTACTTATCAAGAACTCACCTGCGGCGGGATTTTCAGGATTTATTTCAATATACAGGGACCCGGCAGTCATAAGCAGAAAGCTCCCGATGGTAAAAAAAAGGAATACAAACCTTGCTCTGGATGCCTTTGGATCGGGGCGGGAAAATCCATTCATAAGTTAACATTAACATGGGAAAATAAATAATTTTTTAAATTTTCCGACGGTCAACAGCGTGAAGGCCTACATGTAACTAAACATGCTAAAGTACAAAAAGAAAAGCTAAAATATACCTGAAAAGGCGGGCGTTAACTGTTCCTAAAAATATGAGGTTGTGGATTGAACCTGTGGATTGAACTTGTGGATTGAACTGGAGGTTGGTTGATAATCTCCAAAAAGATAACGCCCTAATTATTTACACGGGATATATGTTATATAAAGTATTTCAGTTTTATATATTTATCAAAGAATATATCCCATTTCTATATAATTTAAAATTATATTAGGTATATATATATTATTTATGTTAATACTTTATGCTGTTTATGGCACAGGCTCAGGTCCGTATTTTCCCGGAATAATTATTGAAAAAAAGGACGGAAACCCGCATTTCCTTGTGCCCTGGAGAATACGGGAACTTTCCTAGACTCTCAAAGTTTATAAATTTTTGCTGCGCTGAGAGCTTTTTGAACCATTGCTTCAACATCCAGCTTTTTTTCCTCATGAACAATGAGGTCATATTCTGCCTTAACCTCGGGGTGTTCGGGAACTGCGGTGCAGCCCCCTGCAGGCCTGGTGGAGATCTCATAGGTCCCTATCCTGCGGGCAATATCCACGATTTCACTTTTGTCAAAGGCGATCAGGGGGTGGTAGACAGGAACCGCAAGCTGGTAGATTTCAGCGTACATGTTGGCTGCTGTCTGGGACGCAACCTGTCCCAGGGAAGAACCGGTAATAACGCCGCTTGAACCTTCCTTTTTCATTACTTCATAAGCCTCCCGGTACATCATGCGCTTGCAGAGGAGACAGGTATTTTTCCGGTTACAGGTATCAATGAAGGCACGAAGGTTAGGGCCATGAGGAAGCTCATAAGTCGTGAACTGGTGCCCCGGCGCCCAGGCCTGAAGCTGGCGGATGCAGTCAAAGGCCCGCTCTCTTGCGGCGTCTTCGGCGTAAGGGGAACCATTGCAGTAGACGGGGATGATCATGACCCCACGTTTCATCAGAAGCCATGCCGCAACAGGGGAATCGAGACCTCCGGACATGAGCACCACCATGCTTCCCTGGGTCCCAAGGGGAAGGCCACCTACGCCAGGGAATGTTTCCAGGTAAATATAAGCAAGTTTTTGCCGCACCTCTACAAAGATCTCCTTGTTCGGAGATGTCAGGTCCACCCTGGGAGTTTTTCCTTCCATCTCCAGAGCTTCCCATACAGCGTCCCCGCATGTTTTTCCAACATCTGCGGAGGAGAAAGGATGATTCCCACTTCTCCTGGCCCGGATGGCAAAGGACTCCCCTTCCAGGATAAGCCCCGACCCAAGGGTAGCACAGACCCCGGAGGCACTTTCAAGGTCAGGCTCTGCTGTCACTGCAGGGGAAGCCGAGACAACCCCAAAAACATCTGCTGCTGCTTTTGCTGCACGGTGATCGGTAGTTTCAATGAAGATCCTGCCCCATTCCCGCCTGATCTGAGTAAACTCAATGTCCCTGGAAGCCAGCATCGCTGCTATGTTTTTCACAAGGACTTTCTCATACCAGTTCCGGACCCCCGTGCTTTTCAGAGCAAGCTCTCCATACCGGACAATGATGACGTCAACAGGAACCCCTATGGTTCGGGGATCTGAGATGGAACCGGAATCACCACGGGTTCCTCCGGAAGCAATAACCTTACTTTTGCTCTTGTTTCCGGCTCCGCTGGCAGAACCGGTTTCAAGAAAATTTTCGGTGTCAGTAGAACGGTCTTTCATAGATACTAACGAGTAAGGACGACATGGGGTTTAAAGCTTTCAGGAAAAAAGAATTTTTTCTGGTAGAAGGGGAAACCTAAAAAGAAAACAAAACGAAAATTGAATGAATTATGGGGTAACAGGAATAATATTGGAAAAATTAACTGATAAATTGTGCTGTCATCTTCATAAATGGACCAGGTGACTCTCAAAAGAGTACAACTTAGGGAGCTCGAAGACTTAAATTTACTGCGGTTTCTCGATTTATTCAAAATGGAGGGATTATAAAAAACGGGAGCATGAGGTGGGTACAATTATTCCGTATTAAAAATATACAAACTGCAATATTATTTTTGGAAAATCTATATAAGTTAGTAAGTGCATAGTAATGTATGGTATTGTGTAACATGCACAATATCATAGACATTGGGTAAGACTGGGAACATTGCCCACTATCGGAACGACGCAAGCAAAGAGAAAACAACCACGCCAGGGGTGGAGTACCAATGGATACTCTGAAAGGGCTTGCAGGGAAATCGATAGTAACAGCTGTTGCATTTTACAGCCTGTTGCTTGTTCTGTTCCCTGTTGGCTGGATCGTTTTGCTCGGGACTGCCGTTAGGAGGCCGAGCACCGATAAAAGATCTGTAGAAGCGAGAATCCTTGGGGCAGACATTGATGTCTGAAACCCGAGATAAGGGCATGGGTGTCAGAAACATAACAAGGAAACCCGCAAGGGAGTCCAGACAACATTCTCGTCGCTCAGCACCGGTGTCGAAACAAACAAGGAAACCCGCAAGGGTTCTCTGGTAAACATTCGCACCACCCTCTTGTAATCTGCAAATTGGTTTCAAGCGGGTGTCAGAAGTAAACAAGGAAATAGCAGCTTCAAGTCATATTCGGCAACTCACGGAATTAGAGGCAGTTTCGGAGGGATACCGAAATCGACGAAGAGCCGCAGTTTTCAGGAAACATTCGGGCAACCCACTTTTTTTTATTATTATATTTTTTGTTATATTTTGTTTGTATTAACTTTTATTTTACCCTTATTTGCTTGATTTTTATTTGTTTTGGTTTTACTCCAACTCTTATATTTATTTAAGTAGATCTTACTTTGTTTTGATTTATGTACTTATTTGTTTTGGTATTTTTTCGATGATTATACATGTGCGATGGTTTATTTAAGTCACATCCCCATGTACGGACATACTTGTGTAAAACTTTAACTCTCTGGTGTTACAAAGGATTTTCCCTGCCCCGGACAAGGGTCTCCGGGTCAACCAAACAAAATAAGCCCAGGAACCAGGGAATTTACCTCCCGCATGTACTAAATTACAGATTACACAAAGGGAGTTACATTCGGAAAAGGCCTGACATCGGAAAAGGCCTGACACCGACAAAACCATTTTTTTTCCTTTGCCAATTATTCGCCCTGGTTCCTCGAGACTATACCCTTACTTTCGGGTTTATTCACCGGCTTCGGGGATGTAGTAACCGGTCCGGTTAGATTCATCGGAATCTTTATCCGACTCATTATCCTGTTCTTCATCAGTCACTTCATCCTGTTCTTCGTCAATCACTTCACCAGCTTCTGGGATGTAGAAACTGCCATTTTCATCAGTCACTTCATCCTGTTCTTCGTCAATTACTTCACCAGCTTCTGGGATGTAGAAACTGCCATTTTCATCAGTCACTTCATCCTGTTCTTCGTCAATCACTTCACCGGCTTCGGGGATGTAGAAATTATCGTATTCATCCGGTTCGGGGACATAGTCTGCAGGCAGGGGATTTATGGTCATGTTTTCGGCCGCATATTCCGAGAAGTTCTCTGAGCCTCCATACCACCTGTTTGGCAGGGCAAAGTCAAGGTCCCCTCTGTACGTATCAGGAAGGAAGAGCTTTGTTCCCCTGTCTTCAAGGGCTCCCACAAAGCCAGGGTCAAGGCTATCCAGCTTGCTCTTAGATGCTGAAGCTTCATCATATTTTTTTATGCGGTAAAGGGCAAAGCGCTTGTTGTAAAGAGCTGGAGCCGAGTTCGGGTTGATTGCAAGGGCCCTGTCGTAGGACTCAATGGCTTCTTCGACGTCTCCCTGCACGTTGTAAATGTAACCTTTATTGTACCAGGCCGTGATGCAGTCGGGCTTTAACTGAGCTGCTTTGTCGAAGGATCTCAGGGCAGCGGTATGGCTGCTTCTTGCATAGTAAGCGCATCCTTTGTAATACCAGGCAGCAGCATTGTTGGGGTCATACTCCAGGGTTTTGTCATAACAATCGATGGCTTCCTGATACCTCTCGAGCTTGTAGAAGGCAAAGCCTTTGCTGTTGTGAGCATCGGCATTTGCCGGGTCAAGTTCGAGAATCCGGTCATAAGAGCCAATCGCAGCCTCGAAGTCTTCGAGTTCTTCCAGAGCCTTAGCCTGCCTATACATTATCTCCCTGTTACCCGGAGAGGCATCAAGGATCTTCCCGTAGCACTCAACGGCTTCCTCGTACCTGCCAAGCCCTTCAAGTGCCGACGCCTTCTCAGCCAGGGCTCCGGAATTAGCAGGCTCGAGCTCCAGGATTTTATCGTAATCAACCAGGGCTTCATCAGACCTTTCCAGCCTCACGAGTACTGAAGCCCGGCCTTCCAGAGCCCCAACATTATCCGGCTCAGACTCAAGAAGTGTATCGTAACAGGAAACTGCCTCCTCGGACCTTCCCAGGCTGGCAAGGACCAGACCTTTCTCCTGGAGGGCCATGGCGTTCTGGGGATCAAGTTCAAGCACCCGGTCAAAGTAAGTTATTGCTTCCTCGGACCTTCCCAGGCTGTTAACAGTCGATGCCATCCCGTACCAGGCAACGCCGGATTGAGGGTTCAGGTCCACGGCTTTCTTATAACATTCCATGGCTTCCTCGTTCCTGCCAAGCAGGTCAAGGACCGAACCCTCTTCATACCAGGCCTCGGTGCGCTCCGGGTTGATCATAAGAACTAGCTCATAAGAACTCAGGGCATCTTCATACTGCCCCAGTTCCTTGCAGACGGAAGCTTTGCCGTACCAGACAGAGTCGAAACTGAAGAGAGGGTCCAGAAGCTCGACATTTTTGGGGTCAGACTCTGTTCCGTACTCTCTCGAATCCGGTTTTTCAGAGCTCAGGAGATAAGCCCAGAACCCTCCGGCAAGGGCTCCTTCAAGGTTGACATCCCTGCTCTCTTCCTTCAGGGAACGGGAAGCTTCGGGTCCCGAAAGCTCCGCACCCTCTTTAAGCTTGAAACGTGCAGGGGCATACTCCGGGTTGAGCTGGAGAGTCTGGTTGTAACAGTCTTCAGCTTCCTTGTGTTTGCCAAGCTGGTCCAGGGCCAGGCCTTTGTTATACCGGATTTCAGTACTTTCCGGGGCAAAGGCCAGGAGACGGTTATAACACTCGATAGAAGCATCGTATTCCTCAAGCCGGACAAGGGAAGACGCTTTGCCATACCAGGCAAGGTAATAGTTTTCGTCCAGTTCCAGGGCTTTGTCGTAGCTTTTCAGGGCTTGCCTATGTTCTCCAAGCCTTGCGGAATCGAAGCCCTTCCGATACCATACCTTGGCATAGCCGGGATCCAGCTTTAAGGCTTTTTCGTAAGCTACGACTGCCTCTTTGTACCTGCCAAGCCTGTCAAGATCCAGGGCTTTCCTGTACCAGACCACAGCGTGTCCGGGTTCCTTTTCCAGGACCTGCTCGTAACATTCCACGGCACTCTCGTAGTTTCCAAGTTTATCCAGAGCAAGGCCCTTGTCGTACAGGATCTTAACAGGTTCGGACCTGAACTTCGGGGCGTCGGGATAACTTGCAAGCGAAGCATCGTAAGCGTTCATTTTTTCAAGCAGAGCGGTCTCGACTTCTTCCGTCTGGACCCCGGAATTCGGGTCAAGGGCCATTTGAGCCATGGAATAGCAAGCTACAGCTTCATCATACTGCCCCATAGCGTCAAGCAGGGAACCTTTGCTGTGCCAGGCTTCGTAGTTGTAAGGCTCGTAAGAAATTATTTCGTCGTAGGACTGGATCGCTTCGGCAGGTCTGCCAAGCTGTTCGAGGCAGAAACCTTTTCCCTGCAGGGCCTCGATAGAATCGGGCTCAGAGCGAAGGACAGAGTCATAGCACGTTAAAGCTTCCTGATAATAGGTTAAAGCTTCCTGATGTGTCTCTGCACTGTCAAGTTCCCTGCCCAGCTTTTCAAGCCCCAGACCTTTACGGTACCAGGCTTCGGCCGAGTCGGGATTGAGGGAAAGGCCCTGCTCATAGCACCCCACAGCAGCCTCGTAGTTTCCAAGTTTGTCAAAAAGCATTCCCTTCTGGTACCAGAGTTCGGGGTCATCGGGGGTGATCTCCAGGGCCCTGTCGAAACAGTTCATTGCTTTTTCATGTCTGTCGAGTCCGGCGTAAGCCAGTCCCTGCATATACAGGGCTCTGGAAGAGCTGGAACCGTATTCAAGAGACTTTTCATAAGAGTGTAGAGCTTGCTCGCTATCTCCCAGCTTTTCAAATGCCAGGCCTTTTCGGAACCAGACTCCGGCAAGAAAAGAGTCTTCAGCGAGACCTTTCTCGTAACAATTTATGGACTCCTGATAATTCATTCCGCCGAAAAGTTCCTCCCCCATCTTATACCAGTCCTGAGAAGAATCAGGGGAGGTTTCAAGGGCTCTATCGTAACAATCAAGCGAATCCTCATACAACCCTGACTCCTCCAGGGCAAGCCCCATGGCATACCACGCTGCCGAAGAATCAGGGTCTAAAGAAAGTGCTTTCTTATAGAAGTCAACGGAAATTTCGTATTCTCCTAGAGAATACAGAGCATTGCCTTTAGCAATCAGGCCTTCAACGGAAGTCGGGTTCTGCGCAAGTACTTCTTGAAGGGAGGGGAAATCCCCGGCCCCAAGGGTTTCTTCTGCAACCAATCCCTGGGTTGAAACAGCTCCTTCAACAGGTAAAGGACCTGCAGAAGAGACGATGAATAAAGTGAAAACCAGGAGAACAAAGAAATTAACAATCGAATTAACTTTTTTAATTGGGCTCATTAAACACCCCTATTTTTTCTAATGAGTTCCGTGTGAAAATCTTCCAGCATATACCGGAACACATTCCCTTACTGTGATTCAGCATTGGGATCGCAACTCATTTGGGATTTGGATCATAATGCAATCAGTATCTACATCATAATGCATTCGGGAACGGCATCATAATGCAGTATCCTGAATAGTTTTCGACAGGATGTAAGTATCAGATTAATCAAGTTCATCAAATGTAATGTACTGAACCATGTAAATTGAGATATCAAGAGATAAATCATGACTACATAAATTCTTATTGCCCGATCCTCAAATAGTTAATGCAGTTTATATACAAAAGAGTCTTTTTCTCCTGGCCCTTTAGTAAGGAAAACGTATAATTCAAACCGAATACACAAAAAAATCAAACAAACCAAAAAGTCCGAAACAGAAAGAAGTTGGATGTAGTAAAAAATCGGACACGCAAAAAGTCTGAAACAGAAAAAGATGCAGAAATGGAAAAATCAGGACCAAAAAATAAGCCGGAAGGAAAAAAGAAGCAGAAAGTTTATCAAAAGTCGACGAGAAAGTTCTCCTCTCAAAAGCTTTAAGAGAGGAGACCTGAATAGCCAATCAACCGGTGGTTCTGAGCTCTTTTGATGCCGCACCAGTTTATGCAGGTTCGGTGTATCGGTTCAGTATATTGGCTCAGTATATTGGCTCAGTATATTGGCTCAGTCAGAGATCTTCAAGTGGGAAATGAGTCCGGAGGCTGGGAACCTGCAGACTCATTTCCATTCACACTTTCCGAGACGTTTCCCGAATCTTCATACCACCTGGTGGGCAGGGTGTAGTCTAGAGTCTCACTGTAGGTGTCGGGGAAGAAGTACTTCGTTCCCCTGTCCTGCAGGGCTCCCACAAAGCCCGGGTCAAGAGCATCGAGTTTGGTCTTGCAATCCGAAGCTTCGGTGTATCTCTTTATGCGATAGAGGGCAAAACGCTTGTTATAAAGGGCTGAAGGCGAGTTGGGGTCGATTGCAAGAGCCCTGTCATAGTTAATGATGGCTTCTTCAACGTCTCCCAGCACGTTGTAGATGTACCCCTTGTTGTACCAGGCCGTGATGCAGTCAGGCTTTAACTGGACCGTTTTATCGAAACTTGCCAGGGCTGCGGTATGGCTGCTTGCCGAATACTGGGCAAGCCCTTTGAAATACCAGGCTGCGGCGTTATTGGGGGCGTACTCCAGGGCTTTATTATAGCAGGCGATAGCTTCCTGGTACCTTTCCATCCGATGAAGGGCAAAGCCTTTTCTGTTGTACGCCTCGATGCTCACTGAGTTCAGCTCAAGGACTCTGTCATAACAGCCAATTGCTGCCTCGAAGTTTCCGAGCATTTCCAGGGCTGCAGCTTTCCTGAATAGCACGTCCGTACTGCCTGGTTGGAGTTCAAGGATCCGGTCATAACTTGCAACCGCTTCTTCGTACTTCCCAATTTCTTCAAGAACCGAAGCTTTCCCAATTTCTGCCTGAATATTTACAGGCTCAAGCTTCAGGATCCGGTCATAATCGGATACTGCTTCCTCATGCCTGCCGAGCTTTACCAGAACCGAAGCCCTGCCGCTAATGCCCTCAAGGTTATCAGGCTCAAGCTCCAGGAGTTTGTTGTAGCAAGGAACGGCTTCCTCGTACCTCTCGAGTCCGACAAGGATCGAAGCTTTCTCGGCCAGGGCCCTGGAATTAGCAGGTTCGAGCACGAGCACCCTGTCGTAGTACGTTAGTGCCTCATCGTATCTCCCAAGCCTGTTTACAGCCGAAGCCATGCCGTACCAGGCTTTCCCGGCCTGCGGGTCCAGAGTGGCGGCTTTTTCATAGGCTTCAAAAGCATTCTCATACCTTCCTAGCTTTCCCAGAACCAGGGCTTGCTCGTACCAGGCATCAACATGTTCGGGGTTGATCATCAAAGCCATGTCATAACAGGCAAGTGCATCCTCGTACATCTCCAGTTTCCTGCCGGCTGAAGCTTTCCCGTACCAGGATGCATCATAGCCTAACCCCGAATCCAGGAACTCAACACTTCCTGGGTCAAAGTCCTGGGAATACTCTTCTGAATTCAGGTTCTGGTAACCCAGGAGATAGGACCAGAATCCGCTTGCAAGCAGCCCGTCAAGGGCGCTGGCACCCGTGGTATTCCCTGCAGGAGCTTCGAAGGTTCCGGTATTCGAGAGCAACTCAAGGTTCTCATTCAGCTTGAAACGGGCAGGGGCATATGCGGGGTTGATCCTGAGAGCTTCATTATAGCATCCTACAGCTTCCCCGTACCTGCCAAGCTGGTCAAAGGCAAGACCCTTGTTATACCAGATCTCAACACTGTCCGGGGCAAAAGCAAGAACTCTGTCATAACATTCGAGTGACTCTTCGTGTTCCCCCAGTTGAGTCAGGGCAGAGGCTTTGCTGTACCAGGCAAGGGTATAATTTTCATCCTGGGCAAGAGCCTTATCATAGGATTTCACGGCATCCTTATGCTTCCCGAGCCTTGAGTAATCGAACCCTTTCTCGTACCAGGCCTTAGGACAGTCAGGGTCCAGTTTCAGGGCTTTGCCGTAACATTCCACAGCCTCTCCATACCTGTCAAGACGGTCAAGGTTCCGGGCTTTCCGGTACCAGACCACAGGATGGGCGGACTCCTCTTCAAGGGCCTGGGTGTAGCAATCTATCGCAGCTTCGTAATTTTCAAGTTTATCGAAAGCTAGACCCTTATCGTACAGGATCCTGACAGCTTCCGAATCGAAGTCCAGGGCAGCCGGGTAACATGCCAGGGAAGAGTCATAAGCTCTCAGTTTCTGAATAAGCGCGTCTCCGGCTTCTTCAACCTCAACTCCCGTATTCGGGTTGAGGGCCATTTCATAACATTTTATTGCGGCGTCGTACTGTCCCATTGCATAAAGTGCGGCACCCTTGCCATACCAGGCATCGGAGTTTTCAGGGTCGTATGTAAGGATTTTATCGTAGCACTGGATAGCTTCGGAGTATCTTTCAAGCTTTTCCAGATCCGCCCCTTTTCTCTGAAGAGCATCGAGATTATCGGGGTCCGAAACGAGGACAGAGTCGTAACAGGTTAAAGCTTCCTGGTAACGTGCTCTCGCCTCCTGGTTATACTTTGAAGATTCCTGGGGCTCCCCCTGGTTTTCAAAGTCCTTACTCAGGTTTTCAAGTTCCACACCCATCCTGTCAAAATTCATTCCCCTGTTGTACCAGGCTTCAACCGAGACAGGATCGAGAGAAAGAGCCACATCATAACATTCCACAGCAGCCTCGTAATTCTCGAGACTGTCAAAAACTACCCCCTTCTGATACCAGAGTTCGGAATTGTCAGGGGTAATATTCAGGGCTTCATTAAAACATCCTGTTGCCTCGTCATACCTTTCAAAACCTGCATAGGCCATCCCCTGCATGTAAAGGGCCCTGGAACAGTTTTCATTGTACTCAATCGAGTTATCATAAGAAACAAAGGCATGCTGGTCCAGACCCAGTTTCTCAAATGCGAGGCCTTCACGATAAAGGATTCTGGCACGGTAAGAGTCAAAAGCCAGAGCGTTCTCATAACAATCGGCGGCCTCAGCATAGCTTTTAATCCTGTAAAACTCGTCACCCCTTTCATACCAGCTTCCAAAGGAGTCAGGAGAGGTTTCAAAAGCCCTGATATAACTTTCAATTGCGTCTTCATACATACCGAGTTCGTCAAGGGCACAGGCTTTTCCATACAAGGCAACCGAGGAATCAGGGTCGAGTTCAAGAGCTTTATCATAGCACTCTATCGAAAGCTCGTATTCCCCAAAAGAATAAAGTGCATTACCTTTGTCAAGTAACCCTTCCACTGAAGAAGGGGTCTGGGCAATTACCTCCTCGAGAGGAGAAGTATTTTCAGGTCCTCCGGCACTTGCAACCAGCCCTTTAAATGTAATGGCTTCAGCAGTAGGGAAGAAAGCTCCCGCTGAAATGAAGAGCAAACAAGCACTCAAGATAACTAATGAATTAATAACCGACCGCACTTTTTTAACTGAGCTCATTAAATACCCCGGCTTTTTCCAGATGAATTCCCTTTGTATAAGTTATACTTCACATAGGATTCAGCACGTATACAATCCGGCACGTATACAATCCGGCATATGCATTCTTTACCTGTGATATAACCTAACATCCTTAATACTTTAATTATACATTGACATCCTTAATACCTGTAATCTAAACTAATATCCTTAACCTGTAATCCAAACTAACATCCTTTATATACCCGTAATCCAAACTAATATCCTTAATATACAAGATAGCTACAACACATAAAGATCGCATCTTGAACCATGAAAATGGTTGATATGTATAGATCAGGCAAATAAAATAAATCTCTATCGACCCAAATATACATAGCACGTACATTCCAGCTAATTCAAGTTTTCTTTACTTAATAATTCTAGTACCTTTATTCTGGTATCCAGATATTTATATTTATTAATTCAGTTAATCTTCATCCAGTATTCAACTATTCTTTACTTATTATTCAAGTTTTTTTCCTTTATTGCAGTTGCACCAATATCAAAGTACGCAAATTTTAAAAAGTGTTTAAAAAGCAAAAAAGCTCGAGTAAAAAAGAAGCTTGAGCAGAAAGAAACTTGAGAGCAGAAAAATATCTTAAGGGCAGATCCCCTTATCAAGGAAAATTCACTGTCATCATCTTCCGATCTTGAATGTTTCGATCAAGTGAGCCTTAATCCGGGGGAAAAATATGTCCTCTCGGAAACAAAGCCCCGGAATTATCCGGTAGATGAATTTTCGGGGAGACCCACACAAAATATATACAATGAAATTTCCTATCCAAAAGCATGCAAAAAGAAGACCTGGCTTTTTTCCAAAAATGGTTCTCAGACTATATAACAGATTTCTATTCCTCTGATCCTTTTGTCCGGGAAAACATAGAACTCAAAGCCGAACATACAAAAAAAGTCTGCGAAAATATCCTTTTGCTCGCAAAAGCTGAAAAACTCGGGGAAAATGAATCCCTTCTTGCCGAAACTGTAGCTCTTTTCCACGACCTGGGACGTTTTGAACAGTTCCTGAAATACAAAACCTTCAAAGATTCCGAGTCCGAAAACCATGCTGTCCTGGGAGTAAAAATCCTGAAAAAAGCCGGGATACTTTCCCACCTGGTCCCGGAGGAGAGCGACATTATTCTAAAAGCCGTGGAATACCACAACCTCATGGAGATCCCTGAAGCCACCTCAAACTTTCCTGAACTGCTTTTTTACTCAAGGCTGATCAGGGATGCCGACAAACTTGACATCCTCCGGATAATATGCGAAGACTATGAAGAAGAAGATAAATGCCCGAATCCGGCTCTTGAACTTTATTTGCCCGATACCCCGGAATACTCGAAAGCCGTAATAGAAGACATAATGAACAACAGGATGGCAAAAATAAAGGATGTTAAAAACCGGAACGACGTTAAACTCCTTCGCCTGACCTGGGTCTTTGACATCAATTTCCCCGAGACCTTTTCCCTCCTCAAAGAAACACGCTACCTGGAAATAATCATGTCTTCCCTTCCAAAAACCGAAGAAATCCGAAAGGTCATAAGGCACCTTGAAGCCTATCTCGAAAAACAGCTTCTGAAGAAGCAGTCTTGTTAATAGCTGCCTATGGTTTTATCGGCATATCGAGTGTAAGCTGTTAGTTGTGAGCTGCTTATAATATAAGCTAAAGAAAGTGTTAATATAACATCCTGTACATATACTCTATAAAGCCTTCTAAAGCATAAAGCCTTCTAAAGCATAAAGCCTTCTAAAGCATAAAGCCTTTCAAAAGCACACGGGGGTGGCTAAGGTGAGCACAAGAGGGTTTGCAGGAAAGTCGATTATATTTGCGATTTCAGCATATTGCCTCTTATTGGCCCTGTTTCCTTTCGGATGGGTTATTTTAATTTCAGGCGCAATGCTGCAATCAGAAACGGCAAAAAAGATATTGGGAATTGACATTCCAGCTACAAAGGCAATAGAAAACCGGCGAATGGAAGAAGACTGAGAAACAGGCAGCCATCATAAGAAAAACCGGCAATTCGAGTACCAGAAAGATAAGAGTTGAAAGAGTGGATACTTTACACCTTTAGAAATCCACTCGTTGCATCTTACTCCTTATATCGCCTGCAAGCTTCATTTCCGAGGCTTCGCCTGTAATCGGAACGGACCTGTTTTTTAAGCTGCTCGTTGAGCAGTGTTTCCAGGGCTTCATCATCTGGCATTTTTTCCTGTTTTTCGTTTTCCCTTTTCATTTCCCTTTCCTTTTCCATGATATCTTTTCCCACGTACATGATCCGGCACCTCTAAATTCGGGATAAAACGTAATTCAGCCCCATGGTATTGCTTTGAGCCCCGAAGGCTGCTCGATAAATTCCACCTCAAGGCCGAGTAGTTCCCGGAGCCTGGGGCAGAGGGCTTCCATCCCTGGGTTTTCCGTGGCGTAGTGGGTGGCATCTATCAGGCAGAGGTCTCCGTTCGACCTGAGGACGTCGTGCTTCAGTTCGGAGGACACAAAGGCTTCTGCGCCCCTTTCTCGGGCAATCTGGAGGTACTCATTCCGAAAACCACAGCCCCCGTAAACCATTACACGCCTGACCTCCTCTTTTTCCCCGGCATACATGATAGGGGTTCTCAGGTACTCTGAGACTCGGGCAGCCAGTTCCGCGGAAGAGCAGGGATCGATTTCCCCGATCCTTCCCATTTCGACTTCCTCGACATTCCGGAGTCCCAGGCGTGCCGCAAGCACATCATTTATTCCTCCTTTAGCCCGGTCGTAATTGGTATGCATGCTGTAGAGGGATATGCCGTTCTCAAGGGCAAGCCTGAGAGAGGTTGCAAGAGGCTTTGAGATTATATTTACCGGCCTGAAGATCAGGGTATGGTGGGTAATCAGCAGGTCCGCCCTGATTTCAGCAGCTTTTTCAAGGACGTAAGCGTTTGCGTCCAGGGCAACTGCAATTTTTTGAACGTCATTTTCCAGGTCCAGGATTAGCCCTATCCTACCTTCGTCAAAGTCCTCCGCAAGTTCAGGAGGTGCGATTTCTTCAAGAATTTCTACTATTTTTGCAAGTTCCATGGAAAAGCCCCTCTAATGGATGTAAATTTCACTATTTTGGGATATGTCACGTACTAAGTTGCCATGGATATTTAAATATCTCCTTCCTGCGACCATGTTCTCTTCCCGATTGCATTCCCTTCGTAATACTTCAGCAGGAAATCCCCCAGGTCTTTAGTTTAGGGGTCGTTAACGTAGACATCCTGTGCGCTTAAACACTGAACACTTTTTTCAAGCCCAATTTTTGGGGAGGTTGACCCCTATTTATACTTTTCTTTAATTCCGCACAGCAGGGCTCAGGAGGTAAAAGGGAAAGGTTCATAAACCTTCACCAAACAACAAATTCAAAAAATTTATTATAAATATCCGCAAAACTTAAAATATGTTAAAAAAAGATATTTACAAAGACATCTGTCAAATTACAGGCATAAAGGCAAAAATGATACAATAAAAAAGAGAAGAACGCTGCAAAATTGAATTGCCTGAAGAAAAACTTTAGTCACGTTATATAATCAACGTTCCAATCTATAACGATCATCACTTAAAAAATGCATAAAAGAATTCAATAACAGAATACCTAAAAGAATTCAATAACAGAATACCTAAAAGAATTCAATAACAGAATACCTAAAAGAATTCAATAACAGAATACCTAAAAGAATACGAGAATGTGTTAATATTTCCGGAGGATGAGGGCACTGCATCACCAGTGTCAATTCAGGGAGGGATAACTATGGTTAAAAAAACCTTACTTCTGGCATTACTCATCGTTTTTATCCTCTCCTGCCTTTCTACTGCTGCTCTTGCTGCAGATGATGTGGAGTGGGTGGAGAAGCTTAACGATAAAAAACTTTACTGGGGAGATTCCGTCACAGTCGGAGGCTATGTAGTTAAAGCAGAAGACTTTCATGACGAAGGAACGGTGTTTGTCACTATTTCAAAAGATGGGGAAGAACTGAAAAGTGGCCCTCTTGCTGCGGGGCTGGAACTCGAATATGACGATGAAATAAAGGTCTATGCCCAGAAAGTGGACCCTAATTATGAAATCATTAAAAAGAACGGGATAGAGTTCAAAACTGACAACTGGAACCCTTATGCCCAGCTGGATATTCTCCTCAGGGGAAAACCCGGTTTCGATATCGACGTTGACACGGACCAGAACAGCTACGACCCGAAATCTGCTGCCGATAGCAGGATAGATGTGACGATAAACGTTAAGAACGACGGAGACGCAAAAGCCGAAAACGTTGTGCTGACAATTGACACTGCAGGGCTTGAGGTAATAAGTGGAAAAACAAAGTACACTTACACAAAGGTCCTGAAAGGCGAAGCATTGGAGCCGATTACCCTCACATTGAAGACCCCTGCACCCTGGGAAGATACCGATTATAAAATAATCGCAAAGACCGAGTTCGAGGATTTCAAGGATGAAGGGTACGAAGACGAGGGGTCCAAGACCATAAAGATCAAGCGGAAATGGGATCTTATAGTCTCGAAGAGTGCAACAAAAGAGCGCCACATGGGAGAACCCGTATATGTTTCAATGTCAGTCCGGAATGGCGGCCTCTGCGCTATTAAGGATATCGAACTTACGGATACGCTGGTCTCGGGCATGCGGCTTGAAGAAGATATTGAGCTTGGCACAACCCTTTCCCTGGAAGCAGGGGAAGTTGCTGCGGACGTCTTCAAGTATACGCTTATCCCGGAGAAACCCGGAACTTTCACCTTCCCAAAAGCAGTTGCTACTTTCACCCTGCCCAACGGGGCGAGCAAAAAAGTCGAATCCGACAATTCCGACAAGACCAAAATCTACGGTCCGAACATAATCCTTACCAAATCACTCAGCACACAGCAGCTTGAGGAAGGAGATGAACTGACGGTCACGGTAACCGTAAAGAACTCAGGTAACGTTGACTCAAGCGTAACGGTAACAGATACCGTTCCCCCGGAAGCAAAATTCATAAGTGGGGAAACAAGCTATAAAGGAGTTCTCCAGAGCGGGGGCGGGGCAAAGACCATCAAATACATCCTGCAGATGCACAGCGAAGGGGAAATCCAGCTGCCCCCCTGCAGAGCAACTTTCCTTGACCTTGAAAGCTACAAGGGAGAAGTCGATTCCAATACCCCTGCTGTCGTGAATGTGGGAACCCTGACCCTGGAAGCAAGCAGTGAACAGCAACAGCCCGCAGGGTCAACGGAATCCAATCAGGAAAAGAAAGAAGAACCCGATGATACCCATGTGAAAACCGGCGGGACCGAAGAGGATTACGGGGACACCCCGGGCTTTGGTTCCCTTTTTGCGGCCCTCGGGCTGCTGGGAGTTGCAGGGCTCAGGAAAAAAGGGCTCGTCTGAAAATTACTCAGGAGAGCGTTTTTAAGCGCTCTTTTTGAGATTCCCTTTTTTCAGAAACTCCAAGACTTCCTTTTTTCAGAAACTCTTTTTGAGCTGCTCTCCCGGATTTCCGGGGAGCATAACTTTTCTCTTATTTATTCCTCAAAATTTTCTTCTTTTAAGTTTTCTATTTTTTCATTCCTTTTTTTGCATATTCCATTTTGAACTCCTCTATTTGCTCATTCCTTTTCGACTCATTTCATTCTTTAATACCTTTTTCAACCAGTTTCTCTATCTACCGACAGAATCTGATTTTTCAAGGTATCTTTCTGGCGAATAACCCTTCTGTCGGAAAATAAGTAAAAGCTTAAAAATAAGAAAGGAAACTTCTTTACTCCCAAGTAAAAGAAAAAAGGAAGCCCAGAATGAAAGAACCCCACGACTTGCTAACAGCAAAAACCCTGATCCTGACCCACGGAGATTCGGACGGGATATGCTCGGGTGCCATTGCAAAGAGTGCCTACTTGGATGCATCCGTATACTTCACAAATCCGGTTAGCCTTCTGGATAAGCTGAACGAGATCAGAGACGTTAAAAACCTCATCATCTGTGACATCGCAATTAATGAAAGGCACTGCTTCGAACTTTACTCCAGGCTCCAGGACCTTGCTAAAAAGTGTAACCTCTACTACATTGACCACCACCCTCTCCCGGAAAGCTGTATGGAAGATGAAAAAGGGGGAGAAGAATGGTTTTACAATGACTGCACAGGACCCTGCAGTTCTGAACTAACCTTCCGTGTCTTTGAAGATCTTCTGAGCCGGGACATGAGGAGGGTTGCTATCTACGGGGCTATAGGGGACTTTTGCGACAACACGCCCCACGTGAAGCACTGGGTAAGGGACTGGGACAAGCGAAGCCTCTACTTCCAGGCAGGGACCCTGATCCAGGCGGTGCTCCAGAAAGGCAAGGACTACGAATTCAAGAGGACTCTCCTGAATCCTCTCTCAAGGGATAGGATTCCTTCAAGGATTCCGGACCTCCTGGAACTTGCCCGGGATGCGGCCCTGAACGAAGAAAAGATCCGGGTCTTTGTCAAACAAAACGTGAAAGTCCTGAAAAACAGCGCGTATATTGTAAATACGAATAACTCCATTTCAAAAGCAGCTATCTACGCAGCCTCATACGGCCGGAGGGAAGTTGGTATTGCAGCCGAACACCGTCCGAAAAAAGGGATATACGACCTGAGCATCCGTTCCAGGGGGCATGCAGACGTGAACCGGCTCCTGCGCAGCATTGCTCCCCGGTTCGGAGGAAGCGGCGGTGGGCATCCTCACGCGGGAGGGGCACGCATCCCCGAAGAATCCTTTGAGGCTTTTCTCCACGCCTTCGATGCCGGGCTTGGAGAAGCAGAAATGAGGTAAAGAAAAAATGAAAGCAAGCAAAACCGTGGAACAAAACGGTACAAACCTTGAAATCCTCTTCGTCGGGCGCTCCAATGTGGGCAAATCCTCTCTCATAAAGGAACTTTTCGGAGCAAAAGTAAGGGTCGGAAAACGCCCCGGGGTTACCCTGCGCCCCTTCCACGTCCAGCTCTCGGACCTGCTCGTCACCGACATGCCGGGCTTCGGTTTTATGAGCGGGGTCAAGGACCGGAAACAGGATATCGTGAAAGACAAGATTGTACACTACATCGAAAACAATGCCGAAAGGATCAAGCTTGGAGTCCTGGTGATAGATGGCCCCTTCTTCCCGGATGTCGTCGACCGCTGGGATGCCAGGGACCAGATCCCCATTGACATTGAGATGTTCGATTTCCTGAGGGAAGTCGGGATCGATACCCTGATAGCTGCAAACAAGATGGACAAAGTCAAAGAAAACGAGTATGACCCTCTCCTGGATGAAATCGCAGCCCGCCTTGGGCTTGAGCCCCCATGGGAAAACTGGAAACACCTGATCGCCCCGATCAGCGTCAAGAAAGGGGACTTAAAACCCCTCAAGAGCCTCCTGAAAGACAGGCTGCACGAAATGAAGCGGGATGACCTGTTCAAGTATATTTGATAACCTTGAAAAGCCTTGAGTGTCCAGAGTTCCGTAAACTGGTTACTTCCAAAGAGCTTGGATGACTAAAACAAAAAGAGAAAACTTGGAAGAATTTGAACTAAAATAAACATTGGGCTCAGCCCACAAAGAACATTTATACAGAGCCCAAAATTTTGTTTATAATGAGTCCATCTGGAATATCGAAAGTACTCATATCTAAAAAACTTAATTATTTTTCTCTTATAATTTCACGTTCAAGAATAATTTTTGAAGCTTTAATGCCCAACTTATAAGAAATAACACTGATCACAAGACCAACTAAAACTCCAGATAAGCCTGTGAGTAATAAACCCAGAAAAGGAGATAATAAGGTAATTATGAGAGTTAACCACTTGATCTTCTTATTTTCTTCAACATGTTCATTTTCTGAATTTAACTCGATAGGACCTGTATTGACCACAACGGTTGTTCCAACTTCAATTAAATCTTTTTTCCCAAATCCTCCACATTTTGGGCAAGATCCACTATGATTTGATCCTAAAGGTTCTCCACACAATTTGCAGATCGTGGTTATTTTCTCATCCATCTAAGACTACCAAAATTGTACACTTGCAATTTTAACATATAATCAACTTTGATCGAAAATAATTTGATGAGTTAATGATATAAAAAAGATTACATTTATAGCTTTTTCCGCTGCTGAGAATAGACCCTTTCGATCCTCTGGATGTTGTCAGCTTCATCAGGGGCCTTATCGTTCCGGATACGGATAAAGCGGGGGAAGCGCAGGGCAAAACCCGAGTCGTAGTTGGGGCTCTTCTGGATTTCTTCGAAAGCGATTTCGACCACTACTTTTGGCCGGACAGCAAAAACTCCTCCGGCTTCCCCGCCCATGAGCCCGGAGAGCATTTCTGTGAGCTCTTTTAGCTGTTCGTCACTCAGACCGGTGCCTACCTTGCCAATCTGCAGGAAGCGGGTTGTATCAGAGTCGTAGCAGCCGACTGTGTACGAGCCTATAAGGTTGGCCCGTCTCCCGAAACCCCATTCGGCGCCGATGACCACAAGGTCAAGGGTTTCCATTAGAGGCTTTTTCTTGAGCCAGTTCTTACCACGTTTTCCAGGGGAATAAATGGAATCCGGATTTTTGACCATGATGCCTTCGTGCCCGGCATCCAGGGCTTCCTGATATATCTTTTCCACGAGTTCGAGATCGCCTGTGATGACCTGCTCGTCTACGGAAATGGACCTGGAATCCTCAACCGAACTTTCCACGCAGGACCGGAGGGCTTTTCGCCGCTCGCGGAGGGGGAGGTAGATAAGGGTCTCCCCGTTCAGGTACATGATGTCAAAGAGATTGAGCTGAATCGGAATAGAGGCGGCTTTCTCAGCCACGTCATACTTGCGCCGGAAACGCTTCAGGATCTCCTGGAAAGCCCTCGGTTTGCCGTCTTCTGCCACAGCTACGGCTTCCCCGTCCAGGATTGCGGATTCAGCTTTCACATGCTTCCGGACGATGTCCACAAGGTCGGGGAGGGAGTTTGTTACGTTTTCGAGTTTCCTTGAGAAAATGGTTACCGAATTTCTGTCCTTGTGGATCTGGACCCTGGCTCCGTCGAACTTCCATTCGATTGCAGCTTCCTTCATGTCCCTGATATCAGCATCGATGTCCGGGCTGATCTGGGAGAGCATCATTTTGATGGGGCGGTTTATTTCGATCCCAAGCTTTTTCAGGCCCTCAACTCCCTCGGCCTTGGCTGCGGCAGCCACATCCCCCAGGTCGTTTGTGACCATAAAAGCTTGTTCCACAACATCTGCCGGCACGTTGAAAGCCTTTGCAATAGCATCCCTGACGACGCCTTCCCCAACTCCGATGCGCAGCTCTTCAAGGGCGAGGCGGGCTATGAACTTTGCTTCCCTGGGGTTGGAAGAGTTGAAAAGGAACTGAAGATTTTTGATTTTCAAGTTCTGGGAGCCTTTTCCCGTGGCTTCGGAAGCGGTAATGAAACGCTGGTAGACTTCGGAGATGGAAAATTCGGACTCCTCTTCCAGGAAAGAAGTAAAAGTGATCTGGTTTTTCTTCTTTTCCTTCAGGATCAGGAGGGCGGTCTCCCCTATGTCCCCTGTGGTCCGGATCAGGGCTTCAATACTCTTTACCGACATCCCCGACGCTTTCGAAAGAGACGCATAAAGGAGGCTGGTCCCTATCCCCAGCTGTTTTCCTGTCCAGGCAGGGAACACTTCACTCATGATAAAGTGGGTTGCCAGGGGCAGTTCTTCAACTTCCACTTTCCGTAGAAATTCCGCAACCTTATTCGTGGTTTCTATGGTACTCGATATTTTCTCGATGGCCTGGCAGGTCTCTGCAAATTCCCTGAAGCTCGTCATGGTCCCAGCAGCTTTTATTTTTTTGGTTTACGATGTGTTAGCTATTTTAGCTCTTCGGGCATCCGGATTTTGATCCGCAGCCTTTCTGTTTCCTTTCACTGCTCCCTGTAAATCGAGACAAGGTCACTGAGAATTGCACTTGCGGTCTCCACAGAGCCGGCACCTCTGCCCGTAACAGTGATTTCTCCTGCAAGTTCGGTATCTAGGGAAGCCACGTTGAGGGTCCCTCCTACAGCCAGGGGGTGGTTAATGGGAACAAGCCTGGGAGCCACATGGATCCGGTCCCTGCTGACCTCTCCTATGAGTTTGATCACGTGTCCGTTCTCGTAAGCCATTTCCAGGGCTTCGGGAGTGATTTTTGTAATTCCTGTAACGTCGACATCCCCATAGGTGGTGTCAAGCCCGAAAATGGCGTTTGCAAGGATTACGAGTTTGCAGGCGGTATCGATTCCTTCAACATCGTAAGTTGGATCTGTCTCCGCAATCCCGAGTTCCATGGACTCGGCAAGGATGTCGGTGTAACTTGCCCTTTCTTCCAGCATCCTTGTCAGGATATAGTTACAGGTCCCGTTCAGGATGCCTTTGACGCTTCTGATATTGTTTCCGGCCAGGACTTCTTTTGCAAAGTTGATGACTGGCATCGAACCGCCAACAGTTGCCTCAAACCTGAACTTCGAACCTGCTGCCTTTGCGGTTTTCACGAGGTCCCGGTAGTTTAGGGTAAGAGGGCCCTTGTTAGAAGTAACAACGTCCAGTCCTTTTTCGAAAGCTGCAAGCATGTTCTGGAGCCCGGCTCCCCCGGTTTCGATATTAGTAGGAGTTGTTTCGATTACCAGTTCATGGTCTATGGATTTGATGACTTCAAGGCCCGTGATTTTTTCCAGGGCAACTGTTCCCTTTTCCCTTTTGCGGGCAAGGCAGTCAGCAAGGTTCACCCCCTCGGGAGAGAGGGTTGCACCTTTCGAGTCCACTACTGCAATCACGCGGACGTCAAGGCCCATATTTTCCAGGTACTCTTTCTTCATCAGGAGCACTTCGGCTACACCCTGTCCGATCGCACCGAATCCGATAATGGAACAGCGTACTGTTTTCATCTTAAAATTCTCCTAAAATCTTTTTTTCAAGCCTGGACGTCTATTGGCAGGACCATCAGCAGGTCTTTCTTTGCTGATACTTCTTTCAGGATGTTAAGTGACTTCTGGATTTCTTCTTTCCCCAGGGCATTGATTTTTATGAGAGCTGAAGAAAGCATATCAATACCTGGCATGGAAAGGGTAAGGTCCGCAACCTCGGCAAATCCGGTCTTGTCTATTTCATCAATGGTATCCTGAATCCCGGTATGGACTACGTGCCCTATCAGGACCACGTTAATACTTTCCCTGAAACGGTGCTCACCGACCCTTACGACTTTGATTCCGTTCTCTTCGAGCCTTGCCTTGATGGCTGCGATATTTTCGGGTCTGGTCTCGAGTACGAGCTGCACAGGAACCGTTTTTCGGGGGGTAAGCTTCTGGTGGTGGTGCAGAACAGTTATCAGGTTAGCCCTGCATTCTGACAGAGGCTGAAGGGCTAAAAGCATCTGCCCGGGCACATCCTTTAATTCAATGTCCATGGAAACTCGCATATTGTCCCTCGGTGTAATTTCAGTTATGAAGTATCTTCAAGATATGAGAAGCAAAAAGGGTATTAACTAAAATCATCATAGTTTAAAATATTTCAAATGTATTCCCATACTTCCTGCTGTTAGTAGGTGAATTCAGTTATATAATTTGCTATTTTCGGTTTTTCAGAAGAAGTCTCATTCCTGGAGAGGAAGTATTCAATCCAGGGATCTTCAACGATTTCAGGAACTTTCCCCTTTCTTATCCTTTTTATTTTCATTATCCCTTTTTAAGACATGCTCATCCTGGATCCTTATAATATTTCCCCTTCCTTTCTTGAACTTTTCAATCATCCCTCGCTCTTCCAGGTCCGAGAGCATCAGGCTTACCTTGGACTCGGAATAACGGGATTTCTTTCTGAGCTCCAGCTGGGTAATCCGGTTCCCGCTCGCACGGATGAGTTCCAGAACCTCCTTAAGGTCTTCCGGAAGGTAAGCTTCAGGATCATGCTGGATATCTATATCCGGGACTTCTGCGATCGGTTCTTCCGGCGTCTGTGAAAGTGGAGGGGATACAGCAAGTTTTGATTCACCCCGTCCTTCTTTTGATTCGACTTCTGAAGTGACTTCGGTTACTGAGGTTTTATCTTCAGATTTTTCTTTTTTCGAAGAGTAGGCTTCGGGTTCCAGAACCTCTGCCGCAGGTTTCCGGGTATCTTCTTCAGCAGCCTGTAAGGCAGAAGATTCAGGGCTTGTTTCTGAGGAACTTTCAAAATTTCCGGTATTTTCTTTGAATTCCTCAAAGTTTTCCAGAGCATTCCCTACACTTCCGGGGCTCTCTTCACTCAACTGTTTGTTTTCCTTCAAAGGATCATCCGAAATTTCCGGGGGTTTCCCGTGTATTTTTTTCCAGAAATATCCGGTAAAAAGCAGAATACAGAGGACCAGTAACAGGGCTGCGTACATGGTGTTCTCGGAACTGTCCTCGCTCACAAGTTCCGCTTCTTCAAAATCCTTATCAAATTCTTCAAATTCGCTCTGGTTCAGGAGCTCTTCCTCGTATGCAGGAAAGAGGAGAAGGTCAACTACGTAATCCCCGTTTTCAGTTATCTTAACCGTCTCTTCAGCCGCATACACTATGGTATTTCTTTCAAAATAGCTGGCTTTTACAAGATAATTTCCAGGCGGCAGGTTGAAGGAATATACAGCGTCCACTGCAACAAAGTACTGCTCGGGGGTCGAATTTACTTCAATCACGGCGTTATTAAGCGGCTCGAAACTGTACCACTCATAAACGTTCCCGTGCACGGTTGCAGCAAGGGCTGTTCCCTGGACAAAAAGGAGGGAACATAATATGCAGGTGAACGTGAAGAGCTTTTTAAAATTCACGCAGTGATAAATGGGGTTTTAACATAAATCTTTTACTTTCCTCCAGAAGACCCTGATATTTTAAGACATAATAAAGTTTTAATAAGAAAAATAAGACTTTATCAAGCTTTAAAATTCACGTGCTTCAATCCATCAAGGATTTTCCGGAAAGAATGCTTATATTTTCTCCTTTCCAATAGAGCAGCAGTTACAAAATTATAACAGATTAATGGAGGCAATCAGATGGAAAAATCAGGGAAAGTCATACGCTATTTATCCTGTTTTACTATCATACTTCTCCTCTTCAGCATCCTACCTGCAACCGCCCTTGCCGGAAACGGACAGGGTGTAGAAAATGGAGCTGAGAACGGGAAGTCATGGAAAGTAGCAGATTCCGAAGGTTCAAACACTGAAGAGGATGCAGATACTGAAGAGGGAGCAGACGAAGAAGATTCAGATTTCGAACCTCTCAAGAAAAAGGAACTGATACAGCAAAGGATCCAGGAAAAGAAACAGTTGAAAGAAGAAGTTCAGAACCGGAGAAGAGAATACCAGGGCGCGAAAGGGGCTTTTCTCAGGATCAGGAGCCAGATCCGGAATGGAGAATTTGGGGATACGCAAAGGGAAGCTACCAGGGCATATCTTACCTCAAGCATCGACTACATGATAGCCCACCTCGAGAACATAATATACAACCTTGAGCAGTCAAACAGCAACAGTACAGAAGAGAGAATTGACGCTATCGAAGAAAAGATAGAACAGCTTGAAGAAGAAAAGAAAGCAATTGAAGATGCCCCTGAAGATGCCAAGATCGAAGACTTCGCAAATTCTGCCACATCCGTAAGGGGAGTCTGGAACAACGCCAAGAAAAACGCATCTATCGAAGCAGGCCAGACTGTCAGCGAGAAAATGGAGGAATCCCTGGACAAGTCCGAATCCCTCTCAGAGGTGCTCCGCGATAGAATCCAGACTATGAAAGGAAACACCGAGGATACCGAGGAACTCGATGAGCTGGAAGAGCTGGAAGACAAACTTGACAAGTACGACGATTTAATGGGAGATGCCCGGGAAAAGCAGGAAGAGGTTAAATTAACTTACCAGGATGAAAACTCAGGAACGGAAGAGATTGAGGAAGCAAACAACCAGTTGCGTGAAGCTCTTGGAATCATAAACGAAGCAAACGAGCTCTTGAAAGAAATCTTTAATGAACTTAAAGAATATGAAACCGGAGATAACAATGAAGAAACTGGTTCTGAAGATCTCAATTCAAATGAAATAGACGACGATGCAGACGATGACGATGCAGACGACGAAGGCGAAGATGACACGGAGGATGAAGAAACTGGGAGTTCCTCTGAAGAAGACGGGGAAACCGGAATTTAAGGAGGAATTCAATGGTCAAATTCGCTCACCTGCTGATTCTTTCTGCCCTAATAGTCTGGATTGTAGGTTCCGGATGCGTCGGGAACGATGCAGCTGAAGTCGAAGAATCGGAAATTAACTCCGATGTTGCTAAAGCAGGAGAAGAAGCCCAGGATTCAGGAGATCTGGAGATAAACGAAGCAGAAATCCTGGAACTTGAAGCAGATATGGCAGAACTTGAGGCACTGCTTGAAAATGTGAGCCTTGAGGAAGACATCGTGATTGAAGAACTGTAAAAAAATATATCCCACCTGCAAAAACAGAACCTGAAAAATAGGGTCTTAAAAATAGGGTCTTAAAAATAGGGTCTTAAAAACAGAAACTAAAAAACAGATGCATATAGAACAGGACCTGAACTAAAAAAGAAAAGATCGTTTTCACTTGAAAAACATCTTTTCTTTATTTTTCATTTTCCTGACTTCTTCTTCCAGGGTCTCGATTCTGGCTTCAAGTTCCTGCATGTCTTTTCTGGAAATGAAATCGGTTTTTGAGATTGTTTCCTGGATTTTTTCTGAAATTTTCTTCTCAAGATCGGTTTTCTGTTTCTTGCTCTCCTCGAGCATATCCAGAACCAGTTTTTTGCCTTCTTCCTTATTTATGTCCCCTTTATCGACCAGATCCTTTACGAGTGCATCGATCTTTTCTTCGGTCATTGCACAGAGGCCGGCCCCTATGAGCCCCAGTTTTCTAATGGAGTTTTTCATATTAACACCTGGATTTGAATTATTAATCTTGATATAATTGCTTGCATGGTAATAGGTAATTCCCGGAGATCAGGAGGCTTTTTTGCTTTCTTCCCTGCTCTCAAGCCGGTCAATGATTTTCGGCCAGAGGGACAGTGAAATTATCATGGTTATAACAAAGACGAAAACTGCACCTGCCACCATATCCACGTGGGTGTAGGACATGTCCCCCCGAATCATGTTGGTCAGGATCGCTCCAAACAAAAACAGGTTCAAGATCACTATAGAGGTTGCAAAGCTTGCAAGGAGTACAAGCCTTGTCCTTTTGTCCTTAGGTCCAAATTTCACCATGGAGTTCACCCGTTTACTGTAGAGACTATATCTCTTAAAATTGTTCGAAGCTTACTGGTTGTTTTAAGTGTTGAAGTTATTTTAAATGTAGATGGTTACTTTTCGATCATAAAAGGTTTGGTCGGAACACAATTTGATTCGAAAGATTTTGCAGGCATCCGCCCTGAATATTTAGTCCTCTTCTCTCAGATATTTAGCCATCTTTTCTCAGATATATGGTTATTATGTCTTGATTCTTCCTTAAATTATTGAACCACAGGAGTATCCACCCTGAAATTATTTAATCTTACTTCTTTTCATGAGCAACGAATTGGTGGTCACTGAAACCGAACTAAGGGCCATGAACGCTGCTGCAAGTTCCGGGGAGATCAGGATGCGCTCTACAAAAGGATAGAGAATTCCTGCAGCTATGGGGATGCCAAGGGCATTGTATCCGAAAGCCCAGAGCAGGTTCTGCTTGATCTTGCGGATGGTCAGACGGCTCAGGCGAAGGGCGGCGACCACGTCCATGATGTCGTTCTTGATCAGCACGATTTCGGCGGATTCCATGGCCACATCAGTTCCCGCGCCCATGGCGATCCCCACGTCGGCCTGGATCAGGGCAGGAGCGTCATTTATCCCGTCGCCCACCATTCCTACGAGTTTGCCTTCTTCCTGAAGTTCCTTGACTTCTCCCGCCTTGGCTTCGGGCAGCACTTCGGCAAGCACCCTCTCAATCCCGACCTGAGCTGCAATGGCATTTGCGGTTGAGGCATTGTCTCCGGTTATCATCACAACTTCGATTCCCATTTTCCGGAGAATCTGAACCGCGTCTTTCGAACTCTCTTTAAGGGTATCAGCTACGGCAACCAGTCCCAGGGCTTCGGTTTCAAGGGCAATGAGCATTGCCGTCTTTCCGTTTTCCTCAAGCTTACTCATATCGGCTTCAAGTTCCCTGAAAGAAATCCCGTTTTCTTCCATCAGCTTCCGGGTGCCCAGGAGAACCCTTTTTCCTTCGAAGTAGGCTTCCACCCCTTTGCCGGGAATCGATTTGAAATCCGCTGCATTCCCGGGCTTTATATCCTGCTTCTCAGTCCCTTTGACCACCGCTTCTCCAAGAGGGTGTTCTGATCCTTTTTCAGCCGTTGCTGCAACGAAAAGCACCTCATTTTCCTCCCTGCCGGAGGCCGGCAGGACGTCCGTAAGTTTCGGGGTTCCTTCGGTAAGGGTCCCTGTCTTGTCAAAAACGATCGTATCAAGCTTGTGTGCCCTCTCAAGGGCTTCCCCTCCCTTGATCAGTATCCCGTTTTCCGCACCTTTGCCCGTGCCTACCATGATCGCTGCAGGGGTTGCCAGGCCCACGGCACAGGGGCAGGAAATTACAAGGACGGTGATTGCTATCAGCAGGGAAAAAAGGAAAGGGCTAATTCCCTGGAGGGAACCGGACTCGCCCACGCCGTAGCGCCAGTATCCTATAAAGAACCAGAAGAAAAACGCAAGCAGGGCAATTATGTGTACAGCTACGATAAAATTTCCGGCAAAGACATCGGCAACCCGCTGGATGGGTGCTTTCATGGTCTGGGCGCTTTCCACGAGCTTGATGATCTGGGCAAGGGCAGTGTCTGCCCCGACTTTCGTGGCCCTGAACTTAAAAGTCCCGGTCTTGTTCAGGGTAGCCCCGATAACCATGTCGCCTGTTCCCTTCTCCACGGGAATGCTCTCCCCGGTCAGCATGGACTCGTCCACCGCCGAGTTTCCTTCCGTAACAACCCCGTCCACAGGGATCTTTTCGCCGGGACGGACCACCACAATGTCCCCTACGACCACCTCTTCAACGGGGACCTCCTTTTCTTCTCCTTCAACCAGGATCCGGGAAGTCTTTGCCCTTAGCCCCATCAGTTTCCTGATGGCTTCCGAAGTCTTCCCCCTTGCCCTGGCTTCCAGGTAGCGGCCAAGGACAATGAAAATAATCAGGAAAGAAACCGTGTCGTAGTAAGTACTGTCGTAGCCGGGTCCCAGGTCAAGGAAAGTCGAGGCCACGCTTATCAGGTAAGCTGATCCTGTACCTGCGGCGATCAGGAGGTTCATATCGGTTACGCCGTGCTTGAAACCCTTGAAAGTCCCTACGAAAAACTGCCTCCCCGGAAAGAGGAGGACCAGGGTTGCCAGCACAAATAACACAATCGGGTCAGAAAGAAAGGCGGGAACGAAGGAAAAAAAAGGAAACATCATCCTCATGTTTCCAAAAAAGATGGGTATCCCCAGAGCCAGGGCAATGAGCAGGTTATTCTTTTGCTTACGGATCTCAGCTTCCCGAAACTCCCGTTCCCTATCCTCATATTCCGCGGTTTCGACCTTTACAGAAGCCCTGTAGCCAATGCTCTCGACAGCTGCAATCATTTCCCGGACCGAGACCTGGGAAGAATCGAATTCCACAACAGCTTTTTCCAGCGGGAAATTTGCCGAAGCCGAAATTACCCCTTCGGTTTTGTTCAGGACCTTTTCGATGTTTGCAGCGCAGGCCGAACAGGTCATGCCCTGCAGATCCAGAGTAGCGGTATCCTTTTCTACCCCGTACCCGATTGACTCGATGGCTTCCTCTATTTCTTTCGGAGATATCCGGGACGGTTCAAAACTCACACTGGCTTTTTCGAGCGGAAGATTTACGGCTGCGGATTTCACGCCTTCCTTCTTTTTCAGAACCCTCTCGATATTTGCCGCACAGGCAGCGCAGGTCATGCCCGAAACCCGAAGGGTGATCTCTTTAGGGGGGGCTCCAGGAATGGTTTTAGGGGATGGTTCATTCTCTCCTTCCTCTCCAGTCCCTGCTCCCCTGGAAACCTCTCCTTCCTTTTCGGCCTCCGCTTCCCCGCCGGCCTTAACCTCTTCTTCGGGAGTGACTTTCTCCTCAGGAAGTTCAGGTACAGTTGCCGTAAGCTCTTCTTCCACTGTTTCAGGAACTTCTTCTTCAGTTGTTTCAGGGACCTCTTCGGTAGTAACCATTAAGGATTCTTTTTGTTCAGTTTCATATCCTGCTTTACGAACAGCTTCCTTTATATCATCCAGGCTCACTTTTTCGGGATTAAAGCTGCCTTCGGCCTCTCCTGTTTTGAGATCTACCTCCGCGAATTCTACCCCCTCCAGCGAGGAGATGGCCTCAGCTACCCTTTTCTGGCAATGACCGCAGGTCATGCCGTAGACCTTTATCCTGAAATCCATTGAAATGCCGCCTGTTCCGGAACCCGGGCCCTCTGGAAGGGCAGCCACCCCCCGTGTCCGGTTCCTGAATAGCTTAAAGCCTGTACCCGGCTTCGAGCAGGGTCATTTTTATGACGTATTCATCGGTTTTCTTGCTGTCGTAGGTCACATTTACAGTCCTGTCCGGAACGTTTACGTTTACACGAGAAACTCCGTTGATAGAGCTAACAAGTCTGGAGACCATGTTCTTGCAGTACCTGCAGACCATGTCATCCACGATCAGTGATGTCTCCCTGATGTTTTCACCCCCAAAGCATCAGCAGTTAAACACACGCTTGTGTTTTCCTGTATATCAAAATCTGCACTTATTCGTATATAATGATTCTGTCCAGGTGCCCCTACTGTTGTAAAAAGCGGTCCGGGCTTCAAGAACAGGATAAATCATACAGGTTCATACCCTGCTTCCTTTACCGCAGCCCTGATATCCTCAAGCTTGACCTTTTTTTCGTCGTATTCAACAACTGCCTTTTTATCTTCCAGACTCACATTTGCTTCCTTTACGCCTTCCAAGGATTCAATTGCTTTTTTGACGGTCATGACGCAGTGTCCGCAGGACATGCCTTCAATTCTTATGGTTTCCTGAGTAATGTTCAACCCCCCTTCTTTTATAAAGTTAACAATAAACAAAAAATAATCAGTAATAAACCATCAATGCCCTTATTTAATCCTGGAATGCCCCTGTTTCACCCGGGCTCATACCCGGCATCCCTGATTGCAGCCTTGATCTCTCCCAGATTGGTTTCATTCTCTTCAAAATCTATAACCGCTTCTTTTTTCTCAAGGTTTACATCGACTTCCGTTACCCCTTTAACGGCAGCGATAGCTCTTCCGACCCGCATGACGCAGTGATCGCACTCTATATTTTCTATTTTTATAGTTTCCTGCACCAGGGCAGTCACCCCCACATTAATGGATCTGAGTTTTTAAGTTTCCATTTATTTTACTCACTTATTTTACCCACTTTTTACTCACTTATCTCGCTTATTTAATCTCACTTATTTTACTCATTTATTTTGTACTCTCTTTTATTAGAGCTTTTTTATCAAAACTCATAGATAGCCGTTGACAGCCACTCGCAGATAGCTATTCACAGCCACTCATCAACCACTTCAGGAGGTCCTGAGAAGTGCCAGCAGCCAGATTAAAAGCGCTCCCGCAAACCCGGCTGCTCCCACCCAGGCAAAAGCCCCTCCACTCAGCAGGATATAGGTGGAAAGGATAAGCAGGACCGCAACGTAGAATTCTTTCGAAAAGCCCCTACCTTTTTTTTCTTTCTCCTGCACTTCCAGAAGCCGGTCCCCCATATCTCCCACCCTGTCAGCCAGTTCCCGGACAGCAGCCCTGATTTCAGCCTTTTCGTCCCCGGGCTCGGTTGAAAGTTCGAGATGGAGGGCAGCTCTCTTCGGAGTGCTTAGTTTCTTGTAGGCGTCCATAAGGACCGGAATCGCGATTGTCTGGATTTTATAGCGGGGGTCGAGTTCCAGGCAGACCCCTTCAATCAGGAGGATTGCCCGCTGGAGGGTTGAAAACTCCCCGGGAAGCTTGATGTCGTATTTCATCCCGAGTTTTGCGTAGTTGTCGCTCTGTCTGCCCTCAAGCCCGTAGTTCTGGCTTGCGATAAGGTCATCCATGTCCTTCTTGAGCCTCCGGAGATCCACGTCTCCTGGCTTTGCTTTCCCGATTTTCAGGAAGCCTTCGGTAGCCCCTTCCACGTCCCGGTTGTTGACCGCGTAGTAAAACTCCAGCATGTTCCGCTTGAGTTCGTCATCAATGCTCCCGACTGCCCCGAAATCGATAACTGCAATAGTGTCATCCTCCCGGACAAGCATGTTTCCCCCATGGGGGTCTGCGTGGTAGAAGCCGTCGATGTAGACCTGTTTGAGGTAGCTCCGTGTTATTATTCTTGTATACTCGGATTTTTTCGACCCGGGCACGTCCATGTCAAAGACGTCTTTTATCTGGACCCCTTCGATGAACTCCATGGTCAGGACATTTGCAGAGCAGTAATCAGGATAGATTTTAGGTACCGAGACTTTTTTCTCATTTTTGAAATTGTCCTCGAAACGCCGCATGTTCATGGCTTCGATCCTGAGGTCAACTTCCCGCGTAAGCATATCCCGGATTTCTTCAAGAAATGCGTCTATGTCAAAGTTCTTCCCGATTCCTAGCACTCTCTTTACGATGGGCTTGAAATCGTCAATAATGGAAAGGTCCGTATTTATGTTGTCAATAAGGTTCGGACGAAGAATTTTAACAGCCACGGACTCCCCGTCCAGAACTCCCTTATATACCTGGGCAATGGAGCCGCTTGCAATGGGCGTAGTATCAAACTCATCAAAAATTTCAATGAAAGCCTGGCTCTTCCTCTTCCCGGAAGCCTCCATTTCTTCCCGGCTCTTTTTCTTTTTCCGCAGCGCAGGAGGGTCGTACTCGCAGATGCAGGCAAGGTCCAGGGAATCCGTCATCTCCTCAAAAGAAAGGGGTCTAACCTTATCCTGAAGGTTCATCATCTCCACGACATAGGTCGGCGGCACAAGGTCCGGACGCTTGCTCATGGTCTGCCCCATCTTGATAAAAGTAGGGCCCAGCTCCTCAAACGCCTTCCTGAGCTTTACAGCCGTGTCCCGGTTCTCCAGGTCATAGGTACAGGTACATTGAGGGGTTGAAATATAACCGGCGTGAAGGTCCCTGTAAAGTCCGAGCAGCAGGTTGTACTTCAAAATGACTCGTGTAACCTGAAGATAGCGCTTTGTTTTCCCCAGCATCCATTTAAGAATTAGTTATTATTGTTTAAGATTATATCCTTGGAATAAATAATTCTAAGTATGGTGCCTTAGTCCAGACTTCCGGATGAAAAAAAAGTATTCAAGGTTTCGATCTGATCTTCCGGAACACGTCCTTGAAAGCCAGGTTTTTTACATCCTTAATCTTAAACCCTGCCTTTCCTATATTTTCAACGGTCCTCCGGTTCACATTAATGCCTGTCAGGGCAGAAATCGGGTTGATGAAATCTTCATAGGCAGCAATCAAAGGGTTATTGCTCCTCATATGTTCCAGGTTGATCATTTCGCCGTCGGGTTTCAGGACCCTGTGCATTTCCTTCAGGGCTTTTATGGGGTCCGGGATCGAGCAGAGGACAAAGGTCGTTATCACGTAGTCAAAACTGTTGTCCGGGAATTCCAGATGTTCGGCGTCCATCAAAAGCAGGGTCACGTTTTTCAAGCCTTCGGCTTTTTCCCTGGCTTTTTCGAGCATCCCTTCGCTGTTGTCGATGCCTATGACCGAGCATTCTTCAGAGTAGTATTTCAGGTTCTTTCCGGTTCCTACCCCTACTTCCAGGACCATTCCCCTTAAGCCCGAAAGAGCTTCTTTTCGCCATTTGCTGTAAAAAAATGATTCCATAGGGGATTCCATTAAATCGTAGACTGCTGACAATTTGTTGTACTTTGCAACTACGGACATCAGTTAATTTTATGCTCTAATTCTTGATTAGTTTTTTTGCAAGATTCGGGGAAATTTAAAGGGTCGGAAAATGTTCCTGAAACTATTTATGGAAAATAAGGGCAAAAGTCTCTAAATACAAAAATCCCCAAAAATATCGTAGATCAGGGAAAGCGATTCATATTTATCTGTTTGGAGCAATACCACGCGACAGACTTTGAGTATTCTGCCTGCTTGCTGAACAGGCAGCAAAATTTCAATATCACATTAATACCATATCAAATTCAGACCATCAGAAAATTAATACAAACTCATATCCACAAACCATTCATAGATATATATATTGCACAAATATATTGCACAAATCATTCACATAAATTCATTTCACGAATATCACAGAGGGACCCAGATGAGTAATATTTTACGTAGAGGCAGGTTAGAAGCAGCCCCGGATGAGGAAATTTTGCGCTACACCTCTTCCATGGAAGCTGACAGGTGGATTTTTGATGCTGATATCGCGGTGGACCTTGCCCATACCGTGATGCTGAAGGAGCAGGGGATCATTGAGGCCGAGGACTGCGGCAAAATCCTGGACGGGCTTTTGAAGATAAGGGAAGAGGGCATGGAAAAGCTTGATTTCAGTTATGAGGACATCCACATCTCCCTTGAATCCAGGCTAATCGACATGGTGGGAGAAGACGTGGGAGGCAGGATGCACTCCGGGCGTTCCCGGAATGACGAAGTTGCGACCTGTATCAGGTTGACTCTCAGGGAAGAACTGCTGGGCCTGCTCGAGGAGCTGCTTGCCCTCAGGAAGACTTTCCTTGCCCTTGCCGAAGAGCATGCAAACACCCTCATGCCCGGCTTTACCCACCTGCAGCACGCCCAGCCGACGACCCTCGCCCACCATTTATGTGCCCATGAAGCAGCTTTCGGGAGGGACTTTGACCGGGTGCTTGACGCCTTTTCCAGGGTCAACCTCTGCCCCCTGGGGGCTGCGGCTTTCGCATCCACGGGCTTTGACCTCAACCGGAAGCGGACCCAGGAACTCCTGGGCTTTGCCGGCATGCTGGAAAATTCCATGGATGCTGTGAGCAGCAGGGACTTCCTAATCGAGTGCGCCTCCGTGTTTGCAAACCTCATGATCAACATGAGCAGGATGGCCGAGGAACTGGTGGTCTGGTCTTCTTCCGAATTCAACTTTATCGAGCTGGACGACACCTACGCTTCCACCTCCTCTATCATGCCCCAGAAAAAAAACCCGGACACCGCCGAACTCATGCGCGGGAAAACAGGCGTGGCGGTCGGGGCTCTCATGACCCTGCTCTCGATCTGCAAGGCCCTTCCCCTAAGCTACAACCGGGACCTGCAGGAAGCTACCCCGAACATCTGGCGCTCCGTGGAAACCGTAAGGGCGTCAGTCAGGGTAATGGAAGGTATGGTCAGGACCATGAAAGTCCGCCCCGAAGTGCTTGAAGCCCAGGCGGTCACAGGGTTTACCACCGCCACCGAGCTTGCGGACACCTTTGTCCGGGAAACCGGAATTCCCTTCAGGACCGCCCACCAGCTTGTAGGGGTTCTGGCAAGGGAAGAGGAAACTCCCACCCTGGAAAAGATAGACTCCGTGGCCGAAGTCGTGCTAGGGGAGTCCCTTTCGGGCAGGGGATTGACGGAAAAAATGGTACTTGAAGCCCTTGACCCGGTATCGAATATCGAGCGTCGGAAAGTAACCGGAGGCCCGGCCCCCGAAGAAATGGAACGCTACCTTTCAAAAAGAAATTCCGAAACCGAGTTCAATTCCCAAGAAATCATAACCCTGAAAGACTCCATAGACTCAGCTTTTGAAGCTCTTCTGGGCGTGGTGGAAGAGTACAGGAAAGGTTGAATGTACGGAAAGGCCGAAAAGGAAAGGCCGAAAGTACAGGAAAGACTGATTTACGGAAAATACCGAATGCAAATAAGTTTTCAATTAACTTTTCCCTTCAATTAACTTTTTAATAGTACGTTGACCTCTTAGGTATGGAAAATTCAGAAATTAAACTTCACTATATCACTCAATAAAATCACGATCACTCAATATTTCAAAACTCAGAAAAAGGGACTGATCATGGAATTCAAACAGGGCGACTGGGTACGCATAGAAAAGAACGGCAGCGTGTACGAAGGCAAGGTCATGCCTTCCATGGAAGGGTACATTACAATTAAGATGAAAAGCGGCTATAATGCGGGCTTTTGCAGGGATGAAGTCCGGGTTACCCTTCTGGAGAGCGAAAAGGAAAAAGAGGCTGGGGCCGGAACAAAAGAAGCAAAGCCCGGGCCAGAAGCAGCAGCCTCCGGACAGGGAAAACTCCCAAAGGTAGCGATCCTCTCCACTGGCGGGACCATTGCAAGCAAGATCGACTATCGGACAGGGGCTGTTACTTCCCAGTTTACCGCCGATGACATCCTTTCCGCAATTCCCGAACTCAAGGAAATTGCCGATTTCAAGGGCAGGGTAATCTCAAGTATCCTTTCCGAGAACATGGACCAGGCATCCTGGGAAAACCTTGCAAAGGCCGCTGTGGAAGAAATCAAAGCTGGTGCCGAAGGGATCATTGTGACCCATGGGACGGACACCATGATGTACTCGGCAGCCGCCCTTTCCTTCATGATCGATACCCCGGTCCCAATCGTTTTCGTGGGTTCCCAGAGAAGTGCCGACCGTCCCAGCAGTGACAACGCCATGAACGCCATCTGCGCAGCCTGCGTTGCGGTAAGCGACATTGCCGAAGTCTCGGTGGTCATGCACGGTACGACTTCGGAAGACTACTGTGAGATTCACCGCGGCACAAAAGTAAGGAAAATGCACAGCTCCCGCAGGGACGCCTTCAAGTCCGTAAACTCCCTGCCCATAGGGACAGTCGACTACGAGACCAGGGAAATCAAAACCCTTATTGACTATACGAAGCGCGGAGAAAAAAGCCTGCAGTTCAAGCCTGGCATGGAACCTAAATGTGCCCTTGTAAAGTTCACTCCCGGTGCTAACCCGGAAATCCTCGACCATTACATAAATGCAGGCTATAAAGGTCTGGTAATCGAAGGGACAGGGCTTGGGCATGTCTCCACAAAGTGGGTCCCCTATATCCAGAAAGCAGTGGCAGCAAAAATGCCCGTGATAATCACAACCCAGTGCCTGAGTGGCCGGATATGCGACCGCGTCTATGATACGGGCCGAGATATCCTGAAAGCAGGTGCAATCGAAGGTGAAGACACCCTTCCCGAAACTGCTCTGGTAAAAATGATGTGGGCGCTCGGGCAGACCGATGACTTCGAAACAGCTGTCGAGATACTGAGACTCAATCTAAGCGGGGAAGTTACGGCTTGCACGCTGGGATAAGGAAAAAGGCGGAAAAAACGCACATAATTAAGAATGAAAACCAGAAACGGGAATTTACCCGTTCTCTTTCTACTTCCCTTTCCACTTCTCTTTTTCTACTTCTCTTTTTCAAGGTTATTATTTTTGAGCACTTTTAGGTTAATTATTTTTGAGCACTTTCTTGACGTTCACATCCACACACTGGAATAGTTATTCATAATCTCTTTCACTGCGCTATGGGTATGTTCGTGCATATGCAGGTGGATGTGGCCGTCCCTTTCGATTGAATTAATAACTTCGTTTACGGCTTCGTCAATGCATAAAGGCAAGTTGTCGCAGTTGTAGCCGAAGCAGCTCAGGACCTTGAATAGCTTGAAAACGTCCGGGGCGTCCAGTTTGTTTTCCCTGAGGAGGTTGAAGTCCGAGAAGATTTCGCGTGGGCTTCCCTCGGCGACGATTTCCCTGTTCAGGACGTAGACACGGTCTGCGATTTCGGCAAGCACGTTTACATCGTGCATTGCGATGATGACGGTGATTCCCTCTTTTTCATTCAGTTCGTTTATGACCCTGATAAGGTCGGAACGGCTCTTAGGGTCCAGGTTTGCAGTGGGCTCGTCAAGGACAATTACCCTGGGATGCATTGCGATTACCGCGGCCAGGGCGACTTTCTTTTTCTGCCCGCAGCTGAGGTGGTGAGGGACGCGGTTTTCCAGGCCTTCGAGCCCGACACATTCGATTGCGTATTTCACCCTCTTTTCAACTTCCTCGCGTGAAAGGCCCATGTTGGTAGGGCCAAAGGCAATGTCGTCGAAGACGGTTGGCATGAAGAGCTGGTCGTCAGGATCCGCGAAGACTATCCCCACTTCCCGGATCCGCTCCGTAATTGCCATGTCCCCTATGCTCTTCCCGAATATTTTCACGTTCTTTTCAGGGCTTTTGATTGTCCCGTTCAGGTGCAGGAAAAAAGTTGTCTTTCCGGCCCCGTTAGGGCCTATGACTGCAACCTTTTCCCCTTCGAAGACTTCGAGATTCACGTTTTCCAGGGCTTTTTTATTCCTGGGATAGGCATAGTTCAGGTTTTCAACGGATACTGCGACATTCATAGGATCACCGGGAAGATGTGGAAGAAGACAGCTGCGCTGAGCAGGACTCCGCTAAGGACGTAATCCGAACCCTTCATCTCAAATTTTGTAAGAATTATGGGGTTGCCGGTATAGCCCCTGGCTACCATGGAGCTGTAGACCCGGTCTCCCCGTTCGTAACTTTTAACAAGGAGCATACCCACGGCGTTTCCCAGGATTGACAGGGCATGCCTGCTATTGCCTTTTATCTGGAAACCCTTGGACTCCATAGCGTTTTTCATGTTCCCGAACTCATCTATAAACACGAAGATGTAGCGGTAGGTAAACATGAGCATTTGTACGAGTATGCCCGGGACCCTCAGCATATAGAGCGCTTTTAAAATGGCTTCAAAACGCGAAGTCCCGAGCATCAGGAGTGCCAGGAAAAGGGCTGCCGTAGCCCGAAGAACAATCAGGGTGCCGAGATGCACACCTTCATAGCTCACACGAAGCCCGAAAATGCTGAACAGTTCCTTTCCACCCACGGTAAAAGCCATAATTACCAGAATTGAGACTATAAAACCAAGAGGCACTTTGATACGGCTGAACACAAAGCCAAGAGGCAGGCGGGAAACTATGAGCAAAAGTAAAGAAAAAGCGACCGCAATGGTAGCTGCATTTATGTTTTCCAGGAAAGCAAAAGAGAAAATGAGGACAGAAAATGTTATGATTTTAGCCCTGGGGTCAAAGCTATGAATAGGGGAATTAAGGGATGCGTAGGCATCAATCCTGGGATAGTCCATTCGTTTTCTCCTCTATGAATTTGTTTTTCAATTAATTTATTTCAATTAATTTATTTCAATTAATTTATTTCAATTAATTTATTTCAATTAATTTATTTCAATTAATTTATTTCAATTAATTTATTTCAATTAATTTATTTCAATTAATTTATTTCAATTAATTTATTTCAATTAATTTATTTTGATTAAGCAAATACTGGTTAATTTATTTTGATGAGTGAATATTGATTAATTTATTTTGATTAAGTAAATGCTGATTCGATTATACATCAAAAAACATCCGTAAATTAGATGGCAATTATTATTATTATTAGTAGCGTTATTAGTTAGTAGTAGTGTTATTAGTTATTATTAATGTTAGTATTAGTACTATTACTATTATAAGTGAGAATTTCGATAAACCTCTGATTCCCATGAATTGTTTATACACCCTATATACTCATAAACAACCTGCAAAATGTTGGGTTTTTTCGAAATCCTCTATGATCTATTATTCGAATCTTTTTCGAATATTCACCTATTCATCACTTCTATAGTTATTAACTCTTTTCATACTGTTTTTTCATCTTCCTGGCACTTATCATCATGCCGACCCCGGCAAGCCCTATAAGGTAGCCGAAACCTGCAACCACTCTTGCAGGGAGGGGGAGTTCGTCTTCCTGGGAACTTGAAGCCTGGTTTTCGAGGTCAATGGTACCTCTTGCCCTGTGCCCGTCCTGTTCTACGACAATGCTGTACATTGTTTCTCCCCTATCGGTCAGGAAGGTGCAAAAACCATCTTCGTCCGTGCTGCCCTCAAAATAGGGCTCTTTGATATCCTTGCCGTCTTCATCCGTACCCGTTATCAGGTATACGGAAACATCGGCATTTGCCATGGGGGATCCGCCTTCGTACCAGGCTTTGACCTGCATTTCATCTCCTGCATCTGCACCCACGAAGTATCCTACAAAAGCCCTGTGGGCAGAAGCAAGAGGTATGAACACGGAGGACATGATCAGTAACAGTGCAAGAACTCTCAGACATCGGTTAATATTCATTTTTCAGACATCTCCCGCAGATTTACTTACATTTAATTCTTCTTCTTTATCCATATCTTCAGTAGCTATTGGCAGCATTTCCGGCTTTACTTTCAAAAGGTAGGCAACGACAGAGCCGGTAACAGCCGCTTCAATAAGCATTATCGGGATGTGGGCCAGGGCTGCAACCTTTGCGACTTCCATAAACTGTTCGCCCGTAGTAACAAGGGAGATCGAAAGGAGCACGACCGTAATGACAATTGCAAACCCTCCGCAAAAAGCTCCGAGAAGCGGGGCAGAAATTCCTTTGTCGTGACCTTTTTTGAAAATAAGGTAACAGATGATTGCCGGAAGCCCTACGTTTAGGGAATTGATCCCGATAGTCGTAACTCCCCCATGCTGTAGCAGCAGGGCCTGAAGGGTTAACCCTATGACCATTGCAAGGTAGGCAAGTGGCCCGAGGATCACTCCCAGCAGCCCGTTAAAAATAAGGTGTACACATGTAGGCCCTATGGTGATATGGATCAGGGACGCAACAAAAAAAGCCCCTGCCATAACGGAAAACTTGGGAATCTCCTCCGCGATATCAAAATATTTTTTGCTCCACCAGAGACTGAATATAACAAAAACAATAGTTACTGCCCAGCCGGCTGTTATCACCGGAACAGATAATACTCCATCTGAAATGTGCACGGTTAATTCACCTTTTTAGATTTGGGTTTGAATTTGAATTATCAATATATTCGGATACCAGTAATGAGAATTACCAATTAAACTACACTTTATTTGAGTAAGAAATCAAATTAAATTGATGTATAATAAAAAATACTTGTTTACATTTACGTTTTTTCTCTTAATCCTGTTTTCCTTTAAAATATTACAAGGCTTTCACCTGAAAAGAGACCAATTAATAATAACTAAAGCAATTTTGAATCAAATTACCTTGTCTTTAAAAACCATCCCTTTTCTTCCCTTTTCAAATCTTTCCGGAAAGATACGCAATTTGGGCAGGGCTTGTGCGAAAAAACAGAAAAGGAAGGGGAAAATCCTTCCTTTGATTACCTGAATTTACTTTCTTCTTGCGAAGAATACTGTGCAAAGCATTCCTGCTACAGCAAGGACAAGGCCAAAGCCAGGTGCACTGTTTCCGGACTCTTCTTCGGCAGCAGCTTCGGCTTCAGGTTCTGGAGCTGCCTTTGCTTCGGCTTCAGAAGTCGGGTTTTCAATAGCTTCCTGGAGTTCGCCGACGTTTTCCTTAATGTCAGCTACAATGTATTCAGTTTCGTGATAGTAATCATGGGTGTTGTCAGCATATTCGGCGTGGGTCTCGGGAACCATTCCGGTGAGTTCATGGAGCTTGTCGTGCTTGGACTCGATTATACCTGCACACTCTTCAAGGTGCTCGTTCATTTCCCCGATTTCCTCGTCAATGGCTGCCTTGTTGGCTTCAACGTCTCCTGCGAGACCCCTTATGTTTTCCACATGCTCAAGGACCTCTTTAGCACAGTGCTCGATGTCGTGGGAAGAAAGGTGGATTTCCTCACCAACTGCACGAATGTCTTCCGAGAGAGCTTCGTCATCTGCAATGTACTCGGTCTCGTCGTGGATTTTGCCTGCATAATCAAGCAGTTCGTTTGCGTTTTCCTCTACTTCATCCAGGGCCGCTGCAACGTTCCCGCTTACAGGTGCTGCGGATGCTGCGGATGCCGTTCCGATTCCAAGGGATTCTTCGAGTTCTCCGACATGGGAGTCGATGCCCCTGAGGACTGCCTCGGCTTCATGATAATAGTCATGGGTGTTGTCGGCATATTCGGCGTGGGTTTCTGGAACCTCGCTTCCGAGAGCATGGACAATGTCGCCCTTGGATTCCATGATTCCTTCGCATTCCTCAATATGTTCTTTCATGTCCGCAATTTCAGCCTCGATTGCATCCATGTTCGCTTCGGGGTCCGCAACCAGCCCGTTAAGGGTTTCCACGCTTCTGAGGAGTTCCTGGGCACAGTGGTCAATATCGTGAGAAGAAAGGTGGACTTCTTCTCCCTTTGCCCTTAAAGCCTCATCGAGACTTTCATCATCAGCAATCATTTCAGTCTCATCATGGATGTTTCCGGCTACGGTTGAAAGCTCCTCTGCGTGCTCACCGATTTCCGCCACGATAGCAGCAGGGGACTCTTCCTGCGCAGAAACAGGGAAACTGCAGGCAAGCATTATCATCAGTATGGCAAGTAAAATTGATTTCATTCCTAGATTCATTTTTCCAACCTTCTTTATATTAAACACTATATCAAAATAAATGTCTTAGATATCAATTTTAATCAGTAATTTCAAGTAACGATTTTATAAATAATTATATGGATTTTCAAGTATGAGGGACACACTACCCTGATAAATTGAACAATTATACATATTAAACGATTTATCCAGCTAACAACTGTTAGCCGGATGGGTAAAGACATTTCTATAAATCGACGACATATGAACAGTGTGAACAAGTAAAATTGATTATTTTATAGAAAATTTCCCGTGAAAAACCCTGGAAATCATCCTCAGTGAGGAAATAAAATAAAACTGTTTTGGACATATTAAGACAATATATTTAAATACCAAAAACCCCGATATGAACTATGCTAACAAGTGTCATGTTAACGAGTAACAGATTAATATTATCAGAAAGGTGTAGAGATGTTAGGAATCGATGATCCACAGATCTGGCTTGCATATGTTTCATGTGTGGTAAGTGCACTCGGCTGCATTGTGTACGGGGCATTGAACTGGAAAGAAGGAGAGGAAGAAGAGCAGGCAGTAATAAGTAGTGCCATGAGACCTGCTGTTCAGGAATAAGCTGGGAGGACATAAGCCGGTAGAAAGCTTGCGGAGATCGGAGTTTTAGAGATATTCCGGCAAGGTAGCTCCTGGCAAGCCTGAAGAAAAAACGGCATGTGACTAATCAATTAGCTTTTTTAATAGACGTTTTTTAAGGAGCGGTTTTTATGGCAGTCGATACTTCAACTCTCATCATTCTTGTTCTTGTGTACCTTGCATCCATTTTCTACCTCGCCCGGCTGGGCTACAGGCAGAGTTCCCAGACCGACGGGTATATGCTTGCAGGCAGGAAGGTGCACCCGGCCATCATGGCCCTATCCTACGGGGCGGCCTTTATCAGCACCTCGGCGATCATTGGGTTCGGAGGAGTAGCCGCATCCCTGGGAATGGGACTCCTGTGGCTGGTCTTCATGAACATCTTTTTCGGGATTTTCATAGCTTTTGTGGTCTTCGGACCGAAAACCCGGCGCATGGGACTTAACCTGGGGGCAGTTACATTCCCAGAATTCCTGGGAAGACGTTTCCAGTCCCGCTTCATCCAGGGCTTTTCCGGGCTTTTGATAGGGATTTTCATGCCCCTGTACGCGGGAAGCGTACTTATCGGGGCTGCCCGCTTCATTGAAACTACCCTGGGGATCAACTACAATCTCGCCCTTCTGATCTTCACGATTATCATTGCTTCCTACGTTATCAAAGGTGGGCTGCTTTCCGTCATGTACGTGGATGCCTTCCAGGGCACCCTCATGTTTATCGGAATGGCCTTTTTGCTTATCTTTACCTACGTAAAACTGGGAGGCGTCGTGGGAGCCCACCAGACCCTAACCGATATGGCACCCTTGGTTCCCCAGGGTCTTGTTGACATCGGACACCAGGGCTGGACTGCCATGCCTTCCCTCGGGTCCCCACTCTGGTGGACAATGGTCTCTACTCTCTTTCTGGGAGTCGGCATAGGGGTTCTTGCCCAGCCTCAGCTCGCAGTCAGGTTTATGACGGTAAAAGATGACCGTTCCCTGAAAAGGGCAGTCCTCGTGGGCGGACCTTTCATCCTTATGATGGCAGGTGTGGCTTACGTAGTCGGTGCCCTTTCCAACGTGTACTTCTACCGGACCACAGGCAAGATAGCCCTTGAAGTTGCAGGAGGCAATACGGACCTGATCATGCCTGAGTACCTTAACAGCGCCATGCCCGAACTCTTCGTGATGTTCTTCATGTTAAGCCTGCTCTCGGCTGCCATGTCCACCTCGGGAGCCCAGTTCCATGCTATGGGCACAGCCATAGGGCACGACTTCTACCAGGAGGGAATCAAGAAAGGAAAATCCAAAGGCACAACCATCCATGCCACACGCTTTGGGATAGTCTTTTCCATCTTACTCTCGGTCCTCCTGGCCTACATTCTCCCGGGAAGCATAATCGCCCGGGCAACAGCAATGTTCATGGGCCTGTGTACCTCTGCCTTCCTACCAATTTACATGGGGGCACTCTTCTGGAAGCGCATAACAAGGGAAGGAGCCGTGGCAAGCCTGGTTGTCGGGTCCTTGGGCAGCCTCTTCTGGCTGACCTTCGTCCACGCAAAAGAAGCAATTCCCCTCGGGATCTGCCAGGCAATCTTCGGGAAAGCGACCCTGCTTTCAGGCACCTGGCCCCTTGTGGACCCGATCCTAATCGCAACTCCACTCGCATTCCTTGTGGCAATCGCGGTAAGCCTGGCAACAAAACCGATGCCGGAAAAATTCCTGAATAAGTGCTACAGCCTCAGGCCCCAGGATGAGGATGAAGACGACTTTGAGTACCCAGTACACACAAATACCGATACGACAAGCGTTTAAGCAGGCCAGTTGTCAAGACAAATCATCCCTTCCTTTTTTTTTCATTATCACTTTTTTTCTTTCCTTTCTCCCTGGTCCTCTCTTTTTTCGATTTTGATCGGTTTAATTATTGTTGATCGATTCAATACACCTTCAGTTTCAGCATCCGGTCTATCATCTATCCTTCAGAAACCATGCCCTCGGGCATCCACCACTTCGCAGAACCTCAAGTTCTCACCAGCCTCGAAGTCGGCCGGCCTTTCTCTGTGAAAACACAAAGAAGAAAATATCAGAATCCAACCAACTTTGTTTCCTGTTCCAGAAGCTAGAGGCCAAAATTCACCTTAAGTTCGGAATTTCAAAACATCCTTTTCTCAAAAGAAAACAGAAGAGGAAAAAGGAAATGAGAGGGAGAGAAATAAGTGGAAAAGAAAGGAAAGGAAAGGAAAGGAAAGGAAAGAAAAACGAAAAGAAAGCATAAGAGGTAAAGAAAGGAAAGAAGAGGAAATTAATTTCGAGATTTCCCTTTCGAGCTTCTTTCTTTTATTCCTCTTTTCTCACCGGGAGGGTCTGTCCTCCATGGGGCATGAGGTGGATTTTTGCGTCAGGGTTTTTGGAAAGGATTTCTTCAAGGGCTTCCAAGACGCTTCCCATCGGGGTGAAGAAGGCATCCCTGGTATCTTCCTCCCGCAGCTTTGAGACCAGGTAAAGTTTGAACTGTTTGGCGGCTTTTGCCACGATGGCGCTCTTGTGTCCACCGAACTCGAAACAGCGCTTGAAACGCTCGACTGCCTCATCCGGGGTCTTGCATTCCCTGTTCCAGCACTCGTAGATCTGGTTCCCGATCCCTTCGGAACATTCTGCCACAAGGATGATAGAGCCGCCATCTTTTACTGCCTGGGTGGCGTTGTCAAGGGACTTGTTGGCCTGGTAGAGGTTGATGTCCTTGGGGTAGCCTCCGCAGGAGACAATAACGGCGTCTGCGGGTTCGACCGGGACCTTGTACATGGCGTCCACGGCTTCGACTCCTTTGCGGTGGGCTTCGATAAAGTCCCCGGCAACGGCAGCCACGATCCCTTTCTTGCTGTCCAGCACAACATTCAGGATGAAGTCGAGTCCGGCAATTTTTACGGCTTCTTCCATGTCCTGCCTGACAGGGCTGTCAATTCTTCCGGAAACCGCCTTTTCTTCGATCATCAGTTTGTGGTTTGTAAGCACCGAGGCTTCAGAACTCACACCGGGGAGAACGGATTTGGCCCCACCGCTGTACCCCGCATAATAATGGAACTCAATTCCCCCGGTCCCGACGACCACATCGGAATCAAGCACTTCTTCAAAGACCTCTACAGGCGTCCTGCGGCTCGTAACCCCTACACGCCTGCACCTGCCCGTATCGTGCTGGATGCAGCGGATTTTTCCGTAAATTTCATCCCCTACAAGTTTTCGGGATTCCTCTTCGGTCTGCCGCCTGTGCAGGCCAAGGGCGAATACGATTGTGATGTTTTCGGCTTTTGCTCCTCCGAGATAAAGCTCTTCGAGGAGGGGGGGCAGCAGCTTTGCAGTGGGGGTCGGGCGGGTAACGTCGCTTACAATAACCGCAACCTTTGATTCCGGGTTTACAATCTCGGAAAGGCGCCTGCTCTTTATGGGGTTTTCAAGCGCTTTTTTGATTAAAAAAGCTCCCTCTTTCCGTTTTTCAGGCTCCGAGGGCATTATGACGCTGGAGAGGTTCTTTTCCGGAACCTCCAGCTCAAGTTTCTCGCTGCCGAAAGCGAGTTTAATCTTTTTTACATTTGTCTTCATGTTCATGTCCGGAAGGAATATCCTGATAATATAAAATGATATAGGTAAACATACGCCGGAGATCAGCAATACCTATGAAATCTTATGCAGTAACCAATAATTTGGAAAGTTAACAATACTTGTCCGGTTAACAATACTTATACGGTAAACTGATACTCAGAATTCCTTCCGGACTGCAAAATTTCTTTTCTGCTTCAGGGTTCCTTTCTGACCGGAAGCGTCCTCCCCCCGTCGGGCATCACATGAATCCTGGCTTCCGGATTTTCAGCGAGAATTATTTCCAGGGCTTCCTGCACGGTTCCAACCGGGGTAAAGAAAGTGTTCCTGCACTCTTCTTCGGAAAGTTTCGAGACCATATAAAGCCTGAACTCTTTTGCCGCCTTTCCGACAATTGCACTCTTATGCCCTCCGAACTCGAAATTTTCCCTGAACCTCTCAACAGCCTCATCCGGGCTTTTACACTCCCTGCTCCAGCACTCGTAAACCTTATTCCCGAGCCCCTCCGGGCATTCGGCTGCAAGCACTATTGAGCCTCCCGTTTTTACTGCAGCTACGGCGTTTTCCAGGGCTTTTGTCGCCTGGTAGAGATTGATGTCCTTGGGAAAGCCGCCGCAGGAGGCAATGACAGCGTCAGCAGGTTCCACCGGCACCTTGTACATGGTATCCACATACTCTGCACCTTTCCTGTGGGCTTTGATGAAGTCCCCTGAAACCGCAGCTACGATTCTTTTCTTGCTGTCGATTACCGCGTTCAGGATAAAGCCAAGCCCCGCTATTTTTGCAGCTTCCTCAATGTTCTGCCTCGCCGGGCTGTTAACCCTTCCGGAGAGAGGGTCGCCTTCAAAGAGTTTGCTGTAAAAACTGTGGAACGAAAGCACGGCCCTTTCCGAACTGACCCCTGGCAGGATGCACTTTCCTCCCCCACCGTAGCCGGCGTAGTAATGGAACTCGACGGTGCCGGTCCCGACAATAAGGTCTGCGTCCAGGACCTCTTCGAAAATTTCTACCGGGGTCCCGAAACTGGTTTCTCCTAGATGCCTGCAGCGTTCCCTGTCGTGCTGGATGCAGCGGAAGTTTTCGAAGATTTTATCCCCAATAAGCTTTCTGCACTCTTCTTCGGTCTGTTTCCGGTGCAGGCCCAGGGCAAAAACGATAGTGATATTATCATCCCTCACCCCTCCGAGCCGGAGCTCTTCAAGGAGAGGGGGGAGAAGCTTTGCAGAAGGAGTAGGTCTGGTTATATCACTTACGATGATTGCGATCCGGGACTCCGGATTTACAAGCTCAGAGAGACGACAGCTTCCTATTGGGTCCAGAAGGGCTTTTTTGACTATGGAACTTTCATCTTCCCTGCTTTTGGGTTCTGAGGGCAGGATGAGTTCAGAGAGGTTCTTTTCAGGAATTTTGAGTTCAATCACTCCGTTCCCGAAAGGAAGATCTATTTTTCTAATTTTAGTGCTCGGGTTCATGTCTGCAAAATATACCCGGACCTATAAATCGGTATTGAAATTATAACCCAATTCAGGTTTCGGAAAAATTCCTGTTACGATCCCTATAAACAATTGTCTTTTGAGTTCGTTTGTAATTGTCTTTTGAGTTCGTTTGTAATTGTCTTTTGAGTTCGTTTGTAATTGTCTCTTGAGTTCGTTTGTAATTGAATGTTCGGTGAATTTATTAAACAATAAGGATATAATTCTCAACGATAATTCACAACGTAAATCCAAACGATTACTTTGGGGGGTAATATAATGGAAATACTCGACGTTAGGTCAGCACCGGAAAAACCTAATCCTCACAACGTCAGCGTGCGCAAACTCTACGATACCGAGCATGCGCAGGTAATGCATATTGAACTGAAGCCCGGGGAGAAAATGAAGAAACACATTACTCCGGTAGATGTTTTCTTCTACGTCCTCGAAGGCACAGGTTCGGTAGAGGTGGGAGATGAAAAAGCAGAGGTCAGCAGGGACATGCTGATCGAAAGTCCTGCAAAAATCCCTCACCGTCTCCTGAACGAAGGTGATTCCTTATTCAGGGTGCTTGTGGTAAAAGTTCCCAGACAGACCGACGAAACAAAACTGCTGTGAAAAAACTGCTGTGAAAATGGTTTTTATTTAAAAAACCGGTATTTTCGGAAATAAGCTGAAAAGTATACTATAGGGGAGTGAAACGCTGACATCTGGATTGAAATCTGGATTTTCAAAAATACTGAAAAAGGGTGAGAAACAAATGGATAAGGAGAGAATTTCTTATCACGAATCCGTACAGAAAATGTACGAAAAAATTAAACAGGACAATATGACCAACGTCTGGGACCGCTACGAAGCCCAGGGTCTGGGGGGAGACCCGGATAAGCGTTGTATGTTCTGTATGGGCGGAGTCCGCTGTGATTTTTGTTCCAACGGGCCCTGCCGGGCAGATGCCGCCAAAGACAAAAGAGGGGTCTGCGGGATTACCGCCGACGGCATGGCAATGAGGATGATGCTGCTAAGAAACGTGATGGGGACGTCCACCTATCAGTATCACACGGACCAGACCATCCGGACGCTCAGGGAAACCGCAAAAGGTAAAACCCCTTTCTCTATAAAAGAACCGGAGAAACTGAGGACATTTGCGGGCAGGCTGGGGATCGAAACCCTGGGAAGTGATTCGGAAATTGCCCTTAAGCTCTGCGAATTTGTGGAAAAGGAATTTAACAAACCGGCATACGAACCCAGCCTGATAGTAAAGGCTCTTGCTCCTCCGGAAAGGAAGAAGAGATGGGAAGAGCTGGGGATATTCCCGGGCGGGATCTACGGGGAAATGATGCTCTCCACAGGCTCCTGTCTTACAAACGTTGACGGGTACTACGTAAGCCTGGCCCTGAAGGCCATGCGTCTGGGCGTTGCAATGGCGTACCAGAGCCAGATAGTAAACGAGTACTGTCAGGATATCCTCTTCGGGATACCAAAACCCCACACAATGCGGGTCGATCTCGGGGTGCTGGACCCTGAGTATGTAAACGTACTCCCGAACGGTCACGAACCCTTCCTTGGTTTTGCTATGGTCCAGCTTGCCCGGAAGCCTGAGTGGCAGGACAGGGCAAAAGCCGCAGGGGCAAAGGGGTTGAGGGTTATTGCCAGCATAGAAACAGGCCAGGAAATGATCCAGAGGTGGGAGGAAGATGATGTGTTCTATGGCTTTACGGGTAACTGGATTTCCCAGGAAGCCGTGTTTGCAAGCGGGAGTGTGGACCTTTTTGCTGCGGACATGAACTGTTCCCTGCCCGTTGCCCCCCTCTACGCCGAAAAATACGGGTTCAAACTCATGCCGGTAAGCGAACTCGTTGCCTTCGAAGGCATCACTGATCGCCTGAACTATAACCCTGTAGAGGCTGGAAGGCAGGCTTCAAAGCTCCTGGAAATGGCGATCGAAAACTTCAAGGAACGGAAAAAATCCATCGAAGGGGTAAAACAGCTCCCGATGAAAGAGGCCATGGTCGGCTTTTCAACCGAGAGCATCCTGGACGCCCTGGGAGGAAGTCTCGACCCCCTCCTTGACGCCATAAAAAGCGGCCAGATCAAAGGAGTTGTGGGCATGGTCTCCTGCACGACTCTGCGGGACTACGGGCAGGACACGCACAGTGTTGCCGTGGTAAAAGAGCTGATCAAGCGAAACATTCTGGTCCTCTCCCTGGGCTGTGGGAACGGAGCCATGCAGGTCGCAGGCCTCTGTTCTCCCGAAGCCCGGGAATTTGCCGGGGACAGCCTGAAAGCGGTCTGCGAAGCCCTGGGCGTCCCGCCCGTGCTCAGTTACGGGACCTGCACCGACACCGGAAGGCTTGCCGACCTCCTCGGAGCCATCTCCGCAGTCCTGGGGACTCCTGTCCCGGACCTTCCGGTTGCCGCAGCAGCCCCTGAATATATGGAACAGAAAGCCACAATCGATGCCATCTTTGCCCTGGCGCTCGGGCTTTACACCTACGTAAACCCCGTCCCGACTGTCACCGGAGGCCCGGATCTTGTCAAACTCCTGACCGAAGACTGCCGGGAAGTGACAGGTGGGGTCCTTAGAGTGGAACAAGACGCCGTAAAGGCAGCTGACGGGATAGAACAGCACATCATGGAAAAGAGACAGAAACTCGGGATCTGAAATCCCTGGGATTCTGCATTTTTTCCGATTTTATTCAATTTTTGCCCGAATTATACCAATTTTCTATTTTATATTATTCGATTTGGGTAATTTTCATTTTTATTCGGTCTGATTCGATCCGATTTTTATATTATCTGATTTGATTTGATTTAACTTTATTTAATTTATTTCCACCTAATCTTATTCACTTATCAAAGTTCCAGGGTTTCTCCCGGGTTCATGATGATAACCTTCGTGTCAACCTTTTCTTCAACTGCTTTCTTGAACTCTTCCGGGTCCTGTTCGATAACGTCGAAGGTGCTGTAGTGCATTGGGATCACAATTTTCGGCTTTATCAGTTCCACGGCTTTCACGGCTTCCTTTATGCCCATGGTAAACTTGTCCCCGATGGGCAGGAAAGCTATCTCGGGCTCATAGAGTTCCCTGATAAGCCGCATGTCCCCGAAGACTCCGGTATCTCCTGCGTGGTAGATCGTGTGCCCGCCAATCCCCATCACAAAACCGGCAGGACAGCCCCCGTCGAAACTGAAGCCTGAGGCGTCGATAGAAGAAGAATGAAGGGCTTCGGTCATGGTGAAGGTGACGCCGTCAACATCAAAGGTCCCGCCCTTGTTCATGCCTTCCGCAAAGACCCCCTTCGACTTGATGTAATTTGCAACCTCGTGGATAGAAATGATCCGGCAGCCTACCCTCGACCCGATTTCGATGGTATCCCCCAGGTGGTCGGCATGCCCGTGGGTAACGGCAATTATATCTGGGTCCAGGTCCTCCGGGCCGCAGGGAGCTTTCGGGTTTCCGGAGATGAAGGGGTCGATCAGTACTTTCTTTTCAGCCTCAAACAAAAAAGCGGAATGTCCAAGCCAGGTAATTTTTACTTTTTCCATACAGGTCACCTTTTTAATAAGCGTTATTTAATCAGAATATTAAATCAGAATTTATCGGTGCCGGTCCTCGTTATTATATTTAAAGACCCAAATTCCTTCACCAATCTCAAGTGAAAGTTTAACCACAGAAAGCACTGAAAACACGGAATAAAGGAAATAGGGGCACAATCCTTCAGTGTTTTCCGTGTCTTCCGTGGTTATAACGTAAGTATAAATATTTACGGTCAGGACTATAAATCGGCATTCATCAGAAAAACTTCCTCATAATTCCAAGACAATCTACAATATCTACGCGGAAGGGACATATTAATATGTTTCTTTTCGAAATTAAACGAACGAAAATGAAGATCGGCATAGTTATCCACGGCCCCGAAGTAATCGACTCGGGGCAGGCTGAAAAAGTCCTCGAAAAGCTCTCCCGCCTGGGAGAAGTAGAGGCAAAACTCGGCGGCACCATGGGAAAGACCGCAGTCCTTGACGCCGGGCTTGAAGGGCGAATTGACATCAGGGACCACCAAAAACCAAGTGCCTGCATAGAATCCTTTTTTGAAAACTCCTACCTTGTATGCCTTATAAACCGGGGAAAAACCCTTGAAACGGGAAAGACCTTCGGGAAAATTGTGTGCTCCCACCTCCGGGAACCAGAGAAAAAGCCCCTTTTCCAGATCGAATATTCGGAAACATCGGTAACCGGTTTCCAGGGAAACGTCTGCGGGATGCTGGTTCCTCTGAATTCAAAAGGCAGGGAATGCCTCGAAAAAGTTTCGGAAAAATTGTGTATCCCAGCTGAGACCAAACCTCTGTCCTATCCTCAAACAGGTTCCATCTTCACCGAAAAATGCCCGAAAACCGGCAAAACACGGATTTTCCGGAAGCTTTCCGGGGTCTTCCCCGGAGAAAACATTCTTATAAACGGGATCGTGATCGGAAGGGCTAATTCGCCGGAAGTGAAGATTGTCTCGGAAAACGGTTTCATTACAACCATAGAAGGCGGAATAATAAAGGAACACGGTCTTGAAAAACTCCACTGCTACGAAAAAAAAGAGCCAGTTGACCTTGAAAACGCCTGGATAAAGAGCGGGAGCGTCAGAAGGAGTGCCCCTTCTCACCAAAAACTTTCAAAACCGATGCCAAAAACCGTAGACCTGAAGCCGACACCCCTGAACGGAGCCGGAAAAGTCGTGCTGATCGACCACGCCGCCGAACACTCATTCGAACTGGCAGACGGAGCGCAGCTTGCAGTAACCGTGGGCGACGACACCACAGCCATTGCCGGGGACATCCTTTACAGGCTTGGAATCCCGATACTGGGGATAACGGACGGGGACTGCGACGACCTTGCCGACAGGACCGAGATCTTTCCTGGTTCGCTCATTCTCAGGCTGGCTGCCGGAAATGACGATATAGTGGGAAAAAAGCTGAGGCAGGAACTATTTGATGGGCAAATTTCAGCTGTTTTCGAGGACATACCTGCCCTTAAAGAAGAAGTTTTGAGGCTGGCAGAACCAGAGACTGAAGCTATTTTTGAATACTAACATAGCAAACTCCCTTGAAATGGAATTCACAGTCCCTGAGTTTCATTCAATTTTGTCTTTTGCAGCAATTTTATAGACGTGTCCAAAAAGAGTGTGGAAACAAATTCCCGCTAAGTTAATAACAAAAGGAGTAACTCTTTTAAAAAGGAATAGAAAAGCGGAGAAGTGGATGTTTCAGCCTAATTTCAAGTATACAAACAAAATCGTTCGCCTGCTTGCAAGGGTCCAGGCTGCCAGGGAAGTCATCATAAACAGCCCTCTAATTCCGGCGTGGGAAAAACAGCTCCAGCGAGATGCCCTGATAAAACAGACCCACCACACGACAAGCATAGAGGGAAACCCTCTGACTCTTGAGGAAGTGGGCCTAATTATCGAGGGAAAAGAGATTCTTGCCCACGAAAAGGACAAAAAGGAAGTCAGGAATTACGTGGACGTACTGAACTATATCGATTCCCTGCCTGAAAATGGACCGATAACCGAGGAGATTCTCCTGGAAATCCACAGGCTTACGGCAAAAAATATCCTTCCTGATGATTCTGCCGGCAACTATCGGAAAGTGCAGGTCATAGTTGGAGACCCGAAAACCGGGAAAGTCACCTACACTCCTCCGGGGCCTGCCAAAGTCCCTTCCCTGACAAAATACCTCATCGAGTGGCTTAACACCGAAGATGCCCTTGACCTCATGCCCGCCGTGCAGGCGGGAATCGCTCATCATGAACTTGCCAGGATCCACCCCTTCGTCGACGGAAATGGAAGAACTGCAAGAGCCCTTGCCACCCTGGTCCTGACAAAGAGAGGCTTTGATACCAAGCGATTTTTCGCCCTTGAGGAACACTACAACAAAGAACGCCCTTCTTATTACTCCGCTCTTTCAAGTGCGGACGTCGGAGACAGGGATCTGACCGAATGGCTCGAATATTTCCTTTTCGGCATTGCCGTAGAAATTTCAAGGGTAGAAAACACGGTTCTGAAACTGAGCAGCGACCGTTCGATGAAAGAGAAATTCGGACAGATAGGGTTGAGCAGCAGGCAGATAAAGGCGATTGAATATTTAAAAGAAAAGGGTCAGATAACGAATAAAGAATACCAGGAAATTTGCGAGGTTAGTGCTTCCACGGCAAAACGTGATCTTCAGGACCTGGTAGATAAAAAAGTACTCAAACAGATAGGGGAAAAAGGACAAAGTATCCACTACGTGCTTAATTTTTGAACTTGAGATCTATTCAATCCTTTTTATGGCCCGTTCGTGACCCATTCATGACCCGTTCGTGACCCATTCGCAGCTTGTTTTAATGTGGAAACTTGGAATTATAAGCTATTCAAAAGCTATTCAAAAGCTATTCAAAAGCTATTCAAAAGCTATTCAAAAGCTATTCAAAAGCTATTCAAAAGCTATTCAAAAGCTATTCAAAAGCTATTCAAAAGCCATTCACATTGAGGCTTACATAGATACAAATTACGTAAGGTATTAATAATAGAATTTTTATCAGACCCATTCATGACCCATTCATGACCCATTCATGACCCATTCATGACCCATTCATGACCCATTCATGACCCATTCATGACCCATTCATGACCCATTCATGACCCATTCATGACCCATTCATGACCCATTCATGACCCATTCATGACCCATTCATGACCCATTCATGACCCATTCATGACCCATTCATGACCCATTCGTGGCCTATCAGTGTTCTTCTTTTGCAGCAATTTCCTGATAGCTGCACTTTGTGTGGAGGCAAGACAACATGAAATGCCATCCTGGCCGCCCGGGTTTCGAAATATCGATATTAATGGAACTGCCCACCTTTTTGCTTATTTTCAGAAAACGCGGCCCTCATGATTTCCTAGGGCCCGACAGCAGCCCCGTTCACGAAGTGAACGGCTTTTCCCAGCAGAGTTGCGGCTCTGCAGCCCGAGTTCCGCTTCGGGATCACAGAAAATCGAAGATTTTCTGGGAGTTGTACTGTAAGTGCAACAGCACGGAGTCCTTTTCGCTCCGCTCAAGAGGACCATTTCCAGGCGGATTTTCACAATTTCGTTATTATATTTCTGTTTTTTACCTTGAACAATGCCACAAGTCCTATCTGATGTATAAGCAAATTTTGCATACACTGTCTGTGGAATTTGGGGGGGCAGCAACAATTTTCCGCCAAAGCGCCTCAAAGAAACAAAAACTGTTCTGGATTCTCAAGCCTACGCTTACTACCCAGGCTCGCCGAGAACGAGATCAGTCAGCAATCCGCTGACCAATTGCCCTAGTCCCATATTAATCCCGGATAACATAAAAAATAACTCATAAATAATAACACATAAATAATTAATCGCCCTGTGCCCCCATAATTAGAAAGAATTTAATACATTTGAAGAGTATCTTTGTAAGAATTTTGATCGTAATAATTTTGGGGAAATGGGGGATTGAATTCTGGACCTGATAGCGAAAATCATGGACACGGTTAGTTGTCTCAATCCGGGGCAGTTGCGCGGGCAGGGCAAAGAGGGGGAGGAACTCTGTCCCTACAAGAACAGGCACACTAAAAACCGGAAAACGATTGTTATCAACTGCAAAGAGTGTGAATCTGAGTCTTCCCTTAATGATCCGGACTGCCGCAGGAAAATCTTCGGGATCCTGAGAAAGGAAGTGCATGCCGACTGCCTGGTGCTTTCCAGGCTCTATGAACGGGACTACGAAGGAAAAGCCCTGGAGTCTCTCTATACCCTTGCAGGTTTTCGGGAGAGCGTTATCGGATACGGGGGTATGAAAATGGTTACGGGACCATGCACCCGGCCTGAGAAAAGTGAATGCCTGGGGGAAAGGAAAGACTTTATGGAAATCCTGGTCGAAAATGCGGAATATGACCCCATGAAAGCCCGCCTGGCCCTGAGCATGTTCATTCAGGCAAAGGGGCTGAAGAAAGTTCCCCAGGATTCTCTCGAATGCGCGGGTTGTTCGGAACAGTTCTACCAGCTGCTTTGTGAAATGCTGGAGAAATCCCCGTTTCTCCCGAATATGCCTGTGAAAATTCCTGCCCTGCAGAACCACGATTTTTCGGTTCCTGCCGGGGAAACCGGGTGTAGCGCCGAAAACCTGCTTGCGGATACCTCAGGGGAACTGGCACCTGGAGATATGCAGCATAATCCTACACAGGCCCCGGCAAAAACCCTGAAATCCTTATTCCAGCAGGGAGAAAACGGGATAAAGAGAAGACAGGGAAGAGGAGGACGAGAGGGAAGGGTGGAAAGAGTAGGTGAATCCTTAGCCACAAATGGAGGCACAAACCCTGACGGAAGCACTACTGACGTTTTCTTTGACTATGAAAGCCGGATCAAGCCCCATGTAAGGCCTCCGTTTTCCAGCTCCCGGATCTACACCGAAGCTCCCCGGAACACTGAATTTCTTGAGTGCTACGACATAAGCAGCAGGGACGAAAGAGACGAAAGGGTGCTTGAGATTTCCATCTACCGCTATACGGACAGGCCCGAGAAACTTTACATGATCAGGCCCCCCGAGTATAACCTGCGCCCTGAGGAACTCCGGCTGCTTGAAAAGGTCAGGAAAAGAATGATCCGGCACAGGCCCGGGGACCTTGCTTTTACAGACCCTGCGGGGGCAAGGAAATATTTCAGGAGCATGGCAAGGGAGTTCCTGCTCGAGGAACTGCTCGACGGGGAAAAGTCCGTCTCTCCTGAAGAGCTGGAAAGTTATTCCGACCTGCTTGCCCGCTACACAAACGGGCTCGGGATCGTAGAAGACCTCCTGTCGGATCCCCGGGTCACGGACGTATACATCAACGCCCCTGCGGACCTGAACGCCGTGCACGTTGTCCTGGAGGGGGAGGAGTGTGTTAGCAACGTCTTTCTTTCCCAGGACGACCTGGATGCCCTGGTCTCAAGGTTCAGGACAATCAGCGGGAGGCCGTTTGGGGAAGCGGTTCCAGTGCTGGAACTGAACCTGGAGGACTTCGGGGTGAGGGTCTCGGTCATAGGGGATCCCCTTAGTGCAAACGGGCTTGCTTATGCCTTTCGCAAACATGCCCGGGCTCCCTGGACTCTCCCGAAACTTATCAACACGGGTTCGATCTCCGCCTTTTCGGCCGGCTTTTTAAGTTTCCTTATGGACGGGCAGGCTTCCGTGCTGATTGCAGGGGAGGTTGGAGCAGGAAAGACCTCGCTCCTCTCGGCCATGCTCCTTGAAATCCCCCAGAAGTACCGGATCCTGACCATAGAGGATACCCACGAGCTCCCGATTGAAAAACTCCAGGGCCTGGGCTGGAAGGTGCAGGGGATGAGTTCGCACTCTTCCGTACTGAAATCAGGAGCTGAAATAAGCCCCGAAACTGCGCTTCGGGCAGCCCTGAGGCTTGGGAGTTCGTCTCTGGTTATCGGGGAAGTCAGGGGACCTGAAGTGAAGGTGCTCTACGAAGCCATGCAGGTGGGACAGGCGGGGAACTCTGTGATAGGGACAATCCACGGCTCTTCCGCGGAAAATGTATACGAAAGAATAGTCCACACCCTGGGGGTCCCTCCGGCTTCTTTCAAAGCAACGGACGCCGTAATTATCTGCTCTACAATAAGGCCCGGGGGGAGCATGCAAAAGCTAAAGCGGGTAAGCCAAATTGCCGAAATCACAGGTTCCACCATCGAAAACCCGGAACCCGGAGAACTTTTCACGGACATCATGACTTACGATGCGGCCCGGGACAGCCTGTTCCCCGGGGAAGTGCTCGAACAGGGACAGTCCGAATTAATTGGAAAAATTGCCCTGAAGTGGGGGATTTCCATAGACCAGGCCCTGAAAAACATCGAAATCAGGACCCGGATAAAAGAAAAGATCGCAGAAGAAGGCAAAAGAAGGCCTGACCTGCTGGAAGCCGAAGCCGTGAGCGAAGCAAACAATATTTTCTGGCTGCTCATGGACTCCATGAAAAGCAGGGACAAAACCGGGTTTAAACCGGGATTTGAGTCGGAAACCGGAAAGGGGTCAGGGACTGAAGCAGGAATTGAAACCGGGGTCAAAGCAGGAATCGAAACTGGGACCAAATCAGAAATTGGATCCAAAATAAATTTTACACCCGGCTTTGAAACAGACTTTGAAACAGACTTTGAAACAAACTTTGAAACAAATTTTGAAACAGACTTCGAAGCCGATTTCGAAGAACTTTACAGCCGCTGGGAAAAATGGTTCGAAAACTTTGCCAGAGCCTATCCGGGGGCCTGAATTCTCAGAGGGATCAGGGGGATAAAGTTGAGGGACAAGGGGGACCAGGGAAGTGGGAGAAAGTAACTGGTATGTAAAGGCATGTAAGGGCACGGCCAGGAAATGGGGGGATGCTGTTCCCGACCCGGACACTTTCAGCCGGAAATGCGAGCAGAGCGTGAGCCGGGAGTACAGGGACGCCCTTCGCTTCACGGGTTTTGACCTGGAAGCTTTCGAGACCGTGTTTTTTTCTTATTTCGGGACCCTGGCGGTATTCCTGATCCTCTTCGGGCTTGACCTTTTCCTGCTCCTGACGAAGAGTTTCGATTCCCGGACCCTTTCCCTCATGGGATTAGTGACCGTTTTCGTACCCTTCTGCGTACTTTACTACCTGAGCGAATACGTGAAGATCCATGCAAAGCTCATGAAGATCGCATCCCTTGGAGATATCCCCGAAGTCCTGAGCTACATCGTCATGTCCATGAAATTGGTCCCGAATGTTGAGCATGCCGTACTTTTTGCAGCCCGCAATTCGGAAAGGCCCCTTGCAAAGGACCTTAAAAAGCTGATCTGGGACCTGAACCTGAGGACCTACAGCGGAATGGACGAAGCCCTCCTTTCCTTTGCCGACCTCTGGGGCAGGAACAGTGAGTACTTCAAGCGCTCTTTGCACCTGATCAAAAGTTCCACAGCTGAGCCCGACGAAGCCCAGCGGGTCATCACCTTAAACCGTGCCCTGGACATCAGCCTGGAAGGCACGGAAAGCCTTATGGAAGCTTTTGCTGCAAAGCTGAAGACTCCGAGTTACGTCCTCTACTCCATTTTCATCCTGGTTCCCCTGGCTCTGGTAGCACTCCTGCCAGCGGTAACGGTTGTGGGGGTCAGGCTGGAGCTAACCGACCTTGTCATTCTTTACGATGTTATTTTCCCTGCCCTTGCAGCCGTTTACTCTGAATTCATCCTCATGCAAAGGCCTCTTGCCTTCATACCTCTCCGGATCCCGGACTCCCACCCCGAGCTTTCGGATATCAGGCAGAAAAAGCAGATAGCTCTCGTACTTGCAATTTTAGCCTCTGGCCTGATCATCCCTTCAGGTTATTTCCTGCTCAAGGCCGGAAACCCGGGAGGATTCGTTTCCACAACTCCCCTCGAAGGGCTCCTGCCTCCTACCCTCCCCCTGGTTGTGGGCGGGACAGTGGGAATTTCGGTTTACCTCTACCTTTCTTCCGCACCTTACAAGAAAATAAGGGACCGGATAAAGGACATGGAAAGGGAATTTTCAGACTCTCTCTTCGTGCTCGGAAGGAGAATCTCGGAAGGAAAAGCCCCCGAAGAAGCCTTTGCCCACACCGCAAGGGCCATGGAAGGTTCCAGAATCGGGGATGCCTTCGAACAGATTGCAGTCAACCTCCTCAGCATGCGCACAACCCTCAAAGCCGCCATCTTTGACGAGGAGTTCGGGGCTTTCCGGCATGTCTACTCGGAACGGATAAAAAATACCATGCTTCTCTTTACGGAAAGCGCCCACAAGAACCATGAAGCTGCAGGGGCAGCCGTGATCAAGCTTGCCGACCACCTGAAAGAACTCGCCGGAGTAGAAGAACGCATCCGCCGCTCCCTCTACGACGTAACCTCCACCATGCGCTCGACAGCAGCCATCTTTGCCCCCCTGATAGCAGGAATTACCCTTGCCCTTTCCGAAGTTATAACAAAAATCCTGAACCAGGTCGCAACCAGGGTGAGCAGGGTCCCGGCAGACCTCTCCACCCTCCCTGTGAAAGTCAGCCCCGATACCTTTGTCCAGTCCATCCCCCCTGACCAGTTCCTGCTCGCAATCGGGATCTACGTCGCCCTGATCACCGCCGTACTCACCCGCTTCGCAGGCGCCGTAGAATACGGGGGAGACCATACACAGTTAAAGTACGACCTCGCCTGCATGCTTCCCCTTTCAATTCTGGTGTTCGCGGTCTCGACAGTGGCATCAAGGGTGATTTTCCGAGGGCTTGTGTGAATATTCGAGAAAAGGATCGAGAAAATAATCGAGAAAAAAATTTAGGAAATAATTAAGAAAAATTAGGAAATAATTAGAAAAAGGAATTAAAACTATCCTGAGCCCTGAAACAGGACTCAGATAGGACATGCAATCGATCTTGAGGATTTTAATACTTTTTTTGCCTGGGCTTCGGTAAGTCCGGCTCCCATTGCAACCTGCATGGCAGTCTCATCGTCTATGAGGTCTTCCGGGGCATGGGCGTCCGTATTAACCACCAGGACGGCATCGACTTCAAGGGCCAGGCGTGCAACGTGACCGTTGGTCCTGTTGTGCCCGTTCCGGGCGGTCAGTTCCAGGGAAACATCATTTCCGGCTGCGGTTTCGACGTCTTCCAGGGAGATCAGGCCGGGGTGCGCCAGGACATCAACATACTGGCAGGCTGCGGCAGCCGCGTTTGTCCCGGGGGCGACAGGTTCGGTGGTGGTTTCCCCGTGTACGACCACAATCTCTGCCCCGAGCTCTTTTGCTTTCTTTGCCATGGGGGCAATTTTCCGGGGCGGTACATGGGTCAGTTCAACACCTGACATGACTTTGATATCCCATTCATCCTCCAGGTACTTTGCCTTCTGGGAGGCTTCAATGAGCTGTCCGAGATTTGTATAATCGGCATGGTCTGTAATCGCAATGGCTGTATAGCCTTTCATCACAGCCCTGCGGACCAGTTCGCTGGGGATCAGTTCCCCGTCACTGAAAATCGAGTGTGTGTGCAGGTCAATCAAAAGAATCACCATTTTTCGGGAATTTCGTTATATGCTGTTTACTGTTTATTTTTTTGCACATTTTATTTTTTTGCACATTTTATTTTTTTGCACATTTTATTTTTTTGCACATTTTATTTTTTTGCACATTTTATTTTATTTTATTTTTTCGTTTTATACTTATATGGTATAAATTGCGAACTCCCCTATTTAAAATCTTATTCAAACCTTTCCAAGCCTTTCCTCTACATCTGCAAAGGCGAAGTTCGGCTTTACGTCCTGAATTTTGATCCTGACCTTCTCCCCTACCTCGACTTCCTTTACGAAGACCACGAAGCCGTCGACAAGCACAGCCCCGTCTCCGCTGGAACCGAGTTTTTCGATCTCGACGGTGAACTCGTCTCCCCGCCTCATCGGTGCGGTCAGGAACTTCTTCCCGATGACATAGGTCTCCGCACTCTGGGACCTCGACGCCTTGGGGGAATAGGCTGTAGTCTTCACGAAATTATCCCTCACCTTATCCATGTAGTCTTTGAACATGTCCCCCTGGAAGACCTTTACCACGAAATTCCCATTTGGTTTCAGGATCTTCTTTGCGCATTCCAGCGCAGAGGTGGTAAGTTCGATGGACCGTGCATGGTCATAGGACCAGTTCCCCGACAGGTTAGGTGCCGCATCACAAATAACAACATCAGCACCCTTTGTTCCGACTATCTCGATGATCTTCTTTATCGTCGAATCCGCGTTTATGTCTCCCCGGATAGTCTCCACTCCATCGACCGGCGCGATCCTCTGGAGGTCAACTCCGAGCACCTTCCCTCCGGAAAGCTCCTTTGCGACCTGCAGCCACCCACCGGGCGCAGCACCTAAATCCACAACCGAGTTCCCACGATTAATGAGCTTGTACTTTTCATTGATCTGCTTAAGCTTAAAGGAAGCCCTGGACCGATAGCCTTCCTCTTTAGCCTGATGATAATAATAATCTCGTCTGTCTCTTGCCATGGTGCTATTTCCCTGCGCTGAAAGATAATATAGATTGCGCAAAATCCGCTATTATGGGAATATTTCTATGCGATATAATTCAGCCATTAAATATATATTTTCTGTCATTATTTTTGAGATTCTCCCGCCGAATTTCGGATCGGCATCAGAAAAATTTATGATTTTTTAGTCGGATTGCAAGTTCAACAGTACAAGGTCCTTTTTACTCGCTTTTCCAGGCTAAAAAAACAGAACAGCCTTATTAGCCGTATTCCGTCTGTATTCTCACGCACGCCCTGGTGTGCGGCCTGCTCCTGTTACCCCTGAAAAACAGAATCAACTAAAACTCCTGACACCTCGAATTGCCCTTCTTTTTTGATTTTTATGATTAAGGGATGAAGTTATCTTTTGTCCAGTAGAGCAAAGGATGTTGTGAGCTACCTCATGGAGGGAAAAGAAGGAGGAGAATTGTGCTGCCGTGTTTGTGATTGCTTCTTTCAAGATGCAGGCAGGAACAGGCCGCTTGCAAGCAAGCGGGAACAATAACGACAGTTATACATTATTCCGGTTGCCTGGCTTTCAGTCCTCTTGAGGGAGCGCAGCGACCGAAAAGGACCCCGTGCTGTTGCACTTGCAGTGCAACCCCCAGAAAATCTCTGATTTTCTGTGATCCCGATGCGGAATTCGGGTGTTAAAACAGATACCTGCGGCAACTCAATACGTTTCTCATTACCTCGTCACCACTTATTTTCTCCAGTTTGAGGTCCATTGACTTTTCGATAACCTCTATATCAAAGGGCAGGCGCTTTTCGACTTCTCTCAGGAGCTGGGACTCCCCGCTCATTATGACGCAGTCAACAGGGGCGTTTTCTTCGAGGATTTTGTTTACGGTTTCCATGACCTTTGCAAGGTGGTGGGCGATGTCTTCTTCCCTGAGGCGTTCAAAGCGGCGCTGGGAAAAGCCTCCTTTGGTGTGTTTTTCCTTGACGCTGCTGCGGACGAGTTCTTCAGCGTCAAAGGCCAGGCGGTCGGGGGCAAAACCTACGAAAGACTCACCGGCATGAAGAAGGAGGATGAGAATGCGGCATTCGGCTTCCAGGTTTCCTTCCAGGGCGCCTGTCTCAAAGTGGTCCTTAAAGTACCAGGCAGAAGTCATTATCGGGATGGAAGGGACTATTGCTTCTGAGATCATGCGGTGGATGTCATAGAACAGGACGAGGCCGGTTTCAGGGTTAAGCCTTTCCAGAAGGACACGGGTCTCTTCGTCGAGATAGGAGATGATTTTTTCACTCAGGACATCCGACAGGGCAGTTCCGGGAGGAAGATAAACGGTAAGCAGGTCGTCTCCAGGGGTGCGGAAGGAAGAGAGCTTGGAGAAATAAGCCTCCATGGCAGAAGGACTGAGGGTCTCTATCCCGCGGAACTCAAACTTTTCGGGAGCCTCCGCCCGGATGGTTTCGAGTTCGTGGTTGAGGGTCTGCATTTTGACAAGCTCCTGGTTCAGCCGGGATTCGGCTTCCTGTCTGGCAGCGACCGCATCCCTTGCCAGGATTTCTTTTTTTGAGAGCTGGATTTCCATGGTCTTCAAGTCGATTTCCATCTCCACAAGATGGGAATTGAGCCTGTCGATCTCAAGTTCGAGCTGGTCTTTCCCGGAGACTTTTCCGAAAAGGCTGCCAAGACTCTTTTTTACCTCTCCGGTAACCTCTTTTTTACCGTCTTTCGGCTGGGATTTGCCGTTCTTTCCACCCGGACTTGCACTTTTCTTCAAACCTTTTTTATCAATCATCTGCCTACCTGCCTGCACCTTATAGTCCCGAAAGTAAATATTTACACTTAAATTATAACCACGGAAGACACGGAAAGCACGGAAGGATTGTGCTTCTATTTCCTTTATTCCGTGTTTTCCGTGCTTTCTGTGGTTAAACCTTCACTTGAGATCGGTGAAAGAATTTTGGTCCTTGAGTATAATTGGTCTATTGGTCTTGAAAAGTATAATTAATTCTTGGATTTACTATAATCACACGAAATACTGTGACCCGGAACACTGATTGGAACACTGATTGGAACACTGATTGGAAAACTGATTAATACTGTGAACACTTTGAACACCGTGCCAGTATTTTTGAAAACCTTTCAGGTCGATCCCTGTGATCTTATTAACTCTTTGATCTGAAAAACTCTCTGATCTGATAAACCCTTTGATTTGACCAATCTTTGATCTGATCAGTTTACATATTAGAATGCACAACCTCTATATCTTTTTTAATTGCTCTTCATATTTCGAAAGTTTTAAGAATATCATATTTAATGTCTTTCTGTTTTCAAGATTTTTTCAAAAAAGCCAGTCAATTTTATACTGATTTAATTCCTACTGATCATTTCGGTGCCAAAATGAAAAGCCCAGCGGAAGATTCCCCTAACCATTCAGGCCACAACCATTCAGGTTGTAATCATTCCGGTTGCAACCATTCAGGTCAGGCAGCTCCGAATTGGAGGGGCTCGGGACAGGAAAGTCCCGACGACAAAAATATTCCTGAAAGAAACAGTCCGGACCCGATGGGTCTGAATAGCGAGAAACCGGTTCAATGCAACCCTTCAAATTCTAACAAAACTCAACACATTCAAAATCCTCAACACATTCAAAATACCCAACATATTCAAAATACTCACCCGACACTCTGGATTCAGGGGCAGAAAAGTTCTTCCCTGACCGGAAAAACTGTTGTCCTCGGAGTGACTGGCAGCATTGCAGCTGTCAGGGTGGTGGAACTTGCTCGGGAACTGATCCGGAATGGGGCGGAAGTCCATGCGGTCATGACCGATGCGGCCAGGCACATTCTTCATCCCGACGCCATGTACTATGCCACCGGGAACCCGGTGATTACGGAACTGGGAGGCAGGGTCGAACATGTGGAATTTTGCGGGCTCAAAGGAAGGGCAGACCTCCTCCTGATAGCCCCCGCAACCGCAAATACCATAGGGAAAATCGCTCACGGGATCGACGACACATCAGTCACATCCTTTGCTACAACGGCACTTGGCTCAAACGTCCAGGTCATGATCGTTCCAGCAATGCACGAGTCCATGTACCGGCACCCTGCAGTTGTGGAAAACATCCGGAAACTAAAAGGGTGGGGAATTCCCTTCGTGGGGCCCAAAATCGAAGAGGGGATTGCGAAAATTTCCCCTAACGAAGAAATAATACTTGAAACGGAAAGGGCACTTTGCGGGGAAGAGTTAAAAGGGAAGCGAATCCTCATCACAAGCGGTTCCACTGCTGAAAGTCTTGATCCGATCCGCATTCTTACAAACCGTGCCTCCGGAAAAACGGGGAGGGAACTCGCCCTTGAAGCCTACCGGAAGGGGGCGGAAGTCACCCTCGTGCACCGGGACAGGCTCGGTTTTTCCGGGATTATGGAAATTTTTGCCGAAAGCGCTGAGGAAATGACCGAAGCCGTACAAAAAGAGCTGGAAAAAGGGTACGACGTCCTGATAAGCTCGGCTGCCATTGCCGATTACACCGTCGAACAGGCTCCAGAAAAAATTAAATCCGGAGGGGAGCTTGAACTGAAACTGCGACCCACCCGCAAAGTTATAAAGGAATGCCGGGAAAGGCACCCCGCTCTTTTGATCGTGGGCTTTAAAGCCGAAACCGGAGTCCCGAAAGAAGAACTGCTCCGAAGAGCAGCCGCAACTCTGGAAAGTTCAAAGCTGGACATGATAGCTGCAAACGACGTCTTGAAAGGCGGAATGGGCACGGAAGAGAACGAAATTTACCTTATAAGGAAGGGGAAATGCGACCCTCTCCATGTAAGCGGAAACAAGCGAAAAATCGCGGCCTCTATCCTGAAAGAGGTAGCCGGGATTCTGATTCCGCAAAAATGAGCTAAAAAAGGCGTTTTATATGTATGAATACGAAAATGAAGGGGCAGACGTTTCAGCAAAAGCTTATGCTCCCGGGCACATCACAGGTTTTTTTCAGATCCACGAGCATGAAGACCCACACCATAAAGGTTCTACCGGCTGTGGGATCGTCCTGAACGGGGGAGTGACCACCGAGGTAAAGGTGGGGGAATCGGTTGACGAAACCGAAATCTTCCTGAACGGGAAAAGAGTCGAAGGCAAAACCACCAGGACTGTGATCGATCTGATAACTGACGTACCTGTTAGGGTTAAAAGCTGGGCTGAAATTCCGGTGGGCTGCGGGTTTGGAGCTTCCGGAGCCGGGGCTATCGGAGCCGCTTATTCCCTCAACAGGGCGCTGTCCCTGAACCAAACGGCAAAAAATCTGACCGAATATGCCCATGTGGCTGAAGTAGTCAACAGGAGCGGACTCGGGGATATTGCAGCCCAGTCCAACGGAGGGGTGGTGATAAGGCTCAGGCCGGGAGGGCCTTTCTTTGGCAGTGTGGACAGGATTCCCGCACCTGAAGCTCAGGTCTTTTGCATCGTGCTGGGGGAAATTTCCACCGACACCGTGCTGAGCGACGGAGCTACAGCCAGCAAGATCAACTCAGCCGGGAGAACTGCAATGTCCGAACTGCTTGAAAAGCCCACCCTGGAGAACTTCATGCTCCATGCAAAGGACTTTGCCAGCAAAACAGGTCTCCTGAGCGACCGGGCAAGGGACGTTATCGAAGCTGTAGAAGCCGCAAACTGTGGGTATGCCTCCCAGGCAATGCTCGGGGATACGATTTTTGCAGTTAATCCCGACGGTCAGGAATTCGAGCTCTACGAAACCCTCGAGGAATTCGGAGAAGTCCTTGAATTCGGGATCAGCACCTGCGTACCAAAACTGATTGTTGAATAACTTCCCCTTTTTGAGTGATATCGGGATGGGGGGAAACCAGTTTTACTTTACAGGTTTAACTTTTTACCCGATCATATCATTCTACACTTACAACCCCAAATCACGTTTTATATTTTATTCCATCTCAGTTTCTATATTTTATACCAAAATCTTTATTATATCTTCTATTTCACTTCCTTTCTGACCCCTGAGCTCCCATTCTGAAGCAGATGCTTCTTTCTGAGCCACAGAAATCCTGAACCAGGGCTGAAAATGACTTTTTTCAGGGAGCCCCACAGCTTAAATAGTATCGGATTGCAAAAGGTATTAGTGTTATATAAATGAAAGAATGTGTATAACAAGACATTCGCTGCTTTTTTGGATCTTCATGAAGAATTAACAGGGAGATTCCGGGAAAGAAAACAACATATTTCAAAGAGTATATTGCATTTTATTCACCGAGCGGAAGGTAAAATTAATGGATCTTAATGACGACTGGGAAGACAAAGGCAACTCAAGACCGATTAACCCGCTTAATAAAATACCTGAATCTATAGGCCCGATTATCCGCATAATTGCGATAATCTTCACGATCCTTATCGTCTTTTCCGTAGCCTTTGGGTCGATTTTCGTATCCATTGGTGCAGGAGAGGTAGGAGTGAAATTCAGCCAGTTCGGAGGGGTACAGCCCGATGAACTCGGAGAAGGGTTGCACATTGTACCGCCCTGGATATCGGTAACCAAGTATTCCGTGCAGAGCCAGGTCTATACTATGAGTTCTCAGGCTTCTGAAGGGGAAAGGGTAGGAGATGACCGGATCAATGCCCTAACCTCTGAAGGTTTGACCCTTGGCATGGATATTTCGATCCGTTACAGACTGATTCCTGCAGATGCAAGCAGTGTGCACCAGAAACTTGGTCCCTCTTATGCCGAAAAGATCCTGCGGCCTACTATCAAGTCCGTGATCAGAGAAGTGGTCTCAAAGCATACGGCAATGGAAATTTACGGGACGCAGAGGCAGCTTGTGGCAGAAGAGATGCAAAACGAGCTTGAAGCTCGCCTGAGTGATGACGGGTTCATTGTCGAAGAAGTCCTGCTCCGGAACGTGAAGCTCCCGGAAAGGGTTGCAACGGCAATCGAAGAGAAACTCCAGGCTGACCAGGAAGCCCAGAGGATGATTTTCGTGAAACAGAAGGAAGAACTCGAGGCTGAGAGGAAGATCATCGAATCCAATGGGGTAGCCAATGCCACGATCATCAGAGCTCGCGGGGAAGCTGAATCCCTCAGGATCATCAATGAGGAAATCAAGAAAAACCCTGACCTCATCAACTACAAATATATTCAGATGCTTGAAGGCCAGGACCTCCAGACCATGATCGTCCCGACCGACCAGGGGATCATCCTGGATGCCACGAACGCGTAAAACATCAGCCGGAAAATGTTGGCCTGAATATATACCTGTTAACAAAACGGCTAATAACCTATGAACAAAACGGCTAATTCACAAAATAATGTAAACAGGAAAAATTGTAAAATAAGTACAAAAGGTAAGCGACCGATATGACTGACATACCCCCAGACCACCCGAGGTACGAATCCCTGCTCGCCCGTGAAAAGGTTGCAGCCGGAGTAAAGATGGGATTTACCAGCATCCAGGGGCTGATCGCCCAGGGAAGAGGTGAGAGCTTCGACTATTTGCTGGGTGAACGGAGCACGGAATCAGCTCTCTATGCCGAGCGAGCGGCCGTGGCTGCCCTTCTCCTGGCAGAGAATCCTGTGATCTCCGTAAACGGAAACGTTGCGGCTCTTGCTCCGGAAAAGGTTGTTGCCCTGGCAGACCTTACCGGGGCAAAGATTGAGGTTAACCTCTTTCACAGGACCGAGACCAGGATGCACCTGATCATCGAACAGCTAAAGGCCTGCGGGGCCTCTGAGGTACTCGGGAAAAACCCGGATGCCAGCCTTGACCTTTCCCATGATAGGAGGTTGGTTGAGAGCAGAGGTATCTACAGCGCAGACGTCGTGCTCGTGCCCCTTGAAGATGGCGACCGCTGTGAGAAACTGGTGGAAATGGAAAAAATTGTCATAACAATCGACTTAAACCCCCTTTCCCGGACCTCCAGGATGGCCACGATCTCAATTGTAGATAACCTTACCCGGGCTCTCGGGAACATGGCAAAGTTTGCAGGGGAAATGAGAAACGAAAGGAAGGATGAACTTGTAAACCTGATCACGTCTTACGACAACAAAAAGGTCCTTTCCGAAGCCATATCCGAAATCCAGGAACACCTCAAAAACCTGGCTGCAGAAGTGGAATATTGAAAGCCTAAGTGGAATACTTAACTTAAACGGAACACTGAATCCGGAAACAGTATCCTGATAACTTAAATGGGTGCTGAATCCGGAAACAGTATCCTGAACGCTTAACCGGATGCTGAGTGCAGAAACGGGATGCCAAAAACAGGGTGATGTAAATGGAACTGATCGAAAAGACCCGGGAATTCGTGACCACTTTCCTTGAAGATGAGCCGAGTTCCCATGACATGTCCCACATCAACAGGGTGGAAGCCCTCTGCATGGAAATCCGGGAAGAAGAAGGCGGGGACCCCTTGGTCCTCCACCTGGCAGCCCTGCTCCACGATGTGGGAGTAATAAAGGAACATGAAGAGGGAGGGGACCACGCCGAGTACAGCGCGGAAATTGCTTCTGAATTCCTTGGAAAAGCAGGCGTCCCGAAAAAGGTGATAGGAGAAGTGACATACTGCATCCGGACCCACCGCTTCAGCGGAGGGCACAGCCCAAAAACCATCGAAGCCCGGATATTGCAGGACGCCGACAGGCTCGATGCCCTGGGAGCTATTGGGATTTTCAGGGCGGTCCTTTCCATGGGAGCCCTCAGGATGCTCAAGCACACCACGGGAATCGATAAGGGAGCGTCCAAAAAAACCGTGTACAAAAAAGACCCTGTTGCCGGCTTTAACGAATACATGCACTACAAGCCCTTCACAATTCCCGAAAAACTGAATACTGATTCCGCAAAAAGGATCGGCGAAGAAAGGCTGAAGATCATGCGCCTTTACCTTGAGGCCCTGAACCGGGAATCAGGACTGGAAAGGAACATTCCCTGATAAGGCATGTCTCCTTTTTTTATCCGGGCAGGCATTGCAGTAACTGTTAAATATACTGTGGTAACTTTGAATGGGTATACAATAGCTTCAAAGGTTACTGCTTAGACTTTTAAGTGCAATACAATAACTTCAAACGTCACTGTGGGGACCTTAAAGGTAATACCATAACTTTTAAAGTTACTGTGGGAACCTTCGTCGATATTTCGGCAACTTCAAAAGTTATCGTGTAAACCTTGAACGGTATTACAGCAACTTTGACGGTATTACAGCAACTTTAAAAGTTACTGTGGAAACCTTACAAGGTAACACAGCGACCTCAATGGTAATATGGCAACCTTATTCGTAACTCTCCCGGCCACAAAACTAGCAACAACTTTTTTATGATATGGTCTTAAATTCCTGTTCAATATTTAATTGAAGTTGGGTTCCCATTCGAATTCTGGAAATAGCTATAATTCAAGATCCAAAAAAGTTTCACAGACCAATCAGGTGTGATCACATGGCTGACATAATCATAAAGAACGCTTACGTTTTAACGATGGACCCTGAGGCAGGCGACCTCAAGCAGGGATGCGTTGTAGTCGAAGACGGAAAGATTACGGAAATAGGAGAAAGTACGGGAGAAAGTGCCGACACAGTAATCGATGCAAAAGGCTCGGTGCTGATGCCCGGACTCGTAAACACCCATACCCACGCGGGGATGACCCTTTTCCGGGGCTACGCCGATGACCTCCAGCTTGCCGAATGGCTCCAGGGACACATCTGGCCGGCTGAAGCCCAGCTCCAGGCTTCGGATGTTTACGCAGGCACACTGCTCGCCTGCCTGGAGATGATCAGGTCAGGGACAACCTCTTTTGCTGACATGTACTTCTTCATGGACGAAACCGCAAAAGCTGTGGACGAAGCCGGGCTTCGGGCTGCCCTTTCCCACGGCATGATCGAGCTCTGGAATGAAGAGAAGGGAGCAGCCGACCTCAAGGAAGGCAAGCGCTTTGTCCGGGAATGGAAAGGGGCAGCCAGCGGTAGGATCACTCCTATGTACGGGCCCCACGCCCCGAACACCTGCTCGAAAGAGTTCCTCACGAAAGTCAGGGAAGAAGCAAACAAAGACGGGGTTGGCATCCACATCCACGTCCTGGAAACCGAAGCCGAGCTTAACGAGATGAAAGGGCGCTACGGGAAGTGTTCCGTGAACATGCTCGAAGACATCGGCTTTTTCGGCCCGGACGTGCTTGCAGCCCACTGTGTCTGGCTCTCGGACGGGGACATTGAAATCCTGAGGAAGAGGGGAGTCAACGTCTCCCACAATGCAGTAAGCAACATGAAACTGGCTTCCGGAATCGCTCCCATCCACAAGATGCTCGATAAAGGGGTAAACGTCACCCTGGGGACCGACGGCTGCGCCTCCAACAACAACCTGGACCTTTTCGGGGAGATGAAAACCGCTGCCCTCCTCCACAAGGTAAACACCTTTGACCCGACAGTTCTTCCTGCACGGAAGGTGCTGGAGATGGCAACCGTAAACGGGGCAAAGGTCCTCGACCCCGAGACCGGCATGCTGAAAGTCGGGAAGAAAGCGGACATGATCCTTGTGGATATGAAAAAACCGCACCTGACCCCCTGTTTCGACGTGCCTTCGCACCTTGTGTACTCCGCAAGTGGCTGCGACGTCCGGACCACGATTGCGGACGGGAAAGTCCTGATGGACGATTACAAAGTGCTTGCACTTGATGAAGAAAAGGTAATCGAAGAAGCCCGGAAAGCCGCTGAAGCCCTTGTGGACAGGGTCAACGCCTGAAATTATCCCGGGACACCGGAAAGATAAATACATAAAAACTGAAATTAACCACCATTCAGGTTCAATTTACTGCCGCTTAATCACTGGCAAACCGAACTAAATACTACCTATCCGACTTAACCGCTTATCCGATATCAACGGGATTACCATGAACGAGAAAGAACTCATAGAATCCGGGAACATGAAGATGGAATGGGCCAGGAACCACATGCCTGTGCTCGCAATTATCAGGGAACAGTTCATAGAAGAAAAACCCCTGAAAGGACACACCATCGGGATGGCCCTCCACGTGGAAGCAAAGACCGCTGTCCTGGTGGAAACCCTTGCAGCAGGAGGAGCAAAAGTAGCGATCACGGGCTGCAACCCTTTAAGCACCCAGGACGACGTCGCCATGGCGCTTGACACCAGGGAAAACGTTTCCTGTTTTTCAAGATACGGGTGCAGTTCCCAGGAGTATTACGACGCCATTGACAAAGTGCTGGACTTCGAACCCGATATCACCATCGATGACGGGGCAGACCTGATATTCAAGCTCCACATGGAAAGGACCGACCTCCTCCCCAACATCCTGGGAGGCTGTGAGGAGACCACAACAGGGGTCCACAGGCTGCATGCGATGGATAAAGAAGGGGCCCTGAAAATGCCCGTTATTGCCGTAAACGACGCCATGACAAAGTACCTCTTTGACAACCGCTACGGGACAGGGCAGTCAGCCTGGGACGGGATCAACCGGACCACAAACCTCCTGGTAGCCGGCAAAAACGTGGTCGTGGGTGGCTACGGCTGGTGCGGAAGGGGAGTTGCCATGCGGGCAGCAGGTCTCGGGGCAAACGTCATCGTCACGGAAGTCGATCCCATCAGGGCTCTTGAAGCCAGGATGGACGGGTACAGGCCCATGAAAATGAGTGAAGCTGCAAAGCTCGGGGATATTTTCGTGACCACCACCGGAAACAGGGATATCCTTACCGCAGAACACTTCAAGGTCATGCGGGACGGGGCAATCCTTGCAAACTCCGGGCACTTCAACGTGGAAATTGACATGGAAGCCCTGGCATCCCTTGCAAAATCCGTCAGGACCGTCCGGCAGAACATCAAGGAATACGATATCGGGAACCGCCGGATTAACGTAATCGCCGATGGCAGGCTCGTGAACCTTGCAGCAGGCGACGGGCACCCTGCCGAAGTCATGGACATGAGCTTTGCCGACCAGGCCCTCTGCGTCCGCCACATCGCCGAAAACAAGCTTTTGAACGGTGTCCACCGGGTCCCCCTGGAGCTCGATACCTACGTTGCAAAACTAAAGCTCGAGTCCATGGGCATCAGCATAGACGAATTCACCCGGGAACAGGAAAAGTACATGAATGGTTGGGAGTGCGGGACGTAATTTGCAAATGGAGCAAAAGAGATTATTTTCAGTAACCCTGCATTTCTGACCCTTTTGCAGTGAATACTGAATTGCTTTCCATTTTTTGGAAAAGTAACGGTATTTACTGCACTTATTTTTAAATTATTTTCCGCAATCAGGAAATACTTTTAAGATTTATTTCAGTCGAATACCCCGCTAGCTTGCTGTGTGGTAGACACTTCTCCAAGAATTATAATAATATTCTCATTTAAATCGATAATATTCGCTTCTTTTTAAAATAAGTTTGTTTCCAGAACCATGATCATGTGTATGGTCACGTGTATGGTCACGTGTATGGTCACGTGTATGGATACGTAGCCACCTGTGGTTACTACTCAAATGTACTACTGATCACCTGTGGCCGGGAAGTGATACGCATTGGAAGTCAGAGCTTTAGCTATAGTCGTGATCAGCTCACCTATAATATCGGGATGGTGGCGAAGTGTCGAAAAAAGGTTTGATCCATTTAAAATTATTTAAATTTGTTTTTATAGGATGAGAATTTACGTAAAATCGTAACAAAAATGAAGCTCCGAGTTGACGGACCTCTGCCCAGCAGATCGTTACCTTTTGAAAATAGATCGTGTGATACGTCCAGTTTCCTTCCAGAAAAGGGGTCCTGTGACACGCCCTGCTTGATGTGGCATGAATTTCAGTAAAGTTTGCCGAGCCCTGGAATGAGAAGTTACTCACTGGAGATTTCCCACTGGAGATTACTCACCGGAGATTAAGCATAATTTTTAGGAAAATTTTGACAGCCGGAGAAGATGGAATGAGAGGAAACCTGAGAAAATCCGGTATTGACATTATAGGAGATGTACCCTGGGGGACACACTTCTGCCAGTTTTACCAGACAAAAGAAGATTTAACGGAGATACTTGTCCCTTACTTCAAAGCAGGGCTGGAAAATAACGAATTCTGTATGTGGGTCACATCAGAGCCTCTTGATGCAGAAGACGCAAAAGAAACCCTTAGAAGGGCTGTTCCGGATGTTGATGTTTACCTGGAGAAGGGGCAAATCAGAATTATTTCTTACATTGATTGGTGTATGAAAGATGGAGTTTTCGATTCGGAGAAGGTAATAAACCAGTGGGTCGAAAAAATCGAGCAATCCCTGTCCAGTGGCTATGACGGTTTGAGGATGACGGGGAACATTTCCTGGCTGGAAAAAAAGGATTGGAAGGATTTCGTTGATTATGAAAAAGACGGAGACAGAATTATCAGTAACTACCGGATCGTGGCTCTCTGCACCTATTGCCTTGACAGGTGCAACGCAAGCGAGATTATCGACGTGGTCACAAACCATCAATTTGCTTTGATTAAAAGGGGAGGGGAATGGGATCAGATAGAAAGCTCCAGGCAAAAAAGGGTGCAAGAGGAGCTTTTCCAGAGCGAACAGCGCGTCAGGCTGAAGCTGGAGAGTGTTCTCTCGCCTGATGGGGAGATGGAGAAACTGGAACTTTCTGATATCATTAATTCCCGGGAGATCCAGTCCCTCATGGATGATTTTTATGAGTTTGTACATATTGCCATGGCCCTGGTCGATCTCAAAGGTAACGTTCTGGTAGGCGTTGGATGGCAGGATATCTGCACTAAATTCCATAGGGTCCACCCCGAAGCCTGCAAGCACTGCGTAGAAAGCGACACAAAGCTGACTGCAGGGGTTGCCCCTGGAGAGTTTAAGCTGTACAGGTGCAAGAACAATATGTGGGACATAGCGACCCCAATCATGGTGGGAGGCCAGCACATCGGCAATCTCTTTTCAGGGCAGTTCTTTTTTGAGGGCGAGACTCCGGACTATGAGCTATTCCGGGCCCAGGCAAGGCAATACGATTTCAACGAGGGGGAATATACAACAGCGCTTGATAAAGTTCCACGGCTAAGCAGGGAGGCGGTGGACACATCTATGGCCTTCTTAATGAAGCTTGCTCACATGATCTCACAGCTAAGCTACAGCAATATCAAGTTGACCCGGACACTGGCGGAACGTGATACCCTGGTGGATGCGCTTACGAAGAGTGAGGAAAAGTACCGCAATTTCATGGAGACAGCTAACGAAGGTATATGGATACTTGATACTGAACCCAGGACCACTTATGTTAATGAGAAAATGGCAGAGATGTTAGGACACAGTCAAGAAGCAATTATTGGTAAATCTGTAAGGGATTTTACCGATGAAGAGGGAAAGGCTATTTTCGAGCTGAATATGGAAAAAAGGCGGCAGGGTATCAATGAGAGCCATGAATTCAAATTACTACGTAAAGATTGCTTACCTTTGTGGGTTCTTGTAAATTCAAAAGCCCTTTTTGATAAGGATGGAAAGTTTACTGGTTCTATTAGCATGCTTACTGATATCACTAAGCGAAAAGAAGCAGAAGCCAAGTTGAAAGAAGCATATGAAAGTTCTGAAAAGTTAGTTGAAGAACGAACAACTCAGCTTAAGGAGGCTTATAACTCGTTAAAAGAAAGTGAAAGAGGTCTTGCTGAAGCTCAAAAAATGGCTCATATTGGAAACTGGGAGTGGGATATTGCAACTGATAAAACATACTGGTCTGAGGAAATGTATCGTATTTTCGAACGTGATCCCAAAAAATTAGCACCGTCTTACAATGAATATTTAAGCTACATACATCCCGATGACCAGGACTACTATGAGAATGGCCTTAAAATAGCTGTAACTGGAAGTCCCTTTAGAATTGATTACAGGATTGTCTTAGATAATGGAGAAGAACGTATAGTCCACCTTGAATCGGAATTTATTTTGAATAATATAAATATCCCTGTTCGAATAAAAGGAATAGTTCAGGATATCACCGAACGAAAAAAAGTTGAAAAAACTCTGGAAAATCTTGAGACTGCCCGCAAAAAGGAAATTCATCACAGGATCAAGAATAACCTGCAGGTAATCTCCTCCCTTCTTGACCTTCAGGCTGAAAAGTTCAACAACAGAGAATGTGTTGAGGATTCGGAAGTTCTGAAAGCTTTCAGGGAAAGCCAGGACAGGGTAATGTCCATTGCCCTGATCCACGAAGAACTGCACGAAGGCAAAGGCAACAATACACTTAATTTTTCACCATACCTGAAGAGGCTTTCCAGGAACCTTTTCCAGACTTACAGACTTGAAAATGCCGATACAAGATTGAATGTCGATCTGGAGGAAAACATTTTCTTTGACATGGATACAGCAGTTCCATTGGGCATAATCATTAGCGAACTTGTTTCAAACTCCCTCAAACACGCATTTCAAGGCAGGGATAGAGGGGTAATCCAGATTAAACTTTGCAGGGAAGAAACTGCAGGATGTACAAACAATGCAGGATGTATAAGCAATAGCAATATAAAGGGAAGCAAGAAAGAAGGGAGTAAAGGCGCTAATTTTGTTCTAACAGTTTCGGATAATGGGGTGGGTATGCCTGAAAACTTTAATCCGGAAAATTCTGATACTCTTGGAATACAACTGGTGTCCATTCTGGTAGGTCAGTTAGATGGCGAACTTGAGTTAAAAAGAGATTCCGGAACAAAGTTCATTATAAGGTTCACAGTAGCAGAAAAGAGTAATAATCTTCATCTGTAAATTTTATTCGTTGGTCACATTTTTTATACAGTGCCATTCGAAAGGCAAGAGTTTCCATGAAAAAATGTATACTCTTCCGTAGTAACAAAACCTTGAATGATTTGAATACTTACTTTCGAGCTTAAGTGAACCAATAACTAATTTTAAGGCTCATGTAATAGTTAATTAACAGGCAACCATTAATAATCTGAATTTGTATGGGTCAGACTTAACTCAGTTATTCCTTTAGCTGATTCCTTTAACTTATTCCTTTAACCAAGTTATTCCTTTAATTTATTCCTTTAGCTGATTCCTTTAACTTATTCCTTTAACCAAGTTATTCCTTTAACTTATTCCTTTAACCAAGTTATTCCTTTAATTTATTCCTTTAACCAAGTTATTCCTATATACTAAGTGGTTTATTTTTGGAGGGGGAAACGCCCGGACTCGATGCGCCACCTTCGAAATAGGGTCAGACACATTCGTTCACCCGGACATGGAAAAAATCATCTCATTTTCTTGGGCCTACTTTATAAAAAGTGAAAATTCTCTTACTTATAACTTTCCGGCAAAAGGGGCGAAAATCGGGATAAAAATTCAAACTTGACTAATATATTTGTACTCCTATCAATCGAATTCGTAAAATAAAGTCAGGCCCATCAAAAACTATATATATCATAGCTATAATTAGAGGGTTGCACCGGTGTAAGAAGTACACCTCGATTCAGGGGGTAAATGTGCTTTGGATGCCGTTGAAATGTCAGAAAATAATCGGAATAAACAGAAGGGGCCCGTAGCTCAGTCAGGCAGAGCGTCTGGCTTTTAACCAGACGGCCTAGGGTTCAAATCCCTACGGGCTCGCCATACTTCACACTAGCCAAATTATGCTAAAACCCACCGGAAAGGCCATCCGTGAGGGTATGCTTGGGCAATGCTTTTTGATACGTTTTGTTTTGGAGGAAAGGATTTGATAAAATTCAGCCTGCTCGACCATGAGTTAGTCCCTAAACATGAGATCATGTCTGAGGGCGAGTTAAAGTCTGTTTTAAGCAAGTATTCCATTGAAAAGGAGCAACTGCCAAAAATTAAAGTTCATGACCCTGTTATAAAAGAGATCGGAGCCACAGTAGGGGAAGTTGTAAAGATTGCGAAAAAGAGTCATACTGCAGGGGAGGCAGACTATTACAGGCTCGTAATTGAGTGATTTTGGGGGAGTTTAACAGTTACGTAATTTAAATTTTCCATATTATACACCTTTTTGAATCAATGCGCCGGCCTTACTGGATGAATATTCAGCGGCTGTTCACAAAATTTGGAAAATTATTGATTATCGATTTTCACCGCAACTTAAAGCAAAGAGGGTGCTATCATCGCTTTAGACAACAGTATACTGTCGCAGGCTTATTTTACACGGGATAAGATAGTGCAGCACCATATCGACTCATTTAACAAATTCATAGATCATGGGCTGCAGAAGATCATTGATGAGCAGAATATAATAGAAACGGACATTGAGGATACCTATCTCAAACTTGGGAGGATCCGGGTAGAACATCCGGTGGTGAAGGAAGCCGATGGGGCAATCGAGAAACTTTACCCCAACGAAGGCAGACTCCGGAACCTCTCCTACTCCGGCCCCCTTTACCTGGAGATGAGTGTTGTCAAGGACGGGATTGAATCCGAGGTATTGGAGGCAAAAATAGGGCAACTCCCTATTATGACCAAGTCAAAGGTCTGTAACCTCCTTGGACTGAGCGATCCTGAAAAAGTCCGCTATGGTGAAGATCCCCTGGACTCCGGAGGGTATTTCATCATAGGGGGGACTGAAAGAGTTGTCATGACCCTTGAAGACCTTGCTCCGAACAAGATCCTTGTGGAGTACGGGGAACGCTACGGGGACAACATCGAAGTTGCAAAGGTCTTCTCCCAGAAGCGGGGGTACAGAGCCCTCGTAATCGTGGAAAGAGGCCGAAAATCCCTGCTTGAAGTGTCCTTCCCTTCTATTTCGGGAAGAGTATACTTCATCACCCTGATGCGGGCCCTTGGCGTTGTTACTGACGAAGATATCGTAAATGCAGTCTCAAGCGACCCCGAAATCATCAAGTTCATGCTGGAAAACCTTGAAGAAGCCGAAGTCGAGACCCAGCAGGAAGCAATTGAGAAGATAGGGGCGAGGGTTGCAGCAGGGCAGGCCAAGGAATACCAGATCAAGAGAGCAAACTACGTTATTGACAGGTACCTCTTCCCTCACCTTGGGAACGACGTGGCCGACAGGATCGCAAAGGCTCATTTCCTGGCAAGGATGGCAGAGTCCTGTTTCGAACTGGCGCTTGGCAAAAGGGCTGAAGACGATAAAGACCACTATGCCAACAAAAGGCTGAAACTTGCGGGAGACCTGATGGAAGACCTCTTCAGGGTATCCTTCAACAGGCTGGCAAGGGACATCAAGTACCAGCTAGAGCGCGCAAACATGAGGAACAGGGAACTCAACGTAGCCACAATTGTCAGGGCGGACGTCCTGACAGACCGCCTGCAGCACCCCCTGGCAACCGGAAACTGGGTTGGAGGGAGGACCGGGGTTTCCCAGCTCCTCGACAGGAACGACTACATTTCTACCCTTTCCCACCTGCGGCGCGTAATCTCTCCGCTTTCCCGGGCTCAGCCGCACTTCGAGGCAAGAGACCTGCACCCCACCCAGTGGGGAAGGCTCTGTCCCTCTGAGACTCCTGAAGGTCCCAACTGTGGACTGGTGAAAAACTTCGCCCAGATGGTGGAGCTGTCCACGGGCACGGAAGAGATCGACAGCATAAAGAAAATACTCTATGACTTTAATGTCGAGCCTGTAGTCATCAAGGTGCCCGAGGTGCCTGCAGCCCTTGATCTGGAAATTTCCGAATTTGAAGAAGAGGTCATAGAAGAGCTGGAAGTAGTGCCTGAGGGGAGCAAGTTTAAAGATGACGATTATTTGGATTATTCGGGCGATAACCTGGAAGAAGGCGGGTCGATACTAAATGACTAAAGCAAAAATATTCATCAACGGAGAGCTTGTCGGAACCCATGACAACCCTGCGGAACTGGTGGAAGAACTCCGAAAAATGAGGCGTCAGGGTTTCATCTCCAAGCAGGTCAACATAGCCCTGAACGACAATACCAGGGAAGTAGTCATCAGCTCCGATATGGGCAGGGCCAGAAGGCCCATGGTAGTTGTGGAAAACGGGGTTCCACTGGTTACGGAAGAGCAGATAGCGAAACTGAAGAATAAAGAAATCGGCTTTGAGGACCTGGTAAAGGGAGGTTGTGTGGAGTATCTGGACGCCGAGGAAGAGGAAAACGCCTACATTGCCCTCTACGAGTCCCAACTTAACTCAAGGCATACCCACATGGAACTCGATCCCGAACTCATGCTCGGGATCTGCACGGGAATGGTCCCGCATCCGGAACACAACGCTTCCCCGCGTAACACAATGGGGGCAGCGATGATCAAGCAATGTATCGGGGTTTCCACGGCGAACCAGAAACTCCGGCCCGATACCCGTGCCCACGTCCTGCACTATCCACAGAGGGCAATGACAAGGACAAGGACCTGTGAAGCCATTGGTTTTGATGACAGGCCTGCAGGCCAAAACTTTGTGGTGGCAATCCTTTCCTATGAAGGGTACAACATTGAAGATGCCCTTATTTTCAACAACGGGTCAATTGAAAGAGGCCTTGGAAGGAGCCACTTCCTCAGGACATTTGAGGGTGAAGAGCGGAGATACCCCGGTGGTCAGGAAGACAAGTTCGAGATCCCCGACTCCGAATTCCGTGGAGCTCGCAGTGCAGATGCCTATGCGAACCTGGACATTGACGGGCTTGTAAACCCCGAGACCCCTGTGGGTCCTAACGACGTGCTTATCGGAAAGACCAGTCCTCCGAGGTTCCTGGAAGAACCTTCGGAATTCGGGATTGCCGTAGAGCAGCGGAGAGAAAGCTCGATTACCATGCGGTCCAACGAAAAGGGAATCGTGGACACTGTCATTCTTACAGAATCCATCAACGGGACTCGCCTTGCCAAAGTCAAGGTCAGGGACGAGAGGATCCCGGATATCGGGGACAAGTTTGCATCCCGGCACGGGCAAAAAGGAGTTATCGGACTGAAAGTCCCGATCGCTGATATGCCCTTTACGGAATCTGGCCTGACCCCCGACCTTATGATCAACCCGCACGCCATTCCTTCCCGTATGACTGTCGGGCACGTGCTTGAAATGATCGGGGGAAAAGTCGGGTCCATGGAAGGCAGAAGGGTGGACGCTACAGCCTTTTCCGGAGAAAATGAAGAAGACTTAAGGGAAGCTCTGAAAAGCCACGGTTTTGCCCATACCGGTAAAGAGGTATTCTACGATGGCGCAACCGGCAGAATGATCCCTGCTGATGTCTTTGTTGGAGTAATCCTTTATCAGAAACTGCACCACATGGTTACTTCCAAGATGCACGCCCGTTCCCGCGGTCCCGTGCAGGTGCTTACCCGCCAGCCCACCGAAGGTAGGGCAAGGGAAGGAGGTCTGAGGTTCGGAGAAATGGAGCGTGACGTGCTGGTAGGGCACGGGGCTGCCATGTCCCTGAAAGAAAGGCTGCTGGACGAGTCGGACAAGGTTGTGGAACTTGTCTGCTCCCATTGCGGTATGATAGCAACTTTTGACAAGCAGAGGAACGTCTCTTTCTGTGCTGCCTGCGGGGCTGACACGGATATCTATCCCGTGGAGATGAGCTACGCATTCAAACTGTTACTGGACGAAATCAAGTCCCTGGGTGTTGCACCCAGGCTCAATTTGGAAGATGCGGTATGAGGTGAGGTGAAAATATGGCAAACGTCCCTCCAATTCCGAAAAGAATTTCTGCTATTAAGTTTGGCTTAATGTCTCCGAAAGAAGTCCGGAAGATGAGTGCAACCCCGATCATTACGGCAGATACCTATGATGATGACGGGTTCCCTATTGACATGGGACTCATGGACACGAAACTCGGGGTCATCGACCCGGGGCTTCGCTGCAAGACCTGTTCCGGGAGAGCCGGAGAATGCCCGGGACACTTCGGGCACATCGAACTTGTGGCTCCTGTTGTACACGTAGGGTTTAACAAGATTATTCGGAAGCTGCTCAGGGCATCCTGCCGGAAATGCAGCCGGATCCTGCTGGACCCCGCACAAAAACAGCATTTCCTGGAGCAGCTGGCAGCTGTTGAAGAAATCGGGCACAGGCCTGATGACCTTATCAATGAGGTCTACAAGGAAGCAAGCAAAGTCAAGACCTGCCCCTACTGTAATGAGGAGCAGCTCGACATCAAGTTCGAAAAGCCCAGCGAGTACCTTGAAAACGGGGAGAAGCTTACTCCCACAGAGATCAGGGACCGCTTCGAAAACATTCCGGACGAGGACATCCGGGTCATTGGGATGGATCCCAATAACGCAAGGCCCGAATGGATGATCCTCACCGTCCTGCCCGTTCCCCCGGTAACGGTGCGCCCTTCCATTACCCTTGAATCCGGGCAGCGCAGTGAAGACGACCTGACCCACAAGCTTGTGGACATCATCAGGATCAACCAGCGCTTCCAGGAAAACAGGGAAGCAGGTGCGCCCCAGCTGATCATTGAAGACCTATGGGAGCTTCTGCAATATCACGTTACTACTTTCTTTGACAACTCTGTCTCCGGTATCCCCCCGGCAAGGCACAGGTCAGGAAGGCCCTTAAAGACCCTCTCCCAGCGTCTGAAAGGAAAAGAAGGCCGTTTCAGGGGCAGTCTCTCGGGTAAACGTGTAAACTTCTCGGCTCGTACCGTGATTTCTCCTGACCCGAACCTGAGCATCAACGAAGTCGGGGTCCCGATTCCAATCGCAAGGATCCTGACAGTTCCTGTAATCGTAACTCCCAGGAACATCGAGCAGCTCAAGGTTTATATCCGGAACGGGACTCTTATCCATCCCGGGGCAAACTACGTGTTCAGGCCCGACGGGCGTCGCATTAAAGTTACTGAGATCAACAAGGAAGACCTGGCAGAGAAAATCGAGTATAGCTGGATGGTCGAACGTCAGCTAAAAGACGGGGACATCGTGCTTTTCAACAGGCAGCCTTCCCTTCACAAGATGAGTATCATGGCTCACTCGGTCAAGGTGCTCCCGAACAAAACCTTCAGGCTCAACCCTGCAGTCTGTCCCCCTTACAACGCTGACTTTGACGGGGACGAGATGAACATGCACGCCCTCCAGACCGAAGAGTCCAGGGCTGAGGCAAAGATCCTCATGAGGGTCCAGGAAAATATCCTCTCCCCGCGTTTCGGAGGTCCCATTATCGGCGGGATCCACGACCACATCTCGGGGCTTTTCCTGCTAACCCGTTTTGAGAATCATATCTCTGCGAAGGACGCCTTTGACATCCTCAGGAAGGCGAAAGCTCACGAACTACCCGATCCGGCGGGCCACGATGAAAACGGGATACCTTTCTGGACAGGAAAACAGATTTTCAGCCAGATCCTGCCCGAAGCCCTGAACATGGGATTCCCGGCTCAGGTCTGTTCGCACTGTGATGTCTGCCAGGAAGAGGAATGCCCAAACGACGCCTATGTGGTAATCCGTGACGGGGTCCTCATCAAAGGTACCATCGACGAGGCAGCTATCGGGGCGTTCAAAGGAAAAATCCAGGACCGGATCATCAAGGAGATCAGCGCCGAAGCCGGGGCTAAGTTCATAGACGACATGACCAAGCTTGCAATCCGGGCAATCATGCGGACTGGCCTGAGTTTCGGGATCGCCGACGAAGATATCCCCAAGGAAGCAAGGATCCAGATCAACGAAGTCCTCGGCACAGCTGAAGATGCCGTTCAAAACCTAATCAGGTCCTACGAGAACAAGGAACTCGAGCCCCTCCCCGGAAGGACCCTGGACGAAACTATCGAGATGAGCATCATGCAAAAACTCGGTAAAGCCAGGGACGAGACCGGGAACATAGCAGACAGCCACATGGGGCTTGAGAACTCGGCAGTTATCATGGCCCGTTCGGGTGCCAGAGGTTCTATCCTGAACCTTACCCAGATGGCAGCCTGTGTGGGCCAGCAGGCAGTGCGTGGTGAGCGCATTCGCAGAGGATACGCAGGCAGGACACTCCCTCACTTTGAAGCAGGGGACCTGGGTTCGGATGCTCACGGTTTCGTCAAGGCAAGCTACAAGAGCGGGCTGAACCCGACGGAATATTTCTTCCACGCCATCGGTGGTAGGGAAGGGCTTGTGGACACTGCGGTCAGGACGTCCCAGTCAGGGTACCTCCAGCGCAGGCTTGTTAACGCCCTCCAGGACCTTGAAGTCCATTACGACCTTACGGTCAGGGACACTCGAGGCGTGGTTGTGCAGTTCAAGTACGGAGAAGACGGGATCGACCCCACAAAGAGCGATTTTAGCAAACCCGATGCGATCCAGCGGATTATCCGCTCTGTTATGAACAAGGAGGCGGCTGAATGAGTATCAGCGAAACCACGATCGAAAGCATGACTAAAGACCTTCCTCTCCCTTCAAACATAATGAAGGCCCTCCGGAATGAAGCGCTCAATGCCGGGGTAAGCAAGAAGGAAATGGAAGAAATAATAGAGCAGGTCATGGAAGAATACAAAGAGTCGTGCATCGAGCCCTGTGATGCCGCAGGGGTAGTTGCCGCCCAGTCCATAGGGGAACCGGGTACCCAGATGACCATGCGTACCTTCCACTATGCGGGTGTGGCTGAAATTAACGTTACCCTGGGTCTGCCCCGCCTGATCGAAATCGTGGATGCCCGGAAGATCCCGAGCACCCCGATGATGACGATTGCCCTTTCCAAGGAAAACGCGGATGATTACGCCTACAACAGGGAGAAAACAAGGGCCCTTGCCTGGGAGATCGAAGCTACCAGGATCGACCATATTGCGGACGTGACCACTGACCTTTCCCAGATGAAGCTCATCATCGACATGCATGAAAAGGCCATGGAAGGCAGGAATATTACCATCGAACAGATCAAGGAGAAGTTCAGTGAAGAAATGAACGTAATGGTGAGCATCTCCCCTGACATCGATAATCAGATCATTATAACCCCTAACGAGCCGTCCTACAGAGAACTCCTCCAGCTTGCAAAGAACATCCACGACGTCACCCTGAAAGGAATTGAGGGGATCAAGAGGGTTGTTGTCAGGAAAGAAGGGGAAGAGTATACCCTTTACACCGAAGGTTCGGCCCTTCGCGAGGTGCTTCAGTTCGAAGGTGTGGACAGGACAAGAACCAGTACCAACAATATCAACGAGATCTATGAGGTGCTGGGAATCGAGGCCGCCAGGAATTCGATCATAAAGGAAGCCACCGACACCCTCAGGGAACAGGGGCTTACCGTAGACATTCGCCACATCATGCTGGTGTCTGACCTCATGACCTGTGACGGGGAAGTGAAACAGATCGGAAGGCACGGCATTTCCGGTGAAAAGGCCAGTGTCTTTGCACGTGCGGCTTTCGAAGTTACGGTCAGCCACCTGCTGGACGCCGGGATGCGCGGAGATGTGGACGAACTCAAAGGCGTTACTGAAAACATCATTGTCGGCCAGCCTATCCGGATGGGTACTGGTGATGTCCACCTGGTCAGCAGAAAGAAGGAAGATAAGATCGAAGTTGAAGACGAATGCGGGGTCTGAAGGGGCTATAAGCCCGGATTCCCCTCCGGGGGACCTTCAGATTACCACTGTAATACCTGATACTAATATGATTCCTGTATAGAGCCGGGAAGCCTATAACCAGAAAATAGATATAAGGAATCAAGTATTAAGAGTACCAGATATTCACCGAGCTTGGAAATCTTTATTGAGAATGAGATCGAGTAGACGAGCTAATCTGAGATAGAGTTGATGAAAATGAAGATTAATGTTGATAAATCCCTGATTAAGGCTGTGAAAACAGGAACGGTTATCATTGGAAGCAACCTGACCATAGATGCAGCGGTAGATGGCAGCGCAAAACTGGTCGTGCTTGCATCAAATTGTCCTGAAAACGTAAAGAAGAAACTCCAGACAACAAATGTCCCTATTCTCGAATACGGCGGCACCAGTGTAGAACTGGGACCTGTCTGCGGAAAGCCCTTCACGATTGCTGCAATGGCAATCCTTGACGCAGGAGAATCCGATATCCTGGCAGTTACAGCCTGATGAAAGGAGTTGCAGCGTTTTGGGTGAAATAAAACTTACGGCGAACACCATCCAGTACATTGCACTATTTGAAAATATGACCCGGGCCAAAATCCTCGACTGCATTATAGAAGAGGAACGGCTCGTATGCGTCGTAAAGCAGGGCGACATGGGACTTGCCATAGGCAAGAGCGGCGAAAATATCAACCGCGTTAAAAAAGCCCTGGACAAGCCCATCGAACTTGTGGAATACTCAGAGGACCAGGTCACATTTATAAAGAACGCGTTCGGCCCCGTATCCGTCAGTTCTGTAAACATTGTAAACAAAAATGGCAAGCGATTAGCTTATGTAGAGGTACCCAATAAGGAGAAGGGGCTTGCCATCGGGCGCAGCGGCAGAAACATTGAAAAAGTGAAAATACTTGCTCGTCGCCACCATGACATTGACGATGTAATCCTGCAGTAATCCCACATAAATATTCAGCACATAGATTTTCAGTTTACTTTGATCATTTCAACCGGCGTTGAGGACAAATTTCGGCACTAACTACCTTAGAAGGAAAATAATATCAATCATTTAAATTCGGAGAATTAATTATGGCAAAAGGAAAATATGCAGCTCATATACTCAAGCAGGCCAGAAAAGACGCTCGCTGGAAAGATACAAACTACAGCAGGCGTGTTCTGAACCTGAACGTGAAAGCCGATCCCCTTGGAGGAGCACCTCAGGGCAGGGGTATTGTACTGGAGAAGGTAGGAGTTGAAGCAAAGCAGCCTAACTCTGCTATCCGGAAATGTGTAAGGATCCAGCTCATCAAGAATGGGCGTCAGGTAACCGCTTTCTGTCCGGGTGACGGGGCAGTGAACTTTATCGATGAACACGATGAAGTGACCGTCGAAAGGATCGGTGGACGCATGGGTGGTGCAATGGGTGATATTCCCGGAGTACGCTTTAAGGTGACTGCCGTAAACAACGTGTGCTTACACGAGATGGTTATTGGCAGAATGGAAAAACCGAGGAGATGATTGGTTTTGTACAAGATTTTCGGCAAATGGGACTCTTCTGAAGTAGAAATCAAAGATCCCGGGATCAAGCGCTATGTGAGCCTTACTCCGGTCATTGTCCCTCACAGCAGTGGGAGGCACGCAAGGCAGCAGTTTAACAAGTCCGAGATTTCCATCGTGGAACGCCTTGTCAACAACATCATGAGGGCAGAGCAAAACACCGGCAAAAAGCAGCTTACTCTCAGGATCGTAGAAGAAGCCTTTGATATCATTAACAAGAAGACCCAGCAGAACCCGATCCAGGTCCTTGTGGACGCCATTGGCAACGCAGGCCCCAGGGAAGAAGTTGTGAGGCTCAAGTACGGTGGAATCTCCGTGCCAAAAGCAGTGGACACTGCTCCCCAGAGGCGTGTTGACACGGCTCTTCGCTACATCAGCATGGGTACAAAAAATGCTTCCTTCAAGTCCAAGCGCTCGGCCGCAGAATGCCTGGCTTCCGAACTCATAGGAGCCGCAAACCGCGATGCAAAGTGTTTCTCCATCAACAGGAAGGATGCAAAGGAAAGAGTTTCAAAGGCAGCCCGTTAATCATTTCTACGGGGTTGCCCCGATTTTTATATTTATCAATTTAAAATAAATCAAAATATCTGTTTACAAAAGGTATTAGCATGGGACGAAGGAAGAAAATGGTCGAGCGTGTGACAACGCTTATGACTGATCCCGAAAGGATCAGAAACATCGGAATCGTTGCTCACATCGACCACGGTAAAACAACATTAAGTGACAACTTGCTGGGAGGCGCTGGAATGATTTCCAAGGAGCTTGCCGGCAGACAGTTATTCATGGATTCCGACGAGGAAGAACAGGAACGCGGAATCACCATTGATTCATCCAACGTATCAATGGTTCACACTTACAACGATGAAGACTACCTGATCAACCTGATCGATACCCCCGGGCACGTCGACTTCGGTGGGGACGTTACTCGTGCCATGAGGGCCGTAGACGGTGCCGTAGTGGTCGTGGACGCTGTAGAAGGTACCATGCCCCAGACCGAAACCGTGCTGAGGCAGGCTCTCAGGGAACACGTAAAACCCGTACTTTTCATCAACAAGGTCGACAGGCTCATCAACGAGCTTCAGGTGGACTCCCAGGAAATGCAGGTCCGTCTCGGAAAGCTCATTGATCACGTTAACAAGCTGATCAAGAACATGAACGAGGAGAAGTTCAAGGCAGGCTGGAGGGTCGACGCAGCAAACGGGACCGTAGCCTTCGGATCAGCTCTTTACAACTGGGCCATCAGCGTGCCCATGATGCAGAAGACCGGGATCTCCTTTAAGGACGTCTATGATTACTGTAAGGCTGAGGACATGAAAGCCCTGGCAGAGAATTGCCCCCTGCACGAGGCCGTCCTTGACATGGTAATCCGCTACCTTCCAAACCCGATTGAAGCCCAGAAAGACAGGGTAAAGGTCATCTGGCACGGGGATGAAAGTACCGAAATCGGGCAGTCCATGACCCACGCAAACGCAGACGGAGACCTTGCCTTTATGGTAACGGACATTTCCATGGACCCCCATGCAGGAGAAGTAGCAACCGGAAGGCTCTTTAGTGGGTCCTTCTACCGTGGGCTGGAAGTCTACACCTCAGGCACTGCCAAGAAAAGCAGGGTCCAGCAGGTAGGAATCTTTATGGGCCCCGAAAGGCTCGAAGTGGAAACGATCCCTGCAGGAAACATTGCCGCAGTTACGGGCCTGAAAGAGGCGTTCGTCGGTTCCACTGTTACCACCCTTGACGGCATGATCCCCTTCGAGAGCATCAGGCACGTAAGCGAGCCTGTGGTGACCGTGGCTGTGGAAGCCAAGCACACAAAGGACCTTCCCAAGCTTGTGGAAGTCCTCAGGCAGGTCGCAAAGGAAGACCCGACTCTCCAGATCACCCTTGACGAGGAAACCGGGGAACACCTGATGGCAGGGATGGGAGAACTCCACCTCGAAGTCATCGGCCACAGGATTGAAAGGGACAAGAACGTAGAAATCACCACCAGTCAGCCTATTGTGGTTTACAGGGAAACCATCAAGAAGAAAACCGAACCCGTGGAAGGAAAGTCCCCTAACAGGCACAACAGGTTCTACATCTATGTGGAACCCCTTGATGATGCCACTGTCGAGCTTATCAAGTCCGGCGAGATTTCCATGCGCATGCCCGAGCTCGAACGCAGGGAGAAGCTCATGGCTGTCGGCATGGACAAGGACCAGGCAAAGAAAATTGCCGGAATCTACGGCTCAAACATCTTCATCGACATGACCAAGGGTATCCAGTACCTGAATGAAACCATGGAACTGGTGCTCGACGGGTTTGAAGAAGTCATGAAGGCAGGCCCACTTTCCAGGGAACCTGTGGCAAACGTTAAATGTGTGCTTGTGGACGCAAAACTCCACGAAGACGCAATCCACAGGGGTCCTGCTCAGGTCATTCCGGCTTCCAGACAGGCTATCCAGGCAAGTTTGCTCCTGGCAGAAGACAGCTTACTTGAGCCCTACCAGAAGGTCTTTGTTCAGGTCCCCCAGCTTAACATGGGCGGAGCTACCAAGGAACTGCAGGGCCGCCGTGGCTTGATCATGAACATGACCACTGAAGGTGACCTGGCTATTATCGAATCCAGGGTGCCTGTGGCCGAGTTGTTCGGGTTCGCCGGGGAAATCAGGTCTGCAACTGAAGGGCGTGCCATGTGGAGCACGGAATTCGGAGGCTTTGAAATCGTACCGACCAACATCATGGTCGAAATCGTGGCCCAGATCAGGGAAAGGAAAGGCCTGAAGAAGGAACTTCCAAAGCCCACTGATTTCCTTGGGATGTGAAGCGGGATTTTTCCGCTTTTCCCCCCCTTGAAGGAGAAAGCTTTAAACCGAAGTATGTCTATAATGGGGGAAAAACATTCCTGGCAGCTGGAAATTCACAAAGATCCTGCTCTAATCAAGAGTGATGTTAATATAGTAATTACATGATATAGCAATGAAACTCATCCATTACAGGAGAATTTAATATGGCAGCAGAAAAACCACACATGAACTTAGCAGTCATTGGTCACATTGACCACGGAAAGTCCACCCTTGTGGGTCGCTTAATGTATGAAGCCGGTGCTGTTCCGGCCCACGTTATCGAGAAATACAAGGCAGAAGCAAAAGAGAAGGGTAAAGAATCTTTCGCCTTCGCATGGGTCATGGACTCTCTCAAGGAAGAGCGTGAAAGAGGTATCACAATCGATATCGCTCACAAGAGGTTCGACACAGACAAGTACTACTTTACAGTTGTGGACTGCCCAGGTCACCGTGACTTCGTCAAGAACATGATCACCGGTGCCTCCCAGGCAGACGCAGCAATCCTTGTGGTCGCAGCTCCTGATGGTGTAATGGCCCAGACCAGGGAACACATCTTCCTTTCCAGGACCCTTGGTATCAGCCAGCTCATCATCGCCGTGAACAAGATGGATGCCGTGAACTACAGTGAAGACAGGTACAAGGAAGTTGTAGCCCAGGTTTCCGAACTTCTCAAGATGATCGGCTTCAAGCCAAAGGACATTCCCTTCATCCCGACCTCCGCTTTCGAGGGCGACAACATCACAAAGGCCAGCGAGAACACACCCTGGTACAAGGGCCCCGGAATCATGCAGGCCCTCGACCAGCTCAAGCAGCCCGAAAAGCCGGACACCCTCCCGCTCAGGATCCCTGTGGAAGACGCATACACCATCTCCGGTATTGGTACCGTGCCTGTGGGCAGGGTCGAGACCGGTGTCATGAAGAAGGGCGACAAGGTCGTCTTCATGCCTGGTGGAACAGAAGGAGAAGTCAAGTCCATCGAGATGCACCACGAAGAAATTCCGCAGGCAGTCCCCGGTGACAACATCGGCTGGAACGTCCGTGGTATCGGCAAGAGCGACGTCCGCAGAGGAGACGTTTGTGGTCTTGTGAGCAATCCACCATCCGTTGCTGACGAGTTCGTGGGCCAGATCGTGGTTCTCCAGCACCCCTCCGCAATCACCGCAGGATACACCCCTGTGTTCCACGCCCACACTTCCCAGACCGCATGCCAGCTGATTTCTCTTGACAAGAAGCTGGACCCCAAGAGCGGGCAGGTTAAGGAAGAGAACCCGACCTTCATCAAGGCCGGAGACGCAGCAATCGTCACAATCAAGCCGACAAAGCCGATGGTCATGGAGCCTGTAAAGGAAATTCCGCAGCTCGGCAGATTCGCCATCCGCGACATGGGTATGACCATTGCCGCCGGTATGTGCATGAGTGTTAAGCAGAAATAAACACTCTCCTTTTTTTATTTTTATAAGGAGAAAAAAGTATGCAGAAAGCTAGAATTAGATTGTCCGGCATCAGTCCTACGGATCTGGACGGAGTCTGTAACCAGGTAAAATCCATCGCAGAACGGACAGGTGTAAGCATCTCCGGGCCCGTACCACTTCCAACAAAGAAGCTGGTCGTTCCCACAAGGAAGAGTCCAAGTGGCGACGGAACCGCAACCTGGGATCACTGGGAAATGCGGGTGCATAAGCGGCTCATCGACATCGCAGCCGACGAAAGGGCACTTCGCCAGCTCATGAGGATCCAGGTCCCGAAAGACATCAACATCGAGATCGTACTCGAAGGATAATGTGAAAAGATCCAGGTTACAGAACTCTTCTGTAACTGGACTTACAAACTCCTTTTCACCTTCCATTATTTTAGAAACCTTTCATCAATCTTTATATCAATTTTCATATAGTTGCCGGCGGCTGCATATGGATTTTTCCAGCACGCCGGAAAACTTAGCACTATCTTTTCAATCAAGCTACTTTTCCAATCAATCTTACTTTTCCAATCAATCTTACTTTTCCAATCAATCTTACTTTTCCAATCAAGCCTTTTGAAACATTAATCGCTTACTTTCCAGGATTTCCCACTGCCCGAAGAGATGTTCCAGCAGAGTTGCGGCTCTGCAGTGCGCGGTCCGTTTCGCTTCGCTCAAGCGGACTATGTTGCTTAATCAAAACCGCCTTTCCACCCTGTAGGAAACTGTCTTTGTGCCCTTTGCCGGAACCGTTACCCTGAATTCAACTGTGAAGGCATCGGTTTTGTCATATTCGTCGGAACTTTCCAGGATTTCCCACTGCCCGAAGAGATGCTCCACAACCGTTACTGCTTGGGCTTCGGATTTGCTGTTTGCAAGTTCGATCTCGTAACTGACTCTTTCCACATTGTCGCTGACACGTTCATAATCAGTTTCTGTCCTGGCAGCCGTGACATCAAAGGAAGTCCCGACAGCTGCCCTGATTTCTCCTTCCTAGGGGGTGTGCTCGATCCGGTCTTCTCCGAGGAACTGCAGGTCTCCTGCAGAATCGGTTTTGTATGTCCTGAATACACCTGCCGGAAGAGGCATTCCAAGCCCGTTTTCTTTGGAATTGTCCAGAGTCAGGAAAACCCGGACCCTGTCTCCGGAAAAGCTGTCATAAATTAGTTCTTTTTTTATGGGTACGGAATCCGCAGTGAAAAGGGAGATCTGCTTTTCCTGGTTGTTTTTAAGGGTCGCCGTTTTTTCAAGGGTGTACAGGTGGTACTCAAAGAAACCCTCTTCAGTGAAGGGGCTTCCCACCAGGGCTTCTTCAGCCACTGCTTCGTCCTCAACGGCTTCATATACCGGCTGTGGGGTGGAAACCCGGTTGATTTCCCCGGAAACCAGTTTCAGGCCAGCGTCCTCAAAGTCAATCCCTGCCCGGTTGTCAATGCTTACCCAGCCCCGGATGTCGGCCCTGGTATCGTCCGCATTGCTAATCAGGGCATAATCCGCGTTCCAGCTTATGCCCCCGGTTAGGTAGGAGGTCAAAAGTTCCCTCTTCCCGGAAACAGGAGAGTAGAGCTGCCAGACGAGAGTTGGCTTTGTCGAAAGCCCTGAAGCGTCCGGAACTTCTACCTTCAGGACCTCCTGCAGCATCAGGACGTTTCCGTCTTTCCCCTCAAGGATAACGCCGTTTCCTTCATAGTTAAGCAGCTTTCCGCTGTAGCTCTCCCCGTCCCCGGCAGTAACGGTGATTTCCTTTTCCAGGTATTTCTCAAGTAATGAAAAACTGCTCACAAGGTCATACTCATAATTTTGTTCGATAACAGCGGTGTCCCTGTTTTCCGGGTCCTCAACCATAACCGAGGCAGGATCTATCATGGCTGCAACATTGCCGTACTCCACAAGGTTGACTCCGCTCTCGAGCTCGAATTCCCGCCGCTCTTTTACGAGAGCAAAGTCCTGCTCGTAAATAGTAATCTCAAGAGCTCCGGCTGCTCCTCCTGTCCCTCCTGTTCCTCCTGTTCCTGAGCTCAAAAACCCGATAGGGTCCGCAGGCTGAACTTTTGCATCAATGTAAGCCCCGGGTTCAACCCTCTCCCCGTCAACTGCAGATTCGATTTCATCCCCGTTAACTGCAGGATCATATGCCCGGGCCATGTTTCCGAATTCCTGGGGGAAACAGGCTGAAAAAACGAACATAACCCCGAAAAATGCCACCATAATCCATAATAAGCGCTTTTTCACTCCCATGTAATATAATGTGGTTTATATTTATTTATATATGACTTTGCTGCAGATTTAAGCTGGCTTGTGCCCGAAAAAAACCTTGTTTTTCAAAAAAAGTCTTTAAAATCAGATCTCATCCCGGTAAGTAAATACATTTATCCGAAATCACTGTCCTTACAAATGATGGGGAAGAACGTTTATATAAAATAAGTATATGTGAAAATCCTGCCACATTGCTTTAAAAGGCCCCGGGTTTTGTGATAAGATTTAATCCTGACTCTAATTCCGGGTATTTCCTTTTTCGTATCGATACCAGGGGCCCTCACCGCTTGCGAAGCAAGCGGCCCTTCCCGAAATTAATGAAAAAGAGCGATTGCAAAATAAACTGCAACTATTGGCTTTTATTTTGATTCGATTCACTTAACGTCAATATTCTGCCTTTACATCTAATTTTCGACATTACATCTTATTGTGTTTCTAACTTGTATTGATTGAGGAATAAGAGCTTCAATAAATCCTAAATAACTTACATTGATTGATGATTCCAAATGCAGATCATAATTTTGCGAAATTAGAAAATCTCACTTGATTTTCTTTTTGGTATTCATATTCCTTAGGTAATATTTTTGAAATAATACTACTAGTTCTCCTAAAAATTCCTTGTCGCTTATAATTTCCTTGATTTCATAATTGTTAAATTTCTTGATCCATTCTATTTCACTAGCTTGAGCCGAAAATGAAATTGCTTCTGTTTTTTGATTCAATTCTTCAATAAAACTGGTATCAAAATCTTTCCCAAAGAAGTTATCAACCAAGCTTTTTTTATTCCCCAAATAAAGAAAATCAATATTTTTTTCATCATCCACACTGTTCACAAGATCTTCAAATTGTATTTGTAGTTCAGGGTCTGATTCATATAAAAGTTTGAATTGATCTTTATGAATTCTCATTGTTTTGGTAACTTGCAATAAATGAGCTTCTAAATTAGAATAAGAACTATTTATGCGATCTATTATTTCATCAGATGCACAGGCAGGATTCATTGGATTCAGTTTTAAACCCAGAATGTATGCCCCCATTAAAGTGTATACATTCAGTAGCAACTCATCATATGCCTTTGAAAGATTCTGAACTTCAGGTTCAAAATCTATAAATAGAGCTTCTCGAAGTTTATTTTTATATGAAGAATTTTTTTGTTTTTGAATAATAAATTCAATAAAATTTATAATTGATAAACCTATACCAATGTCCATTAGTTCCCTCCTTTCCAAACTCTATATTATTCAAACATCTATGTCAAATCAAAGATAATTTCGTATAGCATTGTTTTTTATAGCATCATTTAAATATTTTAGTAGAATTTCCTTTTGTTATTTTTAGAAGCCAGAATAACAAGGTATTTTTACCAACTTATTGAAATACTCATTGTCCGAATAGTCCAGAAAAAATACAAAAATGTTATATTTCTATTATACATTGCTAATATGATTGTAATGAATGATGAAAGATTTTCTACTGTCCCAAAGCCATTTGTTTTTGTCCTCATGCCTTTCGACGAGGATTTTGACGATATCTACAAATATGGGATTAAGGAAACTGCAAAAGAAATAGGTGCGTATGCTGAAAGAGTAGATGAGCAAAATTACAAAGAAGGAATGCTTGAAAGAATATTTAATCAAATAAATAAAGCAGATGTAATAGTCGCGGATATGACTGGTCGAAATCCAAATGTATTCTATGAAGTAGGTTATGCACCCTGGATTCCCGGTGGATCATAACGAGCCCAGCAATATTTGATTGTATAGTCCCTGAAATTTGAAAAGATTATCACATACAAGCGTATTGATTATATAAATATTAAAAATGTAATTATTTATCGGAATGTTAATATCTTCATCGTTAGGTGGTGTATTACACATGACGATGAAGGAACTTGCGTGGCGACAAACTCGATGTCATTGAATGCTTCGAACAGCCAGGAAAATCGCTTTGAGTAGGCGAGATGCTGAAAAAACAAAAACATCTGTATGCCATGATCTGGAGGTGAACTCGCCTACCTCGTTACGAATGGGCGGGAATCCAGGATGCACATTCCTTAGGAAAAATAGTATTGTTATTAACTCAAAAGGTTGAAGATATTCCATTTGATCTAAAGCATAGGCAACATATTGTTTACGGCAATGATGGTAACAAAATTCAGAGTTTATGTAATCAATTGATCCCAAAGTTAACTTGGGCAATTAATGAATCAAAAAAAGGAAAAGAGAATACAAAAAACATTTTAATTTCGATATCTGATTGTTTAAGTTCAATGTCTTTGGTAAACAAATATGGCATAATTCATGATGAATATGATATTAGCATAAGTTTTAATAAAAATGAAAATTTTACTGAGATTCCAGAGGATTGCCTTTCAAAGTCTATTCCAATCGTAAACATTTATAATTTTGAACCTTTTCCTTTAAGCTGTACTGATCATATCATCAGTGTCGATGAAAAAGGACAGCTTTGCAACTATGAAGAAAAAAGACATGTTTATGCTCTCAAGTTCCAAATCCATAACAATTCTTCACAGGCACTCCCAATTATCACGCACATTTATTTGTTTACCGATAACCTTAAACTTCTATGTTTCTCAAGATATTGTGATATTGAATTGGTTTACAGTCCTGAAATAGATGATGAATTTCCAAATAAATATCGTTTAAAAACAACTGTTCCATCTATACCTGCTGGTGCCGTTGAAGCATTTAGGCTCGTTTTGGTCACGGAAGATGAAGTATTTCAATATAACAACAAGCTCCGAATTCACATTTTAAATGATTGTTATGAATTCCCATTCAGGCTCTGCAGGTCGGGCTCGACCCTACGCGACTCAGGAAAAGAAAACTGAAAAATTCTTTCTGGATTTCGAAATTGACCAATCAATCACTCTATTTCAGAAAAAAGTATCAGAAGCCCATTTAAAAAGTAAGAGGGCAAAGCCCCCTTACAGGGTATTTTTCCAGATTTTTACCTTAAACCGGCTTCCGGGAATTTTTCAGACTCTAGTCTGGGAACTCAGAACCTGCGTTCCACGGTATAGGAAACGGTCTTTTCCCCATCTGCAGGCACGCTTATTTTCCATTCTGCGGTGAAAGCATCCGTCTTCTCATACTCATCGGAACTGCTGGTAATTTCCCAGTCCCCGTAGAAGTGCTCAACAACCGTGACGTCCTGGGCTGCGGACTTGTGGTTCTTGATCTGGATCTCGTAGCTTTCCCGCCAGACATCGTCACTGACTCTCTTATAGTTGGTCTGGGTCCTCGTACCGGTTACATCGAAGGCGTTTCCTACCGTAACCTCGACTTCTTCGTCCTTTGGGGTATGGTCGATGCTGTCTTCTCCAAGGAACTGGAGTTGGCCTTCGGAGTCTGCTTTATACACCCTGACAACGCCTGCGGGGAGGGGCATTCCCAGGCCTTTATCCTTTGAGTTTTCTAGGTTAAGGACTACCCGGACCTTGTCGCTCCTCGCCCCGTCAAAGATGAGTTCCTTTTCAACGGGCACAGAGTCCGCGGAGAGGAGGGAGAGCTGTTTGACCTGATTGTTCTTCAGGGTAGCCGGTCTTTCCAGGGTGTAGAGGTGGTACTCGAAGAGGGACTCTTCGGCAAAGGCTTCCTTTGTTGACCCTCCGTACGCTGCTTCTTCCTCGACCATATCATAAGCGACCCTCTGCTGGGGCACGAAGACCTGGTGGACTTCCCCTGCGACCAGCTTCAGTTTTGCGTCTTCGAAAGTGGTTCCGGCATTGTTATCAACACTGACCCAGCCCTGGATGTCAGCCTTCGTATCATCGGCATTGGCTTTCACTATATAGTCCGCCCTCCAGCTCATGCCTTCGGTCAGGTAGGAGGTCAGGACGTCCCGTGTGCCTCCCACAGGAGAGTAGACCTGCCAGACCAGGGTCGGCTTCGTGAGGAGCCCTGCAGAGTCCGGGAATTCCACTTTTGAAACCTCGGAGAGGGTCACGACTTTTCCGTCTTCGAGTTTGAGCACCACTCCGCCGTCATGGCTGAGAAGAATGCCGGTGTAGCTTTTTCCTTCCTCATCGGTAACCGTGATTTCCCTGTCAAGGAATTTGTCCAGAAGTTTGTAACTGCTTACAAGGTCGTACTCATAGTTCTGTTCCAGTACCACGGTATCTTTGCTCTTCGTATCCTCGAACATGACCGACGTCGGGTCTATGAGAGCGGCTACGTCCGTATACTCAACCTGGTTGACCCCGGCTTTTAGTTCAAGTTTCCGCTGTTCTTTCACAAGGGCAAGGTTCTGGTTATAGACCGTAACTTCAGTCCCCGAATCCGTCCCTGCGGCTCCTGCGGAGATGAACCCCAGCGGGTCTGCAGGTTCTACTTTCGTCACCACAGCTTCATGGGACTCGATCCCGTTTGCAGCAAGTTCGATCTCATCTGCCGGAGTGAGTTCCCCGGTGGAAGTCGGACAGAAGAAAGCTGCAGCCACAGCTGCAACTCCAAGAAATGCCAGCATAAAACAGACATAACTTCTTTTCATTCTCATAGCAGAAGATAGGGCACTGTTTTATTTATATCTGACTTTGACTGCGGATTCATTCGAAGTTATCTCTCTTGTTTTCGTTTTTTTCAGGGGCTCCGAAAATCTGGAAATAGCTCCCCCCTGATAAAGTTATAAAAATATATATTAAGACCGGATATAGTGTAAACAGAATACATTGTGAACAAAATGCAGTGCAGATAGAATACAGTGTAAACAGATTCAGTGTAGATAGAATAAAGTGTAAAGCCTTCGGTGCAAAAAACTCGGAAAGCTAAACCCGGGACACCAGGAAAGAATGACAGGGAAGGCATTCTCATGAAAATCATCGGAAGTCTGGAAATGAAAAACGTAAGAATTACCAGAAGTTTTATCCTGAGCCTCCTGGCTCTCCTGTTCCTCACCGGAACAACAATCTCTGCCTCAGCCTCAGGGCTTACGGCAAGCAGGGAAATATCTACCGACCCGGTCTATCCCGGGGAGAGCTTTACCGTAAGTGTGCAGATCCAGGCAGGACATTACCTTGAAGCTCCTGCCCTGGACGAAAACCTGCCAGCCGGCTGGAGCATAAGCCCGGTTGATAATGACGGAGCCGTGTTCCGGGAAAGCGGCACTTTCAAAGCTTCCACCCTGGAATGGGTCTGGGTCGAAAGCCTTTCCGAAGGGGAAGGGAAGACCGTCATATACGAAGTTACCGTGCCTCCTGACTCCGAACCCGGGACGTACTCCATCACGGGCGCCGTCTCCGCGTATTCGGTCTCTGCTGTCCCTGTGGCAGGAGACTCGCGGGTCCTTGTAACCCTCCCTCCCCCGGAAGCCCTATTTTCCGCAAGCCCGCTCTCCGGTACCGCACCCCTGACCGTCACCTTTACGGACCTCTCAACCGGGAACCCGGACTCCTGGGAATGGGACTTTGAAGGGGACGGGGTTTTTGATTCCGCCGAAAGAAACCCAAGCCATACCTACGAAACCCCGGGAAGCTATACTGTCACCCTCCGGGCAAGCAACAGCAGCTATGGGAGCGATACCGAGACCAGAACGGGGTATGTTAGTGTAACGGAGAAAACCACAGTTAAAACCACATCTTCCGGAGGAGGGGGTGGAGGCGGAGGAGGCGCAGGGTCCCCGGAACCTAACAGCAACATTGGGCTCAAGGAGATTTCGAGCGGGCAGGTCTTCAAAGGAACCCACGCCAGCTACATCTTCAAAGCCGAAACAAATGATATAGTGACTGTGGAATTTGACCCGAAGAGGAGTTTCGGGAAAACAACCGCTATCGTGGAGATGCTTAAAAACACATCAGCAATGGTTGAGGAGCCGGCTCCCGGGACTGTCTATAAAAACATGAACATCTGGGTCGGCAATAGCGGCTTTTCTAGCCCTGAAAACCTTGAAAACGCCAAAATCAGTTTCCGGGTAAACAGGACCTGGATCTATGAAAACGGTATCAATGAAAGTATGATAACCCTCTACCGCTACAATGAAGAGGACTGGAACTCCCTTTCCACATCCCTGATAGGGGATGATGAAAACTACCTTTACTTTACTTCCGAAACCCCTGGCTTTTCACCCTTTGCAATAGCAGGTAGAGAAGAAGGTGTCCAGAAGATGGAAATTTTCCCTCTGGAATCGGAAAGCCAGGTAGTGAACGGAGAGAAATTAACTGAAGAAGAAAAAGAAAATGGAGTGGGAGAAAAAGAGGGAGAAGAAATAGAGAATCCCGCTTCTGAGACGGAAAAAGAAGGGAAAACGAAAAGCACCCCGGGCTTTGAAGCATTATTTGCGGCAACAGGCACGATGGTTTCATATGCATTTCTGAAAAAAAGATAAATGAGTAACTTGAAAAGCGGCTTTAAATAATGTCCTGCTCGAAATCCGGAATTCTGGCCCATAAAATCGGATTTGGGGTTTCGCTTCTTTTTTACTCCATGGGACATATTTCAATTTGCCTTTTCAGGTTCCAGCACTATCACCGGTCGCTTGCGACCGGCCTTTTCCATAAAGAGGGATAATATATGGATAAGTAAAAGAGTAGCTGGGTGACTGTGGAGATGTATTGGGATGACTGATAAAGTCGCCATTATGACTGTGGAGCTATATTGGAATGACCATTAAGGTCTCCAGTATGACTGTGGAGCTATATTGGAATGATCAATAAAGTCACCATGATGACTGAAAAACATATTGAGTTAACCGAAGGCAAAAAGCAAAATATGCCAGAAAAATGGTAAAAACGAATGTAGAACAGAAACAAATACAACTCAAAAGATATTCTTTTTCAGATTCAATTTTATTCCTTTTTGGGGAGGTGCCGCCAGACAAGCTGGCGGGTGTATTCCTGTCAACGTTTAAACTAAAAAAGGTTTCATGGGGTAAGGAGAAGTACTTCTTGTCATGCAGAGTACTTTTCGGATCAGGCAGAGTACTTCTCGATAGCATTCAGTTTCTCTTGACAGTGTATATTTCATACGTTATTTTTTTACCTGTACCCGCACTGCTCAAGCCAGCTAAGGGACCTTATCCATTCTCCTTTTGGCTCCCTTGAGGTGCCCACAACAAGCCTTTTCATATCTCCCAGCTCTTCGACCACACCCCGGGCTTCGATTATCTCTCCGGGAAGGGCCTGGCCGGCATAGGTGTGGGTGTAGGAGAGCACGTGGTCGATTTCCTCGTGGTCGACTTTATAGTACGAAGGGTTGTCAAAGGCAAAATCGGCATTCGTGACCTCAGCTTCGATTTTCAGCTTGACGGTGTCCGTGCCCCGCTGGAGAGGTTCTTTTATCTGGTCCCATTCCCGGGTGAAGAGGAGGTCGAAATAGGTGCCATCCACCATGCCCCGGTTGCCTTTCCTGGATTCGTGGAGCATGAATTCCTCGAAGGAAATTTCGGGAATTCTTTTCCTGTAAATCCTCTGCCACATCTCCTCATCAATATCCTCGATAGGTCCCTCTCCCTTTTTTGCAGCCGCTATTGCGTCCCTGGCTTTGAACCAGGCAGGGCCGTAGACGACAAAATCGATGTCCGAACTCTCGTTCTGGAGCCCCGCGACCATCGAGCCCGTGACCCCCATGCTCGACCTGGCAAGCCCGGCTTTGTCCAGGGTTTTAACGATTTCAGCTACCCGGCTGTCGCTTTCAACCAGTTCCGGGATCCGGTCAGAGGGGCGCAGCAGTTGCTTGACCTCGGCTTCAGGGACAACGTGCACGTCCTGTACCCATTCGGGCTTGTGCTCCCGCATGAACTCGAAAGCCGGGCCAAAATCTAATTTTTTGTAGCGGATCCCGTTTAATTCCCGGTCTCCGGTTTCATCCGGTACGTAGCGGAGGGTGGCTCTTATCCCGTCTTTATGGAAGTAATCAACAACGGCAAAGAGCCAGTTGTCCTTTGTTAGAAGAAAATCCCTGAGGCGTGTTTTGAGCATGGGTACCAGTCCTTAAATTTCATAAGCAGCAAATTAGTTTTAGTAGCTGTCTCAAGATTATATAAGAAAGACAAAAATGTATTGTACCGGTCATGTATATAATTATCGAGTAGTTTTCTGGCAGCCGACGGGGAGTTATCCGGCAGCAAATTTTGAGGCATCCGGAAAAACCGGAAGCTACGAAAGCCCGAGGAATATCCATGAGTGAAGACCTGAAGAGTGCAGACTCGAAGAATACAGACCCTGAGGGCGCAAACCCGAAGAGTACAGACTCGAAGGATGCGGACCCGAATAGAGAAGCGCTTGAAGCCTGGATAATTGGGCTGCGGCGTGAGTTTCACCGCCACCCGGAACTAAGTTTCGAAGAGTATGGGACCCAGAAGCGAATCCTGAAAACCCTGGCAGAGCTTGGAATCGAAGCCCGGAAAATTGCGGATACCGGGGTGCTGGCAAGCATCCGCGGCACGAAACCCGGGCCCTGCATTGCCCTTCGCACGGACACGGACGGGCTCGAAGTCCGGGAAGAGGCCACGGAGCGGAATGGGGAATATATTTCCCTAAACGAGGGGGTCATGCACGCCTGCGGGCACGACGGGCATATGGCAATGCTCTTTGGGGCTGCCCGGCTTTTCCAGGAGCAAAGGGACTTTCCCGGAGAGGTCCGCCTGATCTTCCAGCCAGCAGAAGAAATCCCCCCCGGAGGGTCGGAAAGGGTGATTGCCGAAGGCGGGCTCGAAGGTGTGGACGCGGTCCTGGGGATGCATATCTTCACCAACCATGAGTCAAACAGTGTGGGCTTTCGCCCCGGACCTTTTATGGCAAGCACCAATAGGTTCGAGGTCTTCCTGAAGGGAAAAGGGGGACACATCTCAAAACCCGAAAGCTGCATAGACCCTGTCTTGATGGCTACGGACTTCCTGAACGCCCTTTACCCTGCCCTGGAAGCAAAGCTTGATCCGGAAAAATACGTGCTTGGGGTTGGAAGAATCCGGGGAGGCGCCCAGTTCAACCGGACCCCGGATATTGTCGAGATCCTCGGAAGCTATCGGACCTTTGATGAGGAGACCACAAAAACAATTGACGAGACGATAAAAGAATGTCTTGGGGTAATCATGGAAAAATACGTGAAAAGCGGGAAAGAGTTCGAAGGCTTCCCGACTTACGACCTTGATGTCCTCCACGGCTACCCCGTTCTCGTAAACGAACCCGGGTTCACAGAAGCGGTACATTCGAAACTGAAAGAAAGCCTTCCGAAACTCACGATTTATCCTGAAATGGAAAAGACCTTTGCTGCAGAGGACTTTGCAAGCTACCTGCAAAAAGTACCCGGGATTTTCATCTCCCTGGGCACCCGGAACCCGGAAAAAGGGATCCTGGAAATCAACCACTCCTCCAGGTTCGACATCGACGAAGACATCCTGCCGCTGGGCACGAAGATCTTCCGCACCCTTGCCCTGGACTTCCTGAACTTCCCTGAAAAATACCTCGGGTCTGCCTGAAGGAATAGGGAGAAAAGCCGGGGAAAATGAAGGAAAAGCCTGAATGAAAAATCTGAAGAGGAAAGTCCGGGGAAAAATATGATTATCCAGACATACGACAGTTCTAAAAAAGACGAGGTCCGGGAAGTGGTGCTTGGAGTGCTGCTGGAGCATGGCTTTGAGTACGACAGGCTTAAAGACGGCGACCTCAAGGACATCGAAGGCTACTACTTTGCAAAAGGAGGCACCTTTTTCGTAGGCCTTTCGGAAGACGGCAGGGTTGTGGGGACAGCCGGGGTCAGAAGTCTCGGGGAAGGCCGCTGCGAAATCAGGCGCATCTACCTGAAAAAGGAGTTCAGGAACAAAGGTTACGGAAAACAGCTTTTCCTGGCTTCCCTGGACTTCGCCGAAAAGAACTTTTCGAGCGCGGTGCTGAAGACTGACGCCACCCTGAAAAAAGCTATTGATATGTACCTGAAGCAGGGTTTTTCCCTTCTGAAAGAAGAAAAAGGAGCTTCAAACGAAGAATTTGAATATCTTTATTTTGAAAAAAGCTTTGATAAGAGGCAGTGAAATTCAGCTTTTTTCCCGGACTTTCATTTTTCCTCTTTCTACCTTCAAATTTCTTTTTCCTGATAAGTACAGGCGGGACCTTCCTCCTTTCCAAGGGCTTGCAGGTACTCGAGCACTGCCAGCACGAAGGCTGAATGGGACCAGGCAAGGGGAAGGACCGAAAGGGACCTGCCCTTATCATCTATCTGTTCGGACATGAGACCTGTGGGGTGGGCATGAGCGGCGCACCAGTTAATGAGTTCAAGAGCCCGGTCCAGGTTTCCGACTGCAGAGTGCCATTGGGAGAGCCAGAGGGTGCAGATGATCCAGCTGTTCATGTACCCGTAATAGCTGTCATGCTGGTAGCGGGCAATGCCCCCGGAGGGGCGGGTGAGTTCGCGTTCAATGGCTTCCATTGTCCTGACAACTTTCGGGTCATCCGGAGGAAGGATCCCGAAATACCAGACCGCAAAAACCGAGGAGTCGAGAGTCGGGTCGTCCAGGGAGCGCACGAAACGTTTCAACTTCTCATCGTAAAGCTTATCCCGGACTGCCTGTTTAACGCGGCTTGCGGCCTCTTCCCAGACATCCGCGTTGTCATAGTCCCCCAGGGAACGGGCCAGTTCGGAGGCTCCCTGGAGGCCCGCATAGACCGTGCAGGCGCTGTAGGTGTGCACACCTTTCCGCTCTTCCCATAGGTCAAAACTTGAGATCGGAAGCCCTGTTTTTTCGTCCAGAGCCTTTGCAAGGTAGTTTGCGGCGGGAAGCAGGAGGGACCTGCTGTAGCGGCCCGTGGTCCAGACGTTCCTTGCAATTTTCCAGTTGTGGTAAAGGGCATAGAGGGGAAGGCCCGTCTCATCTATCTGGATCATAGGGACAGGGTGCCAGGTGCTTCCGAAATCCCCTGCAGGGGTATACTTGTGCAGGAAGTTGCCTTTGTTTGTGAGAATTTTTGAAAAAAACTCAAAGGTTTCCCTGCTCAGGTAATGGTAGCGCGCCCTGTCTAGGGCAAGGCAGATCCAGGCAGCGTCTCTCGGCCAGCAGTAAGTGTAAAGGTCAGCCCCGAACTGCTTGATATCCGAATCACAGGAAGCAATCACCGAACCCGAGATGTCCATATGGGCGACCACCGCAAGCAGGCTTCGGTAAAAGCAGCGAACAACCCTTTCGGGGAGCTGTGTCATCCTGGAAAATTCAGGAAGGACGGACACCCTTTCGGTAAAGGAGTTCCAGAAATTGAAGTTGTGGTGAAAAAGAGTGCTTTTCCCGGCTGCCTTCACCCGCTTATGTATCTTGAGCACATTGCAGTACTTTTTCCCAAGCACGATCCAGAAATACACCCTTGCGGATTCCCCTTGTTTCAGTTCGGGCAGGGTCCAGCCAAGGGTGGAATCCACCGAACCGTGGGCCACGGGGTTACCGCTTAGATGAGCGTCATTTTCCATGTCTTTCCAGGTGCCTTCCATCCCTTTCCATTCCGCAGTCCCGACCGCGTACTGGTCAAATTCCGGTTCGCTCCCGTGCAGGAAATAGCGGTCGCGCTTATAATGGATCAAAGCTTGCTTATCGATTACTGCCGTTTCCCCTATCTTGGTTTCAAGAATCCGGTAATTCTGGTTGGAAAAAAGGCGCAGGTTTCGCGGGGAGTCTGAAATGTTCTTAACCTCAAATGCCCGGTAGAAGATATTTGTCGAGGGGTGAACTGCTTCCCATACCGTTACCCTGACCCCGATATCCGGGTTTTCGAATACCGATTCCCCGATGTTGGAGACCACTTCCTGGCAGGTATCCGCTCCTTTTAGGGAAATTTTTCTTTCCCCTTTTTCTTCCGGAAAGGGTGCACTTCCTGATATTTCCAAAAAGCGTTCACAAAAATTTTCCTCAAACACGGACTTATACTGCTGCCGGACCTTCCAGTTTTCAAGCCAGGTGCAGTAGAGGGAGTCCAGGTCGCAGATGCCAACTCTTATTGAGTTCCCGTGGTTCTCAAGCCCTACGTACGGAGAATAAATGTCCCTTATAATCCCCTTTTCATCTTCACAGATAAGGATTCTTCCGTTTCCGAAGATAAGCGGCCTCATCCAGGAATACCCCCTGTATTCATCTTACACCTTCTATCCCATGTTTCTAGCATGAGAATTGAATTTATTCCTTCAAATAATTTCGGTAAAGGAGAAACCCTTTTCCAAAGAGATATAAATGGCTAAAAAAACTTTGATTTCTTCCAATATGATTTCTTTAAATAAATATATATAAATTTCATAAGAAAGTTTATATTTTATCATGTCCATCTTACTTATGCATTATAAAAACGATGAATCATCAGAAAAAATCACATACAAAAAAAATGTGTGTGTTTCCAAATGGTTTACGTGAAAAAAATCTGTCCCGTCTGCGGGAGCGAATTTTTTGTCCTTAAGAATGCTGAGGAAAAAGCTGTGTACTGCACTCTGGCATGCCTGACAAAAGCCCAGGAAAATCTGGAGCAAAAGGCTCTCTGCATGGGCACAGCCTGAAGCGTTTATTAAGGGGGTAAAAGGGGATAACAGTTAGGGGGAAATACACTCGGATATAAGGAAAGTGTTTTCCCATATCTTTTATTCAAAAACCTCTTTAGTAAAAATCTCTTTATTATAAACCTCTTTTATTCAAAAACTGTTTTTCAAAAAAATAAAGAAAATTCTTTTTAAAGCTCTTAAGTTCCTATCCTAATCATTATTTTTTAGCCAGTTTCTTTGCTATTTCGGCCACATGCCGTCCCTGGTAGCGAGCCATTGCAAGTTCATTTTCGGAAGGCTGGCGACTCCCGTCCCCACCTGCAATGGTTGATGCCCCATAGGGGCTTCCTCCAGTGATTTCATCCATTCTGGTCTGCCTTTTCTCCGCATAGGGCAAGCCCACAATAACCATCCCGTGGTGAAGCAGGGTAAAATGGAAACTGATAATTGTGGATTCCTGTCCGCCGTGCTGGGTGCCGCTGGAAGTAAACACGCTTCCTACTTTTCCTACAAGGGCGCCCCTCCCCCACAGTCCTCCTGTTCCGTCCAGCATGGCCCTCATCTGGGCAGGCATGTTTCCGAAGCGAGTGGGACTTCCAAAAATCAGCGCATCAGCACCTGAAAGCACCTTCTCATACATATCCCGGGTGAGAAACGGGATGTGGGCAAAAGCTTTTTTAGTCTCGGTTGCCCCCATCTTCGCGATTACCTCCTCAGGCAGGGTTTCAGGGACCTGATAGATTCCTACTTCCGCCCCTTCGACTTCCCGCGCTCCTTCGGCAACCGCTTCTGCCATTTTGTGAATGTGACCGTACAGACTGTAGAATATGACGTTTACTTTAACCATACTACCCCTCCATCCGAATCTGTTAGAAAAAGTTAAATAATAGCCTAAAATCCGTTAACCTCGGACTACTATATATACCGGTAAACTCCGGACCACTATATATGCCGGTAAACTCTGGATTTCCCTTAAAAAATAGCTTTTCAATTCCTTATATACGTTGTCAGCAAAGAGAATTTTCTGCTTTCCAGGTTCAGCGCTTCATAGTTCACAAAAAACCTTCTGCTTCAGGTCGTTGCTTCCAATAAAACCAGCCTCCTGCTTCAGGGCTTTGTTTCCAATAAAACCAGCCTCTTGCTTACGGACTCTGCTTTCAGCAAAACGGTAAATCTCACTTCGGGTTTAATTACACTTGTTCCCAGCCTGCAGGTCGATGACCCTTTTAATAATCAAATTCCGGAATCGAGTTATTATTGAGACCACGACATCAAAATAGTTATTAAGTAACACGATGTATAAGCCGGGTATGCCTTCACTTTCTATCGTCATGCCCTCTATGAACGAAGAAGAAACAATAAAAATCTGCATAGAGAAAGCCCATGAAATATTCAAAAAATATGAGATAGAAGGGGAGGTTATACTGGCTGACAATTCTTCGGACAGGACCGCCGAGATTGCGGCGGCTATGGGGGCAAAGGTGATAGGTCCGGTCAAAGGCTATGGAAACGCTTACCTCAAGGGCCTTGCTCATGCAAAAGGAGATTACATAGCCATTGCTGATGCGGACAATACCTACGATTTGCTGGAACTGTCGGACTTTCTGGAACCTCTTATGGACGGTGAAGCGGATTTTGTAATCGGAAGCCGCCTCAAAGGAACCATTAAAAAAGGGTCCATGCCCTGGTTGCACCAGTACATCGGAAATCCTCTCCTGACAGCCATGCTCAACCTGCTTTTCAATACAAGTATATCGGATGCCCACTGTGGAATGAGGGCTTTTACAAAAGATGCCCTGGAAAAAATGAACCTTAAAACCCGGGGGATGGAACTGGCATCCGAAATGATAATAGAGGCTTCCAAAAGCGGGCTCAGGATTATGGAAGTCCCGATAACCTACCATCCCCGGAAGACTCCTTCCAAACTGCGCTCCTTCCAGGACGGCTGGCGGCATGTGCGCTTCATGATGCTGTATCGTCCCCTCCCGTTCCTGTTAATACCTGGATCTGTGGTTTTCATCCTGGGGGCTCTCATAACAGGAACTCTCCTGCTGAACGGAAATGCGGTAGAAAACAGGATGCATTCCTTCATCCTGGGCAGCATGTTCCTTGTCATAGGTGGACAGACCCTGGCAACCGGCGGCTACATTAAGACATATGGCCTGGTCCATGGCATGTACCGGGAAGGCGATGAGGGGTCAAGGAAATTGCTCAATTACCATTCCCTTGAAAAAGAACTGGTTGCTGGCTCCCTTATCCTGGGGGCGGGCATCCTCCTGGGGCTGAAAGTTGCATGGAGCTGGGCCAGTTCCGGCTACGGCTCCCTTGCAGAAGTGGAAAGTGCGGTCGTTGCCATGGTTCTTGCCTTCATAGGGCTCCAGCTTATTTTTTCCGCAATTATCCTGAGTGTAATGCTTCTTGAAGTTGACACTGAATGGTGAAGCGATAAAGAGGGACGAAAGAAGGAAAAAAGGATTAAAGAGGGACTGGATGAAAATTGCCTTTGTCTACGACGCTGTCTATCCCTGGGTCAAAGGTGGCGCAGAGATGCGCATCCATGAACTTGGAAAGCACCTCACAGCCCAAGGACACGAAGTGCACCTCTTCGGGATCAAATGGTGGGAAGGCAAAGACATTATCGAGTACGAGGGGATGACCCTGCACGGGGTCTGCGAAGCGAGAGAATTGTACGTAGGCGGCAAGCGCTCGATCTCCGAAGCAATCGTGTTTTCCCTGAAACTTTTTCCCAGGCTCCGGAAAGAAAAGTTCGACCTTATCGATGTGAGTGTCTTTCCCTACTTTTCCTGTTTTACCGTGAAAGCAGTATCCGTATTGAGTAAAACTCCGGCAGTGTTCACCTGGCACGAAGTCTGGGACGGGTACTGGTATGAATACCTCGGGTACTGGAAGGGTTTTTTCGGACAAATGGTCGAAAAAGCGGTTGCAAAAATTTCAAGCAATAACATCGCAGTTTCTGGCTGGACAAAAAACAGGCTCGAAGCCCTCGGGGTCCTCGGAGAAGAAATTGCAGTTGTCCCGAACGGGATTGACTTAAAAAGGATTTCTGAAATCGAACCTGAAGGCGGCTGGACTTTTGCCAACCCGGAGAGGAAGATTTACGGTACAATCTTTGCCGGCAGGCTCATAAAAGAGAAAAACGTCGATGTCCTGCTCCGGGCGGTGGCCCTCCTTAAAGCCGATTTTCCGGGTATCAGGTGCTGCATTGTCGGTGACGGTCCTGAAAGGGAGGCACTCCTGAGACTCACAGATGAACTCGGAGTTCGGGGTCATGTGGATTTTGCAGGCTTTCAGGAATACGAGGCACTGATAGGGAAGATAAAGGCTTCAAAGGTCCTTGTGCTGCCATCTTCCAGGGAAGGGTTTGGGATGGTTGTGATCGAGGCTTTTGCGTGCGGGGTGCCGGTGGTGACGGTGAGGGAGAGGTATAATGCGGCGCAGGGGTTGGTTGAGGACGGAGTGGATGGTTTTGTTGTGGGGCTGGGGGAGAGGGAGCTTGCGGAAGGGGTGAGAAAGGTACTTTGGGAGAGTTCCAGTTATAATAAGATGTCAGAATATGCAACAAGGAAAACCGAAAAATATGAATGGGAAGAAGTTCTCAGAAAACTTAATTCTTTTTATGAGGAATTGATGTGAAAGTTGCAATCTTCCATGACTACATCGGCGCGATAGGGGGAGGAGAGAAACTGGTCCTGACCCTTGCGAGAGGACTCGGGGCTGATGTCATTACGACGGATGTGGACATGGATTCTGTTAAGAAGATGGGATTTGAGGACATAAATATCATAAGCCTCGGAACTACCTTGAAGATGCCACCCTTAAAGCAGATAGATGCTTCTATTAAGTTTGCAACCTCTAATTATTCAAAAGAATACGAATTTTTTATTTTTTCCGGCAACTGGGCGCCTTTTGCAGCGAAAAAGCATAAACCAAACCTTTATTATTGCCATACGCCTACGAGGGCGTTTTATGACCTTTACGATAATTATTTGAAAAAACATTCTTTTTTTATCGCTGTACCATTTGTTATCTGGGTGTATTTCCATAAAAAATTCTCTGAAAATTATCTTGGGCATGTGTGTAAGATTGTAACGAATTCGGAAAACACAAAAAGAAGAATTAGGAAATATTTGCATAGAGAATCAGAAGTTATCTATCCCCCGATCGATGTTTCAAGATTTAAATTAAAAGAATACGGGGATTTCTGGCTCTCGGTAAACCGGCTCTACCCCGAAAAGCGGGTTGAACTGCAAATTGAAGCTTTCAGAAAAATGCCGGACAAAAAACTGCTTGTCGTTGGGGGATATGCAACAGGGGATCATGCATCCGGATACGCATCAGAGGTCACGGATAATCTCCCTGGGAACATAAAATTACTCGGAAGTGTTTCGGAAGAAAAACTTCTTGAATTGTATGCTAGCTGCAAAGGGTTCTTAACGACCGCAATGGATGAGGATTTTGGAATGACACCGGTTGAAGCCATGGCTTCAGGCAAACCTGTTGTAGCTGTAAAGGAAGGAGGATATCTGGAGAGTGTAAGCGATGGTAAAACAGGAATTCTTACAAAACCATATGTAGAAAACATAATTGAAGCCGTAATAACTGTTTCTAAAAATCCTGAAACTTATAAAAACGCATGTATCGAAAGGGCAAAAATGTTTGATAAATCAATATTTGTCAAAAAAATAATTGAAGCTGTGAATCAGGTAAAAGACAGTAATAAATAATTTAATATTCAATAGGTGTTGTCCTAATAATTATACATAATTACCACTTGAAGTAAGGTTGTGTCCCTATGAGGTCTTTGATGAATTCAACAAAGAGGTCCGTAATTCTTATTTTAACCATATTATTGATTCCTTCTCCGGTAATAGCAGGTGGAGTAGGAGAAAATCATATATTCTTTGATCTTTCAACGGAAGGTTTTTTCGGGCTTCAAAGCAGAGGACCCGCCGGTTTCAGTGAACTTGCAGAAGATCTTGAAAGTTTTGGATATATTGTGAATGACAATTTTATGAGTAACTCAAACTTTGGTTATTTAGCAGAACCGAGTCTGCATGAATCTGACATTGTTGTAATTATTAATCCAAAAAGAAGTCTTGACAATATCGAAACTTTATACTTAATGAATTTTGTTGAAAATGGCGGAAATTTGATCGTAATATGTGATTCTCCTGACTCCGTATTCAATTCCAATCTGATTCTTGATCCGTATGACATCTATTTCAAACGGGAATATCTTTTGAATACGCACGTTAACATTTCCAGTAACAAATCTATAAATTTAGGCTATTCCATTCCCCTGGATGAATGGGAAGTTTACACGGGTCATCCGAAGGAATTTGATGAAAATCCTCTCAGATTAAAGGGAATTTCCGAGGTTTCAAGAGACCTGTTCTCTGAAGAAATATCTGGGGAAGAGTACACAATACTTATGGCAAAAAATTTCCAGCAAGGAAAGGTAATTGCTCTGGGGAACAAGGATTTTCTTACGAACTACAGATTCAATGAAAATAAAGAGCTTTTGTATTTTATCCTGAATTACATTGAATGTGAAGATGAGGAAGGGATGCAGGGATTGTCATATAACCCTTCCGAACTTTACATTCCGCTTAAAGATGGAAAAATAAGTTTTGTGGGATTATCCCTGGAAAACAAAAACAATAAAAGCGCCGCATACGTATCTGTGGAAATACCGGGAATTCTTAAAGACGTCGTGGTACCCGTTGAAAGTAACTTCACAATAGGCCCGGATGAAATTCTCGATCTTAACTTCCCGTGCCAGAATTTAAGCAGTGAATACTGGTACATCAAAACTAAAATCGCGCTTAAAGTCCGCTACAATGAATTCAGCGAACCCTGTATATATAAAATACCTATCGAGGTAGTCCGTAAATGAAGAAATACTCTGTAGTGATTTGCGCTTTGATTCTTTTATCCATGATGATTACAGTGGCTTCAGCTTCTGAAGACATCAGCATCAATTATTATCAGGCAGATATCGGGGACGTAAATCGATACTGGTATGGGGAAGGAGAAATCTTTGTCACCGATCTTGGAAATTCTTTTGAACTATACAAAAACGGAAATGAGATCATATCCTATGCCTCAGAAGCAAATGTAGTTAATGTCTCTGAAGAACAAATCCGATTTCTGGCCGATAAAGATGAGAATGAACTACACGCACTCTTCATGAGTCAAAAGCCGGGAGGGCACGGTTTATTTACACTTGAGTTTTCGAACCCTTACGTATCTGAAAACGGGAAAAAGAACATAACCATAAGTATTGAAAATGCGGAAAGGGTCCTTTATCTTAACGGTCCTGTATTTTTTGAAAGAGAAAATATTTATTCGGAAGGTAATTTCAAGATCATCCAGCTTGAAACTTCACAAAAAGACTTTAAGATCATATACATGACCGAACTTGCCTACGGGCTCTTTTCAAGCATAATCGGGATCTCGGTGTTCGGTTTTGTACTTTTTATTCTGATGATTCTCAGAAGAAAGGCAATAACGCACAAAATGAAAAAGAGGCTCCAGGCATTAATCAGGAGCTCCCCTATTGGCATTTCTGAAATGGATAACGGGATCGAATTTAAGCTTAAAAGAAAAAGCTCCCCCTTATTTTCAAATTATATAAAGAAGGAAGATATAGGAAATGGCAAAAGCAACACTTCACTAAATGTTCCCAGGGAGATCATTGCAGGCATTTTTGTGCTGATGCTTTCATACATAATTTACAGGTCACTGGTTGCAATGATTACCTCTTATGTTGCGGATATGGGGGCAGTAACCTACCTGATCCTGGCGATGCTTGCTGGTGTGAGTTTAATGATGTTCCTCCTGCTTTTAAGCATTGAAAGCGCAAAGGAATTCAACGTAACCATGTCTGTATTTGTGGGTGGGATTATGCTTGTCATGTTCAGCCGGCTTGGCATTATTATGATTCCTGTGGCAGTCCTCACGGCTCTGGCGGTCTACGGGTTTAGCAAAGCGGTCTTTCTTAATCTTGATGATCCGGATGAGGAGCCAAATGAATGAAAATTTTTGCATCAGAAGAAAATCTCCTTATCCCTCTGGGAGGAGGAGAACTTTCTTTTGAAACACTTATATCCGGGCTCAGTAAAAATAATGAGATATTTACAGTCGGAAAGCACGTAAAAAACCCGCATACAGTACCTTTTCCCTCATCCTCCGTCCGCCTTTTTGAAACAAATACTCACATGTTCAACAAATACTTCGTTTTTAAACAGCTTGAAGGCTCCTTAAGCCGGAAAATCAAGAACTTTTCCCCGGACCTCGTCATCACACAGCAGGACTTTGCAGCCCCTACAATAAAAACCGCTTATGAAAAAAAGATACCTTCCATAGTTTTCATGCGAAACTACGAACATATCTGTCTCTGCGCAAACCCCGACAGCAACTGCAGCAGGAGATGTTCGGTTTGCTATGGCTATTCTTTTCTAAACCCTTACAGGTATTTTGTAGACGCCGTTTTCCGGTACGAAAAAAAATGGATTTCCAGAGCATCACTTATTATTTCAAATAGTCAGTATATGGCTTCGGTTGTTAAAGATTGGCTTGGTGTGGAATCCCAGGTAATCTATCCTTTCGTAAGGGAGATCAGTGTTAGAGCGCAGCATCCTGAATACATCACATTGATCAGCGCCGCAAAGCATAAGGGAATCGGGACCTTTTTGGAAATTGCAAAAATACTCCCTGATAAAAAATTCCTGGTTGTGGGGCACAATCCCGAATCAATCGATTTTTCAGTTTTTCCCAATATCACATACATGCCCTGGGCAGCCGATCCCGAAACCTTCTATTCAAAGACAAAAATCCTGCTCGTTCCCTCCCTGTGGCCGGAACCTTTCGGAAGAGTCTGCGTGGAAGCTGCCTTTTGCGGGATTCCTTCGATTGCAAGCAAAATCGGAGGACTTCCGGAGGCAGTGGGGGAGGGAGGGATATTGATTGATAATTTTAAGGACCCTGAGCAATGGGTAAAAGCTATCAATCTGCTGGAGAACGATGAGGCATATAGGGAATACTCAGAAAAAGCCAGAATTCATTCCCGAAGATTTACGGTCGAAAACACACTGGGACAATTCAAATCCCTGCTCCGGAATACCCTTGCATTAAAAATTTAACTTTGCAGGCAGGGGTCACTTGACGTCCTGTTTAAGACTCAGATCACCATGAGCTATTTTTAACAGGTCATTAAAAGATATTGTTTTTGTGAGGTCAAGCAGCACAACGTAAATAAGCACTCCGGATCCGATTGTTAGCACAAGGCCTGGTATGCCTCCCCCGGAAACAATCATTATGATATGGCAGAGAACTGCCATGACCACTGATGAAGCAACTATCTTGAGATCCTTTATAATTGACTCCCCTTCGATCCGGATCCGGAAAGCCCTGATTATATAGAGTAGCATTGAAAATGTAAGAACCGCGTGGGAAATTATCCTGGCTAATGCTGCCCCGTAAACTCCGTAAACAGGGACAAGAGTCCCGAGTAAAAAGAGGTTTAGAAGCATTGCTCCAAAGGTATAGTTCATAAACGTTTTCGCTTTGTTTGCTCCTATAAGATATGCGCCGTTTAAAACTGCCAGAGTCTTTGTAAGTATGAAAGGGGTTAGTGCCATCAGTATCAGGCCTGAATCCATAAACTCCGGGCCGTATACCTCTGTAACAAAGCTGCGTGCCACCACCAGCAGGCCGAAAATTACCGGCATCATAAAAAAGAAACCGTTTGTAAGGGTCTGGTTAAAAAGCCTGCTTAAATTTGCTCTGCTTTCTTTTTTACCGTAAAGGGAAGCCGCAATTGGCATAACTGCTGTTTCAATGGCTGCCACGGGGATTAACAGGTTATCGATTAAACCCACTGCAAGACTGTAATGTCCTACGTCAGTCGTTTCTCCGAAATATCCAAGGGCAAGGATGTCAAACCTTGTGTACATTATAAAGAATATCGTTGAGAGTAGAATTGGAGGGCTATATCTAATAATTTCTCCGGTAAGGTTTCTATGGGACCGGTTAATATTTCCCGGTTTAACAACCCCAAAATATACAACGATGGTCAGGATTATGGAAACCGCCAGGGTCGAGGCAGCATAACCGGCTATAATGCCAGCTACGTCCAGACCCATGTAAATGATTATAACCGTAAATATTAGCTTTAAACCAGCTTCCAGCACGTTTGCCAGGCAGATCTTCTTAAAGCACTCATACCCCTGAAGCACTGTCTGGTTGAATTCCAGGAAAATGATGGCTGCAAGCAGCAAAGCTCCTATTTTTATGACTGGTTCCAGGGTCTCTGTATGAAAGACCCCTGAAAAGACCGGAGCGCCTGCGTAAAGAATGATTAAGCCGGCTAAACCTGAAAGGGCCTTTATTGATAATATGCTCTTGTAAGCCCGCTGTATGGACTCCCGATCTTCTCCGAGGTACTGAGATATATGCTTTTGAACGGACCTGTTGATTCCGGCATCGCTTATGACTGAGGCAAATGCTATGATTGTCAGTGCCAGGGAAAGCTCTCCAAAAGCTTCCGCTCCAAGATACCTGGCCACGATTATCGAGAGCAGGAAAAGGGTAGCAGAGGATATTGTCCTTCCTATAAATGAATATCTTGTACCTGCAATATTTCTCTGTTCGATATCAGCTGTCATTATTATCCTGCTCTGCTTTCTTTTCGAACCTGTAAACTTTGATTGTATCGTCCGAACCTTCCGGAATAAAGGTCATATTTTCATAGACATATGAAAGAACATCAGGGTCCGTGAAATATGAGTCAAGTTTCTGGTCCCCGATCACCCACCCGTTTTTCCCTTCAATCTCCTTCCTGAACGCAGGATAGTCTTTGAGAATAAGTGCCCCTGTGTACCGGTCCCTCAACACCCCTTCGGCATCCTCGAAAGAATAATATTCGTTCTGCCTGAGCCAGTAATCGGTCTGCCCCAGGTAATACAAAGTGCATATGGGCATCGTGCTGAGCACTACATCTCCCTCATTTGCATTTTTTTGCACATATTCCGAAGCATACTGCCAGTGGGGATGGGGGTCTTCGAAAGGAATCGGCTGGTAATCATCACATGCAACCCTGTAGAGCCCTGCTCCCGTCCGTACCAGAAGGACCGTGATCATGAAAACCAGAAAATATTTTGCAGCCCTTTTGTGCCTGACAGTTTTAATGTATTCCCACGCTTCAAGAATTCCGTTTGAGGCGAGAGCGATAAACAGAGGAAACGCGAAGAACAGGTACCTTGAATTTTTTGCATCAAGGAAGAGTGTAAGCAGAATAAAAGGAACAAAAAAACCCAAAACAAGTAAAGCCCCCTGATTTTCTCTGTTCCCTGCTCCCAGTCCTGATACCAGAACGGAAAAAAAAGCAAATACTGAGAGTACCGTGAAATACCTGGCAAGTAGCAGAACATAGAAGCCTGTGCCAAATTGCATGCCTATAGGAGCAAAGGCAGGAACAAAAGGAATTTTTGGGAACACTGCAGGAATAAATATCAAAAGCACGGAAAACAGGAAAATAAACCGGATCAGATGATTTCCTTTTTCAAACAGTTTTTTTCCAGATATAAACTTCCCGGAAACCAAATAAATAAAGTAAGCAAGCCATGTAGCGATAAAGAGTTGATAAAACTGATGAATGTAAGAACTCAGGAACACAACAAGAACCGAAGCCACAAAAAAAAGTACCATTTTCTTTTTGTTATAAGTACTATTTGCAAGCTTTAAATCAACCTCTCTGAAAAAACCATATCCCAAAAGCAGGAACAAGACGTAAAAAAACTGCAAAAGGATATACATCCGGGCATTCAAAGCCCAGTGAAGCTGCCACGAAGAGAGAGACAATAGAATAACAGTTAGAAGTGCCGTATTCCGGTCGAAAGCGTTCTTTACCAGATAGTATGTGGCTACTATCGAAAAAACACCAATCACCAGAAAAGGCAACCTGCCCGTAAGCTCTGAGATCCCGAATAATTTGAAAGAAGCAGCAACAAGTAAAGTAGTGGGCAGGGAACGTCCGTAAGGAAGCCCTGATGGAAGCATCGGCTGACCGGTTTCAATCATACTTTCAGCCGCAAAGACATGGAACATTTCATCGACCCAGAAGTTGAGGGGGTGGACGAACCTGATCAAAGCAAGAATCAGGAAGATAGAAAGAGGAATGAGTATTAGGGGATCTCTCTTGTTTTTCATGGCTCGTGGTAATATTCGCCTATTACTTAAAATAATTTAGGGAAGAGTTTCTGTTTTCGTGAGTTAATTGACTGATTCACCAATCAAATTTAACGGCAACATGACAAAACTTCAGAGGATGTTTCACTCCCTATTATGTTGTAGTTTTTCTGATGATTTTCCTGATTTGAAATTCCTTCCATTCTTTTTAAGAATTTGAAATGCACTATAAACTTTTAAAATTAATTTTAAAATTGACCTTCAATGAGTATTGGCTGAAAAGAGAAGCCATAACTATCCAGATATCCTGAAAAAGCGCACATAAAACCAGAAGTATTAGAGGACTCCTTTTTTCGGCAAACTTTTGGTATATACTTATTATAGCCGGGTACAGGACATAAAACTGAAGAATCAGGGGTATATACCGCAGGTGCACGTAACTGTTTCCTGAAAAAAGGTTTATGAAAAATTCTTCAACTGAAGGAAATTTCAACTGCCCGTTGAACAAATACCGGGGAACAATGAGATAAATCGCAGAAAATATAACATATGGAGGTATAACTGCCCTGGCCCTATTTACAAAAAAAGTTTTCTTTGAAAAGTTGGTCCCATACTTCAAAGCCAGGACAAAACCCGATACAAATACGAATAAGGGAACAGCAAACCTTACAAATACCTAAAAGATCAGATATGTAATGACCAGAGCGTTAACCTCGGGAACATATCTAAAATAATCTAAAGTATGAATGGTGATTACTGCAAGTATGGCAAAGGCCCGAAGATAGTAAACTTCTATGATTATTTTGGTCTGTATTTACAGCTCCATTATAAAGAATAAATCAATGTAAAAGGACATGACAAATATAAATAGTTCGAAAGTATTATAGATAAAGGGCAACTTATAAGACTTCAGACCGGATCAATATTTTGTATTAGAGAAATCAATTGGAAACTGGTACTTTTACAGGTTAGAATGACACCTTTTTTATTATCTTAATTTAAGTTCTCAAATTAACTTTAACTTATAAACTGTTTGACAACCCATAATATCAGAATGAATTAATGGATTAATGGAAGATCTTTTAATTGATATAGAAGACTTTAAATAATCCTTATTATCATTTTTAGGAGGATTAGCATATAATTCAAAAAAGAGTTCACTTAAATTTTCAAGTGAAATATTTATCTCATACGTTGGGGTTTCAGTGTCTGACATGAAAATTGTTTTCATAATTTCAGCAATTACAGGTCTTCTAATATTTTATCTCTATAGAGACCGATTTTCAAGCCTCTATGATTTAGGAAATGATTATAAAAAAGAAAAATATGAAGAATCTATAAGATTAAAAGAGTTTGAGATAAAATATCCCAAAATCAAAAGGATTCCGCTACTTAATATTTTAGCAAAGTGGGCGTATAAAGAGGGACTTTTTTACAGCATTATATTAGTGTTTCTAGTAGTCATTGGATTCTGCTTACGGGTCTACAATCTGGATTATCTTAGTCCTTCAGTAGATGAATATTTCCATCTTGTTGGTGCAAAAAGATTGATGATTGAAGATACATTTAACTACTCGAGAGCTGCTTTTCTTACATATATAATTGGTATTTTATTCAAATATTATGGAGAACCGTCCTTATTTTTAGCAAGGTTGCCATCTGTAATAGCTGGAACCTTTTCAATAATTGCTATTTATATATTTGCTAAAAATATCAATAAGAATATAGGTTTAATCTCTTCCTACTTGCTAACCTTTTCGCCCATGGCAATAGGAATGTCAAGGTTTATAAGAGAATATCAAATATACTTTTTGTTCATTATTATATATTTAACGGGATTACTTTATTTGTCAAGAAATGTGGATTTATTCAAAGTTTTTAAAAAGCCATTGAAGCTTTTTGCCATAACATTATATTTAGTTCTTCCATTTGTATATTACATATACGTCGAAAAAGTTCATATGATTTTAGAATTATATGTAGCATCTGGTATTTTTTTGACATTTTCTTTTATTTTCTCAATTAATAAATCAGAACACAAAAAGTATGTCTTAGAAATCTTGCATAGTGGTAAAACACACATAATTTTTGGACTCTTTCTCTTTATAGCCATGCCGAGTGTTTATATTTTTGTAGACCGTTACAGTTGGTTATTAAGCTTGGCAGACAACAAACTTTATGGAGAATTGTTTTTTAGCGCTAACTTCCTTTCTCATGGCTCGTACCTACAATGGTTTTCAGGCATGAACGTACCTAACTCGGTTATAATATTACTTTTTATTTTACCGATTGCAACTTATTATAAAAACAAATATTTCCTTGCTTCCTTTTTTGTTTTTTCGATTATATATATTACATTCACATTTCTAATAGAACGTTATTATCAGCCAAGATATGTATTTTATGCGTTTCCTTTTTACATAATAATTTATGCCTGTTCAATACATACTTTAATAGCTACTAGAAGTATATTTAAAAAATTAAGCAGAAACTTAATAGTCTACAATTTTTTGATATTAATGGTTTTAATGTACATTTTCAGTCCAGTTAATGCATTTGCAGGACTGATAAATGAAAAAAACGGGCAAACTGACCCAAAAGCTGATATGACCCACAGAGATGTATCTGAATTAATGGATTTTTTGGAGAAAAATAATTTTAGTGAAAAAGATATCTTGATAACTTCAAATCCACTGATTTTTCAATATTATTATAGCTATACATATGTAGATGAATCCTCTGCTTCCAAATGGCCCTTAAAAAGATTCGACTATAAGAATAACAAATTCGTTTATGATTATGGCTCTATTTATCACTACTATTATGAGGCAGCACAACTATCAGATCCTCAAGCAGCCTACCTATATAAACCAATGGACAAGATCTTCAATCTAGATGAAAATGAAAGAATGAATCAAATAATCATGAAGTACGACAGCGGATGGATTGTTATTGATAAAGATCGAAACAGGTACTGGAATGATAAAGGCTTTCCTCTAAGTGATTATGTTATTAAAAACAAGGAAGTAAAGTACCTGGGATGTGTACCAGAATGGAACTATAAAATGTTAGAAAAATACCAAAGTATACCTGAAGTACGTAGAGGTTTTGATATATATAGATGGCAAAAAATGGATTCTCAAACCAATTATTGAGCCTCATTAGATAACATAGAACCAAGATACCATGATAAACAGTTTAATAAAAAACCTCAAGCAATCAAATAGTTTTCTTTCATTTACCTCTCTGAGCGCCTTAGCTCAAGGAATTGGTTTCATATTGCCTCTGATAATTGCAAAAATACTGTCACCAGAAGGCTTTGGTTCTTATTCTTTGAGTATGATGATCGTTTTTTTCTTTACAACTGCAATTGTTTCATCATCACAAACACCATTTATTGTATATTCAAACGAAGAATTAAAAAAAAATAATAAAATAAATAAAGCATTTACAGCTCAACTAATGATGTTTCTGTCTTCAATTTTGATATTCGCATTTTTGTTGCTTGCTTTTTCAAATCCCATAGCAAAGTTTGCTCAAATTTCATTCAATCAGTTAATATTATTGTACTTTGCATTTTTGGGTATAGGATCAAGAGAATTGTTTAAAAATTTGTTTCTAGCATTGGACAAAAAAATATTTAATGCTTTATATATTCTAATTGTTGGAATTATTAATATTATTTTCCTAGGAATATATCACCAACTGAATTTCTTAAACTTGAACTCTATATTTATTATTTACTTTCTATCACCTTTAATTTCGATAATTTTCCTTGCTCACAAAATAGAATTCAAGAAAATCTCCTCTTTTAGTTATGATAATGAAATATTTAAAAGAATGATTACATGGACTACTTGGCAGATTTTTGGTCTAACTGCCGTTTACTTGATTAACTGGGGAGACAACCTCATCTTAAGATACTTTGTTTCTCTAAGTGAAATCGGAATTTACAATCTAGGTTATCAAATATTCAAAGGATTGATTTCCTTAACTTTTATATTGAATTCATATTTTCTTCCATATATCACAAAAAACATAAATAATGAAAGAAAAATTCAAAATTATCTTTACGTAAAAAGACCAAAAATAATGTTAGCAGGGACTTTCGGAATTATTATTATATTCCTACTAATCCCTTACGTTTTTGGTTACATATACGGTGATATCTACAAAGAATCTGTAACTATTGTAAGAATATTACTTATAGGGGCCATAATCGCCTTGTATAACGTTTTTTACACACCTATTCTAAACTCTCTTAAAATGTATAAATTCTACCAAATATCAAACATAATCCATGTGCTCATAAATATTTTACTAAATATTATTTTTATACAAATAATTGGCATATATGGGGCTGCTGTAGCAACGGTAATTGCATATTTTTGTAAAACAGTTATGTTCGAACTATATATCTATAAAAAAGTACAGCACTATTCAATTTTTTCAAGGTTAAAAAAACAAATATGAAAATCTCCGAATTACAGGCACAAAAATGAAAGTACTCACGATACTTCCTCACTATATAATCTTTTTTTAACGATCCTAATCGGCATTACAGAGTAATACGTCATCTTAACATAGAATGAATAAAGAGCATAAAATATTGAATAAATATATTCATTGCTAAACAAATAGCGATTATATATACCATTAACCGAATTATCAACTTCCAATTCAAATTTTTTATTTGCTTTTATTGAAATTAAGTTATCCAAAACAATACCTGTTTTACTAATATTAAAAATTGGTATTATAGACATTCTATTTTTTTTTGATTGCGGCAAATAATATATTTTTTGTTTTATATGTAATTTAAGATTAGGGAATAAAAAATTACCTAAAGAATAAAAAATCCATTTATTTTTGTACATTTCATAACCTTGAATCACATGGGAATGATTACCAATAATTAAATCAACACCACAATCAACTAATTTTCTAGCAATTTTTCTTTGTTCTGGTAATGGATAATGTTTTTGCTCTAAGCCCCAATGCAATAATACGATTTTCGTATAATCGGTATAATCTTCGATCTGTTTTTTTAACAAATCCAAATTCAGTTCTTTTGGCCCAATAAAATTTTTTTCATCAAATAGTTTTGATTTAGTCGAATCACAACTTCTTGTTGCATAACTTAAAAATACAACATTTTGGTCTTTTAAAACAAAGACATTGTGATTTTCATTATTAAATCCTGCACCAAAATAGCTGATTTTTTCAGATTCTAAAATTTGTTGAGTGTACTTTGCACCAAAATTGCCATAATCATTAATATGATTATTAGACAAATTTATAAGAAAAGGATTTATTTTTATTAAATGATTTATTGCGGAATCATCTTGTCTTAAACAAATTTTTTTTTTGATTGGATCTTGAGTATAGCTTTTTGGTAAAAAAACTGATTCTAAATTTACAACACAATTTAGATTGAATAAATTATGGGCAACATTTTTAAAGGGATCATTTGTATACTTTTCAATATTGTGGAAGCTTAAATCTCCAGTAAAAGCTAATTTTGTACTCATTTTACCTCATTTATAGTATACAAATACTTACCACTTTTTGTTGGTTCGATGTCTTCAACAAATTCAAATTCAACTTTGCAATCTTGGCCCATAACGTATTTAATACTCTTTATTATATCTTCTTTGTAGCAATTAAATTGCACTTCATTTTTCAAAACTAACTTTATTAATACAAAGTCATAATCCTTCTGTATTACCTGAAATTTGGAAATATAATCTTTGTTATAAACAACTCCTATGAAATGTATAAAAAATTCACCCGGAATTACTCTCCCATCCTTCATTCTGAATACATCGGTTTGCCTACCAACTACTGTTTCGATTAAAGGCAAACCCCTCCCACAGGAACACTGTTCGTTTTTTGCTGGTATTGCCATATCTCCGATTTGGTATCTTATCAGCGGCATCACATAATTATTAAGTGTTGTAACATAGACTTTCCCAATTTTTCCAGCTTCGCAGGGTTCTAGATCATCATCCAATATCTCTACATATTGGTTGAAGATATTAAGGTGCAATCCCTCATCTTTATCGCAGGAACAAGCAACATCTCCAACTTCCCTAGTACCATACCGATTGAAAACTTTTGTTCCGAAAACTTCTTCAATTAATTTTTTATTATCCGAATAAAGAGTACTAGCCGAAGTTATGATACCATTTGGAGAAAAAACATTTAAGTCATTACTTTTTATAAATTTTGACAACTCATAAATTGATTGGGCATAAGCTTCAATAATTTTTGGTTGTTCTTGGTTGATGATTTCAACATATTTAGCCATGTCTGATTCTAGCATTTTAAATGAATTTAACATCTTGATATTGAGTAAATTTTCGTTAACCCAACCATTAATGCCATCATGCCCTTTAATTATATCTCTTTCAGAACCCCATAACCTTACCATTTTTTCTCCTTCAATTCTTCCTGCCCATTCATCAAGGAATAATTTAAACGCTTTTCCTTTTTCTCTGTGACTCATATCTTGGAGAAAAGTTACAGGTTCTCCCGTAGATCCACCGGAAGTGTTTTTGATGTAGCTCCCATCAAAAGTATCAGATTTAAGGACATCAAAGTTTTCACTCAATAAATTTTTAGTCATGGCCGGAAATTTTTTAATATCCTCAAAAATACTGTTCTTTGATATTTTTATGTTTTCTTTGCTTGCAAATTCTCTATAATAGGGAATAGTTTTTAATGAATAGTTCAAAATATTAAATAGAAGTTCTTTTTGTAATTCTCTACATTCAGGAATCGATTTATACTCATAATCCTTTATAATAGAAAGATGCTCATATCTCCCTTTCGATATAGCTTTCGTTATTGCCCTCGCTACTACAGAGTTCATAGTTTACTTACAACTCCAATAATATTTTCTCAAATTTCTCTGAAATTTTATTAATATCTCTTTCTCTTCTCACATATTCGATAGAACTTCTTGAATACTCAATCATTTTTTGGCAGTCGCCCTCTAATTCACAAAACACTGTATTAAGCTTCTCTTCATCACCATTCAAAAAAACACCGATTTTTTCACTCGTAATAACATTCTCAGGGTTAATGTGCACAGAAATTATAGGGGTTCCACAAGAGAAAGCTTCCAATGCTGTCATAGGTAATTCCCCTTCACTCAAAGAGGTGAGTATAAAAGTTTTTGAATTTTTAAAAAGATCTACTACTTCATTATTAGGAATCTTCTCCTCAAAACCGAGGTTTAGGATTTGAGAAGCTTTTTCTCTAATTTTTTCAAAATATAAAGGATCGCTGTATGAAGGAGAACAAACCATTAAGAAATTTTTATCTTTATTCTGATCAGCCAAATGCAAAAATAACTCTGGCCTTTTCCATTTTTCACATCTACCTACCCAAATAGCATCAATTTCTTTTTTATGGGCATAACTCTGTTCAGATAACTGTAATCCCTTCTTCAAGATTCGGATTTTTTTTGAAGGAATTTTCTTAAAAGATAATAGATTTTCTTTTTCTTCAGAACTCTGACAAATTATAACGCTTGAAAATCTCAGTCCAAAATCAGAAATAACTCTTGAAAACAAATCTTTACTTCGCTTGAATGAATCATCGGTTTGAGAATCATGAGAAATCATGAATATGAATTTTTTTCTGAGAAGTTTGCAAAACAAAGAAATTATCAATGTTCCTCTATTTAAACCACGTTGAATGTAAAAGTCTGAGTTTGATTTAAATAAGGAATTAATTAACTTAATAATTTGGGATGGTTGGCTGTCCAATGGTTTAAAATATTTTATAACTCTTATACCATTAAAAAATTCAACATTTTGTTGGCCAAAGTCACCTACAATATAATCTACATTGTTTTTTTGCTTCAATTCATTGGCAAGAAGGTATGTTTGAAGTTCAGCCCCTCCGTGAACAACTCTGGCATTTTTATTAAATAGAGGGTAAGCATAAGTTTGAATGAAACATATTTTTTTCATAGATTATTCCACTTCGCTAATAGTGTACATATACTTCCCATTTTTGTTAGGCTCAATATCATCTAAAATATTAAAATCAAATTTCACATTGTTGCCAAGCGCTTTTTTTAATTTTGCCTCAATTAACTTTTTTTCAAGGGACCATATGTTTTCATCGGTTGGTACAATCTTTATTAAGATATAATCTTTCTTTTTCTGAATAATCTGATATTTTTTTATGGATTCAAAAACCTGATGTTTTTTTGGATCCTTGAAATAGAGAAGTGACCCTATAGCAGCACTATCAAAGACACCATTTTCAGTTTTGATCATGCTATTACTTCTTCCTATGACGTTTTCAATCAATGGCAATCCTCTTCCACAAGAACATAGTTCTTTTTTTGATGGAGAAGCCATGTCTCCGATCCGATATCTTATAAGAGGCATAGCATAGTTGTTGAGCGCAGTGACATAGACTTCACCTATTTCTCCAGGTTTACACGGCTCTAAACTTTCGTTTAAAATCTCGATATAATGATCGAAAATATTCAAATGCAAACCCTCGTCCCTCTCACAAGAACAGGCTATATCTCCAACTTCTCTAGAACCATACCTATTGTATACTTTTGTTTTAAAGACATCCTGTATCGTCTCTTTAAATTCAGGATGAAGTGTACCAGTAGATGTGATGATTCCCCTTGGTGAATAAATTTTTAAATTATTGTTCAGAATGAATTTTGATAATTCATAAATTGATTGAACATAGGCCTCAAAAAGCACAGGCTTTTTTTGATTAATCAATTCTACATACTTTTCCATATCTTCTTCAGTCATCTTAAAAGAATTCAATAAAATTCTATTGAAAATCAAGTTTTTGATTTTGGCTTCAAAGCCAATAGACCCTTTAAGAAGATCTGTTTCAGATCCCCATAATTTAATTTCTTTATCCCCGAGATCTTTTCCTGTAAAAGTGGAAAAAAACCACTTGCCTGCCATTCCATGATCCCAGCTTACTTGATCTTGTATAAATATTGAAGGTTCTCCAGTACTACCACCAGATGTATTAAAATACCACTTTCTAGACTCCAAATCCCTACACTTAAAACGTTCAAAATTATCTCTGAGAATATCTTTTGTGAGTATGGGTATTCTGGAAAAATTGTTAAAATAAACTTTATTATTGACAACTACTTCAGATTCGGCTAATAAATTCCTATAATACGGAACATTTTCATAGCAATGTAGTAACAACTTTTCTATAAGTTTTTGTTGAATCTCTTTATTGCTTTCTAGTGATTGAAATTCCCTTTTTTTAAGTAATTTTAGAATTTGAGACACTTGACTCCCAGAGAATCTCAACAACAGTAAAGTTAAATGCTTGTTCAATAAAGTCATTTCAACCCCGTGAATAGATTATATAATTGTTCTGCGCTTTTCATTATATTATGATTTTCTACCGCATATTCATATGCATTTTTTGACATTTTATTATGTAAAGTTACATCCCCAATTAGTAAGTTTAATTTCTCATTCAGTTTGTCAAATTCATTATTGCAAAAATAACCACAACTATATTCATCAAGAAAATTATCTGGATTCACATTAAGGGATAATATAGGAGTACCGTTTTTTGTAGCTTGGATATAAGTGTTTGGAAACCCTTCGTTTAAGGATGTATTCACAAAAATGCTAGCATTTCTAAAATATATGTCAATTTCGTCAAACGGTACAAATTCAATAAATTCTAGGTTAAAAACATTACCTGCTTTTTGTTTGAGATGGTTATACCATTCATCGGTATCGTCAAACGCTTTTGGACATATCATCTTAAATTGAAATTTAGGATTACAACTAGCTAACTGAATAAAAATTTCAGGCTGCTTCCATTTTTTAGAACGACTAACCCAAAGTACATAATCAAGTTCACTTTTTTTAGAAGGAGTAAATTTGCTTAAAAAATAACCAGATTTAATAAGGAAAGAAGTTCTGTTTTTATTTTTGAGTAACAGTTCTTTTTGTGTGACGTTTTGGACGATGACGAGGTCCGAAAATTTGAAAACAGCATTGGCTAATAATCTTTTCAGAAACCCTATGTTTTTTTCATATAAGCCGTTTGTTTCGTTATCGTGGGCAACCATATAAATAAATTTTGCTCCACGAATTCTGCAGATTAAAGATAAGATTCCTGAAGCAGGATCAAGCGTCCTCTGTACAAAAATATTAGAATTCGAGAGTAATAAGGAATTTAAGAATTTCAGATTCTTTGATAATGCATTATCTTCAAAACGGAATGATTTGATTATTTTTATCTCATTAAACATTTCTATTTTTTTTCCACCATAATCTGCTACAATAAAACTGATGTCCAAATCCTCATGTTTAGAAAGAGCTTGAGCAAGTAAATATAACTGTACTTCTGCACCACCGAAAATTCCATTACAATTTTTGTTGAATAATGGATAAGCCTTTAAAGACACGATACATAGTTTCTTTTTTGACGTTGACATTACACAAACTTCCATTAGCCATTACACATTTTTAAGAGCTGATTTTAACACATCGTTATACAGATTTACATATTCAATAGTAATTATCTTCCAATCGAAATTATTTTCAGCTCTTACTCTAGCTTTGTGACCTAACTCAGACATTAGTTCATCGTCATTGATCAGACAGAGTAAAGCATCCCTAATTTCTTCAGGATCATTGGGTTTAACGAGTAAAGCTGTATCTCCTACAATTTCAGCACAACCTGTGTTTTTTGTTGTAATAATAGCACAACCTGAAGACATTGCTTCTTGTAATACCACAGGGCAATTTTCAGCGGAGGAAGGATGAACGAAAATAGATGAAGTTTTAAATAATTCGTTATAAGTCTGGGTTTGATTATCCACCCACCCCAAAAAGTTCACTTTATTGGATATCATCTTCGATTTATTTACTAAAGTGTCTTTATATGGTCCGTCCCCTACAATATTTATTTCACAATTAATATTAATATCTTTTATTGCTTCGAGAAAATGCTGAAACCCTTTAAATTCAAAAAGGCGACTTACAAGCAAAACTTTTTTATCTTTTTTAATAGGACCAAATGAATAAACATTGCACCCATTATTGATTACTTTGACATTGTTAAAAACCATATTTTGAAGAATTAAGTCTTTAAGATATGTGGAGGGAGCAATCAACAAATGCGCATCGTTTACTACTTTTTTCCAAATAGGGTTCACTAATTTGTGTTGAAATGAAAAACGATCAGGGTTATGTCCGGGGACATCAGTCCCATGTGACGTAATAACATATGGCAACTTATTCTTCAATAAATAGGCTACGATGCCCGTAGGTAGGATAAAATGAGTATGATTAATGTCATAATGATTCAACTTATTCAGTTTATCCACAAATGGGACAGCTGAAATACAATATGAAAGCATCTCGTGTGTCTTGCACATTTCTTTTTTTTTCCTTATGCACGGAACTCTATATATAGTAACTCCATTAATAATTTCCATTTTTTTTAAACCCTTAAATCCCATGGTTACAACGTCAACAGAATGACCCAAAGCGACTAACTCTTCTGAAAGTGCTTTTGTTACAACACCCCCTCCCCCTCCAAGAGGTGGATACTCATAATTCAGCATCAGTATCTTCATTTTACCACTTCCCTTCCTATACCAACTACTCAATAATCTTTTACAATAGCACTTAAATCAAGTAGTTTTTCCTTCCATTCTGACCATAATAGATCTTAAGCAGAATATCTGCAAGGACACCGGTTGCAAGGAACTGAACCCCGACAATGATCAAAAGAATTCCAACAAGGAAAAGGGGCCTGTTACTTAATCCCTGACCATAAACAAGCCTCATAATTCCAAGGTACATGGATATCACAAAACCCGTAAATCCAAAAACCAGACCTGCGCCGCCAAATACATGCATTGGTCTGACAGAATACCTTTCCCAGAAGGTAACTACGAGCAGGTCTAGAAAACCCCTGACCAGCCGTTCCCAGTTGTATTTGGTTGTACCATACTGTCTTTCCCTGTGGTTGCTCTTGATTTCGCCTATTTTGTATCCTTTCCAGCCGAGCATCGCAGGGATATAGCGGTGAAGTTCCCCGTAAAGTTCCAGATCTTTTACGCATTCTCTTTTGTAGATGCGGAGGGTACAGCCGGAGTCGTGGATCTTTTCACTGGTCAGTTTTTTCCGGAGGCAGTTGGCGAATTTAGAATGTATTTTTTTTGAAAAAGTATCTTTTCGGGAATAACGCCAGCCGCAGACCACATCAAAGTCTTCTGAACCCATTTTTTGGAGGAGGGCAGGGATGTCATGGGGGTCGTTCTGGAGGTCCGCATCCAGGGTTATGATGTACCTGCCTTCGGCATGGTCGAAGCCGGCTCTCAGGGCAGCGCTCTGTCCAAAATTTTTCCTTAATTTCAGGACTCTTAATAGGCTGTCGTTTTTGCTTAATTCATTAAGCTTTTCAAAAGTTGAATCTGTCGAGCCGTCGTCTACAAATATGATTTCATAACTTTTGCCAAGAGGGTCAAGGGCTTCCTTTATTTCCCGGTAGCAGGGAACTACACTTTCCTCTTCATTATAAGCGGGAATTACGACTGAGAGTTCGACATCCATTTTGCATACCTCTCAAGGCCCTCTTCAACTGTTATTTCAGGTTTCCAGGCAAGTTCTTTAAGGGCTTTTTCCGAACTTGCAAGAGTGTGCTCGGCGTCTCCTTTTACCGAGTCTGAATAAACAATCTCCGACTTGCTCCCATTGATCTCGATGATCTTCCGGGCAAGGTCATTGATGCTGATTGAGTTTCCGGCGCCGATGTTATAGACCCCACTTCCTTTTTCCATGCAGACCAGGTTTGCCCTTACTATATCATCTACGTAGGTAAAGTCCCTTGTTTTCTTCCCGTCTCCGAAAATGGTAATGGGTTCATTTTTCAAGGCAGCTTTCGTAAAGATGTTGATCGCGAGGTCCGGCCTCATCCTTGGGCCGTAGACCGTAAAATAGCGTAAGGACACGCTTTTCAATCCGTAGAGTTCTTCGAAGACCCTGCAGTAGTGTTCTGCGAGGAGCTTGGAAACGCCGTAAGGGGAAACGGGCTGGTTAGGATGATCCTCGTCAAAGGGGAGATATTCTACTCTACCATAAACAGAAGAAGAAGAAGCATTTATAACTTTTCGGACGTCCGAATCAAGCACGGATTCGAGTAGATTTAATGTGCCCGTAGCATTAATTTCGTGAGGTTTCATGGGATCCTCAACAGAGATCCTGACCCCGGCCTGGGCAGCTTCGTGAAAAACATATTCGACCCCATCAAGAGTCCGGTTTAAAAGGGCCTTATCCCGGATATCGCCTTCAACGAGTTTGAAACGGGCATTTTTCATGAAAGGCTCTATATTTTTCCCCTTTAACTGTGGAGAGTAATACGCATCAAAGTTGTCAAGACAGACAACCTCATGTCCGAGATTCAGTAAGTTCTCGATAATATGAGAGCCTATAAATCCCGCTCCACCTGTTACCAAGCATTTTGTCATTTTCATAATTTTCAACATTTCATTAAGTTCAAGGTTTATAACTATTTTGAAAAGAATGTCTAAATACACTGCACACATCAAAGTATATATAATCATATTCTCTGAAACTTTCCGATACAGCTCCTAACAGATTCAAAAATTTATTATTATAGCGAATTATTTACATACATGATCATATATCAACCTGAATAAAAAGATATGGATTAATGTGTCGTCAAGAACATCTTTAAAACAACGGAAAATTTTTTATATATACGAAATAACAACACCACACTCAAAAATCACTTTACTTGTTAAAATTCCACTGAAAACCCGGCAAAAATAGTACAAATACGAAAGAGAATACAAATTCAACAGAGTTGGTCATTACGAATAAAATCATGAGGTCTCCAGAGTCGAAGCAATCCGCTCACAATTCCAAACTCGGAATAATCTCCTTAATTGCGATTATCTCAGCCGCTTTCCTCATGCGGATGCTCTCCTACACCGCGGTCACCGCTAACGGCCGCATCATTCCTGTAGGCTTTGATGCGTTTTACCACATGCGGCGCATCCTTTATACTGCCTCTAACTTCCCTGAGTACATCCGCTTTGACTCTTACCTCAACTATCCTTCCGGCTTTGAGATCGGCTGGCCGCCTCTCTATGACCTGTTGGGGGCAGGCCTTGCCCTGGTTCTGGGGGCAGGGAATCCCGATACCCACACGATAGAACTGGCAGGGGCTCTTTTACCGGTGCTGCTGGGAACCCTAACGGTTATTCCTGTCTATGCGGCGGCATCGGTTCTGTTTAACAGGAAGATAGGGGTTTTCAGTGCTGCTGTTTTTGCCGTTATCCCGGTGCATGTGTATACTTCCCAGTTCGGGATGGTTGACCACCACGTGGCAGAGGTGATCCTCTCAACGGCGGCTTTTGCTTTTTTCATACTTGCCTTGAAATCTGCCAGAGATGCAGGACTTTCTTTTACAAGTCTCAAAAACCTGCCATCGGAGAGAAAAATTGCATTGCCCGTAGTTTTTTCAGTCTGTAGCGGAGCCTGTTTTGCCCTCCTTGTGTATACCTGGATCGGGGCACCCATGTTCATAGGGTTCATTGGCCTTTACTTTTTTTTGCAGTCCGTGCTTGACCTGAAAGCAGGCAGAAGGTCCGATTACCTGGTAATATGTTCCGCCTCAAACCTTCTTACGGTGCTCCTGCTCTCAGCCCCTCTTTGCATAGGAGTCGCGCGGCCCGGACTTGAGTTGAGTGCGATGTTCCTTTCCTGGTTCCAGGTCTGCTATGTCCTTGCCCTGCTCGCGGGAGTCCTGCTTCTCGGAGCTTTTTCCGCATATATATCCAGCAGGAAACTGGACTGGTGGTACTATCCGGCCATTATTTTGTTTGCCTTTGGTGCAGGGCTTTTTATCCTCCGTAGCTTTTCAGGTGAGTCCTACGGCTTTGTAATCGAAGGGCTAAAGTACTTCTCGGGAAAAGGAGGAATCCTGAGTTCCATTTCCGAGGCAGGCCCCTTATTTTTTACCACTAATGGGAAGTTCACCCTCGCAGCGGTGATAGGAAACTTCGGGCTCGGCTTTCCGGTTGCACTTGCAGCTATTTTCCTGCTTGGCCTGGAGTGGAGAGGAGAAAAATTCCTGCCCGAAAGGGTATTTTTCCTGTTCTGGACCGGGTTTGCAGCATACCTTGCCATTTCCCAGAGGCGTTTTTCCTATCTGTTCTCCGTGAACGTTGCCATCCTTACCGCATATCTTTTGATGATACTGTTTGAATCCCTGGATGTTGAAAATGAAGTAAAAAAACTCTTCAGGACAGGGATAAAGACCGAAAACCTGCCTGAACCGAATCCGGAAACCGGGAAAAAATCGAAGGCAAGAACAAAGGCAAAAGGGAAGGCAAAAGAGAACTCTAAGGCAGAAACGAAAAAAAAGGCAAAAGCAGCAAGGAAATCAAAATCCCGGCTTGCAGCCTCAAAACCGGATTATTTCAAACTTGTCTCTGCTCTGGTCCTTATCGGGATCATATTTGTGCCCTGCATAGGAATAGTTGCCGGGTTTTCAAAGCAAGCTGTCCTGATTGACGAGAACTGGCAGGACTCCTTGCAGTGGCTCGAAACTTCCACGCCATCCACTTCTCATTACACGGAACCTTCCGAAACCCCTGAATATGGGGTCCTCAGCTGGTGGGACTACGGGAACTGGATCGTATACCTGGGCAAAAGACCTGCAGTCTCCAACAATTTCCAGACAGGGGTGGAGGACTCTGCTCTCTTTTTCACTTCCGGGTCAGAAGAGCAGGCAAATTCAGTTCTGGACAGACGAAATGTAAAATACGTAATTACGGATTCAAAAATGATAGAGGGGAAATTCAGGTACATAGCCGAACTTGCAGGAAAAAATATTGAGGATTATTACGAGATCATGAAGGTAAAAAGTGGAACCGGATACCAGACAACTGCCACTGTAAAAGAAGAACTTAAAGCCACGGAACTGTACAAACTACACCAGCTTGACGGGGCATCCCTCGGAAACCTCCGGCTTGTTCACGAAAGTGTGAGAGGCACAGCTGGTGGGAATAAAGCCGGAGATGGAAACACAGTAAAAGTATTCGAGTACGTGCCGGGAGCAAAGCTTTCAGGCACTTTTGCCCCTAACCAGACCGTAAAAGCAGAACTCGAACTCAGTTCAAACACCGGCAGGAGCTTCCTCTACTACAACACTGCAACTGCAGACGAAAACGGCTTCTTTGAAATTGCCGTGCCTTACCCCACCGAAAACACCGGAAACGGAAACGAAGCAGGGGACGGAAATGAAGACGCAGCAGGAGAAGGAGGGGTGAAAGCAGTAACTACCTCAGGTTATACCCTGACCGCGGGGGAAAATTCCACCATAACAGGAATCCAGGTCCTGGAAAGTGATGTGCTCAACGGCAATAGAATAAAAATTGAGTTTTTCTGAAGAGTTCTGAAAAAAATCCGGAACTCTCGGGAAACTCTCGGGAGGATCCGGAACCATCAAGAGGATCCGGAACCTCCTAAATGCTCTGAAATCTTCGAGTAGAAGAAACTTTCGAGTAGATTTGAAACCTTCAGGAAGATCCGGAATCTTCGAGAGAATAAGGAATATAAAAACGAGATGTGGGATAAAAAAGGGTTTGAGAGCTTTTTCATCCGGAAAAATTCTTAAAAGGTATTGATTTTCAAAAAGCCTTCAAACCTTATTTACTCTCCTGCCTCTTCCACTCCTACGGCGTTAAGGAACTTCTTGACCACCGCCTCGTTGACAAGCCGGAGCAGGGTCTGCCTATCCTTTGTGGCACTGAAAACGCCGAGAGGGATCTGGGCACCTGCGGCTGTTGCATGTCCTCCGGCATCTTCCCCGAAGGCCTGGCGCATTATTTCACCAAGGTTGATCCTTATATCGTTGCTGCGGCCTGAGATGAAGATCCTCTCTTCTGTAACCCCGAAGACCACTGTCGTGGAGATTCCTTCAAGGCTCATGAGATAGTCCGCGGCCTGGGGGAGGGTGTCCCTGTCCCTGATATTCCCTACATTCGAAAGGAGGTAACTCCCTATGACCTGCCGGTTCCGGATTGCTTCCCCGAGCACGTCCAGGGTCTCGATAGCCATGGAAGGGCGCTCGAGCTGTTCCAGGATCTCGTGATCGGCGAGGGGGTAGAGGTAAGATGCGGCTGAGAGGTCTGCAGGGTCGGTTTTTCGCTTGAAGTCCTGGGTATCGGTCCTGATCCCGTAGAGGAGGGCGGTTGCCAGGGTCTTTGAAATATTGATGTTGAGTTGCTGCAGGTATTTTGTCATGATGGTGGCTGTGGCCCCGAAGTTCGGGCGGATGTCGATATATTCCGCCTTGATTTCGGCATCTCCCGGAGGGTGGTGGTCGATTACGATCCCAACGTAAGAGTTGGGAGGCAGCATGTTGTTTACCCCCGGGATGGCACAGTCGATCAGGGCCATTTTGTCAAAGTTTTCAGGGTCGTGTTCTTCCATCTTGCTCAGGTCGATTCCCAGAAGGTTTACGAAAGCCTTGTTTTCCTGGTGCCCGATCTTCCCGTGATAGAGGATGTTTGCCTCAACCCCCAGGTTTTTTGCAATTTCCTTCAGGGCAAGCCCGCTGGAAATCGCGTCCGGGTCCGGGTTGTCGTGGATGACGATAGCAAGTTTTTTGCCTTTTGTCCCTTCCAGCCACTGGGCCAGCCTGTTGCCCCTGTGGGCGGACTCGGTCCTTTCCAGGGACCGGGAGAGGGAACTTGCAACGACCCTCGAGGGCATGAAAACAAAATCGGCTCCCAACGACTCCATTTCTTCTTTCTTGATTATGTCGGAAGCCCGGGAAAAAAGGTGGACGTCAGGGCTAACGAGGTCTTTGAAATTTTCGATCCCTTTTTTGTTTACCTCACTGTCGGAGCTAAGGAAAAGGATTGCAACAATGTTCCTTAGATCGATCTGTTTCGGGAGTTCAGGGTCTGCAATGTCTCCTACGATTGCCTCATAGCCCTCTTCCCGGAGGGTCTCAACCTTTGCTTCATCCTTATCTACGATGATTACTGCCTTGTTAATTTCCCTGAGTTCTTTTGCAAGCGCAAAACCAATACTTCCGCTGCCAAGGATCAAATATCTGGGTTTAACAGTACTTTTCAGGCTATTATCCGAATCTTTTGAAAAACTAGACAAAAACAGTGCCTCCCTGTCTCATGTGCATCTGGACACTTCCAAAGGAGAATGAACATATAGCAAAATGTACAATTGTATACTATTTTACCGTTACGTTTCCAGCTATCAGAGCCGTACCTTGCTGGCAACCCCGGACTTCCGGGAACCGCTAAAGGTCCGGGAACCTTTCCCGGGCCGACACAAATGAAGGTCTAAAAAGCCATTAGGTGCCGATTATTACTATGCTCAAGCCTATGTTCTTTGCAATTACTTTTCTCTGCAATTAACTTCGCGTTCCTTTTTAGTATAACATGTTATATTGAAATGTACCGTATATAGTTAATGATACAAAATAAGTTTTCCTTTCCATAACTATAAAAATGGACTTCATTCCAGAACCCTGGGTGAAAGTTTCACAAGCAGCGAAAATCACCAGAAAACACTAGCGGAGTTTAACATGAAAAGTATAAGTTCTTCATGGATGAGGGCAATCGATCGAAACTGCGCAGATCTGGGCCTGCTCCCGCTACAGCTAATGGAAAATGCAGGAGCAGGAGTTGCCCGCTGTGTAAGAGAGAAGCTTGAGAACGGGACGGTGCTCTTTGTGGCGGGCAGGGGGAATAATGGGGGAGATGCCTTTGTGGCAGCCAGGCAACTGGCAGGCTTTTCCGCTTACAGGGTCAAGGTAATCCTGCTCGGGAAAGCTGCGGAAATCGGGACCGAAGAAGCTGCACGTAACTATTCTCTGCTTAAGTTTAGCCGGGTGGAGACACTTGAGATAAGGGATTCCAGTCAGCTTGAAACCTGCGGCTGGTTTTCCGAAGCAGACCTTCTGGTTGACGCTGTTTTCGGGACAGGGATCAAAGGAAAGGTCCGGGATCCCGAATCTATGGCCATTGACCTTATTAACGAAGCCGGAAAAGCCGGAAAAACCGTGGTCTCGGTGGATATCCCTTCAGGGCTTGACCCTGACGGCGCAAGTTTTGAAAAGTCGGTCCGTGCCGACCTTACCGTAAGCTTCCACCGCATGAAAAACGGGCTCCTGTGGGAAGGGGCAAAAGAATATACCGGCACTGTCAGGGTTGTGGGAATAGGGGTCTGTGCGGATGCTGAAACTTATGTCGGGCCCGGGAACCTGCAGATGCTCCGCGGGCGAAAGGTCGGAGGACATAAAGGGGATTCCGGAAAAATTCTTGTTATTGGGGGAGGCCCGTATTCAGGAGCCCCGGCCCTTGCAGCCCTTGCAGCCCTTCGGACAGGGGCGGACCTCGTAACAGTTGCTGTCCCGGGATCGGTTGCAGAAACAGTTGCGGCTTATTCTCCCAACTTGATTGTCCGTAAATTGTCCTCAAATGTCCTCTGTCCCGAAGACCTACCCCTCCTTACGGACCTGCTGAACACAAATGACGTTGTTGTGCTCGGGCCGGGCCTGGGCAGAGCCCCTAAAACCCTTGAAGCGGTCCGGAAGGTCCTGCCCTTCTGCAGGAAGGCTGTCCTTGACGCCGATGCTCTCTCAGCCCTTTCTTCCCCTCTCTTCGAAACCCTTGCCGGAAACTGCGAACTTATTATCACTCCGCATGCAGGGGAATTTTCCCGTTTGAGGGGCACGGAAACCCCGGCTGACCCGGAGCCCCGCCGGAAAGCCGTGAGGGAATTTTCAGAAGAAAACGGGGTCATAACCCTTCTTAAAGGAGCCGTTGACATTATTTCGGACGGAAAGCATACCCTCCTGAATAGGACAGGAAACGCCGGGATGACCGTAGGAGGGACGGGAGACGTTCTTTCAGGGGTTGCAGGAACCCTCTTTGCCCTGAATCCTCCATTTATAGCTGCTGCCTGTGCGGCGTACATCAACGGAGCAGCCGGGGACCTGGCGTTTGAAACTTTTGGAAATGGACTGCTTGCGACGGACGTGCTCGAAAAAATCCCCGAAATGATTAAAGAGGTGGAGAGGGGATAAACAAATACAGGGATAAAGTTCCATGGAAAGAGGCTCCATGGAAAAAATCCATATGAAAATAAATTCTTATGAAAAGTTACTTGGAGAAAGGTCTTTGAATAAATATTATGGGGAGGTAACGGAGTATGGTTCAGGAAAGCGACCGAAAAATCGAGGTTGAGATCGAACGGAATAGGGTAAGAATCGCAGTGTATCACGGGGAAGATGAAGAAATAATAAAGTTCAGTCTTGAGGAAGCAGGGGATCTTGCAGAAAAACTTAATAAAGCACTTGAGGATTATTCCAAACGTAAGCAGGTTCGGATTGACTGAATAAGCTAAGACGACGAAAAACGTGGTGATTTTTTTGGAAAAGATTTTTACGCATATCGAAGCTGGCAAAGCAAGAATGGTGGACATCAGTGAAAAGCCCGATATTGGTAGGAGAGCGAAGGCAGCAGGGGAAATCATGCTTTCCGAAGGAACTCTCAAAAAGATAAGTTCGGGCACTGTTGAGAAGGGAAACGTCCTTGCGACAGCCAGGGTCGCTGCCGTGCTTGCGGTAAAAAGGACGCCCGACACTATCCCTATGTGCCACCAGATTCCGATTACGAGTATAGATGTTGATTTCGAGATAGGGGAAGAAACGATTGAGGCTGTTGTGGAAGTCCGGTCCGTGGGAAAGACAGGGGTGGAAATGGAAGCCCTTGCAGGGGTTTCGGCGGCCCTGCTTACTATCTGGGACATGGTGAAATCGGCAGAAAAGGATGCCAGTGGGAACTATCCCCATACAGCTATCAGGAACATAAGGGTGCTCGAGAAGGTCAAAGGCTGAGACCGGCGGAACAGCCTGCGGTCCGCTAAAAGAAGCTTTTTAAAGGATGGGATATATCAAGTCGGAAAACTGAGGTATCTAACTTGAAGATCATAGGTGGACCAGCATCACAGTTACTTGCAAGCCGCACGGCCCGGGCTTTAGGGAAAGAACCGGTGCTCTGTGAGTTTAACCGTTTCCCTGATGGGGAACTGTACCTTCGAATAGCCGACGAGACTGAAAACGAAAAAGTAACCCTGATCCAGAGCACCCCCACGGATTCGGACCTTGTGGCCCTGCTCCAGCTTATCGACGCCTGCGAAGGGGCAGCCAAGATAAATGTGGTGATCCCCTACATGGGCTACGCCAGGCAGGACAAGAAGTTCAAGTCCGGAGAGCCGATCAGTGCCAGGGCGGTGGCCCGCTGTATCAATGCCGACAGGGTCTTTACCGTCAATATCCACGAAGAGAGCGTGCTTGAGTACTTCCCCTGTCCTGCCGAAGACCTGGACGCAGCAAAGCTCCTTGGGGAGTACATTGCAGGCCTGGGCCTGGAGGACCCTCTCCTTGTTGCCCCCGATGCAGGAGCCGGGAACCTCGTGAACAATGTCGCAGGAGATCTTGGTTTTGCCTGTGACTTCCTCCAGAAAACCAGACTCAGCGGGGATACCGTTGAAATAAAGACAAAGAATGTGGAAGTTGTCGGCAGGCACATTGCCCTGGTCGATGACATGATCGCGACAGGCGGAACCATGGCTGAGTCCATCCGCATGCTTAGAGGGCAGGGCGCAGCCGATGTCTACCTTGCCTGTGTGCACCCGGTCCTTGCAAGAAATGCCGTAATCAGGCTTTTCAATGCCGGGGTAAAGGATATCATCGCCAGCGATACCCTGGAAAAAGCCGAGAGCAGGGTGAGTGTAGCACCCCTTATTGCAGAAGCTCTGCAAAAGCTCTGAGCTTCAATTCAAATTTTATTACCGTTAAGTATTTTTTATATTCTGCACATTACCAGTACTATGACACTTCCAGATGTCTGCCCTCTTGACAGTTCTCAAAAATGCAAAGGAAAAGAATGCCACCTTTTCCGTGTGGAATGGCGAACAAACGACCCCATTTGCGAGATTGGCTACAGCTCGACCAGCAAAGTAAACTCCGGAAGGTCCGACCGTAAGCAGGACACCTACGCCGAAGAGACTTTCCGGAAGCTAAACAAGAAGCAGCCGCCTGCCCTGGCCAGCCGGATAACCCGCTCCGAAAAAGGAGACTGGGTCCCCTCACACACAGTTCCTTCACACGCCAGGCCCGAAGAACCTGCCTGGGGGACGGAGGATAAACCCGTCAGGGAGTCCGCGGGAACAGCTTTCAAAGAGGGATCTGCCGGAAAACCTGGCGGACAGTATCAGGAAAGTAATCCGGAAAACCTGAGCCCGGCTGAAAGGTTTGATCCCGACCCCCATGAAGCCGAAAGAGCTTCACTAAGGCTTGAATCCCGCTTGAAAAGGGAACAGGCAGAAGAAGCCGAAAGGGCTCTGGAAGTGAAAAAGGCCAGGGAAACGGAAAGTTTGCCTCCCAAACCGAAGTTGCAGGAAAGGGTCATTTCCAGGAACAGGAACGCAACTATCATTGAAGCCTGCGACGGCTCCGAAGAGCCCTGCGAGTTTTCTCCGGGCAGAGGAGACCAGCTGGGTAAGTCCGCGGATCTCAAGGAGAAGCGCAAGAAACTTGACAAAGTCATGGACCTCGATCTCCCGGATAACTATGAAGAGGAATTCTGGAGCTGATGTCGCTGGAGCTGATATTAGAAGCTCCTGATCTTTGATTTCAATACTGTTTGATACTAAATCCTCCTGATGTTGGGAACTCCCATAAAGAGCTTTAAAACCTGACTTTTGGAAGGCAGACACTATACTGTACCGGAAAATGCTGTAAGGGGCGCTTGCCCCTTAAAAAGGGTACGATGATTGAGGATGGACAGCCATACATACCATAAAATTTACAACTTACTGCACGATTTTGAGGACGTCTTCTCTCTCTCGGAAGAATACGTCGAACCTGTAGGTGTACTTGCCACAATTCTCAACCAGAAGGTTGTGAAAATGACAAGGTTCAGGCACAGGAAGATCTATTCCAGGGAAGATGAACTTTTTACAAAATGGAAATATGGGCATCCGATTCTTGAACTTGCAAAGAATTTCCACTTTCCTCCGACTCTTATGGCGTCTCTCATCATGAAAAAATGCGGTTTTTCAAGAAAGGCTACAAACTGCCTATTTAAATGCCCTGACGACATCGAGAAACGCCGCTTGAGAAAAGAAGTGAAAAAAGCCCTGGACGCAGACTACTTTTTTTCCCCCCGTGCCCATGCCCTCCAGGGAAAGAAAGGGGAAATGGGAGAAGACATTATCCGTAAATGGCTCGACCACAGGGAGCTTTCCTATCTCACGGAAAACGAACTCAGGGAACAGGGCGACGGCAAGACCCCCGATTTCGTGTTGAAAAAGCCCCTTTGCATCGAAGGCCTGAACGTAAACTGGATTGAGAGCAAAGCCCTTTTCGGGGATGAGTTTGAACACAAACACTATTCCAAGAAACAGTTCAGGGACTATTTTGAAATTTTCGGAGAAGGCATGGTCGTCTACTGGTACGGCTGCCTGGAAGACCTCCCTGCAAACGGCTACCTGATTAAAGATTACAGTTTTTTTGAGGAATGCGAAGAGGAAGTCGAAGCCCTGTTCAACTACCTTGTATACTGGGACTGACCTGGCCACAGGCGACCTTGTATACCGAGAAGTTAGCTTGCTAATCAATTCCCTCTACTGAGAATTAGTCTGCTAATTAATTACCTAGTTTACTGGACGTTGACCTGTGAATTAATTAGCTTATTTCCTGCGTTGAAACTTTAATAAAAAGAGAAGCTCTTTGTTTTATATTAGTTGACCGATTAATTAAAACAAAGAGCATTTCCACATTTCCAAACAAGACACCCCCAACAAGACCATGTGCTTTCCTATTGGCACTACACTTGTTGTCCAATCCTCCTATGTAGCTCACTTTCCAAAGGTGGCTTTTTAAGCATCTGCGGGATATCTATTGAAACTGTCCTGATTACGGGGTTGTACTTCATCTGGACATTCTGATCTCAACGAGCCAGCGTAAGCCCGCCGGAACTTTGAATATGGGGAATACTCAACAATATTATTAATCGAGAGTGTCTCTATGAAGAGATTCCCATCTAAGTCATAGTAGAGCGCCGGGAAGTTATCGTAAGTCCAGGTGAATGGGACATCGTTGACTTCGATAATTTCTCCCTGGACTCCAGACCCTGAGGTTTTCAGCATCAAATAGAAACTGAGATCATCACTGTCAGCTACCTTGAACACGAGATCGTCGAAGATTGGCACTTCGGAATCTCTGGAAAGGAGGATTTCCGCATCATTTTCTAATTCAATACTGTAGCTTGTAATGCTGCTGACTTCAAACACTCCATACTCGCTATCATATCCGACTGTTGTAGCGTTTGCGTAGTCAATTAACCAGAGGCCGTTGATCCAGGCAATACCGTCCCCATCTTCCTGGGTAATCTGGTCTACAAAGACTTTAAAGACCACGATGTCGTTTTCATTTTCGATTCCGTCAAGGTCCAGCACCCAGGTTGATTCTTCCGGGTACGTAATGTCAATTACTGCATCGTCAACATATGCCCCATCTTTTGTGAAATTTAACAGGACCTTGTCTCCTCCTACGTCAATTCCCTCCACTTTAAGGGCATACCCGTTCCCAAGGTCCAGAATCTCACCACTTCTGAGAGAATAGGTATCATCGCTGTCTATGAGAAGCTTTGCGAGCTTGTCTGCATTGTAGCCATATGTATTGGTTAAAGGTATGTATTCTTCACAAAAAAAGCCCGTGATGTAGTACTGGCCCCAGTCCTCATAAGCATAATTTTTCAGGGCTGGAGAAGCTTCATAGATGAGGTCTCCTTCTGCGATAGTTATTCCCTCAGTGAGACCACTGTCCTGAATTATGAGAGTCTCCGTATTATCATCTGTGCCATGGTAAAATGCCGGGAAATTCAGACCTGTAAATTCAATCTGGCCGCCTTCGTTTGCCAGGATATCATCAAGGTCTGCGCCAGAAAACACAGGACTTACAATCCCGCTTTCGACACCATTTTTCACAAACGGGTACACCCTCAGAGTGTCGTTGTCTTCAACTCCGAGATACATGTTCTGGGCAATTTCCACAGAGGAAGCTCTGGGAAGGATTATGTTATCAGAGTTTTGAAGTGCCAGTCCTTCTTCGCCTATATTGCTGAACTCAAGCTCTCCAAACTCATCCCCTTCTACGAATGTTAAAACGTTTCCGAAATCGATGAGCCAGAGACCCTGGATCTGGACAATGTAATCGTAAGCTCCCTGGAAGATATAGTTGATGTGCACTCTCATGACAATGACGTCGTCTTCATCTTCAATGTCCAGATAAAATACCCCGTCAGTAGCTGCTCCTTCAGGAACAGAGACGATTAGATCATCAACATATTCCCCGTTCATGTAGAGTTCAAGCCAGACCTTCCTCCCGCCCAGGTCAACGGTTACGACTTTAAGAGCATACCCGTTTCCGAGATCTAAAACTTCCTCACTTCTAAGGTTATGGATAGTATTATCATCGATGAGAAGCTTTGCAAGTTTGCCTGCATTGAAGGAGCCGGAGCCATCGGTCAGGGGGACGTATTCTTCACCGAAGAGGACTATGGTTGCGTACTGGCCCCAGTCTTCAAAAGCATAATACGTAAATACGGGGCAAGTTTCATAGACAAGATCCCCTTCGGGGATCATGTAGTCATCCACTGCTTGGGCATTTGCAGTAATAGCCGTCATAAATAGCAATGTAAATATTGCTCTCATGACCAAAAGTCGTAGTTTCTGAGTCTTCATAAAACACCTTCAAATTTTCTCGATTCGTACTTTTATTTGCTCACATTTCTTAGTTCCTCACATTTTCGTTTTTTCCCATCGCAGATGGGATTCAAATTATTTAGAGATGATATAATATAAATTTATTTATCAGGTCAGGAAGTATACATTTTAAGGGTAACTAAGCATATACTCCCCCTTAAAATGATTACAATCTAGATATTTGATGCTTCATGCTGCTTTTTTTCAGTGTAACTACGTAAACTTGAACTTACAATCAAGTTCATGAAAATGGGATCAAAAAGTATATTTTTGTCAATTCTGACAAGCTCAGTAGCTTGATTGTAACAAAGAAGAGTGAAATTAGAGAAGAGTATATAGTAAATTTTTAGACACTCTCGCGACTTGTTAAACTTAGTTATCTCAAAAAATTGGCACAGTATTCAGTCTAAATTAATAAACATTGTCTAACTTAGAACCCGTTACTAAATACCTGTGTAATTCACATTTTATTTGAAGTAAAACCAATTGACACTACAGTGAAAAATCCTTTGGAACAGTACGAAATACTGCTTATGTTGATTTATCACATGCTCTTAGTTGTCTAATTGGGGAGTGTGAATTAATAACCTCTCTACTGAAGATTTACACTTCCCCCATTACTTTGTCTTCCAGCTATTACTTTTTCCACAAGTTCACAGCCCCACTTTAAATTTCAGCGCCGGGAAATCGAGGACATGTTGGTCTGTGGGTCTTTTTCCACATGGAAGACGTGGTCTGCGGAATCGATCAGGGACTCGTCGTGGGAGACTACTATGATCTGGCCCACGCCGATGTTCCGCATCATATCAATGAGTTTGAGCAGCTGCCTTATATGCCCGCGGTCCAGGAAAACGGTGGGTTCGTCCAGGATCATCGGGGGGAGCCCGTCGGCCCGGTCTCCTCCAAAGCCCAGTGCCAGCAGCCGGTAGATGGCACAGCGCAGGATGAGGTTGAAGATGGCGCGTTCCCCGCCGCTCAGGAGTTTGGGCTCAAGGGGTATCCCGTCCTTCCTGTAAACGGTCAGGTTGTACTCGGAGTCCAGCTCAATACGGGAGTAGGCGTTGTTTGCGTACATGAAAGTAAACATCTCGTTAAGGAGAGTGGAAAGGGCGCCTATGTTCCGGGTCCTCATGTCCGCCCGGATGCGCATGTAGGTGTTTTCGAGCTCTTCGGCATTCCGGTACACGGCTTCCAGGTAGAGCCGCCTGTTCTCAAGGGCTCGGAGTTCCACTTTGAGTTCCTTGAGGCGTTTTAAGCTGTTTTCAACCATGCCGATTTCTTTCAGGCCCCTATCTTTTTCCTCGCTTATTTCCCGGATGTTTTTCATTATGTTTGCCTGGGCATCCGCAAACCGGGAGCGCATTTCCTGGAGTTCTTCAAGTTCGCTTCCTCCCGCTTTTCCTTCAAGCTGCCTTATCCTTTCACTGCGTTCCAGGATTTCCCGGTCGAAAAAGCCTACCTTTTCAGCAAGGTTCTTTATCCCGGTTTCGAGTTCGGATACCCTGTGTTTTATGGAATCCATGCGGAGCAGGTTTGCCTGAAGCTTTTTTGCCTGCCCGAGAAGTTTTTTGCTAACCTCATGGTCCTTTTCCGCTGCTTCTTCTTTTTTCCGCAGGGCTTCGACTTCGAGCTTGAGTTCTTTTAACTTTTCCTTTACGTTGTTTTCCCGCTCCCCGATGCCCCCTGACTTTTCTTCCAGTTCCTTAATCCTCTGTTCGTAATTTCCAATCAGCGCCTGTGAAGTCCCGATTTTCCCGTTAAGTTTCTCAATTTCCGAGGAGGAATCGGCAAGTTTCTTTTCAAGAACTTTCGCCTCGCGGAGAGTCTTTTCACTTTCCCCGTGGGCCTTTTCCGCAGCCTCGGCCCAGCCTTCCAGGGCCTTGATGTCCGAAAGGAACTGCTGCCTGCCGGATTCAAGCTCCTGATTTCGCTTTTCCAACTTTTCGAGTTTCTTACTTTCTTCTTCGACCCGGGCCTTATGGGTCTCCAGGAGCTTTTCCAGAGCTTTTGCCTTGTCCCTGAGCTTTTCGGTCTGTACGTCGTAGTCCAGGACTTTCTTCTCAAGCTTCCTTGCATCCCTGAGGCGGTTGAGCTTTTTGTCGATTTCCGCCTGCTGGACCTTTATTTCCATGAGCTGTGCGGAAAGTTTCTCTTTTTCCTGTCCGGTTTCCTCGGCCGTGTTTGCAAGCTCCGAGCCTTTCAGTTCCTGCCCACAGGTTGGACACTTACCCTCGGCAAGGAGTTCCCGGTTTTTCCGGAGGCTCTTTTCAAGTTCCCTTGTACGGGTTCCGAGTTCGGCTTCCGTCCCACTCAGCCGGTTTTTGGTCTCGAGCAAAAGTTCTCCTATATCTTCCAGGCTTTCGAGCTGTTCCTCGGAAAAACCAAGCCCTTTGAACCCGACAAGAGCTCCTGACTTCTGTTCCTGGACTTCCAGGACTGCCCGGGAGTTTTGCCCGAGTTCCTCTTCGAGAAGATCTATATTTGTATTGCCCTTCCGGATCGTTTCCCTGCAGCCCTTCAGCTCTTTTTCAAGCTCATTTAAATTTCCGTCCCCGGCCTCTTTGTCTTTCAGGGCAAGGGCAAGCTTCCCGGAAACCTCGTTTTTCCGGTCCCGAAGAAGGCTCTCCTTTTCTTCAAAGTCTTTTATCAGGGAAGGAATATCGACATCAGGGTTCCCTCCCCCTACATTTTCCCTTAGCCGCACACTTTCTTCTTCCAGTGTCCGGATATTAGCCTGATAATTTTCGATATCCTTCTTTGCAGCCTCTATGTCCGACCTGCACTGCACGCCCGCCTTTTCGTTTTCCTTCCTTTCAGCTTCAAGTTCATCCAGGGCCTGCTTCCGGGCTTCCTCTTCTTTCAGGAGAAGGGCAAGTTCCTTTGCGGCAGAGTTCACCTTTTCCTTTGCCAGGGATTCTTCTTTTTCTTTTCCGGCTAACAGGGCTTCGATTTCAAGGTCTCCGAAACCGCATTCCTCCCGAATCCCGGAATTTTCCTCTCCCAGTTCGAGCAACGCTTCCCGGTGCTTCTGGATCTCCCCGGAAAAGCTCTCTTTTTCTTTGAAACACCCGGCTTTTTTCTCCTGGGACTCTTTAATAGCCTGCCTGAGCTTTCCTATTTCTTCAAGACGCTCCTTATGTTCCGCAATCAAGAGGTCTAGTTTTTCCTTCCGTGCCCCTGCATACTCCTTCTTTTCGTTCAGCTCTTTTAAGGAGGCGTCACTTTCCTTCACTTTCTGCCTGAGCCGGTTCAGGGCTGCGAAAGGTTCCGTATTTTCGATTTCCCCTATTTCGGCTTTCGTATCCGCAAGGCTGGTCTTTGCGTCCCGCTCAAGCCTGTTGACTCCGGTCTTTGCGCTGTGAACCCTTTCCCGGTACTCCTCAAGCTTCCCGAGCTGCAGCAGGTCGTCGATCATCCGCTGCCGGTCCTTTGGCTTTGCATTGATGAGCACATCGATCTCCCCCTGCCGGATGTAGGCGCAGTTTCGGTAAGCCTCCTCATCCATGTTCAGGAGGGCACAGACTTCCTCATAGGTCCTGGTGGCCTGGTCGATTACACTTTCCCCGTCCGCATAGAGCACACACTTCGAGTTTGACGCATTTTCGCTTTTCTGAGAATAGCGGAAGCCCTGCTCAATCCGGTAGTCCCGCCCCAGATGCTCAAAGTCAAGGTCAAGCTTTGCGTTTTCCGCTCCCTTGAAAATCATGTCCGCAAGCACGAAGTCTTTTGAAAGGATCTTGCTCCCGAAAAGCCCCATGAAACAGGCCTCAAGCAGGCTGGACTTTCCACTTCCATTCACCCCTGAGATTACGGTCACCCCGTCCTCGAAGGCAAGGTCAAGCTTCTTATAGCTCCGGATATTCTCGACGTGCAGGTTTTTCAACTTCACAGGTAATCACCAAGGTTATACTGACGGAGGGCTGAAGGTTTGCCTTTCCCCTTACCCTTTTCCTTTTCTTTTTCCTTTCCGGGCTTCGCGGATTTTCCGGCATCTTCCGAAGACTGTTCCTGCTTCTTTTCCGGTTCCTGTTCAGGAAGCTTCCCTTTGAGACCTCCTTTATCCCCGGAATCCGGTCCACCTTTAGCTTTCGGCTCACCCGCAATGAAACTATCCAGACCTCTGGCCGGAGTTTCGGGGCTTTTATTTTTGGAGGACCCAAAAGCCGTAAACGGTTTTTCTTCCCCATGACCGCCTTTGACGGACGTTTCGGAAGAATCTGTTCTTACCCCGGATGAAGCCGCAGGTTTCCAGAATACAGGGCCTTCGTTCTGCTCTTCCTTTTCCGGCTGATTCATTTCCTTTTCCGGCTGAACATTTTCAGGCACATCCGGCAAGTCAACTTTTTCGGAAACTTCTGGCTCTTCTGAGACTTCTGGCTCTTCAGGAACTTCGGATTCTTCAGGAACTTCTGGCTCTTCAGGAACTTCAGACTCTACAGAAACTTCTGATTCTTGAAAATGCTCAACCGGTTCAGAGCTTTCTACCAGTTCAAGGGCTTCTAGAGATTCAGGCACCGTATTTGTCTCCGAAACCACGGCTTCGTCAGAAGGTAAAGCTGGTTCTAAGGGCAAAGCTGGTTCAGAGGATACAACTTCTTCGGAAACCACGGCTGATTCAGGGGTTTCAAATGCTTCAGGAAACTCAACAGGTTCGGGGTCTTCGGCAATTTCAGAGCCTTCAAGAGTCTCGGTATTTTCAGCATATCCGTATTCACTTTCAATTTCGGGAACTTCGGCCTTGCCGGAATCCTCTTTTTCGGGCTCCTCCCCCGTCACGGGAACAGACTCCGGGGCAGGCATTTCTATTTTGAAATCGGGGTCTTTGAAATCAATAGCAGAAATCAATTCTACAAGCCGGTTTTCTGTCTCTTCGTCTACCCTTGACCTGACAACGTTCGGGTTTCGGACGATTTCGTCAACAATCAGCCCGCCGTCGGTAAGGCTCATCTTTTTGATTTCCTCGGCAACCGCGTGGTCCGGGTCCGAGAAACTGATGCTTAAGGCTTCTTCCGGGATCGCTTCTTTTACCCTCAGGTCCCTTGCCCTGGGTACGAGAACCCCTTTATTTAGCAGGTACTCCTCGATTTCACTGAAGGAAAGGACCCCTGTCGGTTCCCCGGAAATTTCCACGAAGACCACGGATTCCGGCAGGGTCTCCTGGTACTCGTCAATGGCTGCAAAAATCTGTTCGTAAGGCTTTTCTTCCCCTTTCAGGTTTATGGAAATAAACACAAAATCCCGGGTTGGAATAGTGCGCCTGGAGATCTCGAGCCCGGATTCGGAAAGCGTGATGATATTATAGGAACGGGGTTCATTTTCGGAGGCGCTGTTCCTTTCGGTGCTGCCCGGGTACGTGACCCAGGTGTCCACCACCTTTATTTTCTCGTACTTGTGGTAGTCTCCCAGGAGAACTGCGTCCACTTTGAAGGGCAGGTTTTCGAGCACTTCCTCACAGCTCCATTCCCCATAGGGGAAAGGCTGCATTATCTGGTGCATTACAAGCAGGTTTTTCCCGCCCTCAGGGAGGTTTTCGGGGACCTCGAAATCCGAGTAGTCGAAGATAGGGATCTTTGACTTCGGGACACTGTCGATCCCGTAGATTGCGGCATCTCCGACCATGCAGGGCTTTTTCCCGAGCCTGCATGCGATGCCCATCTCCTCGAATAGGTCCAGCCACTGGGTATTTTGCTTGCTCTCGTGATTTCCGACAATTGACAGAAAAGGTATTCCTGCAGCCTTCAACCGGGATATGATATTGATCGCATCCAGAAGGTCTTCCAGGGTCGGGTTCCTGGAATCAAAAAGGTCTCCCGCATGCACGACAGCGTCAACCTGCATCTCCAGAGCGTCGTCCACGACGTTTGAAAAAGCATTAAAAAAGTCCTGCCTCCGGACCTCGCTGTGGTACTGCCTGTATCCCAGGTGCGTATCTGCGGTGTGGAGTATCCTGATTTCCCTGGTCATGGTATCGTCTGTTTCTAATTTTTTGTGTTATAAGGATTTGTATATTAGTATTTAAGGGATTTCCATGGGGTGCCCGGGCAAATCCAGAGAAGCTTAAAAATATAAACGAGAAGAAGTGGAGAAATATAAAGGAAAAGTTGAAATTAAGCTAAAAATTGCCAAGACTGACTATATTGAAAGAAGTCTCAAAAACTGATAAAACAGAAACATTTATAGAGAGAGTCATTTAAATTAATTATAACTGTATGATATGTGGAAAGTGTTGGTGTAATTTCTATGCACATAAAAAATATTTCAATAAATAACTTCCGTTCAATTGAAAACCAAATTATAGAAAATGTTAGCAATGCGCTCATCCTTATCGGAAAAAACAATTCAGGAAAAAGCTCAGTAATCACTTCTATAAGGGTATTCTTTAATCAATACCAAATACAAGAAAAAGATTTTCCACCTGATGCCGAAGAAATCCAAATCAAAACTACATTTGAAATTGAGGAAAATTATCTTCAAGATTACGTACTTGACCAGAAGTTAGGAGTTTCAAAATTTCCTGGCAATGCTGGAGATTTCAATGATTTAAAAGAAGATACAAACTTTTCAGACAGCAATTTCACTGAGTACAAACAAGAACGAGATGAAGCGATAACTCAACTAGACGAAGAAACAAACTTTCAGACAAAACACCCCAATATTTATGAAATTTGGTTAAGATGTTTAAAAAAGAAATGCAAAATAGAAGATAATTTATTGACAATTACAGCAAAGATTCAAAAAGATAATTTAAAAGTGAATTATTTTGATTCAGATGATAATGAAATAAAGTTCATACCTACATTATTTCCTGAAATATCCTATATACATGATGAAAGAAACTTTTCAGAAGAAGAAACAGGAAAAACAAACACATTAACATTGGACTTATTTACAAATAAAATATTGAACAAGCACCGAAATTCAACAATTACGTGCAATAATTGTCACAGAGAAACTTGTAATGAATGCCTTTGCTTAATCAAAGACAAGTCGGTAGAAGAACTGAATGCCGATGATTTGGAAAAACTAATGCAGGTAAAGTTGAAGGAAATATCACAAGAAGTATCAGAAACGATTAGTGTTTATTTCAGAGACAATTATCAAGAAAATTACAGTATAAGAATATGGCCTCAATGCAATATAAATAAATCAGTCTATGGGATAAGTACAAAAATACGAGATCCAAATATCCAAAAAGAGCTTGATATTTCCAACGTTGGTGCAGGACTCAGGAACATTTATAATCTATCATTACTGCAAGCCTACAATAAATTATATGGAAGCGATTCACCAAAAAATCAAAAAGCAATATACATGTTAGAAGAACCAGAAATATATTTACATCCATCATTACAAAAAGAAATGTGTTCAATTCTTAACGAAATTTCACAAAGTAACCAAGTATTTTTCACAACACATTCGCCTTTGTTACTCAAAAATTTTGACTCGACCCAAATAAGGAAAACAAGTTTAAATCAGAGATTCAAAACTGAAATTTCTACCACAGATCTTTCCGAAATATTGGACGAGATCGGATATTCTACTGCAGATTTGCTTCAAACTGAATACACAATTATTTGTGAAGGCAAAGATGATAAAGAACGAATCAGCCAAATAATTGAAAAATTTTATGACATAGATTCAACGAACATATTTTTCATCGAAGCTAAAAGTTGTAGTAATATCGAAACCTATGCAACTATTAAGTTTTTGGATCGGACTGAGCTAAAGGATAGATTTGCCATCATAAGAGATTCTGATACAGAAGATGTGCAGGAGATTAAAGATAAACTCTTAAATAAATATAGAGAAAATCTCGGTACTGGCTTCATTAATACCATTGATGATAAAATTCTAGTATTAAAATATAGCGCATTAGAATGTTATTTCCTAAATACGGAAATTTTATCAACATTGGGAATTGTTAATTCTCCCGATGCTTTTAATGCACGTATTGATAGATACGTAAATAGTCATAGGACAGATATAGAGAATTATATAAAAAAACACAATGATGGTAACCATAATAGAATAAGTCAACTAATACAAGAAATATACGGAACTAGCGAATCCGAAACCAGAATTGAATTCATAAAGAAAAATGTAAGGGGGCACAATTTATTTGGCCTATTTGGACCTCAAATTAAGAATAAATTACAAGACTACATCAGCGAATCTACGGAAGAAGACTTTAAAGAAATTGTAGACTTCCTAGATAAATTTGATTATTTTAAACAAAAAAAGAAAACTAGTAATTCTCAAATTTCTCTCAATCAGAATCAAGCAGTTTCACAAAGAAATTTATCTGATTACTAAACAGATACAGAAGCATATTGTGTTACGCAATTCAACAAAGATTCCTAAAAGTATAGAATAAAGGCTAAATAATACTTCCCAAAAAAAATATACTTCAGATACCTGATTTATTAAAATTTTTCCGCCTTTTTCTTAAGCGCACGGTTCATTTCCGAAAAACTCCGCTTCGTACCTTCTTCGATAGACCACGAAGCAGTGATGATGGGAATAGCCAGGCCGTTGAAGATTTCCTTCTGGATAAAGCGAACTCTCCGGGTCCCTGTTTCCTCGAGGATTAAACTGTGCTCCCCATCAAGCACCCCCGGAAGAAAGAAACTTCCTTTCCAGGTAAGCTCTTTTCTGGGTTCCAGGCGGAGGATCCGGGGATGGAGGGTCGTGCCCTTTTTTTCCCATTCCGGTTTCATGTAGACTTTCAGTTTTTTCCCGACTTCCGCATCCCCGCTAATTTCCTGAATGTAGGGGTTCCACTTAGGATAGGCCGCAAAATCCATGAGAATTTCCCAGATGCGCTCGGCAGGGGCGAAGATTTCGATTTCGGTGCTTATTTCTTTTGTGAACCGGCTGATTCCAATCCCTCTTTCATTTTTTATTTGGAATTATTTATTCCCTTCTTGGTTCGGAACTATTAATTCCCTTTCCTGCTAGCAGTTACGAAGACAAACTTCTTAACCTTGCTTATTTTAACCGGCTGAAAAGAAGTTTCAGGAAAAAGCAGCCCCTGATTCAGGCAATTCCAAAAATTTTTGTCTTGATTTTCCTTTTTACGCTCCCGGCCGTCTGCCTGAGGATTATCGGAGTCGGAGACTTTTTCCCGGCAGGAGAAACCTTTCCTTCCCGGATTGCCTGCAGTACGGCATCCACCGTATTTTCTAATGCGTCAATTTCCGTGTACGCCTGCCCTACCATCTCCGGGATATGGGAATCACTTCCCGCAACAGGTGGGATGCCGAGCCTCTCGGCTTCTAAGAGGGCTTTTTTGTTTGCACCGTTGAAGAGGCAGCGGGAGTTAAAGACCTCCGCGGCATCAATGTCAAGCCCCTCAAAGCTCCCGATCCCGTGGGAACTGCTCTTGAAGGGGTGAGGGATAATTACCGTGCCCCCGAGTATCCTGGCTTGCCGGATTGTCTCCTCAGGGCTTAGCAAGGGCTCGATATCCTCTTCGATCCCGAGGACCAGGATATGCCCCTTTGAAGAACTCACCTCGATGCCGGGAATAACAGTTATCCCTGTCCCCAGTTCCCGGGCTCTCCTTGCGCAGGCAAGCCCGCCATCCACTGTATCGTGGTCGCAGATCGCTAGCCCGTCAAGTCCCCTTGCCCTTGCAACGGTGAGAATGGCGTCCAGGTCCGAGTTGCTGTCCCTTGAATAACGGGAATGGACGTGAAGATCGAATTTCATGCCGGGGATAAGAACGACAGGAGGATTTATATATATTTTGAACGGCCGCTGAGGAGAAGAGGAACAAAGGGAAACGAAAGGGGACAAAGGGAAATAAAGGGGACAAAGGGAAACGAGGGGGAACAAAGGAGGAAACCCGGAAGTCGTAAAAGAGAGCTAACAAAAAAGGAAGGAACGCACAAAACTAGTGAGAAAACAACATCAAGGAGTTTATTTAAAAAGAAATATAAAAAAATAGTTCGCGAACGGCTGGGATATGGGGATCTTGGGGATAGTTAATGGGGGTATTGGCTCCAAAAAGAAAATTTCCGTCCGCATTTGTATAATAGTCCAGATATAATAAATACTTTTCGCTTGCTCACGAACAAATGAAGTTTTCTAAGGGAATTAGCTCGAAGGCTCTCATTTTTAAAAATTATTTTCACGTTTCTATATCTTTCTTACACATTTTTTATACAATTTTTGCATAATTTTTGTCAATTATTCACATATTTTTTTATTTATATTTGCATACTTTTTATACATTTATTATTGATTTCTTACATGTTTTCCACTCATTTTTCATGTTTTCCCGTCACTCCCTTTGAGAGCCAACCCTGCACCAGGACCTAGGGATACCAGCACAAATCCAAAGTCAGGAACTGTTTTATGCGAAAAAGAATCCCATGCTTCCGAATCTTAACCCGGAAGGAAATAAATAATGAAAAATATGGCAGGAGGAATGTGAGAGAAGGGAAGAAGAGAAGAAATGGGGTAGAAGAAAAGAAATTCTTAAAAAGGAAAACTGCGAACGGACCAGATTGAAAAAAATTGGTGTAGGGGTAGTTTAGGATATTAGGAGGGTCTGATGTCTTCCAGTAGACGGCCCGTTCGTAGTAGTACAAACGACTTCCGTATATATATACATTTCGTATTTATACGAACAATGTTCGGAGAGGGGGAACAATAAGCTAGGGGGGAAGTATTGAAAAAAGTCAGGGTAATATTCAAATAATTTATATATAATTAGAAAAACTTTAAATTCTTCCGCCTGGTCTGGAGAAAGTGGAGGAGTTCTTTAAAGGGATTCCTTCTCCCTGGACCTGAAATCCATTCCCAAAGCAGGAATCTTAAACAGAAACACTAACCTTACATCTCAACGGAAACACTAACCTTACATCTCAACGGAAACACTAACCTGAAACCTCGAAACCCCAGGCCTTTCATTCCGCAAGGTCCTGCTCCAGATTCCTTGCTTTGCGGATGATCGAGGCTCTTGCTTCATAATCCACTGAAATTTTTTCCCCGTACTCCACGTTGTGCACGATGCCTTCCTCATAAAGCCAGGAGAGGGCAGACATCCCTTTTGGGGAATTGGGGAGGGTAAGGGAACAGGTCTTCCAGGGAGGGAGGTGCCTGAAGATCTCGGCTTTAAGCTCCGGGATGCCCGTGCCATTTTTTGCGGAAACCAGGATGGGATTGGGGGCAAGATATTTGATCTGCTCCAGGCGGGTTTCCAGTTCTTCTAAGTCCAGCCTGTCGACCTTATTCAACACGGTGATTACAGGGACGCCGTTGATACGGTCCCAGAGGGTATCGTGGCAGGTGGCAAGCTTTTGGTGGACGATTTCGGGTTTTTCGCTTACATCCGCAACAAGGAGGATGATATCCGAGAGGAAGATCCCGTCCAGGGTGGACTTGAAAGCGTCCACCATCCAGTGGGGAAGTTCCTCGATAAAACCCACGGTATCGGTTAGAAGCGCCTTTCGCCCGCCCAGGTCCAGCGCCCGGGTCATGGGGACCAGGGTCGTAAAGAGCATGTTCATGGCTTCGGACTCTTCGTCCACCAGGGTGTTGAAAAGGGTGCTTTTCCCGGCATTAGTGTATCCGGCAAGGGAGATCAAAGAGAGGCCCTGCCTGCGCCGGAAGACGCGAAGGGACGCGTCGTCCTTTTCCGCGGTTTCCAGCTCGCTTTTTATCCGGGTAATCCTCTTCTTCAGGTCCTGCTCATAGGAATCTTCATAGCCCCCGAGCCCCATGAACCCGGGCTTCTCTTCCTTTTTCAGGATGGATACGACAGCCCTTGCTCTTGGGAGTTCGTATTTAAGCTTTGCAAGTTCCACCTGGAGTTTGGAACGATGGGTTGTAGCCCTTTTTGCAAAGATTTCAAGGATAAGCTGGAACTTGTCAATTACCCGGCACTGGCAGAGTTCCGAGATGTTATAGATCTGAGTTGTGGACAGCCTGTTGTAAAAAATGACCTTTTCCGCCTCCGTGATTTCCACAAGTTCGGCAAGTTCCTCGACCTTTCCCCGTCCTAGCTGGTATTTCCTGTCAGGAAATCTGGTCTGGGAAATTTCTCCCACGGAACGGTAGCCTGCAGCCTTTGCAAGTTCCCTGAGTTCCTCGAAAAGGTTTGCGTTGCGTTCCCCTTCCGAGCGGGGGTTGTCTCTTTTTACGAGAATTACCTTAGTCCCGTTTCCGGGCTGTTTTTCTGGATTCATCGCTTTTATTGTCCGGCCTCAATGTTAAGTTCAGTTAAAAGTAAATTGCGGGTACTCAGGGAAATGTGGTGGGCAAGCTCGATAGCTCGTCTTTCCCCGATTGATTCCTGGTACTTGAACGCCAGGGTAAACATGCTATCTGGCACCCACTGGGGCTCGTTATACATGTCTCCTTTTTCCGTCACAATCGTGCCCTTAAAGTCAAGCTGGGCCACCGTATCCTCGATCAGCTGCACGATGTCCACCAGGCGTGGAGCTTCCTGGAGCCAGCGCGGCTGGATTTTGACCTGTTTTATCTTTTCTATGTGGGACGCGGAAATCTTCAGGGCAGCCGCAGCACAGACCATGTAGTAGCCGTCCTTTATCCTGTGCCTGCCCGAGATGTCCACTGCAATTATGTCCCACATGGTATCTTAACCTTCATTACCTTCTTTTGGCCTGTCTCTCAGCTCTCAGCCTGCTCTTAGCCTGAATCTTCCCTCTTTACCTGTTATTTAACCTGCAACTTAACCTGTTTCTTTCCCACAGGTCTTACATTTTAACTCTGCCGATATCGAGGTATTCTACTTTTTCCTCTCTTTCAACCGCAAAAAGCATCCTCTTCCGGACACTGTTTGCAAGGCGCACGGCTCCGGACATTACAGGAAGCCTGAACTCAAAATCCGCAGGTATGGCGTCTACCAGGTACTCAGAATGGGGGATCTTTTGCACGGACTCAACCTTCCGATAGACCCTGAAATGGGTCCCGAACTTAAAGCCGGTCTTGGCAACATTCCCCGAGTCCCTGAGATCTTTATACACGTTGTATTTTTGCAGGAAAGATGTTTCAATCCCCGAGGCATTCTCCACGAATTCCCCGAATGTAAGTTCCTTCCCATTCCTGTCTTTGACCGCAATGGCCTCTTTAGAGAAAAGGTAGAGGGATTCCACAAGGGAAAGTTGAAGCCGTTCAGTATCCAGCATTTTCCCGAAAAAGCCCCTGTTATAGAGGGATTCGGAAACGGAAGGGTCCCAGACAATCACCCTGTCTTCAAGAAAGGTCGCTTCGGAAAATACTTCAGGGTACGGTTCTGCCATATCTCCCTTAGGGGCATCACTTTTTACTTCATAGAAGGTGATGTCGCTTTCCCCGTCCACGACAGCAAGGATCAGCTGTTTGTGTACGTTTTCTGCCGCTGCTACAGCTTCCTGCAGGGCCTTTAGCGGAAGAGGCTGCCTTTCGGACTGGACCTGGACAAAAAGATTTGCAGCACTTTTCCCGGGGTGGCTGCCCCTGGGGTAGACCCTGAAGTCCGTGGTCGAGGGCTGGACATAGTACCCCCTTTCCTTCAGGTCCTTGTAAACAATATACTTCAACTCAAAATTAGGCTGCCTGAGGGAGGACTGTTCGAAAAAGGCCCTGAAATCCAGGTTTTTTCCTTCCAGCTCGATCTCGAGCTTCCCGCGGTACAGGAGAAATGCAGCTTCCACAAGCCTGAGTTCAAGCCCGTCACCTTTGGGCCGCCCGAAATAGCCGGTTTTATACAGTTCGTTGACAGCTTCCTTGCCGGCCCGGACTCTGTCTCCTTTCAGTTTTGCTTTCAATAAGTTCACCTGAAAATAAAATATAAAAATGAATAAAATCAGCTTTCAGTGATATGATTCTAGATCGTGATTAATTCCAGCTTTTAGTATGCTTTCATTTATATAATTCTTCACTTACTTTTCCTCTGCCCGGTATTTCCGTACCGCTTCCACAAAGGAGCCTGCTAGTTCCCTGTAGGCAGCCCCGTGCAGGTGGGCGTAGGAGCCAAGGGTATTTTCAACCGTAAGCCCGTCGAGGTCGTCCTTGATGCCGGTGCCCCGGGACAGTTTTATGGCAAACTTTGCGTCCCCCGGGATTTCCCGGATTTCGGAGTGATGGAACTCATGTCCCTTGAAGGTGTTGCCTTTTTTCCCTATCACACAGTCCCCGACAAGGGTCCCTATGTTATAGCTGACAACCCGGGTCTGCCCCATGATGGTATGCCCCGGGAGCGCCCCGACCATTTCATATGTGGACTCTGGCATGCTAGCATCGTGGTAGGTACCTTTTCCGGGAACTCCGGTGCTTATTTTTTCGGTCAGGTACATGAGCCCGCCGCACTCGGCGTAGATCGGCATGCCCGAAGCAGAAGCTTCTTTGATTTTCCGGCGCATGGACTCATTGGCTTCCAGTTCGGAGGCGAAGAGTTCGGGGTAGCCGCCCCCTATGTAGAGCCCGTCTACATCTGGAAGCCGGGAATCTTTCACAGGGCTGAAATAGACGATTTCCGCTCCGTCCAGTTCAAGGAGATCGATATTGTCGCGGTAGTAAAAGTTAAAAGCCTCATCCAGAGCGACCCCGATCCTGGGTTTATCAGACTCTGGAATCGATTCGGAAATCGATTCGGGGATTGAACCTGGAATTGAACCTGGAATTGAAAGGGAACCTGCCCCGGGCTCAACTCCGGTAAATATACTGTTTTCCGGGGATTCCAGAGGTTTTGCGCTTCCTGCGATGGCAAGGAACCGGTCTATATCCACCCCTTCTTTGATGATCTTTTCAATTCCTCCGAGCCGTTTATCGAAGTCTCCTAGCCTCCTTCTGCCTTCAAGGGCAGGCATGAGCCCCAGGTGGCGCATGGAAATCTGCATGGACGGGTCTCTTGGAATTATCCCGATTACCGGAACCCCCGAGTAGTATTCGATTGCCTGCTTTGCCTTTTCCGCGTGTCTGCGGCTTCCGATATTGTTCAGGATGACCCCGGCAATCTCCACATCACGGTCAAAGTTTTTGTATCCGTTAATAAGAGCCGCACTCGAACGGGTGATGCTCCTGGCGTTTATTACGAAGACCACGGGACATTTGAGGAGCTTTGCGATCTGTGCAGTACTCCCTATGTCGCTCAGGCTCTCGAAACCCTCGTAGAGTCCCCGGACTCCTTCGATAATCGCTATGTCCGCACCTTCCCCTACTTCGCAGGCATGGGTGTAAACATCCAGGATCCCGTTTTCGTCCATCAGGTAACCGTCCAGGTTCCGGCAGAACCTGCCCGTGATTTCGGTATGATAACTGGAGTCGATGTAGTCCAGGGCGACTTTGAAGGGCTGGACCTTATAACCCTTGGAGGCAAGGACAGCCATCAGCCCCATGGAAATGGTTGTTTTCCCGGAGGAGGAACGGTCTGCGGAAATAAGGATTCTGGGAATTTTACCGGTATCCTTTCCGGCCTGCTGTTCTTTCGAGTGCATGGTTTTTCAACGCCTTTGCGGCTTTTTAGTCCCCTTAACTTCCGTATTGGGAACTCATTTTTACTTTGTCAATTCCCTTAACCTCTCATCGGTAAGGGAATCTGCCATGACCTTCCTTTCGTTTTCCATGATCGCTTTTCCGAGCCTGCGGTAGACGTTGGCGATTTCGGAATAGGGGGCTTTTTCCATAACGGAGTAGCCGTTTCGCTCACAGTCCTGGACGATCTGGCTCTTGGGGATGAAAGCCATCAGCTGGCTCCCGATTTCCTCGGAGAATTTGCTAACGATTTCCTCTTCCCGGCTGGCGTTTCTTGAGTTGCAGATAACACCGCTGAGAGGCATGTTTATCTTGGTAAGTCCCTTGCAGATGTTGTTTGCGGCGTAGAGGGGCATGTATTCCCCGGAAGTCAGGACATAGGCCTCGTTTACGTACCCTTTCCGGATAGGGGCTACAAACCCTCCGCAGACGATGTCCCCGGGCACGTCATAGATGATCAGGTCCTGCTCTTTCATAAGCTCCCCGGAAACGCTTTTCAATTTCTGGACTGCCACGATGATACCCCGGCCCGCACAGCCGATCCCGGGTTCGGGTCCTCCGGCTTCTATGCATTTGACACCGGCGTAACCTTCGAAAACCATGTCTTCCTCCGTGACTTCAATGCCTTCCCTTAGGAGGTCAAGAATGGTTGGGATCCTTTTTCCCCCCAGGAGGGTGATGGACGAGTCGCTCTTTGGATCGCAGCCGATGATCATGACCTTTTTTCCTGCTTCCGCACAGGCTGCTGCCACATTGGACGCGGTACTTGATTTACCTATACCGCCTTTCCCGTAAATTGCAATGATCTTTTGTTTTTTCACAGGATCTTCCTCCCTTTTCTAAAATATTATCCTTTTTATCCCGAATTCGCCTTTTTCAGCCTTGAACTTCCTTTTCAGGCTCCCTTTTCAGGTTTCCTTTCAGGTTTCCTTTTCAGGTTTCCTTTCAGGCTTCCTTTTCAGGCTTCCTTTTCAGGCTTCCTTTTCAGGTTTCCTTTTCAGGTTTCCTTTGCAACTTCCCTTAAGGTGGCCCCAAACTCGGATTCCACGATGCTGCTGACCCCGAGGGTCTTCGGGTGGAGGTCGATTTCCACCATAACGTAGTCGTGACCCAACTCTTTCATGGGTAGGACCTGCCTTGGCCCGTTTGTCACGGAGATAAGTTCCATGCCCTTGAGGTTATCCATGGGAATTGCGTGCGGGACGCCTGTGATTATTGCAAAATCGTAGTCGCTGTACTTCTCCTTGATCAGCTCGCTTACCATTTCCCCGGCTATGGGGTACTCGTCCATGCCCCCGATGATCTCGTGCATTTCAACGCCGTGGGCTTTCAGGTCCCTCATGATGTATTCTGCATGCTGCCTGACCCTGGGCAACCCCAGGTTCTCGTCCAGGTTTGCCATGTTCACGATGGAATCCTTTTTTCCGAGGGAGGCTGCGACTTCATTTACCGCAAGGGTGATGTCGGCAAACATGTAGCCGGTCTCCTTCTTGGCGTTCATGATCGTTATTCCGCGCTTGCCTTCCTTCAGGAGTTCGATGACCCTCTTTGCAACCTTATACTTGACATCTCCCCTGGAAGGAGCCAGGTATTCTTTGCTTGCGGCCCCGAATTTCTTCTCGACTTCCGTTGCTTTTGCAAGAAGGTGCTCCTGCCTTTCGAACTCCTTATGGTCGATGATCCCGGCATCAAGCGCGGATTCCAGGGCAAAGATCACGCCTTTTGTATTGTTGTGGTAGCCTGCGTGCACCTCGACCTCGATGACAGGGACGTCAGGGTTTGCCTCGAGCACGGCTTCGTGCATCTCTTCCCCTATGATCATGCTGGCACAGGTCCCGACAACGCCGATAATTTTCGGGGAGAACAGTTCGACGGACTTGTTGATAAGCTGCACCAGCTTGTCATGCCCTCCGAAGACAAAACCGTTCTCATCAAGGGCGGTGGTCACCACATGAATCCCGTCTTCCTCGAGAAGCCTTGCATGTTTGAAGGAGCATCCTGGAGGGCCGTGCAGAATCGCAACATCGACGTTCAGGTCTCTGAGGGTGTAAAGGGCCGCAACGATAGAACTTGGGCGGGGGTGAATGATTGAAATCTCTTTTCCGGTCATGACAAATCCTCTGTGTTTTGATTTATCGGGATGTTGATATGCATTTCCCTCAGTCCCCTGCAGGAAAACGGCAGTGGAGGGAAAAAGCAAGAGCCGTTAAAAGCCCGATTAAATTGGCAGTGGGTTTGAATAAAATTGAACAGCCAATAGGTTTGAATAAGCAACGGAAGAGTGCTTTGGACAAGCAATGAAATTTAGGTCTAAATAGCAATGGAGTTTTAGTTTGAATAATCAACGTAATTGTGTTATCAATGGAAACGAATACAGATTGTAAGACCTTCTATAAAACAATATCATAAAAATATGGAAAATAGAGGGTAACCCTAACAGAAACCCCCGGAATAACCAGCTGAAAAAATGAAAAATCATTTTTATTTCATCCGTATTATTTTACATATTTAATCCGTTTTTTTTACCGGAAACACTTAACCGAAGAGATTATAATGTCAGCCTTCCCTGCGAGTTTAGAAGCTTCGGAAAGTCCCTCCGGAAGGCTTGCCGCATATGCTACATTTCCTGCCTTTATGTCTCGCATCCGCTCGCCTACCAGGACGATGCGCTCGAACTTTTTCCCGTATTTTTCCACAAAGCCCTGCACGGCTTCGGGTGGCAATCCTTCACAGACCTGGGCGGCTTCTTCCCCCAGGACAATGAAAATTTTCTGCTTTCGCTCATCCTTTTTCTTCAGGAGAGCATATTCAAGGGCCTTTTCAGCCGAGCGGATGTCCATGCCCGAGTTGGAGTTGTCGATCAGGGCTTTTCCTTCCAGCTCTTTTTCCTGCATCCTGCCTGCAAGCCCCCCGAATTCTTCGATTGCTTCAACCACGCTCCTGCTTTCGACCCCTAGTTCCAGGGCTGCGGCAGATGCTGCCACGAAGGCTGTCCTGTAGGCCAAACTATTGTATCCGGGCTGCAGGCGGGCGGTGAAGAGTTCCTGGCCCCGACAGAGGCAGTGAATGATGCCCTCCTCGGTTTCCAGTACAAAGTCAGCGCTTTCCCCCGATTCAGGGTAGAAAGGGTCCCTGAAATTGATTTTTTTGACTGTTTCTGGAATTTTTTCTCCTGTATTTTCCAGAGCTTTTTCCACAGTTGCGTTGAGGACGAGGACAGTTCCGGGTTTTGCCGTGAGGACGAGCTGGAGCTTTGCCTCACCTGCAAGGGAGCTATTGTTTGCAATCCCGTAGTCAGGGGTAAGGGTTGTCAGGATCCCGAGGTCAGCGTTTCCCGTGCCCCCGATAGAGATTTCAAAAATGAAATAGTCAGGACTGAGCCCGGCCTCAAATGTCCTGTCAACGGCACTCAGGATACTTCCGGGAGTAATACTCAGACCTTTGCGGATTTCGGAGGGCACACCCCTTTTCCAGGCTTCAAGCCCCCGGGAAGTATGGAGGACTACCTGGGACTTGCGGGAGAGCATGTCCGCAAGCAGGGAAGCTGTACTGGTCTTTGCCTTTACGCCTGTGATTTCAATCGTCAGGGTCCCGGCCAGGCGCGGGTCCTTTGCAAGAACCAGGCCGACAATCCGGTGGTGAGAAAGGACAGGTTTTTTGGTCTTCCGGGCTTCGGCAAGCATGGGGTAAGCCGGGTCCAGGTGCACCGGTGCAGCCAGCAGGTCGAAGGCCCCGACCGGCAGGGGCTCTCTGGAAGTCCTTATCCCGTACTTATCTTCCAGTTCCGAGAGGGTGACGGGGTCAACCGTATTGTACACGTCGACGGCAGAGACTTCTGCCCCGAGTTCTGCCAGTTTGATAGAAATAGGAATGCCGCCGTGCGTCAGGTCTAGCACGGCGATTTTTTTTCGGTCAAGGTCCATGAAAAATTAGACGAAAGTTCAGGCAGTTATATTTTGCGCTTCCAGGACCCTCTTGAAAATGAGGTCTGCTATCAGTTCATCGGACCCCAGGGGTTTTGCGTAGCAGACAGGAACGTCCTTGCCATCGATAGCGAGTGTCCCGCAGCCTGACTCGTCCAGGTCAAGTTCCCCGGGGATGTCTTCGGTGAGGTGGACTCCCGATGCAATAAAGACTGGCACGGCTGCGATCCTGGTGACCCCCGTGCCTGAGAACTCTTTTACAGCTTCTTTGATCTTCGGGTCGCTGTGCTCCACGAACCCGACCCTTATGACATCCTCAGGGTGCTTTTTTGCGATGATGTCCGCGATTTCCAGGATTACTTCTTTGTTGTACTGAAGCCTGCTTCCGTGTCCGATAACCAGTATTCCGAGTTTTTCAGTCATCTATAATTCCTCATTTTTCGGGCCAGCAAAGTAGCCCACATGGATTTAAAGTAAACTTTACTTGATATGTATAAAAATCCAACCTATATGAGTATTTTCGTAGAATAGGGGCGACATAAAGCTGAAATTGAGATGAAAACCGCAAGAGGGGTGGAATACAATATAACTTGATTTGAATCTCGGCAGAGTTAACAGAGTAAACAAAAAAGAAGAGGGAAAATGAGAGGGCTTAAGGGAGCAGTAAAAGATTACAGAAGAATGTGAAAGAAAGCAGCGGAAAGATAATAGAGCCATGGGTCGTAAAACCCGGGGCCCGGAAAAATTGCGGAAAATTCCGCTGCCATGAAAATTTAGAGTGCTTCTTCTACCCTCTTGTATACCAGGTCTGCGATAAGCTCGTCAGCACCCAGGGGCTTTGCATAGCAGAGGGGAACTTCGTTCCCGTCGACTGAGAGGGCCCCACAGCCGTTTTCATCCAGGTTAAGGATGCCAGGGATGTCCTTTGTGATGTGTATGCCTGAGGCTAAGAAGACCGGCACGGCCGCAATCTTCGTGACCCCTGTCCCGGAGAAGGCTGCAATAGCTTCGTCCAGGGTAGGCTCACTGTTTTCCATGAAACCGGCCCTTACGACCACATCAGCGTGCTTCTGTGCAATGTAATCAGCGATCTGTGTAACGACTTCCTTGTTGTACTGAAGTCTGCTCCCGTGCCCGATGGCCAGGATTCCGAGTTTTTCTGTCATTTTCAAAACCTCTTCATTTTTTGCAATTAACACAATAATTTTGATTTGTAATATCCTGAAAGTTCTAGATACTTGGAATTGATGGAATATAACTTTTTTGAAAGCCAAAAAAATCTAATAAAATTTAGAAAGATTCGGCCGTTTCTTAAACTTAAAATTCAACGAGTCCGCCGGGATAGTATGCGACCCTTGTTCCTCCCAGGTACATACCTCCCGGGTGCAGGTAGCCGTTCGACCCGCTCCAGTCAAGGTTCAGCCAGTACTGCCTTTCCCCCTTTTCAAGGTCCCGTTCCGAATACCAGATGCTTTCCGCATAGGAATAGCGCCCGTAAATATAATATAAAATTTCATACGCTGTGGCCTGGTCGTCTCCGATATAAATCTCGGGATAAGCATGGCCGTAAGTCTCGGTTCTCACCGTAACGATCCGCGTATTGAAACCCATGTTCTCCATCAGCGCGGACATGACGATAGAATAGTCATCGCAGTCCCCCTCATACCCGTCCCTTATCGTCTGCGCCGCCCCGAAGAAAAACTCGGAATTTTTGTCATACCTGTATTCCCATTGCCCGTTCACATAATCAAAAACAGCACAGACATCTTTGATATCGTATCCCGAGTCTTTCCCGGTTATCCTATAGATCTCCCGGGAAATTTCCTCATCCTCGGGATCGATCGCCCGCCTAAAATTCAACGAAAGTATCCGATAGTCTTTGGGATAAACCGCGCTCGATATTTCCTCGGTGTAAATCGGGACTCCGGGTACTTCCACTGAGGTAGAAGAAGGAGATGACGGGGAAGAAGGGGAAGAAGAGGAAGAAGATGGAGAAACCTCACTTTCCGGTGTCCCCTCTTCGATCCCACTTCCTCCGTTTTCGCCGGAACCCGCCTCATCCTCAAGGACATGGTCCGTCTGGCCGGCTACGAAACGCTCAACTTCCCCGACAACGATATTCTCCACTTCAGAAACCGCCTCTTCGGCCTCATCCGTTGAAATGGCAGGGAAATCTATGCAACCGGCAGTGAGAAGGAGGAGAAGGGTTATTGAGATGAGTTTAAAGGAAGTTCGTCGGGGCATGGGGAAGACTCGCTAGTACCTTTCAATGAGTATATGGTTTTGAACGTATTTGATTTATTTCAAATATCAGTTTATTTCAAATATCAGTTTATTTCAAATATCAGTTTATTTCAAATATCAAGTTTACTTCAAATATCAAATTTTTTACTTCAAACACCTCTTTGCCTCAACTTTCAAATTCAAACAAAATTTCGCATTCTAATATTTCAATAGGTACGTAGTAGCAATAAATAGAACTTGAAGCTTTCTTATTGTGGGAATCCTGAAGCCTTTTCCAGATGTCTTTTACACTCACTTACACTCGCCCATTTCTCCATCCCCGCGATTTCAAAATATCATACGCTCCTAAAACAAAAAAACACACTCATATGGCCTCATTCACTTCCACACAAACGCAGAGATAAATAATATGCCACAAAATTTATCATCAAAACCTCCTGAGTGCCAAGGCCGTAACAATGTTTAATAAATAAGACAAAATACTTGTGAAAACATTCTTTTACCTGGGAGAGAGAATAGCGCAAGCAAACCGGATATGCCGGTGAAATGGGAATATGGGGGGAGATTAAGGAGCCTAACGTAGTATGGGGGTACTGCATAGGGCAATTCCAACCTCCCTTCATCTGCCACCTTTCCTCTGCATTAAGTAACATTCTCCTCATTTTTCCATGGCCATAGCCCTCATGTCCTGGGGGAGTTTTTCAATCGCGAACCTAAGTGCCGTCCTGGGCATCTCTTTCTTGTTTTTCATCACATATTCGAAGACTTCCTCCCGGTGGGCTTTGCTTGCTTCTTTGAGCAGTCAGCCGTAACCCTTCCGGACAAGGTCTTCTTCATCCTGCAACAGGCTGTCGGAAATCTCAAAAATATCTTCCAGGAACCTGCCTTTCCGGGCAGGCAAAACCAGGGTCACGGCAGCAGCACGCCTTAGCCACATGTTCCCGGACTTTGTCCAGGTTTTGAGCCGTTCTATGTACCCTGGGAACTGTTCGATAAAAGAGGCTACGGCGTGGTTGCAGAGGGTATCGCATTTCGCCCAGTTGTTGACGTACTTTTTAAGCCAGCTTTCAAAAACCTGTAAATCTCCCTCATCATAATCCTTTTTTACAAGGTACGCCCACTGGAATGCGATAAAAGCCTCTTCGCAGTAGTCTGACTTCAGAAGCTCTTCACACAGAGAAAAGATCTCTCTTTTGTCTTCCGGTTTGATTTCTTCAAAATATTTCTTTGCAAGTTTCCCCACAACGGAACTCTTCACCCCGTAGCATTTCACCTCTTCCTTAAAAAAACGCTGATAATTGTTTTTCGTTTTCTCGTCCACGTTTTGCACTAAATCCTCTTTAATGCTGGAGATTATATCATCGGTCATGTTTTAGTAATTATTTAAGATGTTAAATATACTTTATTTAACGGGCTCATTCAATGGTGCATTCAACAGATTTATCCAGCGTAATTAACCTCCCGATACCACTTCCCGATACCACTTCCCGACACCACCTCCCGACAGAACCCACTAACAAAACCCGCTGAAAGAATCCATCAACAGAACCCGCTGGCATCAATCTTTTCTTTCTACTTTCCCTACCCATCTCTTTTAAATAAATACAAAAAATTTATAATTGATTCAGAGTAAAATAGTTAATAGTTAAAAAAATTGAATTTGTGAAATCTGACAGAGCTAAATTCGCCAAAAGGAAAGCCATGGAATAAACGACGAGAAAGATTAAGAGGAAAAATCGAGAGGAGATGGTAAAAATGGGATTGAAAGACGTTGTATTCGGGGTTGCGACCTGCGGCCTTTATAATATAGGAAAGGCTGCCTATCAGGGAGGGAACGCTGCAGAAGATATGGGAAAGGCTGCGGAACAGGCGGGAACGGCTATTGCGGTTATCGGCTCGACCATTGAGGCGCTTGGCGAGCAGCTTTCCTCGCTTCTGGAAGAGACCGAGGAACTGATCACAATCAAGAGGATGAGCCCGCGGGACGAGGACGAGCTCTGGGATGAGGAAAAGGAGAGACTTGCCGACCTCAGGGAGGAGAAAGAAAAGATCGAAGCCAAACTCAAAGAGCTTGGGGTGGACAACCCGGATAAGGTCGACTTCGACTTCTGGGACATGCTCACGGACTGGTCGAACATGTTTGAGACCTTCCAGTTGCTGGCAAGACTTACGGCAGTTAACAGTGAAATTGCAGGAATCCTCTACCAGGAACCCGGAGTGCTGACCGAGGGTATCTACTGCGCAAAAGAGGTGCTTGAACGCTTCAATACCCTGGAACAACCCAAGATCGAGGACATCCTGGACTCCCTGGACGACAACCTTGAGGTCAGCGAAGAAGTCATGCAGGAGGTAAAAAAGCTCTTTGTCACGAAAAAGAAAGTGCCAATCCCGGAAATCGAGCTCTCCCCGGACGTGAAAGATAAGCTGGGAAAGCTTGAGCTTGACAAAAAGTACTACGAGGGACTGCTCGGCAGGAAAGAGAAACTGGCCCTCCAGTTTGCCGGAGCAATGGAAAAGCTTCCCGAAAAGAAATTCGAGATCAGCGGCAGTGGGATAAAAATTGTTGAGGCAGGCCTTCAAATTCCGGGAATTGAGGGAATCCCAGAAATCGAAGGAATTCCGGATATCAAGGAAATCCCCGGAACTATTGAAATCCCGGGAATCGTGAAAGACCCTGAAAAGTTTTCGGACATCATAGGCAGCTTAAAGGTCTCGGAACTTTCTGGAAAAAGCCCGGATGAGGTCGTAAACGCTGCAAAACTCCTGAAAGAAACCGCTTCCATGAAACTCGCAAGCAGCGAGGCAGGAGTAAAGAAGGCAGAGGTAAAAGATGAAAAAGTAAAGGAGCCAGCAGTAAGGGAGGCGGAGGTAGAGAAAGAAAGGACAACTTCCCCGGAAATTCCAAATCCGGAAGAAGAGCCGGAACTGAGAAATACAGTTGTAGAACCCGCTTTTGCAGAAATAAAACCGGAAATTCTGGAAGGTCTGAAATTCTCACTTGCCGGAATGGGAAATGCTCCGGTGGGGATCAGGCAGCCCCAGGCTGCAAGGATCTCGGCAAGTATGAATACGAAATTTGACGGGTTCCAGAAAAATTACGAGTTCCTTAAAGCCCAGACCACTTTTTATGAGAGGCAGCTCCTGAAACTCGACCGCAGGTTCGAGCTCCTGAACTATAGATGGGAAGATGAGCCCGGGATAATTCCGCAGACCCTCGATGAAGTACACGATGTGCTTGAACGCCTGCACACCGAAGAACAGCCAAGAATCGATGCGGTGCTTGACACCCTGAACGCGAACCTTGAAGGGTCAAAGGAAGCCATTTCAACCCTGAAAGAAAATCTGGAGGAGTCAAAAGATGTCCTCTCGACACTCAAAGAAAACCTTGAGGAATCGAAAGAAGCTATCTCAAAGGTGAACGCTTCCCTGGATTCCATGCAGGGCGGTTTATCCTTCTTTGAGAAAAACTCCGGCATGCTCAGGACAGGTGCGCTCGTGCTGGGGGGGCTTGTGGTGCTGAACCTTTTCTTCGGGCTGATCGTGTTGTTTAGGGCAGCCCTGGGGATTTGAAAAATTCCCCCCACTTTTTACCCATTTTTTACTACGAAGCACGAACATACAATTCTGGCAAACATTTTTCCGGACTTAAATCTATCTGTCTTCAATGCCGAAAGTAAGAATCCGCCCCCAGGAACTTTCTGATGCAGAGCGTTTTTTCGAAATCATCATGAACACGAACATGGAGTTTCTGGAAGTCCCTGTAAAAACCCTTGAGGATGAGGAGTGCTTCATGCAACTAAATGAAGTAAAGCGCAGGAAGCATTTAGAGTACAACTACAGCATTCTCCTGGACGGAAAGCTTGTGGGGGCATGTGGGCTAAAAATTGACCAGCACAGGCCCTACATAGGAGAGATCGGGTACTTCGTGGATGAAGCATACCAGGGAAGGGAGATTGCAACTGAGGCGGTGAAACTTCTGGAAAAGATCGGGTTTGAACAGTTTTGCTTGCAGAGAATCATTATCCTTCTGGATGTCCGGAACCGGGCGAGTGAGAGGGTAGCGCAGAAGTGCGGGTACGAAAATGAAGGAGTCCTGAAAAAAGTCCACAAAATCGGAGAAGAGTTTCACGACTGTTTCCTGTACGCAAAAACAGCGTAAACCCCATGTCCCGAAAAATCTTTTTTTCAGGCCATCTTAGAACCAGCCCATGGCCTGGATGAAGCTGTTCCCATACCAGACGACCATGATATTGTTTATGGTTGCCATGATCCCTAAAAATTCGATAACGTGCTTGGTGAAGTCCCATTTGGCCGGAAATAACTTGATTAAGGGAAATATAAGGAAAAGCCCAAGAATCAAGATTATTTTCAGGAACAGAAGAGAAAAAATCCCGTAGTGTTCCAGAATTAGCGCAGGAAGCGGGTTGAATTCTTCCCCGTAGGGCAGGGCATACCAGGTGGAAGCCCAATCCCCTATTATGTAGAAAATGATGATAAACCTAACCTCGTGTACGAAAGAATGGAATGAAACTCTCGAATAGTTGAATTTCAACAGACCCCTCCCGGATAAATTTCTCTCTTTAATTCTAATGTGATTTTATTTTATCTGATTATATACTTGCAGGAAACAAAAATATTGAAGAATAATTTTCCTTATCTCAAAGATTTCCAGAAATTTGCAAGTTTTCCCGGGAAATATCAGGCTCTATTAGAAAATACAAAACAGAATGATCTGACAAAATGGTCTGACAAAATGGTCTGACAAAATGATCTGACAAAATGATCTGACAAAATGGTCTGACAAAATGATCTGACAAAATGATCTGACAAAATGATCTAACAAAATGATCTGACAAAATGATCTGACAAAATGATCTGACAAAATGATTCTACAGGAGAGAGCGTATTGCGTTGTGCCTAAAGTGGGGATGTGTATCGAGTTCTTTGAGCCAATGCCTTGATGATTCAAGTACTCGAGGGAAGTACCTCCCTCAACTCCGAAGGAGGTAGGGAGGGGTAGTTCACTGTCCCAAGTTAAAAGTATTTACTTTTTAATCATAAGTTACAGAAAAACTCAACTGATTCAAAAAAAATTGTCGGGCCTCCCGATAACAAACGGCCCGGTCCGGCAAAGGCCAGCGGAGACCTGGCCCTTTCTCCAGACAGTTTATATTTCAAGGTTTGCGCCTTTGCAATTTACAAAGCTACATTGTCAGCTACTGCTGCTTTATCAGCCTCGAAGAACATCCCCTTCAGCTGACCTGCCGGGTCTCTGAGTTCTATTTTTGAGTTTGAGTAGTAGCCAATCTCGATGTCTTCCGTGTATTCCCTGGTGGTCGGCAGGGATGCTGCACCCATAACCCCGCCGATGCCAAGAGCCCAGAAATGGTGGTCCTTGTACGTTGGGTTGTAGTTGATAGCAGTGGAGCCGATCAGATATGCTTTGTAAACAATCCTGACCTTCATCACCCCTCTGCTGGCTGTGAGCTGGGCTTCAACCGATTCCCCGGGTTCCAACTCAACCTTGACTCCCGAACTCGATCCGACCGTGATGCTCTTGCTCTCAGAGCCACCCTGGCCCCAGGAATGGCTGTAGGACATGGATGTTTCTCCCCCTCCGCCGGCTCCCAGGAAACTGACGTTATATGTAAACTTCTGCCCTACCTCGATCGTGTCCGTTTGGGACCAGTTGCTCTCCACAGTATTGGTGACCTGGTCCGAAATGCTGGCATCGAAAGTTGCTTTTTTACTGCTGCTGTTGCTAAAAGTCTTTGTTGCCACAATCACAGGCTCCGAGGTAATCCCTCTTATTGTTGCACTCTGGACGACGAGCACTGTCTCTACTTCAGGCCAACCATATGTTTTGTAAAGGTCGTCCCAGGGGGTAGGGCTGTGTAAATATGCGTCATTTGGTCTCTTCCCAAAATACTTGTTAACGGCATCCTTAAGACCTCCGTCCTGAATGCTGAATGTCGTTCTTTCTTTATCGGTGATTATGTGCTGTACGCTTCCTGAGGCATTGACACTTGAAGTAGCTGTGTCTGACCCCGCATTAACACTAATTTCAATACCCATAACACTTCTTATGTCTCGCACAGTATATTAATTTTTTCCAACAGTCATGGGTTAAACTTCTGTGTACCCTATGAATATCGGTTCAAAAAGATCGCTAAAAAGAATACCGGTACTTTCTATTTAAACGCAAGAAAGAAAAATGTTAAAGAATATTATTCCGAAACCGAAAAGAACAGAGCTGGTAAAAATGATCGAAAACATACCCCAAACCCCAGGGGAAATTCCTCAAACCCCGGGGGAAACCCACGAACTTCACATGAACGCTGAGTCCCTTCTGGAACTAAGGAATGTCACGGTTGTCCGGGGAGGGAAAAAGATCCTGGACTCGGTATCCCTCTCAGTGAAGCCGGGGGAACACGTGGCGATCATAGGGCCAAACGGCTCTGGCAAATCCTCCCTGATCAAGACTTTCATGAAGGAGTACCACCCTCTGGTAGGGGCAGAGGGCACTGTCCTGAAAATTATGGGCAGGAAGACCTGGCACGTTTTCGAGCTCAGGAAGATGCTCGGGATCGTTTCGGGGGACCTCCAGCAGACCTGCTGCCGCCCTATCAGGGTGCTGGACGTCGTGCTCTCGGGATTTTTCAGTAGCATAGGGATCTATTACAACCACAGGGTCACTCCGGAGATGGAAGTCAGGGCAAGGGAAGTTCTATCCTTTCTTGAAGTTGCCTGGCTGGCAGACAGGCTGATGAGCGAGATTTCCACGGGCGAAGCCCGGAAGGTGCTGATCGCAAGGGCGCTTGTCCACGACCCTCAGGTCCTTATCCTGGACGAACCCTCAAACAGCCTGGACTTAAAAGCCCTCCACACCTTTCGTGAGAGTGTCCGGAAAATCGCCCACTCGGGAAAGAGCGTTGTCCTCGTTACCCACGACCTCCAGGACGTCATCCCCGAAATCAGCCGTGTGATCCTTATCAGGAACGGACGGGTCTTCAGGGACGGCAAAAAAGAAGAAATCCTTACCGACGCCAACCTCTCGGAACTTTTTTCCCTTCCCGTAAAAGTCCTGGAAAATGAAGGGTACTATCAAGCCTGGACCTGATTAAAGTCAGGAAAAAATAAACAGGTGCTGGAAGAAGCGGGAGCCCAGGAGAATTACCACAAAGTTTTCCACCGAAACGACTAACCCCATCCCTGCAACTGTTTTTCGGGTAAAATCCCAGAGCCAGGGAAAATTCCTGATTACCTGGTAAGACCTGAACAATAAAACCATGAACAGGAATTTGAGAAGCAGGACATGGAAAATCCCATATTTTGCTATCACTATTGCAGGCAGGATGTTTCCTTCAAAGCCGTATTCAAGGGCATACAGCGTTGTCATCCAGTCTCCAAGGACGTAAAATAGAATCACGTAGCGGACATCATATAAAAATGATGTGAGCTCTTCCTTCCGTAGACAATCTAGCATGTACCATACCCCACTCCTTAAGTTCAACAGACGTGCCCGGAAAAGCACACCCCCAGTGCCGGACAGCCTGTACTGAGATAACGACCTTCGAAAACTTCGTTATATTCGAGGTTCCCTGACCTGTTATGATACAGCCAGCTACACAGTATGCACTGGCAGGCAAAATTCAGGCCATCAAGCTTTCCCCACTCAACCTGATTATTATCCGATAAACTGATTCAGGAAGGATTCATCTCGGAACCCTACACTTGCAATCATTTTTGTATGTGCTGCTACTTAATACTTTTTATATGGGGGTGTCATCTATAAAAAGTTTAATTTCATACTTAATATATAAATTGGGAGTGTATTAAATTCCTAATATCCTTTGAACATGGAATAATAGTAAATAATACAGAGCAATAACTGGATAACAATAAGGCTGCAGAACAATAACTGGGGAACTATAAAGCTGCAGAACAATAACTGGATAACAATAAAGCTACAGAAAAATAAAGCCAGATAGCTGTGAAAAAATAAAAAAGACGTTTTACCGGAAAATTTTCAGAGGATTAGATTTGAACCCCGGAAAGGTTCTGTTCCAAAAATTGTGAAAATAACTTCATCTTCCTGGTTAAAAAAACTTCGTTTTCCGCTAAGGATCATTAGCTTTCCCGCTAAGGAAATTGTTTAATAGTTCGGGGGTAAGCATATAAGCATGACAGTTCTGGGCATAGTAGGCTGCAGAATATTCGAGGACGAAATTGTCCATGTGCTGGTAAATGACCCTGAAATAGAGAGGGTCTACCTTGTAGAAAACGAAGAGAACAGGGACCTTCTGCAGAAACTTGAGACTACAGGCTTCAGGCCGGAAATCCTTCCTTTTTACGAAATAAGAGACAAATTGAAGCAGAACCACGAATTCAGCGTCGTTATCCAGCTCCAGGGGATGGGACTTCACGTAGACCCGGCCAGGCTCAAGAGTAAAACATATACGAACGTGAACATCATGTCCCGGCTTGCCGACGGGATCCTCCTCTTTTACGGGCTCTGCGGGCAGGCATTTTCCCGGATAAAAAAAGATTTTCCCTACATGGGATGCCCGATAAAGCTGCTGCAGGAAAGAAGCGTAGGGGAAAAAAACGGCCCACTTGAAGACTGTGTTGCCGCTGCCCTCGGAAGCAACGCTCGCTACCGGGAAGCCCTTAGAATGCACAAAGATGCCTTCTTCTTTACCCCCATGTGGGCCGCAAACTGGAGAACCGTATTCAGTGTAGGGGAAGAACTGATGGAGGGTTTTGAATTCACTCCTGACCATCTGAGGGAACTCGGGTACCGGAAGGTTGCCAGGGTAAAGACCGGACTTTCCTATGAACCTGATTTCGAGAAAAATATCGAAGAATTCGCACAATATTTCGATTTCGAAGTCATGGAACTTGAAGGCAGCACGGAAATTGCCATGGAATCATACAGCCATATTCGAAAAATACTGTCCGACCCGCTTAAAAGCCCTCTCAGAGCCTGAACCCCGGAAATCCCGGGTACCTCCGGGAATCTTTTTTGTTCAATTAATAATTAATTCTTTTTTTTAAATAATATGACAATAATATATTATTTATCCAATAACCTCCATAAACTTGGGTACACCTCATAATTATCAAGAGTTCCAGATTAATACCCGGGAAAAAATTGCCTACATCCGGATGCAAAATGCCATGTATTTGCTATGGTTTTGCCATGTATTTGCTATGGATTTGAGGTTTATTAGTTGCGGATTCCTGACTTATCTGTCTCTTCAGGCAGGTTTCCCTGAAAAATATGGAAGTGATTCCTCATGCCGGTTATGACCATAATAGGGTGCAGGATGTTTGAAGATGAAATCGTGCATCTCATAGAAAACGATCCTGAACTTGAAGAAGTAATCGTTGTTGAAAACGAGGACTGTGAAGGACTCAGGACAAAGTTGGCGGATATAGGGATTCCCTACAGGGTGCTTCCTTTTGAAGAAATCCCTGAAAAATCTTCCATTGGAGAGAAAAAAGATTCAGGCCCTGAAAGGTTCACCCTGATCGTGTACATGCTCGAGCTTGCCCTGCACGCAATTCCCGAAAACCTGAAGAGCACCGTTTATTCAAAGGTTGAGAACGTGTCCTCCTTTTCGGACGGTGTCCTCCTTTTCTACGGGCTCTGCGGCAATGTGCTCGGAAAAATTGAAGAAGACTTTGAGGCTCTCGAATGCCCAGTCCATATCCTGAAAGAAGAGGACGGGGAGATCGTGGACGACTGCATCGGAGCCGTGCTCGGTGGCAGGAAACAGTACCTTGAAGTCCTGAAAAGCTGCAAGGGGGTAGGCACCTTCTTCCTGACCCCTATGTGGGCTGCAAACTGGCGGGAGATGATAAGGACGGCGGGCCTGAGCCAGAACCCCGATGACATAGAGATGTCAAAGTTCGTCTTTGATTATGCAGGATACAAAAAGATTGCAAAAGTGAACACCGGCCTCCCCTATGAGAAAAACTTTGAAGCCTATGTCCGGGAATTTGCACGGCTTTTTGAGTTTGAAATAACAGAACTTGAAGCCACACTGCATCTTGTGGAGAACTGCTACAAAAAAGCAAAAACCGAAACCTTTGAAAACCTGAAATGAAAAGCCAGCTTTCCCGGGTTTCCATACCTCCTTTTTTCTTATTCTTACCTTTTTCTTATTCCTGCATCTGTCATTCCCAGGGTATCCAAGGTTGGTTATACTTTCAATATATTTCTTCAAAAGAATCTCCTTTTTCAATGAACAATGTGGAAAGATCCCAGAACCTTTTGCCCGGGCTCAAGACGTTATAAAATTCCAGAATAGAAGAAAAAACATAGAGAGTTTGGGTTATATACATGTGATTACCAACTGTTTACACGTGATCGGTATTTACACGTGGTCGGCAGGTTTTTTGATGATACTTTTTAATAGCCGTAGATAAATTAAAATAGGAGAATTTAAATCGTAAAATTAAGTGACCTGGGGGATTCAGGTTTGGGGAACAATTTCGTAATAATTGCCGGGGAAGAAGCAGGCCCGAAATCAAATAAAATGGGCGGAATCTGGAACGTCATAAACGCAGAAGCGCATACTCTTGCGTCCCTTTTTGATTCCGGGGCATTGAAAGAAGAGGAAAAACCTCAGATACTGATCGCAGGTCCCTATTACGGGCATTGGGGTGCGGACTGGAACAGAGGGCTAAACAGGATCACGGATATGGGGGGACTTAACAGCCTCAGCGTTGACGGGAAACTCCTGAAAAGCCTTGAAGCCCTTGAAAATGCAGGAATGAATGTTTTTACAGGGGAAAAACAGGTCGGAAATACAAAACTTGCTTACCTGCAGTTTCAAACCGACAACTTCGGGATAATCCGAACTGTACACAAAAAGAAGGAGATGACACTTGAAAATAAGGTCAAAGCCGAGGCTTTTGAATTTATCGGGCTGGATTCCATGAAATACGAAAGTATGGGAAACGGAGCCGAATATACCCATTACCTTAATCTCTCTTATGCGATTTCCGAGTTTGTCCGAACCCTGGTAATCCCAACCCCGCAAACAGGAACGGAAGGGGAAAAAGGAGGTGGTGTAAAGGGGGAAGAAATAGAAAAAATTATAAAAAAAGGGGTGGATGCCTGGAAAGCTGTCTCCATGGAATCTGCTCTTCCCTGTCCCAGGGTATCCCTGCACTGTCACGAGTTTGGGACTTTTTACGCACCTGCCCGGCTGAAGAAGCTGGGAATTCCGGTCAGCACCATAGCCACCCTGCATGCAACTCTTCCAGGGAGGGCTGCCGGGCACAACTCGATTCAGAAGATAAGGAATAACGACAGCATCTGGTCTTCGGGAGTCCCCGGGAACCTCGCTGCTCTGGAAGTCCTCGCGGCATACGCCGATACGGTTACTGCGGTGGGAGAGTCTACACGTCAGGAAGCAAAGCTCTTTTACGGGATCGACGGGATCGTTGTCCGGAACGGGATCAGGATCGAAACCGATAAAATCGACTGGGATCGAAAAGAGCGCTGCCTGGGGAATCTCCAGAATTTCCTCTCCGAAAAGCTATATAGGCACTACGATGGCGAACGGATAAACCCGGAAAAGTTCATCCCCATTTTCACCATCTCTCGCATCGAAATCGAGAATAAGGGTTACCCTGACCTGCTTGATTCCCTCCTGGCCCTGGAACATATCATAAAAAACAGCATTCTGGAAGGGCACATGGAGGAAGGAATGAAGGTTATCTGTTTCCTTGTCACGGCCGAAGGTCCGAAAACAAATCTCCCCGAGGATTTTCCGGTTCACATTTCAAAAGAAATCCTCGTGGGAAACGAGCTCAAGATCCAGCAGATGATTGAGGAAAGGGAGCTTGACTGCTCGGGGCTGGTGCGGGGAAAGCGCTCCGTGGCAGCGATCCTCTATCCCCAGATAATCTCAGCCGATGATGGAGGGCTCTGCATGGGAGTTGAGGACTTCATGGCAGGCTGTTGTGCAGGGATCTTTCCCTCCCGTTACGACCCCTTCCTCCTAACGGGCCTGGAAGCCGGGAGGGAGGCGACCCCAAGCGTGGTGAGCCGGGTCTGCGGCTTCAGCGATGCAGTGAAGACCAATGAGTCCCTGGTCGAGGGCCTGGGGGGGGTAATCGTTGTCGATAACATAGATCTTTCCTACTATGAGGCGGTCCTGGACTACGCCCTTGCAGCAAGCTACTTTATCCGTAACTTCGTGGATGACAGGGTGAAATACAAACTGTTATGCCGGGAAGCCTTTCTCCTTGCAAAGGATATGGGTTGGGAAAAACCAACTGAACACTACTACGAACTGATCAGTGGAGTGCGGATCTGCGGGGAAAAATAAAGCAGTCCCCGTGAACAGTAATGTCCGTAATAAAGTAATGTCCGTAATAAAGTAATGTCCGTAATAAAGTAATGTCCGTAATAAAGTAATGTCCGTAATAAAGTAATGTCCGGAAAAAAGCTGGAAAAGACTGAAAAAAACCGAAAAAACTACCGTGAGGAATTTCCAAAAATGTCCGAAATCAGAAAACATTACTTTCTGCCCGAATACTGCATTATCGCAGAGGAAAGGGGTAAAAGACCTTCTGACTTTGCAGATGAAGCCGGAGACATGGGGCAAAAGGGGCAAAGGTCCGGGCCTGAAAACTGTGCCTTTTGTGGGGGTGCCGAGGAAAAAACTCCACCTGCGGGAGCAGTCTATAAAGAGGGAAGAATTTTTGCGGACACTAAAGAAAAAATAGTCCGCAAATGGGACTTTCGATGTTTCCAAAACCTTTTTCCTGCCCTTTCTCCAATACCTGCCTTTTCAGAACTTTCGGGTGTGGGGGAGGACGCAAGTCCGGGTTTTGGTTTTCACGAGGTGATTGTGGAGTCCCCTGTGCATGGAAAGAAGCTGAGTGATTTTTCAGCCGCCGAGCTTTCGGACCTCATGCAGGTCTACAGGGACCGTGTCTGCCACTACCGTGCCCATGAGAGCATCCGCTATGTCTCCCTTTTCAAAAATTCCGGGGAAGCTGCAGGTGCATCCCTTGACCACGCTCATAGCCAGCTACTGGCCCTGCCCTTGCTTCCCCCTCTCCTGAAAACGGAACTGCAGGCAATAGGGAAAGAAGAAAAATGCCCTTACTGTGCCCTCCTCGAAAAAGAGAAAAAATCGACACGCTTTATCCGTGAAAACAGGGAGTGCGTGGCTTTCACTCCTTACTGTTCAAAAAGTCCTTTTGAAGTCTGGGTCCTCCCGAAAAAGCATGTAAGCTACCTGGGAGACTGCAGCAAGGAAATTCTCTCGGGGCTTGGGGAAATGATCGGATACGTCCTCAACTCCTATGGAAAAGTTCTCGGGAACCCGGCTTACAATTACATGTTTTACCAGCTCTTCGATTCCCCGGAGTATCACCTTAACCTGCGTTTTCTCCCGAGAATCTCCCTTATTGCCGGTTTCGAGATGAACACCGGGATTTATATCAATACCATATCCCCTGAGAGGGCAGCCTCCTATCTGAGGGGAGACAGGCCGCTGGATGAATGAACTCCGGGGAGATAGAGAATTAATAGAGAAGAAGAAGATAGAGACGAAGAAGAGATGAAAACAGGATAAAAAAGACAGCAAGATTTCAGAAGAAAAGGCCAGGAAAGATCAGGAAAAGGTAGGACAATAAGAGAGACAAAAAGGTAGAGGAAAAGTGGAGATCAAATAGAGGGGGGAAATAAAAAAAGTCTGAAAGTTATTCATATTCAGAGAACGTAGTAAAAAATTTTGCAGATATATTTATCTACAATCAAAGAAAATAAAGCTTGAGGGTTTATTAGGGGTTTATGGACTTGCACATTTGCTGGGAAGCCAGCATGCACATTTCCAGCGTTTTTCGGATAGGAGTATCCTGCTTAGTGTCCATTTAGGCTCATACTATTAGAGAAAATCGGATGCTGCAGAGAAAGACTTCCTCGAATGGAATTCAAGGCTAAGCAAATCCAGAGCTAAGCAAATCCAGAGCTAAGCAAATCCAGAGCTAAGCAAATCCAGAGCTAAGCAAATTCAAGGCTAAGCAAATCCAAGGCTAAGCAAATCCAGAGCTAAGCAAATTCAAGGCTAAGCAAATTCAAAGCTAAGGACCCGTCACACAACAGCCTATGCACAGGTTTCGATTGGATGCATTGATTTTCCAGATCATTGGCACCAATTGAAAATTAACTTTACAAATAATATGCCTAAATTATTTTGTGATAAATCCTAAGCAAATTCATATTAAATAAATTAAACCACTAACCGAATTTGACAATCGGAAGAGTATGAGATGAAAAAGCTTCGAATCGGAATGTTTACGTGGGAAAGTTTGTATTCAATAAGGGTCGGGGGGATTGCACCCCATGTCTCCGAACTTTCAGAGGCTATCGCGCGAGAGGGGCATGAGGTCCATTTATTCACCCGCAGCCATGAAAACAATGATGAAGATATCAAGGGGGTCCATTATCACCGGGTAGCTAGCGGCCAGCATGGAAGTATCATAGAACAGATGGATCGGATGTGTGACGCCATGTACTGCAGGTTCCTGGAAGTGCGGGACCAGGCAGGGGAGTTTGACGTTCTGCATGGCCACGACTGGCACCCCGTCAACGTTCTCTGCAGGATCAAGGCCCAGTTTGGGATTCCCTTCGTGCTTACATTCCACAGCACTGAATGGGGACGCAACGGAAACCGCCATGGGGGCTGGTGGGAGGCAAAAGAGATCTCGCACAGGGAATGGCTAGGGGGATACGAATGCGCTGAAGTAATTGCGACTTCGACAATACTGAGAAAAGAAATCCAGCACATCTACAAAATCCCCGACTACAAGCTCTCGGAAATCCCGAACGGCATCTATATGGGAAAGATTGGAAAAGAGGTTGACAGGGGTAAGGTTAAACAGAATTACGGAATCCACCCCTTCCTCCCAGTGGTGCTGTTCACGGGCAGGATGAGCTACCAGAAAGGGCCGGACATGCTCGTTGAAGCTGCAGCTAAGGTCCTGAAAAAGAGGGATGCCGGTTTTGTGCTTATCGGGGAAGGGGAGATGCGCTCCAAATGTGAAAATCGGGCACATGAACTCGGGATCAAGGACTCCTTTCGCTTCCTTGGATATGCTCCGGATAACACGGTCAGGGACTGGTTTAATGCCTGTGACCTTGTCTGTGTGCCGAGCAGGAACGAACCTTTCGGGATTGTTGTGCTCGAAGCCTGGGATGCGAAGAAACCCGTTGTTGCGAGTGAGGCAGTAGCCCTCGTGGATAACTTCAGGACAGGAGTCGTTGCCTACAAAAACCCGAAATCCATTGCCTGGTGTCTTAATTACGTGCTTGAGGGGCTCGACCACAACAAAATGGGCGAGAAAGGATACTCCCTTCTCAAAAAAAGGTATAACTGGAAAAATATTGCAGAGGAAACCATTCTTGTTTATGAGAACGTTACCAAAGGTACGTAAAAGTACCCGGGTAAATCCTGTAAAATGGGAACATTTCCCTTATAATTGGGTGCTCTTCCCCTTTAATTGGGAAAACTTACTCTTTAATTGGGGGGATTCTCCCTTTAATTGGGGAACTTCCATGAAAAACATGTCCAGCATAGCTATAGGATATTCCATGCAAAAAACCGCAGAGCTCCCGTATCCTTGTAGCTCTTTCTTCTATAAAAAGAAATTTTTTATAAAAAGGAAATTATTAAAAAAGTTTCAGAGGGTAGTGTCCTCATCATCTTCTTCAAATTCCTTGTAACTGTCACTTCCGACCATTGCAGCAGCTATGGAGTCGATTCCGTCGAGCCATTCTGCCACTATGCCGTAGGGAAGTTCGGCCATTATTTCATCGGGCAGGTTTTCTCCTTTGAGCACGAAGGCTCCGCACTGGGCTGTATAATCAAGGGCCATCTCGAGATCATCGGTTTCTTCGGCAACAATGGCTGCTTTTATAAGCTCCTCAATGTTAATACCTTCTTCATAGTCGCCCATGACATAGCATTCGAAGGCGGCAAGCGCCCCCATGAGAGAGGTCTGAACCGAATCAATCATAAGGTCAATATCTTCGGAAATAGGCTCAACCTCGTCAAGCACGAGGTTCCGGATCTCCACTAGAATGTTCAGGGAGTTTTCTGCTGAGAGCATTCCGTGCTCGAAACGTGCGCTTACCTTGAGGCAAGCAAGGATGACATCGTCAACCATATTCACGAATACAGCGCTTTCCTTCCCGGGCTCGTCTTCCGATTCCTTAATCTCAAATCCGCTCTCTTTTGCCCGGGCGAGCCAGTTTTCCCAGCGCTTTTGGGTATAAAATTCGTAGGGGATCTGGTTCATTTCCTGTTCAGGCACGTATAACACCGCTTCTAACCTTTTTTACTAATTAATAATCAACATTACTATTACTAAAAGATGTTGTTAGCATCACCAGGCCAGTTTTACCTTTTTCAAGGAATAACCGGCATCACAAGCAGCATCAAGGCTTTCTATGACCTCGACAATTTTGCACTTGTCTCCTCTAATGAGCCCTTCCGGATGGCAGGTTTCGTACTCGCTGCAATCCTTCTTGCCGCACTTTGGGGACTCATACATAATCTTTGCCCCGTCAACGGCTTTTCTGGACTCCACGGTAGCTTCGACCGGAGCCCGGCTAACGTCTACCGCAAGCACGCCGCTGTCATGCAGGAAACATTCGTGGATTTCGTTGTTCCGAATTCTTTCAATCCTGTACCTGCGCCCACGCTCAAGGTTCAGGCAAGTGTTTTTCAGCCGGCATTTATTGCATTCCGGCATCTCACCTTTGAATATGAATTCCAGCCCTTCCCTTGCAAGCCGTGATCCGATGAGTGTTATTTTTGTATCGCTTTCGATCATAATTTTTCTCCTATAGATTTATTCTCGGGCCTGTATCCCGTTTTCTTCTGGTGATTAATTATTGGAATTGGGTGTTACCCCATAATTATCGGGATTAAGTATTGCCCAGATTATTATCTGGAGTGTTTTATTAGTTTGAGTGTCTTATTAGTTTGAGTGTCTTATTAGTTTGAGTGTCTTATTAGTTTATCAGATTGCTTATTTCCCTGATCCTGATTATCCGAACCGCTAATTGTCCTGTAAAGCGGCTCCTAATTAAATTATCCTTGATAAATTATCCTTGAAATACACTCAGATAAATTTGAATTAAATCCTTTAAATCATTTCTGATCTGATTGTGGGGCCGGAACTGTCCGAAAATGAACAAACGATCTCTTATTATTTAGTTCGAGCTTCGTTCATTTAAAGTTCAGGGTTTCAACTTATTAAGACCTTAACTTCTTACAATTTATAACCTTTTGGGCCTTAACTTCTTTCAATCTATAACCCCTGTTATCTTCGCAACTTTCCTGGCGGCAGAGGGGGTCAACCCGCTCCCCAGGATGGTGTAGCGTTCAGGGCGGATGCTGTGTGCATGTAACAGGGCTTCAATTATATATTTATCTTCTATGCCCAGCTCTCTTGCGGTTGCAGGGGCTCCGATTTTCTTCAGGGCACCCCGGATCTGCTTCCAGTCCCCGCCATGCAGGTACATCATCATGATACTCCCAACCCCACACTGTTCTCCATGAAGGGCTGGTTTCGGGGCGAGTTGGTCAAGGGCATGGCTGAACATATGTTCGGAACCTGAAGCCGGTCTGGAAGAACCTGCAATGCTCATGGCAACCCCGTTGGAGACCAGGGCCTTGACAACGAGCCGGGCTGAATTTTCATGTTCGGGCTTGATTGAATCGGCGGATTCTATGATTACCCGCGCCGCCATGCGGGAAAGGGCTGCTGCGTATTCCCCGAAGTATTCATTCCTTAGCCTGCTGGCAAGTTCCCAATCCAGCACAGCCGTATAGTTGGAGATGATATCTCCGCAGCCAGCCGCAAGGAAACGGAAGGGGGCAGCCGAGATTATCTCGGTGTCCGCAACAACGGCCATAGGGGCCTGTGCCTGCACCGAAGCCTTTTTCCCGTTATCCAGGATGGATGCCCTGGAGGAGACAATTCCGTCGTGGGAAGCAGAAGTCGGCACGCTGAAGAAAGGGAGCTCCAGCCGTGTAGAGGCAAGTTTTGCAATGTCAATGGACCGTCCGCTCCCTACTCCAAGAAGGTAGCTCGAATCGGTCTCAAGGGCTCTTTCCATTACCCTCTCGACTTCTTCAATGGTAGCTTTGCTTGTGAGGACCATTTCCACACTGCTGCCCGCAGTTTCCAGGCAGTCCCGGATTCTCTTACCCGCCACTTCCCGGGTGGTACTGCCGGTTACGATCAGCGCATTTCCTTTCAGCTTCAGGTCCCTGCAAACGTCTCCTACCTGGTCCAGGACACCATGTCCTACCAGCACATCCCTGGGAAGCTGCATCCATTTTACGCTGTTTTTGCTTTCGGTCAATTTCATACCCGCGTTAATATTTAATCATGATAAAGGTATATGTGATTGGATATTATGTACAGCCCTGATACTGAAACCTTTCAAAGGGTATTTTCAGTTCAAACCCGGGCCGACAATCTTTAAGTTTTTCAAGTATTCACAATCTCCGGTATATCCCTAACATAGGTGAATTTGATTCATTAACTTAATTGCCAGAATGATTTAGTTGTCAGATTATCCATTTACTGGAGTTTACATATAAGTGTTAAATATGAGTGTTAGATAAATGTATATTTTACACATGCAAATTATAAATATCTAATTATACAATTCATTCGTACATTCAAGGACCAAACTCATTTGCAGAACAAGAACTACTGAATTTGAATGGAAGGGACTGGCAGTCTTGCGCCACCTCAAATCCTTAATTCAATATATAAGTTCTGAGTATGTACAACAGTAAGTATTAATTATATTAGGATATTGCCATTTTGAACGGTATCAGATAGATAACGGTATCAGATAGATATTACACTTTAAATGAGATAAATGAGATTAAAAATCTCCACATTGAATAGTATTGGACATTGCCGCTTTGAACGAGTGATATAATGAGTTCTCCTCTTGATGCAATTTCACAGTTTATAAATACCTATTACCTCGACCCTATCCTAACCGATGCGGGATATAACCCTGTCAACACTTTCACCTGGGCGGTGGTGTTGGGGATCTGTATATTCGGGATCTTCAGGCTCCTGGAAAAATTTAATGTGAAGGTAAACTCCCGATTTATCCTTTCGATCATCCCCTTCGTGCTTGCAGGCTCATCCCTTCGCGTACTGGAAGATTCCCCTGCAGGAATAATAAACCCGCCTTTCAGCTACCTGCTCATAACCCCGAACATCTACTTCCTGGTCTTTGCGGTAACCGTATTTTGCCTCTGGCTGGCCATCAGGCTGGAGAAGGCTGGGTTTGTGCGAGACTTCTATTCCACTTTTGCGGGGTTTGGGCTCATCTGGTTTTTTGTAAACCTGATAACTCTCCTGTATTTCGAGGATGTGGTGGCTGCTTATGTGCCCGTTTTCGTGCTTGTGGCAGGAACGGGACTGACTTTCATCTTTTACAGGGTAGCCCGCTATTTCAAATCCGAAATCTTCACCAATCCCCTGAACCTTTCCATCCTCATGGTCCACCTGATGGACGCCTCCTCAACCTACATAGGGGTGGATAAACTCGGATACTTCGAAAAACACGTACTTCCCTACTACCTCATCGAACTTACGGGCACCGCATTGGTTATGTATCCATTGAAACTTATTATCTTCATAGGGGTTCTCTATGTGCTTGATACCCAGTTTGAAGACGACGAAGAATCCGTGAACCTGAAGATGCTCATCAAAATGGTTATCCTGATCCTGGGCCTTTCCCCGGCAACCCGGAATACACTCCGGATGATGCTCGGAATCTGAAAGGACAGAATAGAGTCTAACGAAAAATTGAAGACAAGTTGAAGACAAGTTGATGACAAGTTGAAGATAAGTAGAACGGATTAGAGGAAAAATCGCGTTTTGCAGAGCACGGAACTTTAAATAGATCACGGGAACTTCAAGCAAATTAAACAGGAGGGAGGGTTATTCCGGACATGAATATGGAGAGAGGGGAAGAGTATTATTCAGAAGCGGATGCTGATCCGCAGGGTAATATGGGAAAGGCAGATAAGGAAAAGGCAAATGAGGAAAATGAAGAAAATACAGAAGTTCCCTTGGATGAATCGAAAAGAGAGATGAGGGCAGAACAGGGGGCAGAGGAAGAAAGTGCAGAAAGGGAAAAGGCTGGATCTCCCGGTTTAGGACGGGACGCAGGTTCCTACTCCGGCTTCACCTTTGATTCTAACACCGGTTCCACTACAGGTTCTGGTTCCAGTTCCGTTTCCAGTTCCAGTTCGAGCTTTAGTTCCGTAACCTCTACACCCGAAAGAGATATGTCCGGTAAAGAAGGCTTTTTCAACTACGTCAATCATATCCGGCCTTACGTCCTGATTATTACCTTTGTGTTTTTTGCATCTGCTTTTTCAGGGTATGCCTATTCTGCAAGCACCCCTGAAATCTCCGAGATGGTCATGGAGGAATTCCAAGCCCAATTCGGAGGACTTCTGAACTTACACCCCTTATTGATCATGCTGATCATTTTTCTGAACAATGCGTTCGTAAGTCTGCTCTTCCTTGTCATGGGACTCGGCCTGGGGATACTCCCTGTCCTTTTCGTAGCCTTCAACGGTTATGTGGTAGGGGTACTCTCCCATCTGGTAGCTGAAGAACAGGGTCTGCTTTTTATCTTCCTGGCCCTCCTCCCCCACGGGATTATTGAATTGCCCATGGTCTTTCTGGCAGCGGGGATCGGGCTTCGTCTGGGCCACCAGGTCCTGGCTGCCCTTATAGGCAGACCCACTGAATTAAAAAGGGAATTCAAGGATGGGATAAGGTTTTACTTCCGCTGGATCGTGCCCTTTCTTTTCGTTGCCGCAGTAATTGAAACGTTTATAACACCCCTGCTTCTGGGAATTCTGTGAAAAAGCCCTCCAAAAACCCTTTTTTGAAAAGCCGCAAACGTCAGATAAAATAAGTAAAAAGAAAGAAAAAAGTAAAATCTACCTTACCCCTCAACTTATAAATGATTACTGTTATTAGAAAGGGTTTTAACGGGTAAAGCCGTTAATGGGAAAATTCATGCCCTAACTGAGGCAGGATATCCGTTGATACGAATAATCCGGCACACTTTGAGAGTTACCGGTAAATTCCAGTAATGAATTTCTTATCACTGGCCTTTTGGCCACAACCACATAATCATCAGTCACCGAATCATCCGTGATTTGACTACCGAATCATCCGTGATTTGATTACATTATCTTTCATACGAGATACTTCATAAAACGAATCATTCCCTATTTCCGGAAAAACCGAGGGACACTATATATGATTGATAGGAAAGAAATTAAGGAAATTGTTGAAGACTATTATGCATACGCTGATCAGGTCAAAGTAGGAACCATTGCCTCCCACTCAGGCCTTGACGTCTGTGACGGAGCCGTCGAAGAGGACTTCAAGACCCTCGCCGTCTGCCAGGCAGGCAGGGAGAAGACCTACACTGAGTACTTCAAGGCCCAGAGAGACCCCTACGGGAAAGTCACCCGGGGACTCGTGGACGAAGCCGTTACTTTCAATAAGTTCAATGAAATCCTCCTGCCTGAAAACCAGCAGAAACTGGTTGACAACCGTGTGCTCTTTGTCCCGAACCGTTCTTTTACCTCCTACTGCAGCATCGACGAGATCGAAGAGAATTTCAGGGTTCCAATGGTAGGAAGCCGGAACCTTCTCCGCAGTGAGGAGCGCAGTGAGCAGCAGAGTTACTACTGGATCTTGGAAAAGGCAGGGCTCCCCTTCCCGGAAAAAATCGAAAATCCGGAAGACATCGATGAGCTGGTCATGGTCAAGCTCCCCCACGCAGTAAAAAAACTGGAAAGGGGTTTTTTCACGGCTTCAAGCTTCAAGGAATACCAGGAAAAGGCAGAATCTCTTATAAAACAGGGCGTCATTACCCCGGAAGCCCTTGAAAATGCCCGGATCGAGCGCTATATTATTGGTCCGGTTTTCAACCTGGACATGTTTTACTCCCCTATCGAACCCAAAATGAGCAAACTGGAACTCCTCGGGGTTGATTGGCGCTTTGAAACCAGCCTTGACGGGCATGTTCGGCTCCCGGCCCCCCAGCAGATGGGCCTGGCTGAGAACCAGCTTACCCCGGAATACACGGTCTGTGGGCACAACTCCGCAACCCTCAGGGAATCCCTCCTGGAAAAGGTCTTCGAGATGGGAGAAAAATTCGTAAAAGCTACCCAGGAACATTATGCTCCGGGAATTATCGGTCCCTTCTGCCTCCAGACCTGCGTGGACAAGGACCTTAACTTCTATATATACGACGTCGCGCCCAGGGTCGGCGGCGGGACCAACGTCCATATGTCCGTCGGGCACTCCTACGGCAACTCTCTCTGGAGAAAACCCATGAGTACGGGGAGAAGGCTTGCCTTTGAGATCAGGCGCGCTCTGGAGCTAGAGAAACTAGATCTGATCGTCACATAAGTTTATTAAGGCTTTCCGGCATTAGTAGATATGAATTGTGCAGGGACACCATAAACTTTAAAAAATATCCCCGGAATCTGCAAGATTCATATCACAATCAAAAATTTACTCTCAAAGTTTGCCTGGAATTCTGACCCTAAGGTCCGAAACCTTGCTGGGGAACCGGATCTGAAGAGAAGGTTTATTTTAAGATAGGATCTTAAGATAGAATCATCGGGTCGGATAATCAAAAAATCCGGGAAAACAACTTCAAATCCCACTTACATAAGAGGTTTCAGACCGGAAATTTTCGAAAGGGGAATTTCAGACCGGAAATTTCCAAAAATGAATTTCATAAAAGATATTTCAATAATACATTATACTTGTCCTATATCGGATTATCGTCATTCAACTGGAGGAAATTATAACTTGAGTCAGCCCTGTGTAAATATCGGCATGGTAGGTCATGTCGATCATGGAAAAACCACACTTGTCAAAGCCCTATCAGGCGTGTGGACGGATACGCATAGTGAAGAAGTAAAAAGAGGTATATCTATCAGGCTCGGGTATGCAGACTCAGTGTTTATGAAATGCCCGAAATGTCCGATTCCCCAGGGTTATACGGTGGAAAAGACCTGCCCGAACTGTGGAGAAACAACGGAAGAGGACAGGACAGTGTCCTTTGTGGACGCCCCCGGGCACGAGACCTTGATGGCAACCATGCTTTCCGGAGCTGCGATTATGGACGGAGCGGTACTGGTAATTGCCGCAAATGAAGACTGTCCCCAGCCCCAGACAAAGGAACACCTCATGGCCCTGGACATCATGGGGATGGAAAACATAGTGATCGTGCAGAACAAGATCGACCTGGTCCCAAGGGAACGGTTGATCGAACACTATCATCAGATTAAGGAATTTGTCAAAGGCACGGTAGCTGAAAATGCCCCTATTGTCCCGATCTCGGCCCAGCAGAACATCAACGTTGACGCTCTGATTGATGCCCTGGAAAACCAGATATCGACTCCTGTCCACAAGATGGACCTGCCTGCTCATATGCTGATTGCCAGGTCCTTTGACATCAACAAGCCCGGGATCACTGTCGAAGAGATCCGCGGAGGGGTCATAGGAGGCACCCTGACGGAAGGAGTACTTACCCCGGGATCTGAACTTGAAATCAGGCCAGGGCTCAAAGTCACCACTGAAGGCAGCACGAAATGGATTCCCATTATGACAAAAGTCTCTTCCATCCACGCAGGCCCTACCAGGGTTGAAGAAGCAACTCCAGGAGGACTGCTTGCAGTGGGGACCTTGCTGGACCCGACCCTTACCAAAGGGGACTCCCTTACAGGACAGATCGCAGGTGTGCCCGGCACCCTTCCTGAGACCCGGCACAAGTTCACTATGGAACTTCATCTGCTGGAACGGGTCGTGGGAGTTACTAAGGAAGAAAAGATCAACGAAATCAAGACTAGTGAACCCCTCATGCTTAACATAGGGACTGCCACGACTGTAGGAGTTGTCACCAGCGCCCGGAAAAGCGAAGCCGAGGTGCTGCTCAAGCGCCCGATTTGTGCCGCGCTTGGGGCAAGGGTCGCAATCAGCAGGAGAATCGATTCCCGCTGGCGGCTTATCGGGGTAGGTGTTATCAATAGTTGAAAGTTATAATCGATACTAATGGGCTGATGATCCCTGTCCAGTTCGGAGTTGATATATTTGAAGAACTGGGGAGGTTGGGGTTTGACGAATTCCTCGTGCCGGAAGCGGTTATATTTGAAATTGAAAAGCTCATAAGGCGGGAAAAAGGATCGGACAGGACGGCTGCAAAGATCGCAAAGTCCATGGCAGGTAGGTGCAAACGGATAGACGCCAGAGGACCTGCAGACGATGTGATCCTTGAGCTTGCCGGAGAAACTGGAGCCGCTGTCCTGACCAATGATATAGGATTGAAGCGCAGGTTGACTGCAAAAGGGATCACAGTGGTAATCCTGCGCCAGAAAAACAGGTTGGAACTGGCCTGAAAATCCACCTGGGTTTTCGGTGCCTGCGTTTCAAAGATTGTGTTTATTACGGGTGATATACAGATGTATAAAATGATGAGACTCGTTGATACGGTCCGCATACCTCCCACCCTGCTCGGGGAAGATGTGGCTCCTACCGTAAAAAACGCGTTAAGGGAAAAACTTGAGGGGCAGGTCGATAAGAAACTTGGCTCCCTTGTCGCAGTATGCAAGATCGACGAGATAGGAGAAGGGCATATCCTTGTCGGAGACGGGGCGGTCTACTACGACGTGACGTTTGAAGCAATCATGTTTGTCCCCGAACTTCAAGAAATCATTGAAGGAGAAGTTGTGGAAGCTGTCGGTTTCGGGGTCTTCGTAGGTATCGGGCCCATGGACGGGCTGCTCCACGTCAGCCAGATCACTGATGATTTTATTTCGTATGATGCCAAGAACGCAAGGCTTGTCACCAAAGGCGGAGGCAAGTCCATTTCCGAGGGTGACCATGTAAGGGGCCGGATCGTAGCGGTAAGTATCAACGAAAGAGAACCAAAAGAAAGCAAGATCGGGCTAACCATGCGCCAGACTGCGCTTGGAAAACTGCAGTGGCTTGAAGAGGCCCGCAGAAAGAAGCAGCAAAATGAAGCTGCACCAGCAGAAAAAGCTGCCTGATTAGGAATAACTCAGGCAGAATTATAAGAGGATTTGATTTTCCATGGCAGAAAAAGTATGTCGGCACTGCTTGAGGATCCTGGAAGGAAATTCCTGCCCCATCTGTGGGACGTCGGATCTCGCAGAAGAATGGAGCGGCCTTGTGATTATCCTGGATGCTGAACGCTCGGAAATCGCTAAAAAGCTCGGGGTAGACATCCCGGATAAATTTGCTTTGAAGGTGCGCTGAGTTGAGTGTTCACATCGAACTTCCGAAGGAACTTCGCCCACTCATGAAAAAACCCCTGGGTAAACTTTACAGGGGTTCGGGCAGGGATACCATCGAAAAGTTTGCCGGGAAGCTTGCAAACCCCACAAAACTTATATCCGTAGGAGATGTTACTACCTTCCACCTGCTCGAAGCCGGGATTTTTCCGGACCTCTGCATAGTGGATAACCGGACAAAAAGAAAACCTGTCTCGGAAGATGTCTCGTCCAGGAACAAGGACGGGGACTACACCGAAGTCACGGTAGAAAATCCGGCAGGGCTCATCACCGATGAGTTGATCAACTCCATTTCCGAAGCGTTTGTATCCGGAAAAGCTCTCCGGATCTTTGTCCGGGGAGAAGAAGACCTGGCAACCCTTCCTGTGATCCTTATGGCCCCCTTAGGCTCCGTGGTTCTCTACGGTCAGCCCGATGAAGGGGTTGTTTTCGTAGAGGTCACGGAAAGCAAAAAGGAAGAAATAAGGATCCTGTTTGAGAAGCTCATCAGCCAGGAGCAGGAAAGTGAATTATACAATATACGGAGAATATTGGATGGACATACAGATTATTGAAGATAAAAACAACGTGCTTTTAAATAGAAGGGAACTGGATTTCACCGTGAAATATGAAGGTCCTACTCCTTCCAGAAGCGACATCAGAAACAAGCTCGCAGCAATGCTCAACGCCCCCCTTGAACTTCTGGTCATCCAGAAAGTCGACACTGAATACGGAATGCAGGAATCCAGGGGCTACGCCAAGCTCTATGCGGAAGAAGCACGCATGAAAGAGATCGAACACGAATACGTCCTGAAGAGGAACCCGGCTCCTGCCTCGGCAGAAGAAGAAGCCGCAACCGAAGAGTGAGGTGTGAGCAATGGCAGTCAAAGATTACTACAAGGTAGAAGGCGATTCCGTAACCAGAGTCAAACAGTTCTGTCCCAGGTGCGGACCCGGTGTATTCCTTGCCGAACACAAGAACCGCCTTGCCTGCGGAAAGTGCGGCTACACCGAATTCAAGAAATAATTCGTTTCACGAATTCCCATCAAACTTATTTCTCAATCTGAACCGCAAAGTTCATGTGGTTCTTCTTTTCTCATTTTTCAGTTGAATTTTCACTCGATTCTCAAAAGTGGATTTTTAGAGCTCAGTGTTTTGTCTGAAAAATCGATCTTCGGGATGATTTCTCTTTACCTATATCTTATTCGACAGTCATTTCCATAACTGAAATTTGTTCAGTATTTATTTTCCGAATTTATCTTTTTTATATATTTATCTATTTTAATACCGATTTATTTGTTAGGGATTACACAGCCTAGTCTCCGAGAAAATACTGAATTCCATTCCTACTACTCCTCATTAAACCAAATAGAGTTTCCTACGCTGAATTACATTTTCAATTGTGAGGGATTAAATGCTAAAACTAAGTAAGAATGAGGTAGATTACGAAGAGAAAAAAGTCTTAAATAAAGATTCAGATGGGGAACTCGAGGAATTAAATAATTCATTGTCACGTGCAGAAGATATTCTGAAAAAACAGAAAAAGAGGAGGCTACGATGGAGACTGAAAATTTGCTCAGAAAGGTATCCGAATTTAAAATTAAATGAAAAATTTCAAAGCTTTACAAAAAAAGTGCATGACTTTAGTGATCCTGTCTATATCAAGTTTGATAAAGAATATTCCATTAAATATTCATTCAAAGAAGTTATAGAAAAACTAAAGGAAATTGAAAAAGATTCGAGTAATTTCGAGCTTAATTACAAAAAGGGTATTTTGTTTTTAAAAGTCGGAAGATATAAATCTGCCGTAGAAGTTTTTCAAAAAGCCTATGAAATAAATAAAACTTCTGTGGAAGTTTTATATCAAAAAGGTCGTGCCTATTATAAACTTGAAAACTATGTTGAAGCTATAAAAGTTTTCGATGAAGTTCTGAAACTTGATCCGAGTGATATTAAAGCTAAAAAATACAGGTTACGTTCTCTTATAGCTCTCGGTCAATATTGTGAAGTTTTAGATGAAAAAAATCCTGACATGGAATACTTTCAAATTTACAAAGGATTGGCAGAGGGGGGGCTTGAAAGATACAAAGACTCCCATGGAATTTTCGAGAAAATGCAAAAAGAAATACAAGAAAAGATGAAAAAAAGTAAGGAATCAGAAAAAGAGATAAAAAACAGAGAGCAATTAGAAGAAGAGATAAAAAACAGAGAGCAATTAGAAGAAATTGATATAAATATTTCGAATAAAATAGCTCTTGCTCTTCGATGTTCCGGAAAAAAAGATAAATGTGAGGAAGCAAATGAAGTAATTAAAAAAGCTCTCAAACAGAACATCCAAGACAGCAATACATGGTACACCAAAGGGCTCATTCTCTGTTCTCTCAAAGAATACTGGAAAGCAATATCAGCTTTTGACAAAGCCATAGCCATTGAACCGTATAACGCCCCCGCATGGCTAAGCAAAGGATTCTCTTATTTTAAACTCAGAAAAAATGACGCAGGGAGCCATGTTTTTGAAAATTTTGTGAAATTTGTAGATGATTGTGAAAATGATTGTAAAAAATTTTATAGCTCTGAAGAAACCAACATTATGGAGGATGCAGATCTTTTGGACAGTAAAGGATTTGCTCTCCTCGCTCTCGAAAAATATGAAGAAGCTGCAGAAGTATTTGGTAAAGCTCTTGAGCTGAACAAAAATTATGTCATTGCTTCAAATTTCCAGGGGATAGCATTTTTCAGTCTGAGGAACTATGATAAAGCTTTGAAATGTTTTGAAAACACTATAAAAATATACGAAAATCTCTATTATATTAAAAGTATAAATTCATTTTGTAGGTATAATCCCATCTGTGCAGTGACTTATTATTACAAAGGACTTGTTCTTTATCAGTCAAGAAAATGTGATAAGGCTATAGAAGCATTTAAAAAATCAAAAGAAATTTTCAATTCATTATTATTAAAATACGGTGAGACTGCCCCCGACATTCTATACCAGATCGGACTCGTTTATTATGAACTAAAAGAATATAAGGAAGCCATAGATGCTTTTGAAAAAGCTTTTGAGATTAAACCGAGTAATTTGGATGCCCTGAATAACAAAGGACTCGTACAGTACGAACGCAAAATGTATGGAGAAGCCGTCAAGACCTTTGAAAAAGCCATCGAAAACGACAAAAAAGATCCAGAGTTCAGGAATAACAAAGCGATTGTACTGGCAAAAATGAAGTGTTGCGATTATTACATGCATGAAGCCCTTAAAGAATGCGAGCAAGCTGTAAAACTTGATCCCAAAAATAACATTACCTGGATAGACAAAGGCACAGCACTCTATTTTCTTGAAGAATACGATAAAGCCATAGACGCTTTTAACAGGGCCATAAAACTAAATAAAAAAAATCCAGAAGCCTGGGTAATGAAGGGGCTTGTACTTTTCAAACTTGAAAGCTCTAAGGAATATGAAGCTGTGTACGAATGTTTTGAAAAGGCTCTGATATATAATCCAAAAGATGTTGAAATACTTAACATGAAAGGTATTATGCTTTACAGGCTTAACAGACCCTCCAGAGCCAGAGAAGCATTTTCGGAAGCACGAGAAATAGATCCAGATGATGTCTTGACACATACAAACCTTGGTTGGATCTTTTTGAATTTTGGAAATATTGAAGACGCTGATTCCGAAATAGATAAAATACTGGTAAAAAAAGAAAAAGAAGAAAAAGAATCTCAAAACAAAAGAATTCCTCCGAAAAACACTAGAGAATATGATGTCTATGCCGGCAGAATGGGATGGGCATATTGCCTTAAAGGTCAGATAATGATTGAAAAACGTTCGTATGATACTGCTCTTGAAAATTTTGAAGAAGCGCTAAAATGGGAAAATACATCGTCTCTGTTCCTTCTCTGGCATGCATATGCAAGATATCTTAAAGCGGAGTTCCGTTATGGAACTAGACCAAAAAAATATCAAGAAGAACTGGTTTCTATTATTCGTGACCTGGAGAAAATTAAATCCCATGGAACCCCGAAGATAAATGCCTATGCACTCTATTTCCTGGGAGTTTACTACTATAAAATTGGCAATTTTCCAAGTGCAAAAGATAAATTTGTAGAATGTTCCTCCTTGAAATCTGGCTCACCCATAAAAGAATCAGCGAAAAAACATCTGGACAACCTATGGAACTACCAGCTCAAGCCTCCTTGGTGGGAATGGTGGCTGAAAGATCCTTTGCATCCCTTATCCAAAAAAATAATATTCTCAGTACTTTCACTCATTATTTTTGGACTTTTGTTCCCTGAAATGGTGATCGGATATCTTTCATTTCTCTCTTTTCTCTTTGAGAAACTCTTAGTTCATCCTTTAATAGCCACTATATATGGCACATTTTATGACACATTTTATGACATATTTAGCTCAGTCGACTGGGAATATTCATATGGGAGGTATGCTTTAACTGTTGGCTTACTGCTCTTCATTTTACTATCTCCATCTATATATCGAATAGCAGGAAAAGATGTAGAGATAGAAATTCAGTCGCCTACTCTCTCTTCTATGGAATTTTATCCGGAAATGCCTCCTTTCAAAATCGAACATACTCGAACGATAAGAGAGATCAGAAAAAAGCCCTCAATTACCCCTATGAAAATGAAAGTGTGGAGAAAATCTTCTCAGACTATTGAAGAGTGGATCTAAACCCAATGTAAAAATTTATTACTATGGGAGTGCGGAGGGTCATAAATACCTCGACAGCTTGCTGAGGGGATGGAAAACTTCCTCGAGAACCATTGGTGATTCTCCAGTTTTTCACTATTTTGCAGACCCTGATTTCCACAGGTCGTACTCGTATTATCGTGCTCACACTACCAGCCGTTTAATAATAACGTATGGAAAGAAGTCTGAATATTTGACAGGTTCAACTCGACTTTTCTGATGGCTTAGCTCCAGCAGACGGAAAACCGTTTATTTCTTAAATATTATATTTACATCGTACCGGCAAAGACCTGCGGCAAAGAGAAAGCTGACAGGCGAGGAGCGGGGTAAAAAACCATGCCAGAGAAAAACATGAAGAAAGTTAGGACAAAAATCATCACGATAAAAGACATGAAAATCGAAAATTTGAGGATAAAGGGACCTGGAGGAAAAAAGCTGATTATAAAGAACCTGACTTTAAAGGATGTCAGGCTGATCATTAAGCTGCCGGCGGAAAACCAACCTGCCGCCGAAAAACAGTAAAATGAGAGCCATTCACTCTCTTGAATTACCTGTCATTCAAATCAGGCTTTGATCAAACGTATCATGAAAACCATTTTTTGTCCCTTTTACTTCTTTTTTGTCTCTTTCATTTCTTTTTCTGCAATTTCCTTAAAGCAACTAAGAAACTCTCTTCTGCATCCGTATTTATAACAGGGAGCATATATAATTTGATATAAATTTTTTGAATCACAGATTCCAGAGGCAAAATGTACTCCCTCTACGCCAGAGCCCTGTACAGTAAAGCCCTTGCTCTTTTTTCCTTTAAGAAATATGCCGAAGCCAGGGAACATTTTGAAAAAGCGCTGGAAGCTCTCGGCACGGTGCTTGAAATAAATCCCGAAGACGCTGCAGCCTGGTACTACAGGGGAAATGCCTTGAGCTACCTGGACCGGCCCGAGGAGGCTCTCGAGGCTTTTGAAAAAGCCCTTTCCCTGGAGCCGGAAAATAGCGGAGCCCTTTATTGCAAAGGGCTTGCCCTTGGCTACCTGAAACGGCCTGAAGAGGCGCTGGAAGCATTCGGGAGGGTTCTTGAGAAGAATGAAGAGGACGCCGGGGCCTGGCATTATAAAGGGCTTGCTCTTCACCAGCTAGGGAGGTATGAGGAAGCCCTGGAGGCTTTTTCCCGTTCCTTTGAGATAAGTCCGGGAAACCCGGGAGCTCTGTACTATAAGGGGCTTTCCCTGCAGGCCCTTGGAAAAACCGGGGAAGCGCTTGAGGCATTCGGGGAAACCCTGAAACTTGAACCCACTCATGCGGGGGCATGGGAAGGGACTGCAAAGGTCTACTTTGACCTCAACGAACCTGAAAAGGCTTTGCAGGCTTATGAAAAGGCCCTGGAGTTGAAGCCGGATTTTGCCGGAGGCTGGGCAGGGGAGGGGGAAGTCTTTGAGGCACTCGGAAAACCAAAAAAAGCCCTGGAAGCTTTTGAAAAGGCTCTTGAACTCGATCCGGAAAATTCCGGGATATGGAATGAGAAGGGAAGGATACTCGGGAAACTGGAAAGGTACGAGGAAGCCCTGGAGGCCTTTGAGACAGTCCTTGAAACGGACACTTCCTTTATCGGAGCCCTGTACAATAAAGGAGCTCTGCTCCTGATCGGCGAAAGCTACGAAAAAGCCCTTGAAGTTTACGGAAAAGCCCTTGAACTTGAGCCTGAGAGTGCCCGGGGGTGGAAGGGGTTTGGAAGCTCCTTTTTCGGGCTCAGGAAATACAATGAAGCCCTGGAAGCTTACAAAAAAGCCCTTAATCTTGAACCCGAAGACAGTGGAATCCTTAGTAGACTCGGGGCCGTGTATTATGAACTGGAGGAGTTCGAAAAAGCCCTGGAGGCTTTCGAACATGCCCTCGAACTGGAACCTGAGAACACATTTGCCTGGAATGGAAAAGGGAACACCCTGTGTGAACGCGGCAAGTACAGGGAAGCCCTGGAAGCTTACGAGACACTTATGGGGCTCGACCATGGGAGCCTCCCTGCCCGCTACAACCGGGGAGTTGTCCTCATTCGGCTTAAAGGGCGGAAGAAAGAATACGACGAGGTACTGGAAAAAAGGCTCAAGATAGCGTTTAAAAAATTCCTGGATATCTCGGAAAAGATCCCTGAGGAAAACCTTGACTCCGAAACCTGGAAATACAGGGGATTTGCTCGGGCAGGGCTTGACCAGTATAGAGGAGCTCTGGAAGCTTTTGAAAAAGCCCTTGAACTCAATTCAGGGGACCCGTCTTTGGAGCTTTGCAGAGGTCTTGTGCTCATTTATTTGAAACGATATGAAGAAGCCCTGGGAGCCCTCGAAAAAGTCGACGTGGAAGAAGCTGAAGATGAGGGAACCAAAGAAGGCGAAGCTGAAAAATGGGGGCTCAAAGAAGGGGAAGTTGAAAATGGAGAACTTAAAGAAGGATATGGGTGGGAAGAGAGAGATGTTTCCAATAAATCTGGAAAGAAGTTCCTTCGGAAAAAAGCCCTTCAAAAAAAGCCCTTTCAAAAGAAGTCCTTTCAGGAAGTCCTATGGAACGCAAAGGGCTTTGCCCTCGATGCCCTCGAAAAACCCTGGGAAGCCCTGGAAGCTTTTGAAAGAGCCCGGCAGTTCGGAAGAAACGGGGAGGAAGCCTGTCTTGGAGAAGGAATCGTTCTAGCCCGGATGGGAGAATGGGAAAAAGCGAGGGATGCTTTTGCAAGGGTCCTTGCCGTTGACCCTGGAAACACCCCGGCTTCGACCCTGAAAGCATTTGCCCTTATCCGGCTGCAGGAATTCGACAGAGCCGTGGAAACTCTGGAAAAAATTGAAGCAATTGACCCTAACCATGACCTCTTAGCCTGCCTGCTGGGCTTTGCATCTACAAGAATCGGAAACTACGAGCAAGCTGCACAGGCTTATAGAAAAGCGGTGGAGTTAAACCCGAAAAATTTCCATGCGCGTGACGGGCTTGCAGAACTTTACTTCAGGCTTGGAAACAGCGAAGGAGCACTAAAAGAGGTGGAAGCCTCAATATCGGAAGAACATGAAAACGTATTCTCAAGAATCCTTAAAGGCAGGATAGAGCTTGAAGAACAGGCTTACGAGGAAGCTATGGAGTCATTCGGTCGGGCTCTTGACCTGGACTCTTCCGACCCGGAAATCCTGCTCTGGGATGCGTACGCCAGGTACCTGTACGCAGAAGTGACTTTTGACCTGGAAAGCGTAGAGTCAAACGGAGAGGTAAGCAGAGGGACAAGTAGACAGGTAAGTGGACAATACAGGCAAATGCTCCTTTCGGTAATCCGGAAACTGGAAAAAACAGCCCTTTCCAGGGAATCGAAAGACAGCGAACTCAGGGCATATATCCTTTATTTCCTGGGCTTTTACTACTACAAAATCCGCTACCTCAAAAAAGCCGCCGAAAGGCTTGAAGAGTGCCTGGAACTCGAAACTCCCACAGACATAAAAGCCCCCGCGTCCGACCTCCGGGATCACATCCGCTCAGGCCCTCTGAAGCCTGCCTGGTGGGAGTGGTGGCTTGTCTCAGGAAAATACTGCAGGCTCAAGAAAGCAGGGTTCCTGCTCACACTGGTTTTCATAGCCATCCTGCTCATTTCCAACCCTGCAGTCTCAACACTCCCGTTCATATCCTGGCTGGCGGCTGCCGTGCAACCCGTCTTTTCCCAGGTCCTTTCTTCAGGCGCATTCTCTGCAGTCTCCTGGGATCAATACGGCAGGGAATATACCCTCATTATCCTGATTTTACTCTTTATCCTGCTCTTTCCTGGGATAAGGCTCCGCAAACCGGGTGATGAACCGGAAATTGAAACCCATACCCCTCCCCCCCCGGAGTTCGACGTGCCGGCTACCCTGCTGGACGAGTTCAGGGAAAGGCTTGAAAAAAGCTTGCTCTCCCCGGAGTTGATGGAAGACCGAATAGGGAAGCTGGAAAAGTTCTGAGTAAAGGGAAGAAGTTTGGAAGACAAAGGGCAGGAGAAGTTTTGAAGGCAGAGGGAGAAGGAAAGTCAAAGCTTTTTCAAAACAGCCCGGAATATTTTTTCAAACATTCAGAAATACTTTATCCCTTTGAGCGATTATCCAGGGAGGCAAAGCTATATAAAACCTGCTCCTTCATTATCGGAAGAAGCAACAGTAAGCAGAGAATACCATTTTTAAGGAGAGCGGAACGCCTTGAAAAAAACATTCATTCTTGGAATCGAAGGCACTGCCTGGAACCTCAGTGCCGCAGTCGTGACCGAGACCGAGATCATAGCCGAGGTCACTGAGACCTACAAACCGGAAACCGGCGGGATCCATCCCCGGGAAGCCGCCCAGCACCATGCAAAGTACGCAGCAAGTGTGATCAAAAGACTTCTTGCGGAAGCTAAGGAAAAAGGAGTCGATCCTTCCGATATTGACGGGATAGCTTTTTCCCGGGGCCCTGGGCTTGGACCCTGCCTAAGGACCGTGGCAACGGCAGCCCGGATGCTTTCCCTTTCCCTCGGGATCCCCCTGATAGGGGTCAACCACTGCATCGCCCACATTGAGATCGGAATCTGGAGGACTCCTTCAAAGGACCCCGTGGTCGTCTACGTGAGCGGGGCAAATTCCCAGGTGCTCTCCCACATGGCAGGCAGGTACCGGGTCTTCGGGGAAACCCTGGACATAGGGCTTGGAAACGCCCTGGACAAGTTTGCACGGGGAGCAGGCCTCCCACATCCCGGGGGCCCGAAGATCGAAATGTATGCAAAGGATGCAAAGAACTACATCCATCTCCCTTACGTGGTCAAGGGGATGGACCTCTCCTTTTCAGGCCTGTCCACGGCTTCCAGCGAAGCCCTGAAAAAGGCAAGTCTTGAGGACGTCTGTTACTCCTACCAGGAAACAGCCTTTGCCATGGTAGTGGAAGTGGCCGAACGTGCCCTTGCCCACACCGGGAAAAAAGAGGTGCTTCTGGCCGGCGGGGTAGGAGCCAACGGGAGGCTCAGGGAGATGTTAAACGACATGTGTGAAGCCAGAGGTGCAAAGTTCTACGTCCCTGAAAAGCGCTTCATGGGAGATAATGGGACCATGATAGCCTATACCGGGCTCCTGATGTATAAGTCAGGGAACTTACTTTCCCTGGAAGAGTCTCGTGTTGACCCCGGTTTCAGGACTGACGATGTGGAAGTGACCTGGGTTCGGGAAGAAGATATGGAAAAAACCCCGGAAATCTCTCCGGAGACTCTCCTCAGTTTACCCCCCGGAGAGCTGCTGGACAGTGGAGCCGAGGCTGTTGTTTATCTCGAAGAAGGGCCGGGAGGAGAGAAGGTACTTGTCAAGGAACGGGTCCCGAAAGCTTACCGTTTGAAGGAAATAGATGAAAGGATCCGGAAAGAAAGGAACCGGACAGAAGCCCGTATGATGTCGGAAGCTAGGCGTGCAGGGGTTCCCACGCCCATTATTTATGATGTTGAAGCTTTCAAGCTCAAAATGCAGTATATCGGAGGGGCTCCCGTCAAGTACCTGATCTCCCCTGAGGTCTCCATAAAGGTGGGGGAACTTGTAGGGAAGCTCCACAGTGCGGGGATAGTACACGGGGACCTGACCACATCAAACCTCCTGCTAGCCGGCAGCCGGCTCTACCTCCTGGACTTCGGGCTTGCCTACTTTGAAAAGTCTCTGGAAGCCAGGGGTGTGGACGTGCATGTGCTCTTCCAGACCTTTGAGAGCACACACCGGGACTCTGAAGCCTTGATAGAAGCTTTCAAAAAAGGGTATGGAAGTACTTTTATAGAAGCAGCGGATGTACTGAAGCGAGTTGAAGAGATCAAAAAGAGGGCTCGCTATGCGTAAAATTATCTTTGTTACGGGAAATAAAGGCAAGTTTGCCGAGGTCCGGGACATCCTCGCTTCCCGGGGAATCGAAGTTACCCAGAACAAAAATGGGTACCCTGAGTACCAGGAAGATGAACTGGAACCTATCGCCGCCCACGGGGCTCAGTACGTCGCAAACAAACTGAACGTGCCGGCAATGGTAGACGACTCGGGAATTTTCATAAAAGCCTTAAACGGTTTTCCAGGACCTTACTCCCGTTATGTGGAGGATAACCTCGGAAACCTTAAAGTGCTCAAGCTTATGGAAGAGGAAGAAGACCGGACAGCCTATTTCAAAACCGTAATTGGCTACTGTGAACCCGGAAAAGAGCCCCTGGTCTTTCCCGGAGTGGTGGAAGGCAAAATCGCTTACGAAGAACGCGGGACCGGGGGCTTCGGCTACGACCCGATATTCGAGTACCAGGGCATGACCTTCGGGGAACTCGGGGATGTCGAGAAAAACAAGCTTTCCCACCGTCGCAGGGCCATCGATCATTTTCTGGAATGGATTGATAGCCAGGTCTGAAAACAAATCATAAAAATAAATAGTACAAAAAGAAAAAAGACTGGAGAAAAAAATCAAATAATTTGAACTTCTCCACACAAATAAGATTATTTATAAATCTGATTATAGTCCCGAACGTAAATATTTACACTTATTTTATAAACACAGAAGACACGGAAAGCACGGAAAGACTGTGCCCCTATTTCTTTTATTCCGTGTGTTCCATGCTTTCTGTGGTTAAACTTTAAATTGGGATAGGTGAAATAATTAGGGCACTTGACTATATTTACAAACCAGATCATTCAAAGGGGTGTTCAATCCTTAAATCTTTGTCTTTCAAGATCCATCGCAAGGTTGAGTGAGTTCAAGCCCAGTTTAATTGCTGCCAAAATAATCCTGTTGTTCGGGATGTAGCGGTTCTCCCGCTTTATCGAATTAAGGCAATTGATAGATTGCTCGTCCAGAATGAGGGGGCCATCCAGCAGTTCTTTAGGGCCAAATTTTTTTCCGGTCTTCAGCTCAATTCTGGCTTTCGCCTTCTCAGTTGCTTTCCTGACCAGTTCTTCCGGTTGGGAACTCACCGGTACGGTGGCTCTTTTTGGTTCTTTTTTCCCCCCACAGGCTTCTTCAACATGCTCAAGGCAGTATGTCAGGCAGACATTTTTCAAAAACTCCTCTACACCCATGTTGTATTCACCAGCATACGTTTCGATCTGTCGCAACTGCTCATCCGAAAAAGAGATACAAAGCAGGTTTTCTTCCGCATCTTCTAATGTTATTGCAACCCCTTCCTTTTCACTTTATCATTCACTTTATCAGTTACTTTTTGACTTCTATTTGATATTTACTTTTCCGTCAACTAAAATTTTTTATTAAATGCCGAGAATCTCTCAGATATGAAATCCCTTTTTTCGGACACCAGGGCTGCGGATACCATCCCCCTGAAACTGGTAGTATATCTTGGACTCCTTGCAGCAGTCCTGCTTCTCATTGCCCAGGCCTGGGAAAATGCCTCCCCTGTGCTCGATGAAGCGGAAATCGAAGCCCAGGTCGAAGATGCAGCCCTTTCTCTCCTATCTATCCAGAAAGGACATGCCCGGCCTCTTGAAGACAGATACGGCCCCGAAGGGGGGATGTGCGTCCTTACTCTCTCCCTCCCGGAACAGGTCCGGTACCTTAGTTTCGGGGCAGACCCGGACCCGGACTGCTCCGGGAACCTGAGCGATTCGGAATGGAAGCTCGAAAATAACACCCTTATCTACCAGTACAAAAACGGGGTAAAGCAAAGAGTACTTCTTGGAGGGGAAACGGTTCACTTCCTGAAAGGTGCATCAGAGGAAGAAGGAAACTGGATCCCTGCTGTGAGCCCGGAAAACAATGAAACATCTCCTGGGCTGAAAGAAATAGGAATTGTGATCGAATACCCGGTTTCAGGCGAATTTGTCTTTGAGCTGGTTTCCGAAGACGGTGTCAGGTACACGATGTCCCACTTCTAAAAATCCCAATTATGAATATTCTGATTCCAGCAGCAGGGGAACCTGCAAAGAGCCAGGGATTCCGACATGCGAACAAATACACCCGGGAATCAAATCCCCTATTCATAAAGCAGGACAGCTCTTGCGGGAGCCCCGTCACAACCCACGATTTTCAGGGGCAGGCAGATGAAGAAGTAGTTCCCGGCTTCCACGGGACTCAGGTCCAGGCACTCCACGATATTTACCCGGTTTGAAAGCAGTATGTGATGAGCAGGAAGGTTTTCGGAAGCAAGGCTGTCCACGGAGAAGTCGTCTATTCCGACAGTGGTAAACCCGTTATTGACGATCCAGGCTGCGGTACTTTCTTCTAGATAAACTGACTCCTCGAAATCTCCTTTTTCCCCGTTTTTTCTGTTTCCCGAATCCGCAGCTTGCCGGGCATCGGCATCATTCAGGTCCGACCTGGCCCTGGTTCGGAATCCAGTTTTTTTTGTTTTCAGGAGGAGGACCGTAATTCCCTCAGTACTGCCGGCATTCCGGAATGCGGATTCAAGGATATCCACTGAAAGAGGCCCGGTTTTTGAAGAAAAGTCCAGAATTACTGCCCTGCCTATCAGACCTTCGAGTTCCAGGTTGTCAACCGGTTTTCCGTCTTTCAGAATATGGGAAGGGGCATCAACATGGGTGCCGGTATGACTCCCGAAAGAGAGCTTTGAAACTGCGCAACCGTCTACTTCAAGATTATAGACGCTTTTGATTGAAGGCTCCGGGTCTCCGGGAAAGACCCTGGTAGAATGAGAGATAGGAACCGTGATGTCGATTACTTTTCCCGGAGCAGGAAAGTTCAGCAGGATGATCACCTCATTAATGTAAATTGTTGAAATTATTCCATGTAAATTGTTGAAATTATTCCATGTAAATTGTTGATTTGTTCGTGCACTCGTCAATGCATATCATGCACTGGGTATATTTATCCTGGTCGATTTTCGCCAGTTCTTTTTCCTCGTATATGGCGCCCGTAGGGCAGACGTCCTTACATTTTCCGCACCTTTTACATCCAAAACAACGACGTATCCATTTTTCTCAGGCATCAGCGGATCATTTGGGGGAAGCTGTATAAATTAGTTTCTTATCTCTGATATTATGGGGGGACTGAGATCGGAAACTGAGGTGGGGAAATGAGACCGGAAACTGAGATGGGAAAATGAGACCGAAAACTGAGACCGGAAACTGAGAATCCTCCAGAAAAGTCCCTTCGAAACAAAACTTATATACAACAAAAGAATATGCAGGCTCAGGCATGGAAAAGTTCACTGAAGAAGAGACAGGCTCTTTTTACAATTATCTCCCCGAAGGTTGTCAGCTCTGCCAGCAGGGTGCTAAACTGGTGCTTTTTGTGACGGGCCTCTGTCCGAAAAGCTGTTTTTACTGCCCACTCTCGGACGAGAGACGGGGAAAAGACCTGGTCTTTGCAAACGAAAGGCCCGTAATAAACGATGCCGACTTACTTGAAGAAGCAAAGCTCATGGACGCTCTGGGGGCGGGAATCACCGGAGGAGAACCTCTCCTGAAAATCGATAGGGTCCTGCACTATATCAGCCTTCTTAAATCCAGTTTCGGAAAAGAGCACCATATCCATCTCTATACTGCTATGGCCCCTGACCGGGAAACCCTTGAAAAGCTCGCAAAAGCGGGGCTGGACGAGATTCGCTTCCATCCGCCACAGGAAATCTGGGATAAACTGGAGCAAAGCCCCTACTCCAAAGCCGTGAAAAACGCAAAGGACCTTGAAATCTTAGCAGGAATAGAGATTCCTGCCCTTGAAGGTGCTGAAAAGGTTGCTGTTTTTGCGGAGAAAGAAGGGATTTTCCTGAACCTGAACGAACTTGAATTTTCCGAAAATAACTCCGAAGCCCTTCTGGGCCGTGGTTTTGTCCTGGAATCGGACACCTCAAACGCTGTAGCAGGTTCTCTGGAACATGCAAAAGCCGCCCTTTCCGCCTGCAAAAAAGCACATTTCTGCTCTTCAAGTTATAAAGATGCCGTCCAGCTCCGCAAAAGGCTCCAGAGGATTGCAAAGAACACTGCAAGAGAATTTGATGAGGTTACTGAAGACGGGACTCTCATGTACGGAGTGATTGAAGGAGAAGACCGTTTGGCCCGGGAAATGGTGGAAAAGCTCCTGCAAGAGCTCGAAGTTCCCAAAGAACTTTTTGAAACAAAAGAAAACAGCATTGAGATTGCCTGGTGGGTTCTGGAAGAACTCAATGAAGATATAAAGGAGAAGCTGGAGGCATGTAAAGCCAGAGCCAAGCTTTTTGTTATCGAAAGGTATCCTTTTGAAGATGGGATGGTTGTGGAATTGGTCCCTCTTTGAAATGACTCCTTGCGGTCAGGGCAAATTCCCTCAGTTGCTTCAAAAAATTCTATAAAACCCTCGGAAATTTTGAGTAAAAACTATAAAAAATTAATGGCTACTTTTAAAATTAAATTTATCTTTTTTTACATAATTTAAGTAATTCCCGATGAGAAATGGAGTTTATCAAAAAGCGATACCAAGAGATGGAGCATATTTCAACATAAAATCCAAATCTCTTATAATTTATTTATATATTCTCCCGTAAAATATAATGATTTTTTTGAAGACGTTATGAAAAGAGGAAAAACTAAAAAATATTTATTTACATCATAAAAAAATAATCGAACATTAGACAATATAGGAAAAAATATATAGTCACAGATTTTTAACTCTTAATGAAGAGACATTCCCGACGTGGAGTTATATTCTAAGGTGGGGCCAAGTATTTGGAAAAGTATGTGAAAAAGGAAAGAGGCTAAGATCCCACAAAATTTATTAGGATCACAGGTTAGATAGCCCAAAAAATCAAAAACCAATTTTTGGAGTGTGCGGGGAGATAGCTGGAGCTAGCTAAAAATTGAGAGTCCGGGGGAGATCTCCAAAAAATCCACACTTAAAGGATGTCTGAAAACACATTCAAATTTCGAATTTCAAAAAATACTGGAATCTGTTTACAGGCAGAACCCCCACGTAAGAAAGCTGACATGTACGAGAAATGAGGATGCTAATAGTGGATTTGTTTTCTATTTGCACACTGTGATAAAAGGAGTGGAGGGTGTATGCTGAAATGAAAACCGGGAAGAGAAAGAACGGGAGAGGGTTATATGAAAAGAATAATTTTTGGACTTATTGTGTTACTGGTGATACTGTTTTCAGCTAATTGCGTTGTCGCAAATAACTGGAACTCAGCCGGTGATAGTGGTAGAAACGACAGGGATCAGGGAGTTGAAGAATCCTCCTTTATGCAAATGACATTGCCAGCAGTTCCTGTGTCTTCATCGACATATGCGGACAATATGGCTCTTAATTCCCATTATATTATTCTGGAATCAGTTGAATATCCGATTATTCAAATTAACGTTAAACTCGGGGACAAAGAAGGAAAAGAAGCTGTAAGACAATACGAATACACAGCAAGAGTATATAATTCCAGCCAGGAACAGGTTGGAGAAGACATTGTCCTCAGGCTTAACGGAAATCCTGACCATTCCCTTTCTACCCTGGCACATGGAACGGCATCTCTGCCCTCAGACCTTCCCGAAGGGAACTATTACGTCTTCGTATATCAAAATAATACAACCAGCGAGTTCATCCTTCCCTTCATGTGCAAAAATAACGGGAAATTGGAAACATGCTGTAATTCCAGCAGTATAACTGGTCTTATCAGTGAAGGCATTCTCGTTCAGAACTGCAGCAAATTCTGGTGTTGCGGGTGTGGATGCACTAAACAACAGGTGAAAAACAGCATTTACATAAAGAACGACGGGACCGGAGAGGAACCCGGAGAGGAAGATAAGCCGACATATGTGTATGATATGGTTATTCCTGCCCGACATAATATCTCGGAATCAACTCAGTACCTGATTAACGTAACACTTGGGGACGATAACGGCAGGAATGACACAAAAAAATACACGTACGTAGCAAAAGTGCTTAATTCCAGCCAGAAACAGGTCGGAGAAAACATAGATCTCACACTTACCAACCCCTTCGATGATGAAAATACTGATCCAACCTCTTATATAGAGGCACAGGGAATGGCATCTCTCCCGGTAGATACTCCTGAAGGAAACTACTACTTATTTGTATACCAGAATAATACAATCAACGAGTCTATCCTCCCGTTCTTCTATAACTCTTCTGAGAACTTGGCCCCGTGCTGTAATGAAATAAGTTGCGTGACTAGTCTAATCCGCGGTGAAGATATTATCTCCGACAACTGTAGCGAATCATGGTGCTGTGGATGCAACTGCACGGATAATGATGTGAAAAACAGAATTTATATAGAGAATGAAGGCGCTGAACACGACGGAGACGACGGATCTTATGACGACACCGAAGCTCCGGCAATCCTTTCTGTTGCTCTGAACGATTCCACTCCAACCACAGGTGAACCAATTAAAGTAAGCGTAAATGCAGCGGATAATGTAAAGGTAATCAATGTTGAAGCTTCCGGGACTCCGTTAGAATTTGTCAGTGGGGATCTCTGGGAAGGAAGCATAACTGCTGTTGAAGGTGCCCATTTCTTAAACGTCTCTGCGGTTGATGGTACCGGCAACAAAGCCTGGGATAATTCAACAAGTTATACTGCCACCACTCCCGATACCGAAGCTCCTAACATTAACACTGTTACCCTGAATAACACCAATCCTGTAACAGGAGAATATATACAGATTACCGTAAACGTAACCGATAACATTGGAGTAACTTCAGTTAAAGCTGATAGTAGAGCTCTTACTCGTCAGAATGACACCATCTGGGAAGGTAACATAACCTCTGTTGAAGGAACACATTATGTAAACGTCTCTGCGATTGATGATGCAGGGAACGTAGCATGGGACAATTCAACAAGCTATACTGCCAAAACTCCGGATACAGAAGCTCCTGAGATCAGTTCTGTTATTCTGGATGACTACACTCCGAACACAGGTGACCTTATCACGGTAAGTGTGGAGGCAACTGACAATTTTGGTGTAACCGTTGTTGAAGCTTCAGGGGTTCCGTTAGCCTTTGTAAGTGGGAACCTCTGGAAAGGAAACATAACCGTTGTTGAAGGCATCCATTCAGTAAACGTTTCTGTGGTTGACGCTGTCGGGAATATCGCCTGGGACAATTCAACTAGTTATACCGCTACAACTCCCGATACCGAAGCCCCTGTTATCATTTCCGTTCTTCTGAGTGATTACACTCCGGATACCGGTGACCTTATTACGGTAAGTGTGGAGGCAACTGATAATTTTGGCGTAACAGGCGTTAAAGGTTCCAGTACCCCGTTAGCCTTTGTCAGTGGGAACTTCTGGGAAGGAAACATAACCGTTGTTGAAGGCATCCATTCGGTAAACGTTTCTGTGGTTGATGCTGCCGGGAACATCGCCTGGGACAATTCAACTAGCTATACTGCCACAACTCCTGGCACAGATGTTGGTGCGGACGATGAGGAAGGAAAGGAGTCCATTGATGATGGAGAAAACAACGTCGATGATGGGGATAAGCCCTCAAAGAGAAGAAGCAGCGCTGACCGTGGAACCCTGCCAATAAGGAAGAAGGAGACAACAGAATCCTTCTCACTCCCGCCGGAAACCCGGATTGCTGCATCGAATCCGGGCTTATCTATAAATGCTCTCGCTGACGATGGGCATCAAAAAGAGGAGATAAAGGACAGTAATGGGTTTGACTGGTTGATTCTATGGTTCTTGGCTGCAATGTTCGGCCTCTTTCTGGCAATTTGTGGGTCCATATTCTCCAGGTATTCCAAACTCCAGAAGGAATAATTATGTGTAATAGAGGTACTTCCTGCCTGCGTGGCAGGAAGCAAAAAACAATATGAAAATTTAACTAAAAACGTTCCTCTCCATGAATCAAGCGCCTGTACTTATTGTAGGCAGCTTTTTTACTGGCATAATGTACACAGATTATTTTTAAGAAGCTTTTTAAGGAACTGGAAACTTTTTACCCTTTGAGTCACAACAGTCCAAAACGGATAAATATTTTATAGATGATGCGTCTAATACACTTTGTAAATCATTTGGATGTGGGGGAGTAGAATTATTTATTTATTTATTTATTTATTTATTTATTTATCGGGGCTGGCTTTTTTATAGCGTCATACCAAACTGTATAAAATTAGGGCCTACAGTCTGGGCGGCCACAGTGTTACATTGTGCAAAATATGGTTAAGCTTGTCTCCGGAATAAGTACTAAAAATCCCGACCTTCTCAACGGTTCCTTCATATCCGAATGTGAAGGTAGACAAATTTCACAGTTTTTTTCAGTGGAATTTGTTTGCCAAAAACGTTCAAAAAAGTTCCTTTATACAGGCCCGTTCTTTTATACAGGCAGGAAAGATGCCGGTAGGAAAGTGCAGGAAGTTTACCTTGAAATTGATTTTTGAGAGGAGCGCCAAGGAACAAAGGGGTTTGGGAACAGTACAGTCCTTCCTGAATAACAAGGGGGATTATAAAACATTTCGGTGTAACCGCTGCTCCTGAATGCAAAAGATAACAGTAATATATACTTTAATTTATTATGAGGAATGTTATTATTTTTGCGAGAAGTTATTTATAGGATTGTTTTGCAAATATCATTACTTATTCCTATAAACTTCCGGATTTACACAAGGTCCCAGATCTGATCTGGAGAAACCACATGAGTTTGGCAACTGCCAGGGGGGAATTATAACGTTTACAAGTATAGTAACAAATGCGGTTATTCCATACGATACAATTTCAATGACAACTTCTTCGGGATTGCCAGAATACGGGCTAATGCCGATGATAGGCTTGATCTTTCTCCTTTCTTTCAGGCAAATTTTATCTGTATCGAAAATATGGGAAAAAACCCTGGAAACTTCAGTAAATGCAGGGATTTATCCGCTGTTGTATTCTTTATTTGCGACTGTTGTCTTTAAAACTTTACAAATTATGTAATTATTCTTTAGTGCTTTAGATGAGTCTTATTTCACGACTCACCTGAAAAACCTATTATCACTTTTTTTATATCAATTTGAAATTAAGCATTTAGTGAAGCGTTTTTAGAGCTTCATTTTTCTTCTTTAACAGTAGTGACATGTGCGGGAATCTGGAAACCTGGTTGAACAAATTGCTTTTATTGACACCTTTCATCCTCATTGACAAGACAGTTCGGGGATTCTTGAAAAATCAGTGTGATAAATAAGAAATTCTTAAAACAAAATTCTCAAAGTGTAATAAGGTGTGATGGCAGGGGAAGATGAGTGACTCCTTTACTTAAGTCATTAGAACAGCAAGTTCAATGATGGAAGCGTCTCCAAAATTCCCCACATAAACTTAATATATATGTTTGCCTCTTTTTTATATAGGTCTGGCTATATAAGTCTCGTACGTTCTTGTAGCAAGGGTGCAAAATATTCTTAATTTAAACTTTATTTTTATATAATGTTCTCAATAAAAGATTTGTTCAAAGTCTCTTGTCCCTCTATTTTATAGTGACTTATTACAAGTACCATAAATTTTATCCTCATCACTTGTGCTGTTCAACGCAAACAAAATAAGCCGATTGATATTGATTTTTTTATAATTGGGTTTGTGTGCCTAAGTCCTCGGGCTGGATTAAAAAAGCACACTCGGTATCCACAATTTGAGAAAATAGGCTTATGGTCATTTGCCCCTTTGATTTTTTGGAAAATACGGCAAATTACGTTGTTTTGGGCAGGTGGAATAGTTACCTTTGCTTTTTAATATTTATATTTTTAGGCAACATTTTTCGGGAACATTGTTTCCAAAATTATTTATTTTTATGAATAGTATTTTGCATAGGACTTACGCAGTTGAACCAAAAACCAGTGGCATGAGACACCAAACAGTCTAACTAATAATGTTCTTGGTAAGGTCTCACGTGCTTGTTTTTTCTTCTCAAGTGTGTGACTTCTATTGCAATTTGCCATATAAATTTGAGAACAAGATAAGTGACCAGATATATTTTCACTTAAAACTTACGGAATGAATATCAGGATTTATTAGCTGCAAATTTGAAGTTATCCGAACTTATATTTCCAAAAATGAAATTTTTTCAGTGCTTAATACTGCTATAAGTGAAGTCCCTGGCGTTGGGGTGGGGGACAGGAATTTACCGAAAACGTTTCACAGGGGATTGTGGTGACATTTTCTTTTTATGGATGATTGCCACAGGGACAGTTGCACTACTCGCAAAGCAGCATGTAGCCGCATGATCGTTGTAGATTGACCCATGAGAGAGATGATTAGAAGAACTCAAGCACATGTGCGACAGCCGGTTGCGACCACAGAGTCAGCAAACAGTGTAACTGCCAGTTGGCTTGCAGGCCAGAGCTGGCATCAGGGTTGCACCGCTAACAAGGAACCGATGATCAAGACAACGTCTGATGAATTGAAACCTTATAGATGGAACTGTGAGAGCATCAAAAAAGATCGAGAGTGTGAACAGAGATGCCTGGAAATAAATATTGTGGATAGCATGTGCTGGTTGAAGTCAAATAGCTTCGAAAAGTCACAAAAATTCATGGCGGTGATCTCTAATGCTGACTATTGAAGATTGCGATTTCACAACCCATAAATTTTGTCAACTCTGTGAGGCAATATCCAGCACCTACCCCACAGTAACGATGAATGAATATCTGAATAACAAGCATCCAGAGCGTTTCATATTAATGCGCCACGATGTTGACAGGATGCCGGGAAACTCTCTAACGACTGCAAAGATTGAACACGAACTCGGCATAAGAGCAACATACTATTTCAGATCATGTAAAAGTGTGTTCAAACCTGATATCATATGCAAGATCAGGGACATGGGCCATGAAATCGGCTATCATTACGAGACCTTGAGTGAGGCAAACGGAAATTCCGAAAAGGCTATCGACATTTTCCGGTCCCATCTGGATGATTTCAGACAGATTTGCGAGGTAAAAACGATCTCAATGCACGGAAGACCCCTGTCAAAATACAATAACCTCAACCTCTGGAATAACCATGATTTCAGGGACTTCGGAATAATCGGGGAAGCCTACCTCTCAGCAGGAGATGATCTCAACTACCTCTCCGATACCGGAAGAACATGGAGCTTCGGAAGCAATTTAAGGGATTATATTCCCGGTAAAAATGAACAGGTCTTTGCGAATACAACTGCGGATCTTATAGAGTTGATAAAAAATGAAGAATATAATAATTTTTATATATTAACTCATCCGGAGAGATGGTCTTCAAGTATTTCTGGATGGGGCTTATATTATTCAGCGGATCTTGCAGTTAATATCGGGAAGAAGATTTTGATGAAACGTAATAGTGAGAGCCAGGGTATGAGGAGGATAAGAAATAATAGTTTGTCTATTACAGTCGACGTTGAAGACTGGTACCATATTCCGTCGGTTTCTGGTTCTGCCTTTTCGGTTTACAAAGATGTAAATGAATTTTTTGAAAAATGGAATGATAGGTATGACTACTTGAGTGAACCTACAAAAAGAATACTGGATATTCTGGATGAATTTAACATAACTGCCACATTTTTTGTTGTTGCCGATATCGCAGAACATTACCCGGGACTCATTGAATTAATTTCTGAAAGAGGGCATGAAATTGCATGTCATGGAGCGCATCATACATGCAGTATCGATCCAAAGACAAAAAAACCTCTGATGAGTGTTGAAGAATTTGAAACAAGTACCCTGGAGGCAAAGAAAATACTTGAAAGGATCTCCGGACAGGAAGTAATTGGGTACCGGGCACCAAATGCAATGGTAACAGGATGGATGCTTGACTCACTTGAAAATATCGGATTCAAGTACGATTCATCAGTGTCCGTAAATTCGCTGTATAATAAATCAGATTCTTCTTTGAAAGGTGTTTCCTCTGTCCCTTATTATCCATCTAAAGGGTGCCTGGAACCTGCCGAAAGCAGGAATTTTATTGAATTCCCCTGGGCCTATTATAATATGGGGGTTAAGGTCCCCAGTTCGGGAGGACCAATGCTGAGATTCCTTGGTTCTCATTTTATATTCAAAGGGCTGAAGCAGAGTTTGAACAGAGGCCATACGATATTTTATTTTCATCCAATTGATATTTCTAATGAGAAATTTCCATCTATTGGAAATGGTAGACCTTTATACTGGATTCTGAAAGGAAAAATAGTTGAAAAAAGAATTCGGCACGTATTAAAAAAGTTAGACAATGTTAAGAAAGTTCCTTTAAGAGATCTGCTAGGGAATCATCATGGAATTTGAGATAAAGCAATTGAAACCAAAAGACGAAAAAAGGTGGGGAGACTTTGTCATGGAGAATGATAGGACAACATTTTATCATCAAATCGGGTGGAAAAATGTTGTCCAGAAAACCTATGACCATGAACCTTATTATTTGTTTGCTGAAGATGAGGTCGGAAACATAGCTGGTATTTTTCCACTTTTTTATATGAATAATCTGTTTTTTGGAAGACGTCTTGTATCCGTTCCGTTTTCTCCTTACGGTGGGGTTTGTGCTGTTGACGATTCTGTTGAGAAAGCATTAATTGACGAGGCAATTGATATCGGAGATAATCTGGGAGTGGATTATTGCGAGTTTCGGAATTTCAAAACTAATATTTATGGAAATATCAGTTGTACCAGAAACTTCTCCACTTTCCTTTTAGATGTTTCGGCAGGGCATGAGAATGTCTGGAACAAGATGAACAGAAATGTTAGAAATAGAATAAGAAAAGGAATAAAAAGTAATTTGAAATATGAAATGGAGGCAAGTTTGGAGGGGATCTCTACATTTTATGAGCTATATTCCTGGAGTATGAAACGGCTGGGTACTCCGGTTCATGATCAAGAATTTTTCAGGAACATCATTAAGCAATTTCCTGGTAATGTTTTTACATCCCGAGCAAGTTTAGATGGCCTTCCAATAGCTTCTTTCTATCTCCTGACATTCAAAGATGTGTTGATCACAGCATGGGGTGCAGCTCTGTCGGAGTTTTTCCAATATGCTCCTAATGATTTCATGTACTGGAATTGTGTGGAATATGCATCTGAAAATAATCTTTCGTGGGTTGATTTTGGTAGAAGTTTGGTTAATTCCGGCAATCAGGTATTTAAAACTCGCTGGGGTTGTACTGAATTTCCACTGAATTACTCTTATTACCCCCCGTCTATGATTCTGAGACCACCTCATGATGAATATAAAAAATATGCAAAGGTCTGGAGTAGATTGCCCTTATCATTGACAGCAAAAATAGGTCCCAACATCAGGAGAGACATACCCTGAAACATTATGGAAAATGTTTGTCTTCAGATAATTGAGAGTTGTGAGGGATTTAAAAAAACAAATTTTGGGTAGATTAGTAAGTCATTTTGGGTAGATTAGTAAGTCATTTTGAGTAGATCAGTAAGTAATCGTAATTGATATTGGACAGGATATGTTAGGAGTTATCTAATGATCCCAATTTCCCAGGCGCCCATTTATCCACAAGAAATATTGAAGACTACGTCCGAATATTTTAAGACGTCTGCGAACTCAAGAAATAATTCAACTGCTTACGCAAAGTTTCGAGATGAAATATCCAATTACCTGAACTGCAAGTACGTGAACCTTACATGTTCCGGTTTTTCCGGCTTGTATACCATAATGAGAGCCTATGATTTAAAAAAAGGTGATGAAGTTATTGTTCCTGCCTACACCTGTAAAGATGTTCTACGCCTTGTTACTACAATGGGGCTGAAACTCAAATTAGTTGATATCGAGCCTTACACATATAATATGGATCCTGACAGCCTTAATAAAGAAATATCAAGTAAAACCAGGGTTGTCATTGCAACTCACATGTTCGGTTATCCCTGTTCTATAGATAAGATTACGGAAATCTCCCATGACCACGGAGCCATGGTAATTGAAGATGCCTGCCAGTCAATGGGGGCTGAATATAAAGAAAAGAAAGTCGGTACTTATGGAGATGCAGGGTTATTCAGTTTGAATATGGGAAAGCCAATCACTACGATTCATGGTGGCATTGTTTGTACCGATGACAGTGAACTTTCGAATAAGGTCTCTGCAATAAATGATACTTTTAAAAAATATGGTTTTATGCATCAAATTAAAACCTTTACATATATGTTTGGATATTCGCTTTGCAATGTTAATGCTTTTTATTCATTAGTGTATAGTCTAATGGGGAATAAAAATCTGGGGGAGACAAACTCAATCTCATATTCTGAGCTTGGGGATTTGATGTATAAGTATACAGAGTTTCAGGCTAGTCTGGGCGTAAAGCAACTATCAAAGTTAGATGCTTATAACAATGCCAGGATTAAAAATGCCAGCTACCTGATGGAAAATTTAGATAAGGATGGTTTATTTTTTCCAGAAGTATCCGAACAGATGAAACCGGCATATTCTCGCTTTCCAATCTACTTTGAAAATATAAGCAGAGAAAATTGCAATAAACTCATAAATTCATTTATAAATTCAGGAATAGAAGTAACTCCATATCTGCCAGAATCACTTCCACACCTGTACAATGAAAAATCTTCAGATTTCCCAATAGCTGAACAGATGACAAATAAAACCTTAACCGTACCTACTCATCCAAACATGGACAAAAAAGATCTGGATAAGATCGTTGAAATACTAAATCATCGTTTTCATGTGTTACATTAATCAAGTTACTCTGTCACGTTAATCAAGTTACTCTGTCACGTTAATCAAGTTACTCTGTCACGTTAATCAAGTTACTCTGTAGTATTAATTGGGACAACCTATACTATTTATAGGGAACTGCAGTCATAATTGGGTCTGCCTCTAATGTTAATAGTGTAAATTGGGGTAAATCGGGGTAAATTGGGGTAATCTGTAATGCTAAATATTCACAATCTTGATTTTACACTTGATAAATTCTATAAACTATGTTCTACTATCACAGAAAACTATACAACCATCACCGTGGGAGAATACGTGACCTCAGGTAATAAGTATCCAGAGCGTTTTGTCCTGATGCGTCATGATGTGGATGGACGGGCCGAGACCGCGTTAGACACCGCACGTATAGAAAAGGAACTTGGGATACAGGCAACTTACTACTTCAGAACTCGCAATAATGTTTTTGTTCCTGAAATCATACAGGAAATCGAGAGAATGGGGCATGAGGTAGGGTATCATTATGAGGTCTTGAGCACTGCAAGGGGTGACCATGAAAAAGCCATCAAATTATTTGAAGATGATGTGGATAAATTCAGAAGCATCTGCAACCTAAAAACAATTTGTATGCATGGGTCCGTGTTATCAAAATACGATAATCGTGATCTCTGGAAATCCTATGATTTCAGGGACTTTGGACTTATTGGAGAGGCCTATTTATCTGCAGGGAAAAACCTCAATTATTTTACTGATACGGGAAGAGGGTGGAACTCAAAAAATAACCTGCGAGATTTTATTCCCGGTAAAAATGAGCAGATCTCTGCTAATACGACTGATGAGCTTATCAGGTTGATCAAGAGAAATAAAATCAGTAACTTTTATATTTCACTGCATCCGAGTCGATGGACCTCAAATAGCATTTATTGGGGCTTGTTCTGGTTAGAGGATCTTGTATTTAATTCGGGGAAGAAGGTTTTGCTGGTGGTGAGGAAATGAGGATACTTTTCAATATTTGTCATCCGGCTCAAGTTCATTTATTTAAGTATGTCATCAGGGGTTTAGAGAATAAAGGACATGAATGCAAGATTACAGCAATTGATAAGGATGTTTCTTTGAATTTGCTGGATGCTTATGGTTTTGATTATGAAGTTGTCGGGTCTGCAAGGTCAGGGTTATTTTCTAAAGCGGTTGAACTGATCGAAATTGATAAGCGAGTATATAATATAGCAAAGTATTTTAAACCGGATATCCTGGTAGGGGGTTCCGGGAATGCCTACAGTGCTCATATTGGAAAATTGATTGGAAAACCTTCTATTATTTTTGAGGATTCCGAAAAAGGGACAATTGAACATCTTCTGACAAATCCTTTTGCAACTGTTATTTGCACTACATCTTCATTCAAAAAGGAACTCGGGGCAAAACAGATTTCATTCGATGGCTACAAGGAGTTGGCATACCTCCATCCCAATCGCTTTCATCCAAAACAGGCAGTACTTGATGAGCTGGGTTTTACCGGGGAAGATACTTTCATAATTTTAAGATTTGTTGCGTGGGATGCGGATCATGATATCGGCCATCAGGGCATACAAAATAAAATAGAGTTTGTAAAAGAACTTGAAAAATACGGGCGTGTGTTAATCACTTCTGAAGAAAAACTGGGTTCTGAACTGGAAAAATACAGGGTTTCGGTTTCACCGGAAAAACTTCATGATTTACTATACTATACGCAAATGCTGGTGGGCGATAGTCAGACAATGACGACCGAAGCTGCAGTTTTAGGGGTTCCCGCAATACGCTGTAATTCTTTTGTAGGAAACAATGATATGTCGAATTTTATAGAGCTTGAGCAAAAGTATAATCTTATTTTCAATTATAGTGACTCTGGAGAAGCGTTAAAAAAAGCAGTTGAGCTTATAAATAAACCAGAGCGTAAAGAAGAATGGGATAAGAAAAGAGAAAGGTTATTGAAAGAAAAAATAGATGTTACAGCATTCATGACATGGTTCATTGAAAGTTATCCTGATAGTTTTAAGGAAATGAAAGAAAATCCGGATTTCCAATATAATTTTAGATAAGGTAGTATCATGAAAATCGCCAGCATAGTAGGTGTGAGACCTCAATTCGTAAAGGCATCCGTGGTATCAAAAGAGTTGAGAAAAAAACATGATGAAATATTGATTCATACTGGCCAGCACTATGACTATCATATGAATAATGTTTTTTTCAGTGAACTAAACATCCCTGAACCGGATTATTTTCTGGGAATCGGTTCGGGTTCACACGGCTTTCAAACAGGTGAAATGCTGAAGAAAATAGAAGAAGTACTTATCAAAGAAGAACCCGATCTTGTGTTGACTTATGGGGATACAAATTCAACGCTTGCCGGAGCCCTTGCAGCCTCCAAACTTCATGTAAAAACTGCTCATGTAGAATCCGGGTTAAGAAGTTTTGACAAATCAATGCCTGAGGAAATAAACAGGATTCTGACAGACCACTGCTCTGACCTTCTTTTCTGCCCGACCAAGAACGCGGTTAGCAATTTAAAAAACGAAGGAATCACTGATAATGTGCATTTAACAGGGGATGTGATGGCGGATTCCCTGCTTTACAATAAAAAGATTGCAGAAAACAAATCAAATATCCTGAATGACCTTGGTTTACAAAGCAAAAGCTATTTCTTAACCACAATTCACAGGGCAAGTAACACAGACAACAAAGAGAATCTTAAAAATATTGTTGATGCTTTTTCCGAATTAAAAGAAACTGTTGTATTCCCGGTACATCCGAGAACTGAAAAATTCTTAAAAGAATATGGGATGTATGATAAGCTGAAGTCATCTGTTGAACTGGTAAAACCACTCGGCTTTCTTGATTTCATAAAACTGATGAACCATGCAAAAATGATACTTACGGATTCCGGCGGCATTCAAAAAGAGGCATATATCCTGAAAATTCCATGCATCACATTGAGGGAAAATACCGAATGGGGTGAAACGGTTGAAGATGGGTGGAATGTCCTGGTTGGAGCCAATAAAGACAAAATTCTTGAAATGGTAAATGGATTTCATCCTTCATTGAAGACACACGAAGACAGATTCGGAAATGGAAATGCAAGTGAAAAGATTGTTTCTATTATCGACACTCAATAAGCGGAGAAGGTTCACGAATATTCTATAGCAACCTACCAGTGCCTGCGCTAAAATTTGAGGTAAAAAGCTCTCCCAGTCACATCGAAATTTGTTACAAAGTTGTTGGGGGGAAGATAAAGAGTTTGGGGGAAACAATACAACCTGGATAAAAATGTGGACGGGATTTAAAATAGTGATTCTGGGATCTAAAAATGAGGATGATGGAATACATCTCTATAAAAAATATTAAAAAAGCTGTTTGACTTACTTTTATCCGGCATGCAATGGATTGATCGTTGCGTTTCCGTATAGGATGTGGGGTTGATTTATTTCATTTCTATGGGGGGGTTCTTGAGTGAAAAAGAACGATAAGACCAGTCACCTGAGACTATAAAAGCACAGGTTCGGAACATTTGGTTCACAGATATGCTAAGCATTCACAGAATAGAATTGAAAGCCAGTCAGTTATTAATTCTTACACCTCGACGGTCAAGATATGTTCAACCTAAAATTGAGCAAAATGATGGAAGATGTCCAGTGGTCGTTTATCAGCCTGGCGACAGCCTCCCTATCACATCTGTTGCTTAGAATCGTGCTCGGCAAAGAACTGGGGCCCTCGGGACTCGGCCTCTACACCCTGGTCTTTACCATCTACATTTTTGGCATGCACTTTGCAGCGTTCGGTATTGGTGTAGCCCTGACCAAATACCTTGCCGAATATGATGACGACCTGCCCAGGGTAAAGGGATTTGTTTCATCTGGACTTTTAGGGTCCATAGTAAGCGGGTCTATGATGGGGGTACTAATGTACCTGCTATCAGGAATTATAGCTATCCAGTTTTTTCACAGTCCCGAAATGGTCGACCTTCTGAAGATCACAGCATTCTGTTTTCCGTTCATAGCCATGCAGAAAGCCGTCATTGGGGCTTTGAACGGTCTGCGGAAGATGAAATGGTATGCCGTTGTGAACATCGCTCAGAGTGTATCTGTGATGACCGTGTCAATAGTTCTGGTGTTACTGCTGGATTTGGGCGTAAGAGGTGCAGTAATAGGTTTTGTAGCCCCGACAATTTTAGTGGGAATATTATCATTGATAATTATCAGAGAGTATTTTTCTGCCAACTCGGCAGACATGAATGCAGTCCTTAAAGAAGTGTTCCGGTTCGGGTTCTACATCGTCATTGCAAATTCAATCGGGATGATCAATGTGCAGATCGACAGCCTGATGGTAGGTCATTTCATGAGTGAGATTGATGTAGGGTACTATGCTGTTGCAATAATCTTTGTAGAGGGGTTAAGATTAATTCCCGACTCAGTTCAAAGAATAACAACCCCCGCCATAGCAAATTACTATGGGAAACAGAAATATGAAAACATACACGAACTGATGAAAAATAGCATGTTAAAAGTTTTAGCAATTACCATATTTATTTCTTTTACACTCATAGTGCTGGGCCAATTTTTGATAGAGGTGTTGTTTAAAGAGGAGTTCCTACCAGCATACTATCCTCTCTTGATTCTACTAGTTGGTTATTCCGTATATGCTCCAATTCTTTCAATCAGTGGGGCTCTTGCTGGTATCGGAAAAGTGGCTTTGATGTCCAAATTATCTTTTATATGTGCTGTGATGAACACAATACTGAACATTCTCCTAATACCGAAATACGGGATAACAGGGGCAGCAATTGCCACATCCATTTCTTTAATCTTCACAGCGTCATTAAAATTATACTTCATAAAGTTATATATCCCAAAACCTTCAGCCATTATATGGACTGAGGGTCCGGAAAAGGATGTTTTACGTTAAAAATACCTCAGTCCCTTTAGTATATTGTGTATACTAAATGTTTTATTTCAGTCGAATGCCCCGCCAGCTTGCAGCGGGGTGCGCCAGCGCAACTTTGATTTTGTTTCATTTTACCCACTGTTTTCAAAAGAATTGTCTCTGGTTACAGAGTTAGTATTATGGGGTATGATAGAGATTCTGTTTTCTCTGAAGGAATTTCCTTCGATTAGATGATTGCCCGTATCAAATAATACAACTCCATTGGCACAGCGCACAAAAGTGTTGTTTGTTATAACACTATCACTGTTGGAAAATTCGACACCCTTTCGGCAATCATAAAATTCATTGTCATTGACTCTGAAAACTGCAGCTGATGTCGGGTGTGAGTTTACGGCTTCGTCAGCACAATCTCTAAAAACATTGTTTGTCACATCAACATTTCTGGTAAAACCATCTGTTGTAACCCCACCTCGGCCTGCAACAACAGCAATGTAGTGTCTGCCCTTTTCCAGAAATGAATTGTCTCTTATTACAATATTGTCACAGGCATTTGTTATGGCAATTCCATATCCGGTTCCGTCTTTAAATACCCTTTTAAAGGTACTGCCTTCTACAATACAGTCCAAACAATCCCAGAAACTTACCGCACGGTTTCCAAAATCCTCAAATCCGCAATTTGAGATCATGATGTTCGTCACGCCGTAAAAATAGATCGCAGTTGAACTGGTATCCATGCCGTACCCTATAAAATTAATATTTTCAAAGGAGATATTTTTAAACATTGAGATCTTTCGGACCTGGGCATTCCTGGCTACAGTATAGTCATCATACAGTGGGCGGTCAACGGTAATCGTTGAACCTGATATATCGATTATTTCGGCCAGTTCTCCGTTTTTGTAATCATTCCTTTGAAAAGGAACTGAGAATTCGTCTGAAATTTTTACATAGTCCCCAACATTTAGGCCCGAAACACTCGACAGCTTAATTTGGGTATCCCCTGAGTTTGCATCACTTGATAAGGATATGGTTGAAGAAGAATATCCCCCGGTTCCGGTATTAAACGCTGGTGAGCTAATGCAATTAAATACCACTTCATCATTTCCAACGAAGGAGACCTCGGATTTCAAACGAATTGTACGGTCTATATCATATTCTCCTCTTTCAAAGAGTATGACTCTCCCCTCACTCTCAGCCAGAGCAGCTTCAATTGCGTCCGCATCATCGGGGCCGCTATGAATCACAGCACCTTTTTCATTCTCTACAGTGACAACTCCATTTTCTTTGGAGATTTGAACATATGCCGAATCTTCCGGTACATTGTAAATTGTCGCGATGTATGGGAACAGCATGCATAAAAAACCTGCAAATAACAGTGGTAACAGGACCTTCATGGCGTCCCTGAATGAAGGGTTCGTGAGAGGGCTTGCTCCGGCATTAGTATAGGCCACTACTATACCGATGCAGAACACGAAGAACAGAATATGCATAACCAGAAAGGTAAGGATGCTTGTAGGTTTTTCAAAAAACATCAAATTATAAAATCCATTCGTCATCAATGGAATAAACAGACCTCTACCTGCCTCATCAATTAACCTGAGATCTGCATTCGAATCATCCTCAGGCCCGTGTCCATCACCGCTAAGAAAGGTGTAGCTTGTAAGGTATCTGAAGGGACTCTTAAATTGCATGCTTTTTAAATCGAAGTTCTCTGCTCCAAACTCAAGGGTTTGAGCTACCTGGAAAGTATTCTCGCTGCCGACAATGTTAAAGCCTCCGTTCCCCTCTCCTGCAACGTATACAGGAGACCCCATTGCAGTTGGTACATGGAAGGTAATATTGGCAGAGATTGCTATCGAAAAAATTAAAATAGCAATGCATCCCTTTCTTTTTGAATCCCCATTAATTCCCATAAAATTATCCCCTTAACTATTTTTCAAGATCCTTTTAAGACCCCAAAAAGGAATAATAATGATATAGTTTTGAATTTAAAAAAGGTTATCTGTTGGACTGGACAATCTGTATTTTTTCAATGATGAAATATCCTTTTTCACGGGAGAGGTCTTCGTGGGATAGGCCATAATAAACTTATAGTCCCGAACGCAAATATTTACACTTAAATTATAACCACGGAAGACACGGAAAGCACGGAAGGATTGTGCCCCTATTTACTTTATTCCGTATTTTCGGGGCTTTCTGTGTTAAACTTTCACTTGAGATTGGGGGGAATTTGGGTCCTTGACTATAGCAAATAACAGAGTCCTTCCCATAGTATTGGGGTTGTAAAAACATGAAAAATGAATTAATAGAGATCAAAACCATACAACTAAAGGGAATTACAAATGTTCCATGCAGAAAAGCCCCTGCTCTGAAAATTTCGGGGCCGGCATCCCACAGGGTGATGAAATCCTGTAAAATCCAGTCAGAAACAATTAAACTCAAAAAATCCAGTCAGAAAATGGTTGAGATTAAAAACAGTTGAGATTAAAAACAGTTGAGATTAAAAACAGTTGAGATTAAAAACAGTTTGGATTAAAAACAGTTAAACTCAAAAAATTTCCTGCGCAGAAAGGATCCTTCTTTCTGCGCGGGTGTTTTCGGTAATTCTACCGACCAGATACTGAGGAGAAAGATCACTCTTTTTCCGAGATGGTTAGCACAGGCCTCTGGTTTCCGTTTTCATAGTCACTGCTGCAGAAAGCGATGTAGTTTCCGCTTTCTGTGCGGGCTTTGATAAGGAATCCCGTATTCTCGTACTCACCACTTACGTACTCTTTCACAAGGCCGGTTACATCAAGTTCATGGTAGCTGTTGTCAGGGACGTCGCTTCCATTGAGAGTTATCGTTGCGTAGGGAGTGCTGCCCTGGGAGACATTATTCTGGTCGTACCAGTCACCTCCCGGATGAACCCATGGGGTGTCAAGGTCACTGCTGTTCCAGGTGACGTAATCTGGGTTCCAGGCTTCAGGCCTGTAGATTTCGACAACCGTGTCAGCAGGCCTTTCCATTCCTTCAGGGTAATACCAGAAGAGGGAAAGGGTCGCATTCTCGATCAGTTCAGCATCTTCGTAGTCACTCAGGTCGAAAAGGGCAAGGTCTCTGTACCCTCCGACATCATCTCTGCCTCCAAGGTCGATATAGGGCTCGTTCTTGAAGACGGTGTCAGGAGAACCTTCACGGAGACGGGAATCTTCCACTATCCTGAGAGTTCCCGGGCTTCCCTCCTCATCCATGATGACATTCGAATAATCATCATTAGAGATTGCTGCAGGGGCATCAATGACATTGCGGTCGATAATAATTTCGTCTTTAATTGGAGTTGTCCTGGAATTTTCAAGGGAAATTCCTACACTGCTAGCCTTGATCTCATTGACACTTATAGAGTGCGGGCCCGCTGCATCAATAACTCTTATCCCTGAAGAGGAAGGAGAGTTTATCCTGTTGCCTTCGAGGCTAACATCATCGCATCCGCTAAATTCGAGATCCCCGTTCAGGTTGTTATTATTTAACCTAACATTTTTAGCATAGCCGAATTCCATTGCCATCGTCAGTGGGTCTTCGCAGGTATTGTTGGAGATTTCAATGTTTTCCACGTAAGAACTGCTTGAGCCTACTGAGGATACAATACGGCCGCTGTAGTTTTCGAAGGTATTATTCTCAATTACTGCATTGAGTTCCGGCATGATATACCCGCCGTTGTCAAACACGTTGTTCCTTATTATGTTGCTTGTAGCGTGAGGGATAATGGAAATCTTGTTTCCGTTGAAGTAATTACCCTCAATAACGTGGTTGCCGGTGGATAAGGTAACTAAGGCATTCTTACAGCGATAAAACTTATTGTCTTTTACGATGCTGTCAGTTCTGGCTAGTTCTACACCCTTTCTGGAATCGTAGATTTCATTGCCAATTACTCTGAAAATCGGAGATGAAGTCGGGTGTGAGTTTACAGCTTCGTCATCACAATCTCTGAAAATATTGTCCAGAACATCTACATGCCTGGTAAAGCCGTCAGTTGTGACCCCTCCCCTGCTGGACACGACAGCAATGTAGTGTCTGCCTTTTTCAAGGAAAGAGTTGTTTTTTATTACGATATTGTCACAGGCATTTGTGATGGCAATTCCATATCCTGTTCCGTCTCTGAATATCCTTTTAAAGGTACTGTTTTCTACAGTACAGTCTAAACAATCAAATAAGAGGATCGCACGAGTCCCAAAATCTTCAACTGTACAATTTGAGAACGTAACGTTCTTCACACCATATAAATAGACGGCAGTTGAACTGGTATCCATACCAAATCCTGAAAAACCAATGTTTTCAAAGGAGATGTTCTGGAACATTGAGATTTCTCTGACCTTCGCATTCCTTGATACGGTATAGCTATCGTACAGCGGGCTGGCAACTGTGATCGTTGTGCCGTTGATGGCAACAATCTCTACCAGTTCTCCGTTTTTGTAATCTTTCCCTTCATAGGGAACTGTAAAATCGTCCGAGATTTTTACATGGTCTCCAACATCCAAGCCAGAAACATCGGACAAACTAATCTGTGTAGCCCCTGAGTTGGCATCACTTGCCACAGATGTCGTTGAAGAGGAATAGCCACCGGTACCTGTAGTAAATCCCGGAGAGCTAATGCAATCAAATACAACTCCTTCATTTCCAACAAAGGAGATGTCGGATTTTAAACTAATTGTACGGTCTATGGAATACTCCCCATTCTGGAAGAGTATGACGCCACTATCGAGCTCGTTCAGAGCTGCTTCAATTGCAGCTACATCATCAGCACCTTCATAAATCACAGTGCCATTTTCATTAGTTACCGTGGCAATTCCATTCTCTTTAGAAATTTGAATATTTGCTAAATCATCTGGTGCAGCTACTGCTGCTGAGCTGATCGCAACCAGCATGAGGGAGCAGATTATTGAGTAAGAAATTAACTTTCGGGTTCCTAGAATCCTTCTTAACATTGTATCACCTTTGGGGTTGGACAATCTAGGGAATTTTGGGTATAAGGTAGATTGAATTTTTTGGGGTTATTTTGCTAAGTTTACATAAATTTTAAAAATTTAATATAAACTGCATTTAATATTTTTTCCGCCCCTCTCTCCACTTCTTTTTTGTCGGGAACATCATTTGCAGAGAGCTTCCGCTCTGAATATTTTCAGTCCTGGAAAATATCAGTCGTACGGAAAGGGTGGGAACGAAGTCGATGCTTCTGTTTTTTTGTAATGAAAATTTGTCATAAATTATAGGATATTCATGGTTTCTTTTTTAGTTTAATGCCTCCTGTTCGAATGAGTATAGGTGTTCAGCCTTAGCAACTCACCAAACAAGATTCTATTTATCTTTTAGTTAAATTTCCTTAGTGAACTCTGGGCATTTATGCGACCCTATTATAAAATATTTTTGGTATTATGTTAATTTTTTTTATAGTTTTCAAATATATTTCACAGAGATGCCCCTTTTGATATCCGGGAAATGAAGAAGGGGTGGAATGAAATCCATAATGGGAGTAGACATAATGAACCATAAAAATAGAGGAGAGTAAGCTCGATAAAAGTAGATCCGGATGAACATACAAAGAAACGTATCCCGTAGTTTTTTCGCTGAATAAGGTCCTTTAAAGGCTTATTTCCTGGATCTGAAATCAAAGAAAGATCAGGTCTCAAAATCCGGATTATGGCCCAAAAGAAGGAGATATATTGAACTGCGATTATGGCCCCGATACTTATGTTGCACCAAGTTTTGGAATTGGTTCGAAAGAATTCCTTCCATAGAAGGGGCTCGTAAAAACACGAAACATGAATGGCGAGTGATCAAAACCATGAAAAAACGTACCTGAAATTCGTTGAATGGCAGGCTCAAATAAATGAAAGTACACAGTAATTTCAGCTAAATAAGGGAATTACAAGCATCGAATGCAAAACAGCTCCTTTCCGGGTGTATTTCAGTCCGGGTGTTCGGGAAAATAGTCATGTCCTGGTAAGTCCGGTCAGAATCAAGTAAAATCAAAAAATTTCCTGCGCAGAAAGGATTTTTTCTTTCTGCGCGGGTATTTTAAGCTTTTTTACGAACCCGATACTGAGGAAAACTTATGCTTTTTCCAAGATGGCCAGCACAGGCCTCTGGTTTTTATCTTCATATTCGCTGCTGCAGAAAGCGATGTAGTTTTCACTTTCCGTGCTGGCTTTGATCAGGAATCCCGTATTTTCGTATTCGCCGCCCACGTACTCTTTCACAAGTTCGGTTACGTCAAGTTCATGGTAGCTGTTGTCAGGGAAGTCACTTCCATTGATGGTTATCGTTGCGTAGGGAGTGCTGCCCTGGGAGGCATTATTCCGGTCATACCAGTCTCCTCCGGCATTCACCCAGGGGGTGTTAAGGTCCCTGCTGTTCCAGGTGACGTAGTCGGGGTTCCAGGCTTCCGGCCTGTAGATTTCGACAACTGTGTCCTCGGGCCTTTCTATTCCGGCCGGGTAGTACCAGAAGAGGGAAAGGGCTGCACTTTCGATACTTTCAGCATCGTCTAATTCACTTAAGTCGAACATGAAAAGGTCTCTGTACCCGCCGACTCCTTCCCGGCCTCCCAGGTCGAGATAACGGACGTCATTGAAGACCGTATCAGGGGTGCCTTCACGGAGGCGGCTGTCCTGAAGGTTGTTAAGGACGTGAACTACAGGTTCTGGTTTCAGTTCTACATCGAGTTTCGGGATGGATTCCGTTATTCCGCAGTCACTGCTGTAGAAAGCGACGTAGTTTCCGCTTTCCGTGCGGGCTTTCATCAGGAATCCCGTATTCTCGTACTCGCCACCCACATACTCTTTCACAAGTTCGGTTACGTCAAGTTCATGGTAGCTGTTGTCAGGGAAGTCACTTCCATTGATGGTTATCGTTGCGTAGGGGGTACTGCCCTGGGAGGCATTATTCCGGTCATACCAGTCTCCTCCGGCATTCACCCAGGGGGTGTTAAGGTCCCTGCTGTTCCAGGTGACGTAGTCGGGGTTCCAAGCCTCAGGCCTGTAAATTTCGACAATTGTGTCCTCGGGTCTTTCTCTTCCATCCGGGCAGTACCAGAAGAGGGAAAGGGTCGCATTTTCGATCAGTTCGGCATCTTCGTATTCGCTTAAGTCGAACATGACAAGATCCCTGTACCCGCCGACTCCGTCTCTGCCTCCCAGGTCGAGATAACGGACGTCATTGTAAACCGTGTCAGGTGAGGCTTCACGGAGGCGGGAATCCTGCACTCCCCAAAGTGGGATCTCAGGAGCGCCTTCTTCTACGATGACACTTGAATAGTCGTCATTAGAATATGCTTTGGGGGCATCAATGGCATTGCGTCCGATGAGAATCTCATTTTTGATTAGAGATGTTCCTGTATTTTCAAGGGAAATTCCTACACTATCGGCTTTGATCTCATTATCCGTTATAGTGTGTTCCCCTCTTGCATTAATAACTCTAATTCCAGAAGATGCGGGGGAATTTATCCTGTTGCCATCGATTTGTACATCATTGCACCTGCTAAATTCAAGGTGCCCTCTCAGGTTATTGTTACTTAAGGACACATTTTTGGCATAGCTTAATTTCATTGCCATTGTCAGTGGGTCTTCACATACGTTATTGGTGATTTCAATGTTTTGCAGGTTGGAACTGCTTGAGCCGGATGCGTATATGATATACCCTGAATAATTCCTGAAAGTATTACTTTCAATTACGGCATTGAGTTCCGGCATGATATAGCCGCCGTTGTCAAACACATTGTTCCTTATTATGTTGCTTGTCGCGTGAGGAATAATGGAGATCCTATTCCCGTTGAAGTAATTGTTCTCAATCACGTGGTTGCCGGTGCTTAATGTAACCAGGGCATTCCCACAGCGATAAAATTTATTGTCTTTTACGATGCTGTCAGTTCTGGCGAGTTCTACACCCTTTCTGGAATCGTAGAATTCATTGCCAATAACTCTGAAAATCGGAGATGAAGTCGGGTGTGAGTTTACAGCTTCGTCAGCACAATCTCTGAAAATATTGTCCAGAACATCTACATGCCGGGTAAAGCCGTCAGTTGTAACTCCTCCCCTGCTGGACACGACAGCAATGTAGTGCCTGCCTTTTTCAAGGAAAGAGTTGTTTTTTATTACGATATTGTCACAGGCATTTGTTATGGCAATTCCATACCCTGTCCCGTCTTTGAATATCCTTTTAAAGGTGCTGTTTTCTACAGTACAGTCCAAACAATCAAATAAACTGATCGCACGGGTGCCAAAATCTTCAATTCCACAATTTGAGAACGTAACGTTCTTCGTGGCATAGAAATAGATTGCAGTAGAACTGGTGCCCATTCCTTTGCCTACAAAATCAATGTTTTCAAACCTGATGTTTTCAAGCATTGAGATTTCTCGGACCTTGGCATTCCTGGATGTGGTATAGCTATCGTAGAGGGGGCTGTCAATTGTGACCGTTGAACCGTCGATGGCAACTATTTTTGCCAGCTCGCCGTTTTTATAGCTTCTTCCTTCATAGGAAACTGTGAAATCGTCTGAAATTTTTATATAGTTCCCAACATTCAAGCCAGAAACACTGGACAACTTAATCTGTGTAGTCCCTGAGTTGGCGTTACTTGCCACCGGGATTGTTGAAGAGGAATAGCCACCGGTACCGGTAGTAAATCCCGGGGAGCTAATGCAGTCAAATACCACTCCTTCTTCTCCGATGAAGGTTATATCTGATTTTAAACGAAGTGTGCGGTCGATATTATATTCGCCTTTCTGGAAGGAGATGACACCGCTATCGATTGCCTTCATAGCCGCTTCAATAGCGTCTGCATCGTCTGAACCTTTATATACAACAGTACCATCTTCGTTTGTTACCGTAACAGTTCCACTAACTTTGGATACTTGAACATTTGCTAAATCACCTGATGCTGCTAATGCTGCTGAGCTTGTAGCAAGCAGCATTAAAAAGCAAATTGAAATCGAAATCAGCTTTCGGGTTCCTGGCTTCAGTTTTAACATTTTATCACCTTGGGTTGGACTATCTAGGGATTTTTGGATCTAAAGTAGACCGATTCTTAGAGGGTATTTTCACAATTTCACGTGAGATTGGAAAACTCCCTGGGAATTGATTGTAATATTTTTCCGACTCTCGCTCTACCCTCATTTATGCGGGGAACAGCACATTCAGAGAGCGTTCGCTCCTGGTTCATTTACTCTTCAAAATTGCGAATAACGCAGAAAGTTCGGAAATGAAGCCGAAGCTTCTGTTTTTGTAGTTAGAATATGTTATGAATTATAGGACAATTATATTCCCTTTTAGTTCAACACCTCCTGTCTGATGAATCCGGGCCTTTAGCCTGGTCAATTCATCAAATGAAGTTCCAATTAATTTTTAGTTATATTTCCTGAGTCAACTTTGAACATTTACACAAGTTTATTATAAAATATTTTTGGTATTATGTTAAAATTTTTTATAGATATCCAATATATTTTTGTAAGATTTATATTCTTCCCGGAAAAACGAAGAAAGAGGGCTAAAATCCAGCATGTAAGTAGGCATAAGGAACCATAGGAAAAAGAGGGAAAGTAAAATTGATAAAAGTAGATCCGGACGAATATAAATAAGAAATTCAGGCAGAATTTCTTAGCTGGGAAAATTGTAGAAAATTATTCCCTGGATACGGAATCAAAAACTATCGGCAAAGCTCCTTTTCAGGTATATTTCAGTAATGTCACCCATGTGGAGTTGTCAGGTCTTAACAAATGCTGCCAAAAACGGTTATACTCAAAAAATGCTGCCAAAAACTATTAAAATTAAAAAAATTTCCTGCGCAGAAAGGATTTTTCCTTCTGCGCGGGTATTTTAAGCTTTTTTACGAACCCGATACTGAGGAAAACTTATGCTTTTTCCGATACAGTCATCACAGGTTTCTGGTTTTCGTCTTCATAGTCGCTGCTGCAGAAGGCGATGTAGTTTCCGCTTTCTGTGCGGGCTTTGACCAGGAATCCCGTATTTTCGTATTCGCCGCTTACGTACGCTTTCACAAGTTCGGTTACATCAAACTCATGGTAGCTGTTGTCTGGGAAGTCACTTCCCTTAATGGTTATTGTTGCGTACGGGGTGCTGCCCTGAGAGACATCATTCAGATCATACCAGTCTCCGCCGGCATTCACCCAGGGGGTGTTAAGGTCCCTGCTGTTCCAGGTGGCGTAGTCGGGGTTCCAGGCTTCCGGCCTGTAGATTTCGACAATTGTGTCTTCGGGCCTTTCTATTCCGGCCGGGTAGTACCAGAAAAGGGAGATGGCCGCACTTTCGATACTTTCAGCATCGTCTAATTCACTTAAGTCGAACAGGACTAGGTCTCTGTACCCGCCGACTCCGTCCCTGCCTCCAAGGTCAAGATAACGGACGTCATTGTATACTCTGTCAGGAGAGCCCTCACGAAGCCGGCTGTCCTGAAGGTTGTTAAGGACGTGAACTACAGGTTCTGGTTTCAGTTCTACATCGAGTTTCGGGATGGATTCCGTTATTCCGCAGTCACTGCTGTAGAAAGCCATGTAGTTTCCGCTTTCCGTGCGGGCTTTTATCAGGAATCCCGTATTCTCGTACTCGCCGCTCACGTACTCTTTCACAAGTTCGGTTACGTCAAGTTCATGGTAGCTGTTGTCAGGAACATCACTGCCCTTGATGGTAATCGTTGCGTAGGGGATACTGCCCTGGGAGGCATTATTCTGGTCATACCAGTCTCCGCCGGCATTCGCCCAGGGAGTGTTAAGGTCCCTGCTGTTCCAGGTGACATAGTCGGGGTTCCAGGCTTCAGGCCTGTATATTTCGACAACTGTGTCCTCGGGCCTTTCTATTGCTTCAGGGTAGTACCAGAAGAGGGAAAGGGTAGCATTCTCGATACTTTCAGCATTGTCCAATTCACTTAAGTTGAACAGGACCAGGTCTCTGTACCCGCCGACTCCGTCTCTGCCTCCAAGGTCGATATAACGAACGTCATTGTATACCGTGTCAGGAGAGCCTTCACGGAGGCGGTTGTCCTGAAGGTTGCTCAGGACGAGAGCTTCATCAGGTGTATCTCCAGACTCAGGTGTATCTCCAGACTCGGGTTTCAGTTCTACATCGAGTTTCGGGGTGGATTCCGTTATTCCGCAGTCACTGCTGTAGAAAGCGACGTAGTTTCCGCTTTCCGTGCGGGCTTTTATCAGGAATCCCGTATTCTCGTACTCGCCGCTCACGTACTCTTTCACAAGTTCGGTTACGTCAAGTTCATGGTAGCTGTTGTCAGGAACATCACTGCCCTTGATGGTAATCGTTGCGTAGGGGATACTGCCCTGGGAGGCATTATTCCGGTCATACCAGTCTCCGCCGGCATTCGCCCAGGGAGTGTTAAGGTCCCTGCTGTTCCAGGTCACGTAGTAGGGGTTCCAGGCTTCAGGCCTGTAAATTTCGACAATTGTGTCCTCGGACCTTTCCGCTCCTTCGGGGTAGTACCAGAAAAGGGAAAGGGTCGCATTTTCGATCAGCTCGGCATCTTCGTATTCGCTTAAGTCGAAAATGACAAGGTCTCTGTATGCGCCGACTTCGTCTCTGCCTCCAAGGTCGAGATAACTAACGTCATTGTATACCGTGTCAGGAGAGCCTTCACGAAGGCGGGAATCCTGTACTCCTACCAGAGTTGTCGGAGTGTCCGAAGCCCCTGGTGTAGAATCTCCGATTTCAGGAGTTCCTCCTTCTACGATGACATTTGAATAGTCGTCATTAGAATATGCTTTAGGGGCATCGACGGCGTTACGCGCGATGAGAATCTTTTCATTAATCAATGATGTGCCGGTGTTTTCAAGGGAAATTCCTACACTGTCAGCTTTAAACTCATTATCTGTTATTGTGTAGGGACCCTTTGCATCAATAACCCTGACCCCAGAAGAGGCAGGAGAGTTTATCCTGTTGCCGTCGATTTCTACATTGTCACAGGCTCTAAATTCAGGATACCCTCTCAGGTCATTGTTATACAATTTAACATTTTTAGCATAGCTTAATTTCATTGCCAGTGTAAGGGGGTCTTCACACAGGTTGTTTGAAATTTCAATGTTTTGCAGGTAGGAACTGCTTGAGCCGGATGCGTATATGATATACCCTGAATAATTCCTGAAAGTATTACTTTCAATTACGGCATTGAGTTCCGGCATGATATAGCCGCCGTTGTCAAACACATTGTTCCTTATTATGTTGCTTGTCGCGTGAGGAATAATGGAGATCCTATTCCCGTTGAAGTAATTGTTCTCAATCACGTGGTTGCCGGTGCTTAATGTAACCAGGGCATTCCCACAGCGATAAAATTTATTGTCTTTTACGATGCTGTCAGTTCTGGCGAGTTCTACACCCTTTCTGGAATCGTAGAATTCATTGCCAATAACTCTGAAAATCGGAGATGAAGTCGGGTGTGAGTTTACAGCTTCGTCGGCGCAATCTCTGAAAATATTGTCCAGAACATCTACATGCCGGGTAAAGCCGTCAGTTGTGACTCCTCCCCTGCTGGACACGACAGCAATGTAGTGCCTGCCTTTTTCAAGGAAAGAGTTGTTTTTTATTACGATATTGTCACAGGCATTTGTTATGGCAATTCCATACCCTGTCCCGTCTTTGAATATCCTTTTAAAGGTGCTGTTTTCTACAGTACAGTCTAAACAATCAAATAAACTGATCGCACGGGTGCCAAAATCTTCAATTCCACAATTTGAGAACGTAACGTTCTTCGTTGCATAGAAATAGATTGCAGTAGAACTGGTGTCCATTCCTTTCCCTACAAAATCAATGTTTTCAAACCTGATGTTTTCAAGCATTGAGATTTCTCGGACCTTGGCATTCCTGGATGTGGTATAGCTATCGTAGAGGGGGCTGTCAATTGTGACCGTTGAACCGTCGATGGCAACTATCTTTGCCAGTTCGCCGTTTTTGTAAGCGTTCCCTTCATAGGAAACTGTGAAATCGTCTGAAATTTTTATATAGTTCCCAACATTCAAGCCAGAAACACTGGACAACTTAATCTGTGTAGTCCCTGAGTTGGCATTACTTGCCACTGGTATTGTTAAAGAAGAATAGCCACCGGTACCGGTAGTAAATCCCGGGGAGCTAATGCAGTCAAATACTACTCCTTCTTCTCCGATGAAGGTTATATCTGATTTTAAACGAAGTGTACGGTCGATATTATATTCGCCTTTCTGGAAGGAGATGACACCGCTATCGATTGCCTTCATAGCCGCTTCAATAGCGTCTGCATCGTCTGAACCTTTATATACAACAGTACCATCTTCGTTTGTTACCGTAACAGTTCCACTAACTTTGGATACTTGAACATTTGCTAAATCACCTGATGCTGCTAATGCTGCTGAGCTTGTAGCAAGCAGCATTAAAAAGCAAATTGAAATCGAAATCAGCTTTCGGGTTCCTAGCTTCAGTTTTAGCATTTTATCACCTTGGGTTGGACTATCTAGGAATTTTTTAATCTAAAGTCTTCTGATCCTCAGGGAGTGTTTTCCATAATATTCCCATGAGTTCTGAAAATTCCCTATGAATTGATTGTAATATTTTTCCGACTCTTTCCCTGTCCTCTATTATGCGGGGAACAGCACTTTTAGAGGGCATTCGCTCTTAGTACATTCACTCTTCAAAAATGCGAATCACGCAGAAAGATCAGAAATGAAGCTGAAGCTTCTGTTTTTTGTAATTAAAATCTGTTATGAATTAAATGAAAGTTATATTCAATTTTAGTTTAAAACCTCCTTTTTGACGAATTCAGGCTTTAAGCCAGGCCAACTCTTTGAATAAATTTTTATCAATCCTTTTGTTAAATTTCCTGAGTTGACTTTGATCGTTTATGTCATCCTATTATAAAATATTTCTGGTATTATTTTAAATTTTTTTATGTATTTAGGAAGTATTTTTGAAAGTAAACATATTTGTTATTATTTTAAATTTTTTATGAACTTGGGGAGTATTTTAGAAATTCTGGAAGCCAGAATAAATTAAATTCCCGCACTTAAAATGTCCGATACCTGTATTTGGGAATAAAAAATATTTCATAAATGTGAATCACGGAACCAGGATTTACAGGCCTTCTGAGGTTGAAGGTTTTGAGGGAAAGCAGGTCTCTGCCCCGTCTTCAATAGCTGCCCTGACAACTGAAACTCGCAGTGAACTCAAGTAATAACCTGAATTACATGTGTAAATTATCCGGAGAGTACGTTTTTTTCACAAATTTGAAGCCGTCTTCTATTATGGATCTTAAAGGTCTGATGTCTTTCCATACGCTGTCCGGTTCTTTAAATTTTGCACTAACTTTCTCGTGGACCCTCAGATTTTAAGTTTGTAGATGAATGCAGCCGATACCCTCTTCAGATATGTTTTGCTATTAAAAAGTAGAACTTATCCTGGTGTCGCGTCAATCGCCAGGCATTGAATTGCTATGAACAAGTATGAACGATTATGAATGATTATGAACGGTTACGAATGATTGTGGTTGAGTATGAACGACTATGAATAATTGCGATCTATTTTATTCGGCGGTATTCGGTTGGCAAGACACCAGGGGATTGTCGGGTTTAAAGTGTGTTCCTGGATTTAAAGGATGTTCTGCTCTCAAAAGTAGATTTCACAGGCATATGTGCCTGTTTTCATCCTTACTTTTATTTCATCTGAATACTCCGTACCTTGCAGCGGAGTGTGCCAGAACAACTTTTATTTTCCTGCCGCATTAATTCTTTTTCACTTAATCCCTGATTATTCCATTCAACGTTTTGTCTTAAACGCTTTCTTTTTCTTCTTTTTCACCTTCCCCTTCTTCTCCCTTTTCCGCACGGTGTTTATGGAGAGCCATCTCTATATTGCTGTGCAGGTCTTCTTCCTTGAAAGGCTTTGAGATATAGCCTGCAGGTTCGGTCATTTTGGCCCTTTCCAGGGTTTCGCTGTCCGTGTAGGCGGTAAGGTAGATTACGGGTATCCCAAAGCGGGCTTTGATCTCCCTTGCTGCTTCGATCCCGTCCATTTCTCCTTTTAACATGATGTCCATCAAAACCAGGTCAGCACCTGTAAGCTCCGCCTTCCGGATTGCTTCCTCCCCTGAAGCTGCGGTGCTTGGGACGGTATACCCAAGATTCTTTAACTTGTTTCTGATATTCAGGGCTACTATGTTCTGGTCTTCAACAACCAGAATCTTTGCTTTTCCCATTTTGTTACCCCCGTTTTCTTCCATTGCTGTTAGCTTTGAATCGGTTAATTGCCATTTTGGTCACCCGGTCTCTCTGAACCGGATTATGAAATTAGTCCCTTCGTTTCTCTCTAGTTCGATGTTTCCTTCGAGCTGTTCCACCAGGGTGTTTACCAGCTGCAACCCCAGGGAGGCGGTATTCCTGAAATCAATGTTTTCAGGGAATCCTGACCCGTTATCCGAAACGATCAATGAGAACTGAGTACTGTAATTACTATTACCATTTTTATTAATTTTTCTGTTCCTACTTATAACTTTATTTTTATTGTGGTCTGTCTGGAAAAGCTTGATCAGGATTTCTCCTCCTTTACCTTCCGGGAAGGCATGTTTCAGGGAGTTGGATACAAGTTCGTTGATGATGATCCCTAGCGGGATTGCAGTATCCATCCCGAAGTGCACTTCTTCGATATCCAGCTTCAAGCTGATTTCATCGCTTCTGACCCTGTAGGACTGGAGGAGGTCGGCTGTCAGTTTTTTGAGGTAGGCTGCAAAGTCCAGGGTCTCCATATCCCTTGATTTGTAGAGTTCTTCGTGGATAAGGGACATTGATCTGACGCGGTTCTGGCTCTCCCTGAAGGCTTCGGCAATGGCTTCATCCGTAAATTTTTCTGCCTGGAGGCTCAGGAGGGATGAGATCACCTGCAGGTTATTCTTGATCCGGTGGTGTATCTCTTTTTTCCTGGTTTCTTCGGCTTTTGCCAGGGCTTCCTCGGCGGCTTTGCGTTCGGTAATGTCGTAGATCGAGCCCTGCACAAACACGGGTTTTCCGGATTCGTCGGGAATATTCTGGAGAATTTCGTGGACCCAGCATCTGCTCCCATCCTTTTTCCTTATCCTGTATTCCCTTTCGGAGGTAGCCCCGGGAACAGTTCTCAACTTTTCTGCGTCTTCAAAAATCATCGGCAGGTCTTCAGGATCTATAATCCGGTCCCATCTCAACCCACCCGGAACGAATTCCTCTTCCCTGTATCCTGTTATTTCTTCAAGGGACCCGTGCATGAAAAGAGCATTGAAATCCATATTTCCCTGGAACACGATGCCCCTGAAATTCTTCAAAAACGACCGGTAGCGCTCTTCGCTCTTCTCGAGCTTTTCCATTGCAAGCCTTCTTTCGGTGGTATCTTTCATCACCCCTACTACCCTGCATATGCATCCGCTCTCATCTCTCAGGTAGGTCCCGCTGTCTTCCGCGTAGAAGTAAGTCCCGTCTTTCCTGCGGAACCTGTACTCTTCGTGCAATTTCTCCCCTGTCCGCAGGGAACGTTTATGGGCTGAAAACACGTTTTTGCGGTCTTCGGGGTGGATATGCTCAACCCAGCCGTCAAAGTCCACCTGCTGAAACTCCCTGAGGTCGTAGCCGGTAAGTTTCCTGATAGCTCCCGCCCAGTCTATTTCCCCGCTGCTGAGGTCACAGTCGTAGACCAGCTGCCCTGTCTGCTCTGTTGCTGTCCTGTACCTTTCTTCGCTTTTTTGCAGAACTTTCTGGGCCTGTTTCCGCTCGGATATCTCTTTTTTTAGCCGCCTGTTTATTTTTGTAAGTTCCCCGGTCCGTTTTTCCACCATCTCTTCCAGGTGTTCCCGCTGCCTCCTCACCTCGTCTTCCGCGTGTATGCGCTCGATCACTTCTGCGATGATGAGGGTCGCAGAACTGAGAAAATAGATGTCCTCCCGGGTAAACTTCCGTTTCTTTGTGCTGTGTACTCCCATTACTCCAAAGGGCCTGTTTATGTCCCCTATGATTATGCTCATCCCGCTTACCACGTCGTGTTCTTTAAGGAGTTCGGGAGCCCTGAACCTCTTTTCCTTTCCCACATCTTCCACGATCACGGGTTTGTTCGTAAGGAGCGTGTACCCTGCCTGGGAGTCTTTCTTCCCTTCTACGATGGTCTTTCCCACAATTCCCGGCTTCCACCCGGTCCCCGCTTTGAGCAGGAAGTTTCCTTCGGGGAGTAGTTCCAGGATCTTGCAGTATTCGACTTCAAGGGTCCTGGCAATCAACTTTGTGCTGTCTCTCATAAAAACCTGAAGTTTCTTGCAGGCAAGGGCCATTTTTCCAAGTTTGTTCAGGGCAAGGTGCTGCTTCTCCCGCAGCAGGAGCTGTTCTTCGTTCCGCTTCTGGCTGCTGATGTCAAACCCGTAGAGGTTTACGTAGCCCTCTTCAGGCAGCGGATTGAGCGTGAATAGGTATGTATGGTCTCCCACTTTTACTTCCAGTTTTTCCGGATTTCTCCTGAGAACGGCTTTCCTAACCATTTCCCTAATTGAGTGAGGAAGCTCCTCCCCGGTAGACACCTTCCAGTGCTCCAGAAGGGGAGCGCTTGCGGCATTGGAGTAAAGGACCTCTCCCTTATTTCCCACCCTGAGTACCGGGTTGGGATTTTTTGAGGGGAAATGTTCCATCCACTTCTCTTCCTCCTCCAGAACCCTCGGTTTTTCAGCATTCTTTATGCTTCCCACATCCCCTTGTCACGAATTTATACTTGTATCTTTATATTCTCCTAAAATATGTAATCATTTTTAGAATATTTAAAATAAGTAGCTTACGGGCATAGAGCCTGTTTGAGTCCGGTTATTGCCCCCACATTACCCGACTGATAGGCTGCTAATTTCAGTTATCCGTAAAATAGATCCTGAATTCCGTCCCGGTGCCGTTATCGAGCTCTATGTTGCCCTCTATCTGTTCAACAAGGAGATTGACGAGCTGGAGCCCCAGGGAATCCGTATCTCTGAAATCGATTTCTTCGGGGATGCCAGGGCCGTTGTCGGCGACAATGAGTGTAAAAGGAAGTTCTTTTTCTGCCTGAAAGTCCTGTTCTTCCCCGCAGCCGGAGCCAGTCCCGTAATCCTCCGGATTCCCTGCAAAATTTTCCTTTCCGCAGAGGTTTATGCGAATCTTCCCTTTCTTTCCGGTCAGAAAGGCATGTTTCAGGGCGTTGGAAACCAGTTCATTGACAATGATTCCGAGGGGGATTGCGGTGTCCATCCCCAGGTAAATTTTCTCAAGGTCAAGCTCCAGGCTGATGTCATCTTTTCCGACCCTGTATGAACTTAGAAGATCTGCGGTCAGTTTCCTGAGATAGGCTGCAAAATCAAGGGTATCGATTTTGTCTCCTTTGTAGAGTTCCTCGTGGATAATCGCCATGGATATTACGCGGTTCTGGCTTTCCCGGAAAGCTTCGAGCACTTGCGCATCCCCGAATTTTTCGGACTGGAGGCTGAGGAGGGAAGAGATTACCTGGAGGTTGTTCTTGATCCGATGGTGTATCTCTTTTTTCCGGACCTTTTCGGCTTTTTCCAGAGCTTCTTCTGCTTCCTTTCTTTCGGTGATATCGTGGATAGAGCCCTGGAAATGTATTGATTTATCCGGGCCTTCGGGGACGTTCTGGATAACTTCCCGGACCCAGCGAAGTTCCCCGCCCTTTCTCCTTATCCGGTACTCAAGTTCGGTAAAAAGCTCCGGGTCTTCCTTCAGTTTCTTCCTTTTTTCAAGGATAAGCGGCAGTTCTTCCTCTTTGACAAGCCGGGTCCATCCTATGCTTCCGGAAAGGAAGTCCTCTTTACTGTAGCCTGTGATTTCTTCTGCAGCTCCGTGCACGAATACCGGTGTGAAGTCACTGTCAAGCTGGAATCCAAGCCCCCTGAAGTTCTGCATGAAGGAGTGGAAACTTTCTTCGCTTTTATGCAGCTTTTCCACTGCCATTTTTCTCTCGGTTATGTCTTTTTTTGCTCCCAGCATTCTACGGATGCGGCCTTCTTCGTCTTTCAACAAAATTCCGCTTTCCTCCATGTAGATATATCCGCCTTCCTTTTTCCTGAACCTGTATACTTCATGGAACTTCTCTCCTGTCTTAAGGGATTTTTCAAATGCCGACCTTACACGTCCCCGGTCTTCAGGATGTATTTTTTCGCACCAGCGGTTCATGTCAAATTTCTGAAGTTCGATGATATGGGCGGTGTCTTCCGTAACGGCCCCTGCCCAGTCAACGGAGCCGGTTTTGAAGTCATAATCAAAAACAATTTGCCCTGTCTGCTCCGCAGCGAGCCGGTAGCGCTCTTCTCTTCTCTCCAGGGTTTCCCGGGCTTGCCTGTTTTCGGTAGCATCGAACATCACCCCGACAATCCCCCCGGGTTCTCCGTCTTTCTCGATGTAAGGGGCTTTGTTTATGAGAAAATCCCTGAACCCTTTGGTTGCACATTTCAATTGTGCTTCGTAGCGTTGGGTCTTTCTCTCCCTCATAAGGGTTCGGTCGTATTTTTCATGAAGAAGGATAAGGTCTTCAGGCAGTTCTTTTATGAACTTATGCAGGGAATACCCGATTATCTGCTCTTTCGGAATCCCGGCGATTTCCCTTATAAACTCTTCATTGCAGAGCCGGTACTTGTTTTCCCTGTCCTTGTAAAAAACAGGGGTGGGAATGGCATCGAGAAGTTTTTCCAGGAAATACAGGTTGTCCCTTAGCTTCTTTTCGGCCTGCTTGAGTTCGCTTATGTCCTGCATCATACAGAGAAGCCCGTAGACCTCGCCGTTTCCGCTCCCAAAGGTTGACTTGTTGATAAGGAAATTTCGCTTTACGCCGTCGGCACATAGTAATTCATCTTCAAAAACCCGGCTTCCCCCGTCCCGGAGAAGTTCAAGGTCTTTCCTGTGGATTTCCAGGACCTGTTCAAACAGCTTTTCTTTGCTTTGCTCCGGGGCTTTAAGGATACGCTCAGGTAAAAGTTTTTGGGCAACTTCCGGAGGTGTAGATCCCAGTAACTCTTCTTTTGGAAGGCCTGCGATTCGTGTAGAAAAGTTCTCATTGCAGTCCCTGTAAGCTCCTTCTCTGTTTTTGTAATAGATGGGGTTTGGCATTGTGCCGAGCAGTTTTTCCAGCAGTTCCATATTGCTCCGGAGGGTCTGTTCAACCTGCTCGCGCCGGACAATTTCCATGACAAGGGTTTTATTCGTTTTGGTGAGTTCCCTGGTCCTTTCTTCTACCTGCTTTTCCAGCAGTTTCTGGTGCAGCCGAAGTTTTTCTTCGGCTTTCCTGCGTTCAGTTGTCTCTGCAATCAGAAATGCGACCGAACTAAGGAAATATTGGTCCTCTTCCGAAAATTCCCTTCTTTTCGTTGAGAAGGCTTCGATCACCCCGAAAGGTCTTTTCGCCTCCCCTATAATAACGCTAATCCCGCTTACCAGGCCCTGGTCCGCAACAGAAGCGGTTTTTTTGAAGCGGGTCTCCTCTTTCATGTCTTTTACGGAAACAGGTCTCCTTGAAAGCAGCGTGTATCCTGCCAGGGAGTCCTTTCCTCTTCCGACAATTAGCTCTCCTGCGAGTTCTCTCCTTGGTCCGAATCCCGCTCGAAACAGGAAATTTCCGTCCGGGAGCAGCTCAAGGATTTTACAGGATTCGATTTCCAGAGTACTGGCTACAAGTCCTGTGCTTTCATCCATCAGGGCCTGGAGGCTTGTGCAGGTAAGGGTCATTTTTCCGAACTTTTCGAGCACCAGATGCTGTTTTTCCCGGATATGCAGCTTTTTTTCAATTTCTTTCCGGCTGCTTATGTCGTACCCGTAGACATTCACGCAGGCTTCTTCGGGAAAGGGATTCAGTGTGACAAGATATGTCCTGGTTTCGGTTTCCAGTTCCAGCTCTTCACATTTTCTCAGGCTCAGGGCTCTCAGGACAGCATTTTCAATAAGTTCGGGGGCTTTTTCTCCTTCCCTGATCCCCCAGCTTTTAAGTAAAGGACCTGCAGCCCTGTTTGCATAGAGGACCTTTCCGTTCGTTCCTATCCTGAGTACCGGATTAGGGTTTTTCGAGGGAAAATGTTCCATCCATTTTCCTCCTTTTTTCTTTCATTTCCCTGGTTTTCGGGGCTGACAACAAAATGACTCCCAGGTTTCTTTTTTCCCGTTTTTGTCCTCTAAGAAGTTTTTACTTCGTTAAGTCAAGTTCAAATAAGCTTCAAAACAGCTTTAAAATATAGGGCAGGGGATTTTATTCCGTCTCTTTTTCTCCCCTTTCAAGCCTGTGTTTGTGCAGCGCCATTTCAATGTTGCTGTGAAGGTCTTCTTCCTTGAAAGGTTTCGAGATATACCCTGCAGGTTCGGTCATTTTTGCCCTGCCCAGGGTTTCTTCGTCCGTGTAAGCGGTCAGGTACAGGATGGGAATCCCGAACCGGGACTTGATTTCCTGAGCCGCTGATATCCCGTCCATATCCCCTTTTAGCATTATGTCCATCAAAACAAGATCAGCATCTGTCAGTTCCGCTTTCCTGATCGCTTCTTCTCCGGTAGCCGCGGTAGCCGGAACCGTGTAGCCTAAATTCTTAAGCTTGTTCCTGATATTCAGAGCCACGATGTTCTGGTCTTCGACAACCAGAATTTTTGCCTTTTTCATCATATTTCCCCTTCTTATTCATACTCTGGTCCCGGATCATTTTCCACTTTCCAGGAACTTTATCCTGAAAACCGTTTCTCCGTTTCTTTCAAGTTCGATCGTACCCTCCAGCTGTTCTACAAGGGTATTTACGAGCTGCAAACCCAAAGAATCGGTATTTGTGAAGTCAACGTTTTCCGGAAAACCCAACCCGTTATCCGAAATAATCAGTGTGAACTGACTATTTTTGTTAATAGTGCTCCTTGCATCAATATTATTTGTGATGTTACTTATACTTTTATTTCCTGAACTTTCTTTCCTGAAAAGTTTGACGTGGATTTCTCCTTTCCTTCCGGCAGGAAAAGCATGTTTCAGGGCATTGGAGACAAGTTCGTTGACAATGATCCCTAATGGGATTGCCGTGTCCATTCCCAGAAATATCTCCTCTACCTCCAGCTTCAGCTTTACGTCCCCTTTCCTGACCATATACGAGCGAAGAAGGTCTGAAGTCAGTTTCCTGAGATAGGCTGCAAAATCAAGGGTTTCGGTATCTCCTGCCCTGTACAGCTCTTCATGGATAATGGCCATGGACGCCACGCGGTTCTGGCTTTCCCTGAACGCCTCTACCACTTTTTCTTCTCTGAACTGGTCGGACTGCAGTTCAAGGAGGCTGGATATTACCTGGAGGTTGTTCTTGATCCGGTGGTGGATTTCTTTCTTGCGGATTTCCTCTGTCCTGGCCAGGGCTTCTTCTGCTTCCTTTCTTTCAGTGATGTCATAGATTGAGCCCTGCACGAAGAGTGGTTTTCCGGAAGAATCGGAGATGTTCTGGATGAGCTCACAGATCCAGCGCAGTTTTCCATTCTTGTGCCTTATCCTGTATTCTCGTTCTATGAGGGTATTCGGAATAGTTCTCAGTTTCGCTGCATCTTCGTAGATCAGGTGACGGTCTTCGGGAACTGTTAAGCGGGGCCAGGGGATAGTTCCGGAAAGAAGTTCTTCTTCCGTGTACCCGGTGATTTCTTCCAGAGCCCCGTGCATGAAAACCGGACTGAAGTGCATATCGCCCTGGAAAGCAATCCCCTTAAAGTTTCGCATAAATGAACGGTACTTCTCTTCACTTTCCCGTACTTTTTCAAGGGAATGCTTGATTTGTGTAATGTCTTTATTTGTCCCGAGCATTCTGCATATACGTCCGGTTTCATCCTTAAGGAACACTCCCCTGTTTTCCACACAAAGGTAGCCCCCGTCCTTCTTTTTGAGCCTGTATTCTTCACAGTATTTTTCGCCCTTCTCCACGCACTTTTTATATGAATTGATTACTCTTTTGCGGTCCTCCGGGTGAATGAGCTCTTTCCAGTCCTTCAGACTGCTTAATTTTTTGAACTCTTCTTCGCCGCAATCCACGAGCTCTTCGATTGCTCCTTTCCAGCTTATCTTGTCGTCCAAAATATCATAATCGTATACCAGCTGCCCGGTCTGCTCGGCAACAATCCGGAAACGCTCCTCGCTTTTCCGCATTTCTTCAGTTCCCAGTTTTCTTTCAGTGATGTCTTTTATCACTCCAATCATCCGGTATACTCTGCCCTCTTTGTCTTTCAAGTAAGTCCCGCAGTCTTCCACATAAATATAGTCCCCGGACTTCTTTTTGAACCTGTATTCCTGAGAATAGCTCTCCCCTGTCTTGTAAACTTCTCTAAAATACTTGATTGCTTTTTTATAGTCCTCAGGGTGGATATGCTCTTTCCAGAGTTCACCGGTCGTAAGCTTATGGATTTCCTCATGTGTGTAACCGCTAATGTCCTCAATAGCCCCTGCCCATCTTATCTGTTCCGAACCAATGTGGTAATCGTATAACAGCTGGCCTGTCTTCTCTGCTGCTATGCGGAACCTTTCTTCGCTTTCCTGGAGTTTTTCAGCGGCAAGTTTTATTGGCGTGATGTCTTTAATCACTCCTATAGCCTTGCGGATCCTGCCTTCTTCGTCCCGAAGATAAACTCCGCTGTCTTCGACATGGAAATAGCTCCCGTCCTTTCTACAGAACCTGTATTCAACCCTGAAGTGGCTGCTTTTTTCCCGGAATTTCCTGAGTTTTGTTAGGGTTTCTTCCCTATCTTCGGGGTGTACATGCTTTGCCCATATCCTGTTGCTGAATTTCTGGAATTCCTCTCGGCTGTAACCGGTAATTTCGGTGATTGCTCCTTCCCAGGAAAGGACGTTATTTACGTGATCATGTTCAAAAACAATCTGACCTGTCTGCTCGGTAGCGACCCTGAAGCGTTCCTCGCTTTCCACAAGTTTCTTCTGGGAAAGCTTTCTTTCCGTGATGTCCTTTATTACCCCGACAGCTTTGAAGATGCATCTTTTTTCATCTATTAAGTAGACACCCTCATCTTCCGCAAAGAAATAGCTCCCGTCTTTCCTTCTGAACCTGTACTCTTCATGGAACTCTCCCCCTATCTCCCGGGCTTTCTCATGGGATGCCTTTACCTTTTCGAAGTCTTCAGGATGGATTAGCTCCAGCCACCCTTCTTCGGTATGTTTCTGGAATTCTTCCACGCTGTATCCGGTAAGTTTCGTGATAGCTCCCGACCAGTTAATCGAACCTTCCATGTAACTATCGTGATAGAGGAGCAGCCCTGTTCTCTCCGAAATAAGCCGGTACCGCTCTTCACTTTGTTCCAGCTCTTCCCTGGCAAGTTTCTGTTCCGTGATATCTTTCGTTAACCCGAGGATTCTATACATCTGTCCTCTTTCATTCTCAAGAATGACCCCGTTGTTTTCTACGTAAAAATAGCTTCCGTCTTTCCTTCTGAACCTGAATTCCTGTTTGAACCTTCCCCCCCTCTTTAAATACCCCTCTACATTTTTGAGCACGGACTCGCGGTCTTCGGGATGGATGTGTTCTGCCCAGACTTCGGGGGTGAATTTCTGAAATTCCTCAAAACCATATCCTGTAAGCTCCTTAATGGCTCCTGCCCATTCAATGTTTCCGGTTTCTAGGTCAAGGTCGCATACAATCTGCCCTGTCTGTTCAGTTGCCAGCCTGTACCTTTCTTCGTTATTCTCAAGTTTTTCCCTGGCAAGCTTCCTTCTAGTAATGTCTTTCATCACCCCGAGTGCCTTGAAGGGTTTTCCCTCCTCATCGAGCATCCCGATCCCGCAGGATTCCACGTAGAAATAGTCCCCGTCTTTTCTCCTGAACCTGTACTCCTCAACGAACCTTTCCCCCTTCTCGAGGGCTTCAGTGATCCTTTCGACGGCTTGTTTCCTGTCTTCGGGGTGGACGTGTTCTTCCCATTTTTCAGTGTCGAATTTCCGGAATTCTTCCGGAGAATAGCCTGTAAGTTCCTGGATAGCTCCCACCCAGTCGATAACTTCATTTTTAAGGTCATGCTCAAATACAATCTGCCCTGTTTGTTCGGCTGCGATCCGATACTTTTTTTCGCTTTTCTCAAGTTTTTCCCTTGCAAGCCTTCTTTCCGTAATGTCTTTTATTGTGCCGAGCAGCCGGTATACCCGGCCTTTCTCGTCCTTCTGGAAAACGCCGTTGTTTTCCACATAGACGTAGTTTCCATCCTTCCTTTGTATCCGGTAGTCCTGATGGTATTCTTTTCCTTCTTTCAGGGCCTGTTCGTAGTGCCCGTCTGCCCGCTTAATATCTTCAGGATGGATAAGGGATTTCCAGAGCTCAGTGGAAGAAATGCAGGGGTCTTCTGCGCGGTACCCACTTATCTTTTCTATGGCCCCTGTCCAGGAAAGCCTGTCATTCTCAACATCATAGTCATAGACTCCCTGTCCGGTCTGCTCTGCAATGATACGGAACTTTTTTTCACTTTCTTCTATTTTTTGCGTCGAAAGTTTTCTTTCCGTTATATCTTTTATTACGCCGGGAGTCCTGTAGACTTTCCCGTTTTCGTCTTTTAAATAGAAGCCGCTGTCCTCTGCGTAGAAATAGCTCCCATCTTTTCTCCTTAACCTGTACTCTTCATGGAAGTCTTCCCCGGTTTCCAGGCATTTTTTGTAGGCTTCAACAGCCCTTTCGCGGTCTTCCGGATGTAGATGTTCGGCCCATGCCTCGGGAGTGAAGTCCTGGAACTCTTCGTAACCGTACCCTGTAAGTTCTTCAATAGCCCCTGCCCAGGAACTCTGCCCGGTCTTCAAATCATAATCATAAACAAGATGCCCGGTTCTTTCTGCGACTTCCCGGAATTTTTCCTCGCTTTTTCGGAATATTTCTTCCGCTTCCTTACGCTGGGTTATGTCCAGCATCACACCGACAACCCCGCTCACATTTCCGGAACTGTCTTTGTATGCGGCTTTGTGTAAAAGGAAGTCTCTTTTTAAGCCGTCTGCACAGACCACCTTTATCTCATAATACTGGCTCCCCCCTTGCCTGAGAAACTCCTTGTCATGCAGCTGGTAGATTTCCGCAAGTTCTTTAGGGACCCTTTTCCGAAAATCGGTAAAAGATCCTCCTATGACTTTTTCCTTCGGGAGCCCCATAATCTGGCTGGCAAAGGTCTCGTTGCAGTTCAGGTAAATCCCGTTTTTGTCTCTCTGGAAAACAGGGCTTGGAATGTCGTCAAGCAGGGTTTCCAGAAAACTCACGGTGTCCTGGAGGGCTTCTTCCGCGCTCTTGCGCTGGGTTATGTCCAGCATCACCCCTACTATTCCGGCAATTTCCCCTTCCTCGTTCCTGAATGCAGCCCGGTTGACGATGAAGTCCCTTGTTTTTCCGTCCGCGCAGCCGAATTTGAGGTCATTTTCCTGTTTTTTCCCGGTCCTGGCCAGTTCGAGAGCCACTCTATGGCAGTATTCCTTGAGCTCTTCCGTGACGGGTACTTGAAGGGCTGGAAGGGTTTTTCCTATGATTTTTTCCCTGGGAAGCCCGAAAAGCCGGTTTGCAAAGACCTCGTTGCAGCCTATATATACGCCGTTTCGGTCTTTGTAGAAAACAGGATTGGGAATGGTATTGATCAGGGTTTCGAGAAATTGCAGGTTGTTCCGGAGAGTTCTTTCAATTTGCTTGATCCTTGTGATGTCCTGCATCACACTGACCATGCCTGCAACTTCTCCCTTTTCATTGTGGTATGCAGTCCTGCTTGTCAGGAAATCTCTTTTCCTCCCGTCCGCACAAAAAGCTTCGTATTCTTCAAGCTGTGACTCTCCGGTTTTGATAAGTTCGAGTCCTTCCCTGTGGTACTGATCGGAGTTTTCAATTAGTTTCCGGATTTCCTCGGTGGAAAACTTGGGGGAGAAATCGTTAACAAACCTGTCAGCCAGTTCCGGGAGGGTATATCCGAGGATCTCTTCTTTAGGAAGGCCTGTAATCATTTTGCTAAACGTTTCGTTGCAGCCCAGGTAAGCTCCTTTGCTGTCTTTGTAAAAAACAGGGTTGGGTATGGTATTGAGGAGCGTTTCGAGGAATTTTACGTTGTTTCGGATTTTTTTCTCGTTTCTCCTGAGTTCGCTTACGTCCAGCATTACGGCGACCATGGTGGCTGTTCTTCCATTTTCATCCTTAAAAACGGCCCTGTTTACAAGGAAATTCCTTACGGTCCCGTCAGCACACGGAAATTCGGTTTCGTAGCTGTCTTTGCCCCCCCTCTCGAGCAGTTCAAGGTCCTGCCTGTGGATAGCATCCGCAATTTCGGGACTGAGCTTCGGAAATACTTCCTTAATCGTTTTTCCCAGGATCTCTTCTTTCGGGAGCCCTGTAATTTCCCTGGAAAAAAGCTCATTGCATTCCCTGTACTTTCCTTCCATGTCCTTGGCAAGGACCGGGGCAGGAATCGTATTCATCAGGGTTTCCAGAAAAAAAGGACAGTCCTGTGGGGTCTGTTCAGTCTGTTTTTTCCCGGCAATTTCCCCATAGGGCTCCACTTTTGCCTCCGAGGGTTCGAGATTCATTTTCCTCGCCCTTGCCTCGAGCTCCTCATACTTTTTTTTCAGTTCTTCTTCAGCCTGCCTGAAAGGACTTATGTCAAACCCCTGGAGATATACGCAGTTATCCTCCGGCAGGGGACAGAATGTGACGGAATAGGTCTTTTTTTCCGTATTAATTTCAAGTTTTTCAGGGTTTTTTTGAGAAAGTATTCCCTTTATCTTATTGACCATCGCCCGGGGAAGCTTTTCTCCTTCTCCGGCACCCCAGTATTCCGTCAGAGGACCTGCAGCTTTGTTCGCGTAGAGGATTGTCCCCTCTCCATCTACCCTTAGGACAGGATTCGGATTATTTGAAGGAAACTGGTCCATCGTTCTTTTCCCCTCTTCTTTTCCACGATGCCGGTTACCGGCTTCGAAGTCTCTGGAATCCCCCATTTTCTCTCACTTATCTGAGTTTGTCCCTTTATGCTTTTGAAAATGAGTATTTATGGAGCCTCTTAATTTTTGAGCTTCTTAAGTTTTGCTATTTAAAACGTCGATTCAAAAAGTCAGTTAGGCTGTGAACTCCTCTTTTATGAAATCGGTCAGATTTATGGAATGGCTCAGATTTACAAATTTGTAATTGTTTGTTAATTCATCATCTAAAATGATGTACATTTGCCCGTTTGCCCGATACGTCTCAATCATTTAAAAAGTCTGTGATATGTGCCCGGTTTTTAGAAAGTTTTTTTCTTCTCTTCATAACTTTTTTCTAATCTTCAAAACCGATTCTTTCTTTTCAGTTTCTCTCTGATCTTATTCAAAATAGAGTTGCTGGACTCAGTTTCCTTATACAGGGGTCGGTCCCCCTGTACCGTAGGCTGTTATTCCGGGATTTTTCCTCTTCATTTTTCAGGTTCCCTGAACCTGATCGAAAATTCCGTGCCTCTTCCTTTTTTAAGCTCGATCGTACCCCCTATCTGGTCTACAAGGGTGTTCACAAGCTGGAGGCCTAGTGAATCGGTGTTCCTGAAATCAATTTCTTCAGGGAATCCTTCCCCGCTATCTGAAACTATCAGGCTGAGCCCGTTTTGTCCTTTATTTTCAGCGTTGTCCCCGTTTCCATTGTCGCTGTTTTTCGAGTTTTTCCGGCCATTTTCATAGTTTTCTGTCCTCAGGAAACTTATCCGGATTTCTCCCGGTTTTTCCGGGGTAAAGGCATGTTTCAGGGAGTTTGAGACCAGTTCGTTGATGATAATACCCAGGGGGACGGCGGTGTCTATCCCGATGAATATTTCCTCTACTTCAAGTTCAAGCCTGATATTGTCGCTTTTCAGGGTGTAGGAGTTCAGGAGGTCTGCGGTCAGTTTCCGGAGGTATGCTGAAAAGTCAAGGGTCAGCATGTCCTTGTCTTTGCTTCCGTAGAGTTCCTCGTGAATAATAGCCATTGACGCAACACGGTTCTGGCTTTCTCTGAAAGCTTCGAGGACTTCTTCGTCATCAAATTTCTCTGCTTGAAGTTCAAGAAGGCTGGAAATCACCTGGAGGTTGTTCTTTATACGGTGGTGGATTTCCCTCTTCCGGATTTTTCCGGTCTTTTCAAGGGCTTCTTCTGCTGCTTTTCTTTCCGTGATGTCTTTGATTACGCCCAGCATCCTGTAGATTCGGCCGCTTCTGTCCTTCAGGAAAATTCCTCTGTCTTCTGCGTAAAAATAGCTCCCGTCTTTCCTCATGAAGCGGTATTCTTCATGGTACGGAGTGTCGGTTTCGAAGCTGTCATAATGCGCCTTTACAGCCCTTTTTCGGTCTTCCGGGTGGATATGGGAAGCCCAGCCTTCTATGTTGAATTTCTGGAACTCTTCAAAGCTGTATCCCGTAAGTTTTTCAATTGCCCCTGCCCAATCGTCCCGGTCTGCCTGGATGTCATAATCGTATATTATCTGCCCTGTCTGTTCTGCAGCCAGCTGGTACCTCTCTTCACTTTTTTGCAAAATCTCTTCGCCTTTTTTGCGCTCGGTGATGTCCTGCATTATGCCGACAATCCCGGCCCTTTTGCCTGCAGTATCGAAGTAGAGGGCTTTTGTAATGAGGAAGTCCCGAATTTCTCCTTTTTTCGCACACCTGACTTTTGCTTCATAGTACTGGCTTTCGTTTTCTCTGAGCAGTTTCAGGTCGTATTTTTCATATAAATCAGCAAATTCCCGGGGGACTTTATCCTCAAACTCGCGCATGGAGTGCCCGACGATGTTCTCTTTTGGAAGGCCAAGAATCCTGCTGGCAAACAGTTCGTTGCAGCCGAGGTAAATCCCCCTCATGTCCTTGTAAAACACGGGAATCGGAATCGCGTCAAGGAGGGTTTCCTGGAACTGCAGGTTGTCCCGGAGGGCTTTTTCAACCTTTTTAAGTTCGCTTATATCCAGCAGTACCCCTACCAGAATGGCAAAGTTTTCCGTTTCATCCCTGTAAACGGCTCTGCTGACGTGGATCTCTCTTTCCTCCCCGTTCAGGTAGGGGATTACGGTTTCGTAAACTTGTTTGCCTCCTTTCCTCAGGAGTTCCATGTCCAGCTGCTGGTACTCCCTGGCAGTAGCAGGAGATATTATTGTTTCCAGTTCGGTCAGTTTGAAGCCCTTGATCTTTTCTTCCGGCAGCCCGATGATCTGGTCTGCAAAGAGCCTGTTGCAGCCCATGTACTTCCCTTCCCTGTCTTTGTAATATACGGGTGCGGGAATGGTGTCCACCATGGTTTCCATAATCTGGAGGTTGTTCCAGAGGGCTTTTTCCAGCCGGAGGTGCTTTTTTTTCGTTTCTTTTTCCCTCTGCACCCGGGAACTGATGTCAAAACTGTAGATGTTTATGGCTTCCTCCCCTGGCTCATAATAGAAGGTCAGCAGGTACACCCTTCCCCCAACTTTCAACTCAAGTTCTTCATCTTTTTCTCTGCCGCTCACCTTTCTCACAAGACTTTTCAGGGTTTTCGGGAGTTTTCCTCCCACTTCCACATCCCAGCTTTTCAGCAGGGGTGTAGCTGCTCTGTTTGCGTAGAGGACTGTCCCGTCAGTTTTCACCCTGATTACAGGGTTCGGGTTTTTTGCGGGAAATTGTTCTATCCACTTTCCTTCATCGCCGTTCTCTTTCGTCTTTTCAGCGTTTTTTATGCTGGACACGTCCCGGGATTTGTTTTGATTCCTTCGGTTTTATTTGGGTTCAAGGTAGAATCAGTATTTGAAATAATATTCGAATTTTCACTTTTTTAAGGTCTATTTGAATTAAAGCATTTTAATTTTGTGCTTTGAGTTTGTAACTTTATGTTCTATGTCTACCCTATGTACAGGACTATATATTAATATGAAATATCTGAGCTTATGCCAAAATTTACTAAAATGCTTTAAAACGGTAAAAAAAGCTTAAGAATACTTATTTATCCAAAAAATTACATATAATGCTTTTAAATTAGTACTCCTCAAAATGCCGATTAAAAATTTTAATCATAAATACTTAATTTATGTTATATATAAATTTTAAATTGATATTTAATATGATTTTTTATCATAGAATGTATAAAAATATACTTTTTTACTATGTTTGAAACTCCTATTTGCCCCTATTTTACTTATTAAACGATTAATACAACATCTAATTGCTATTATACCTTTATTTAGACATATAATTACTTTAAAAATGTTTAAAACAAATTTTTTCGGCAAATAATTTTTATTAGCCAATATTATTGGAAACTAAGGAATTCTGTGAAAAATGGCATAAGCTCATCTCAACTCAAAATACTTTAACTCAAAATATCCTGAATATCTGCTAGAGTACAAACTAAAAGAAGACTCTTCACCATTTCCTGTAGTAAGACAAGTTTCAATCCAAGAATGCATCTGTTTTTGTGAGGTTACCCAAACAAAAAAGCGAGGAGCCAAAGATTGTATAAATTGTAAAAAACGGTACTTAATGCAAATCTGGTATTCTTTGGGAAAAATGAGAGTTGATTATGGACTCGGCGGGATTTGAACCCGCGGCCTTTACGTTGCGAACGTAACGATCTTCCCCTGATCTACGAGCCCTTTTCCGGAAAAAATGGGAAATGGGAACTGAAAAATTAAATATGTAAAGGACGGTTTTCCCGGGGAATATCCGGTTTTTCCGCACCTTTAGAGACGGCCGAGTTCCAGGATCTGGACGTTCTCTGCGCCGGGGACCTTTGAGAAAGCTTCTTCCACGGCTTCGGTTCCGCCTTCCTGGTCTCCGACAATTATGGTGATGATCAGGGCCTTTAATCCGAAGGCAACGGGTTCCTCTATGATTTCCCCGTATACTTCGACGCCTTCCGGAACTGCGGCTCTGAGCTTCTCTTTCAGCTCGTTAAGGTCGGTTTCAATGGTTTCCGGCATGACCTTCATTTTTGCTGCTACTTCGCCCATATTATTCCTCTCAATTATATTAATCTGATCCGATTGATCTGTCTATTGTGTATATTTGCTTTTTCCATTTTCATGGGTGTATCCGAGGTTTTTGCCTTTTCGGGCTTTTTCCTCGAATCAGGGTCCCTGGAATCCGCATTTCGGACAGGTGTAAACGTTGCCCTGTTGCCTGCAGCTGACACATCTTCCGACTTCGGCTCCGCACTTGGGGCAGGGGAACTTTACGTTGCCCTTTTCTTCCAGGCGGATACCACATGAGGTACAGTATTCAACTTTGTTTGGTGACATTTTATTCTCCATATCGATTTATTAATATAGTGAGCTTGTAACGAATTTCCAGTGAAAGAGCACCAGCCTCATGCACCATGTCCTGCTTTTCCGGCACCTGTGATAGGCCTGTGCATCCTGTGAGTTGAACAGAAACAATGCTTTCTGGATACGGCTTGCTTCTTTTCCACTACTCATATACAATATCCGATTTAAATATTCCCCTTTACCCACGTTCCCAGCACAGGCCTCCCGTACACCGCCAGAAGCACCCTTTCCGGATATTTCCCGTTTACAATCATGCAATCCATTCTGTTTTTCAGGAGGAATTCCGGAAGTGCCCTGTCGGTACAGCTTGTTCCGGTACAGCTCGTCCCGGTTGATGCCAGGGCAGGGGCGGAAATCTCTCTTACAAGTTCCCCTTCCAGGAAAACCCCGTCCACGTCCGTGACCTTTACGAAGCGAGCGCCCGTTTGGTGTGCGACCCATGCCGCAATCGTGTCCGAGGTCACGTCCCAGGAATGGGGCAGAGGGTCTTCGGCTTTCAGGAGTCCGTAGGGGAAGAAGATAGAAACCTCGGAGGGCGGGTTCTTTATTGAGTGTGTGGCCGCAGCCCTGCTTTTGTCGAGAAGGCAGCAGGCGTACTGCTCCATCCCGAGCACCGCCATCCAGTGGGATGCATCTGCCCCAAGCCCGAACGTCCTGTCTGCCTCCCTCACCGCATCCGCAAAGATTCCCCCTCCCGGCACGATAAGTATGCACTCAGGGCATGTATCGGAACTATCTTCTCCAGATCTGCCTCTCACGGAAGCTTCCTTTTCCCGGTTGTTTTCTTCCTTTCCGGAGGCTACCTTTTCAGAGGCTACCTTTTCAGAGGCTACCTTTTCAGAGGCTACCTTTTCAGAGGCTACCTTTCCGAAGGTTTCCTTTTCCTGAGCAAACCCTCCCGGAGCAAACTCTTCAACTAGCCTGTCAATTATTCCGGGGGCTTCCCTGATCAGGCTTCCACCCAGTTTGACGACCACTCTCATATTTACCCGCCTTCTGGCTGCATTGTATATTGCTTTTGTTATTGCTTTTGTTATGGCTCTTACAGACGTATCTTCAAGTTATGCCTTCTCGGAATCAAGCAGGCGAGCGGCTGCGTAAGCTGGAAATACTTTTGAAATTTCCTCGCCCCAGTGCCCTGCAACAGAGACGCATTCAAAGCCGAGCCTCTCTGCGGCTTCCCTTATCATGAATTCCCCTAGCCCCGCGGCTGCAATCCTCCGGACCCCGTTCTTTTCCGCGACTTCAAAAATCGCTTCTGCCAGGAGAGATACCTGTTTTTCCTTTACCTGCCTGGCCATCTCGAGGATGTCTTCTTCCCTGATTTCGGAAAGGTCCGCACAGATCACCCGGGCGAGTCTCCGCATTGCATCGGTCCTGTTCCTGCCCGCTCCGTCCGCGGTCTCACAGGTGAACTGGTCTTCCCTGATTTCCCCGAGCAGGAGGTAGGCGTCTGCAGTGGTTGCGAAGAGTTCGGAGGAGGTCCGGCAGTAGCCTTCTTCAAGTTTTACTTTCTCCAGGAGAGCTGCAAGGTTTGTCCTGAGGGTGCCCGCGTATACGAGCTCGCTCCGGAGCAGCCTTGAAAAGTCCGTGTGCCCTGCCCTGTGTTCTCCTGCAATTATGGGGATGATGTCGCTAGTGGTGCTTCCCACGTCCACGAAAATGCAGTCTCCAAGTTCCTTCCCGATCAGCCGGGCTGAAGCCGCCCAGTTTGCAGCTGCAAGTTCCCGGAGCCCTTCGCTTTCCTGCCGGAACCTTCCTTTGCTGTTGACGTAAGAGCATTTCCCGGGCCCGAATGCGGCGTCTACTGCTTCCATTATGAAGCTGATGCCCTGTTCTTTATCTTCAAAACAGTCCGCAAGCTCCCCTGTCATTACCACGGCAACTTTTTCGGGGCGGAGACGCTCTGCAATCTCCTTTAAAACCCCGGGAAGTTGCGTATTTTTCCAGAGGGGTAGGTAGTGCAGTTCCACAACTGTCCCGTCCGAGGAAGCAAGTTTGGTATTTGCTCCTCCGATATCAAGCCCGATAACCTTTGATTTCATCTTGATCCCTTTTTTTAATTTTGTCCGAAGATTTCTCCGAGCATGTCTTTTGAAAAGCGGTATTCTCCCTCGATGTGTACCGAATCGGGAAGCCCTCCGAATTTGTTCTTCAGGAGCAGGTCCCCTATTTCCTCTTTCATGACCCGTCTGATCCCGAAAAGTGAGGCTGTGGGCCTCGGGTTTACATCTACAACGTAAGGATGGTCCGCAAGCACGATATCCACTCCCACATACCCCGAACAGTTCAGGCAGCTTGCTGCGGAAACTGCGGTTTCGACCAGTTCGGTTTTTCTCGAGGTTTCGTAGGGGGTAAGGCTGCCGTTGTATTTTATGCCGGACTTTGCTCCTTCTTCCTTTTCTTTTCCGGCTTTCCCGGATACGCATTTTTGCGTCCCGAATTCGATGAACTGCCGGTTTACCGTGAGGGGGAGCGGTTTTTCTCCCGCGACAAGGCTTACGCTCAGGTGCATGCCTTCGATGTACTCGCTTGCAATGACCTTCTCCCCAGGCTCGAATTTCCGGACGAGGTAAGTCTCTTCGGCTCCGCAGCCGAATCTCGGCTTTATTACGTACTGCCTCCCTTCCTCCGGTTCTGCCGCAAGCCCCGGAGCTCCTATCCCGGCATTCAGCAGGGATTCCGTGCACCGGAGTTTGTCCGCGCAGCATGCTGCGGATTCCGGGGAACAGCCCAGGTTTGTAGTGTTTTCTTCAAGGAGCCTGTTCAGTTCCGGGAGCATCTCGTCCGGGGCGATCAACAGCCCTGCATCGCACTCTCCTGCCTTTTTCTCAATAACCTGAAGGAAGTTTTCAGCCGTGGACTCGATAGCTGTGCCTGCGCAGATCCTGGTGCTGGCAGTCGGGTAGTACACTTCGTGCCCCAAACGGGCAAAGCTTTCCGAAAGGGTCTTGAGCATTGCTGCCCCCTCCGGGATCAGGGACTTCTCGACGTCCGTACCGACGGCAAATTCTGCGATCAGGATTTTCATCGGAAAGGAAAAACCCGGTCATTTTATATTACTGTTTGTTCTGTTCCATTGCTTGCCTCCCTACCTCGGGATCGAACCGCCGGGAAGGTAAAAAAGACCTGGGTTGTTGAGAAAGTAAGAAGACCGGGGTTGTAGGGAACTTTTTGAAAATTTGGAAAATTTTGGATTTCCGGGAAGGTTCAGAAGATATAATAAGGAGATAAGCTAAAAATGAAAGTGAGCTCTTAATTGGCTGGATGTGAGTAAAAAATGGTGAGCCGTAAGTAAACCTTTTATATAATTTATATAGTTTATATTCAGGAAGCTATACTTTATAAAACTTCAAAGGGTGCCTGGTAATATAAGTAGCAAAAATTCTGATTCTCCCTCGGTATTCGAGAACCCTTTTGTCAAGACTCTCTCTGTCTCGGTCCTTATGGGGATCTTTCTGGTTGACATGGGGCTCGGGCTTTTTGAGATTTTTTTAACTAAGGCAAGTCCCCTGCCTCTCGCACTCGTACTTCTGATCTTTGCGATAATGTTTATTGCCGGTATGGTCTTTTATGAACGGCACGGGATGGACCCCATAGGGTCTCTGATAGGGGGTGGAATTGCGGGTTTCGGGCTTTCTTTCGTGCTCGTATCTCTTGTCGGGGGCGTACAGTTTGCCCTTGGAGGAGGAATTTCATCTCTGGGATGGGAACAGGTAACTTCGGCAGTTGCCGCTTCAATGGTCGCAAGTGTGGTAATGCTTAAAATACTCTCTTACAAACTTGAGGACCGCTTTTACTGATTTTTCTTTTTTCTTATTTTTTCCTGATGAAACGCTTTTTTTCATACGTAAACTATTTATAGAATTACAAACAATCACAGATCATGACGAGCGAAACCGTTAACATTTTTTAATGGGGATACTGCAAATGAAAAAACCTGGTAAAAAAGAAAATAAGGGCTCCGGAAAGGAAGAATCCCGGCTGGATTCTGAGAGTTCCGGGGCAACAGAGCAAAGTCCAGGAGATGAATCTGAAGCCTCCGGGGCTGAAATAAGTGCTTATGCCGCCTGCAGGGAAGAAAATTATATGCTCAGGGACCAGCTTTCCCGCCTTGCAGCTGACTTTGATAATTTCAGGAAGCGGAGCGCCCGTCAGATGGAGGAATACCGGAAAACCGTGCTTGAGAAAGTTTTGCTTGACTTCCTCGAGGTTTCTGATAACTTCGAACGGGCCCTGAAGTCCTCCGGATCTACGGAGGATATGGCTTCGGTTATAAACGGGCTTGAGCAGCTTTCCAGGCAGTTTGACTCGGTTCTGGAAAAGCACGGGCTTGAAAAAATCGAGTGTGAAAAAGCCGTAGAATTTGACCCTTACAAGCACGAAGCCGTGCAGCATGTGGAGACTTTAGAAATTCCCGACAACACGGTATTCCAGGTCTACAAGTCCGGGTATGCTCTGGACTCAAAGGTTATCAGGCCTGCCATGGTCTCTGTGGCCCGGAACCCCGGTGATAAAGAGCCCAAAGAAGAATAAGCACTCTTACGGGTCATAAGTACCTCTATTGATTAATATTACCTCGGTGGGTTACTTATAATTTCTACAGGTCAATAAGCCTCTTCAGGAGGCATTATAACTCTCCCGAGGACAAGTTCAAAAGCCTATTGTCCGGGTTTTGCCTAATCCCTGGCCAAAAAGCTGAATGGGTCAAAAAGCTGAATCAGGCTCTTTATCCCCCTAAGCTGGGCTTCACATATATACGAAGCATAATACTAAGAATAAAATGCTTAGATTTACAGTTCAATTTTACAAATTCAGATTAAACCAATACACATTAAAGACATCTTTAAGTTAGCTAATTTATGGTGATATAATATGGCGAAAATACTGGGCATAGACCTTGGTACAACCAACTCCTGTATGGCTGTGATGGAAGGCGGAGAAGCTGTTGTAATTCCCAACGCAGAAGGCGGTAGGACCACACCTTCGGTAGTCGGTTTTTCAAAGAAAGGGGAAAAGCTTGTAGGTCAGGTTGCAAAACGGCAGGCCGTTTCAAATCCCGACAACACGGTCAGCTCCATCAAAAGGCACATGGGAGATGCAAACCACATGGTGTCCCTTCATGGAAAGGAATACTCTCCGCAGGAAATTTCCGCAATGATCCTTCAGAAGCTCAGGAACGATGCCGAAGCTTACCTCGGGGAAGATATCAAGCAGGCTGTAATTACCGTTCCCGCTTATTTCAACGATGCCCAGAGGCAGGCCACAAAGGATGCAGGGCAGATTGCGGGTCTCGAAGTCTTAAGGATCATCAACGAACCTACGGCAGCTTCTCTCGCCTACGGGCTTGACAAAGGGGATGTGGACCAGAAAATCCTTGTCTACGACCTGGGCGGGGGAACCTTTGATGTTTCCATCCTTGAACTTGGGGGCGGGGTCTTCGAAGTCAAGTCAACCAGCGGAGACACCCGCCTTGGTGGAGATGACTTCGACCAGAGGATCATAAATTACCTGCTCACAGAGTTCAAGAAGACCGAAGGAATCGACCTCTCCAAAGATAAGGCCGTGCTCCAGCGCTTAAAGGACGCTGCAGAGAAGGCCAAGATAGAACTCTCCGGGGTTGCCAGCACCAATGTGAACCTTCCCTTCCTGACCGTAGGGCCGGACGGCGATCCCAAGCACCTGGACGTTGACCTGACAAGGGCACAGTTCCAGAAGATGACTGAAGACCTCCTGGAAAAGACTCTCGTGTCCATGCGTCAGGCCCTCAGTGATTCCAAATCTACTCCCAGCGACATTGAAAAGGTAATCCTCATCGGAGGGGCAACCAGAATGCCTGCTGTCGTCGAACTTGTAGAAAACTTCACTGGAAAGAAGCCTTACAAGAACATCAACCCTGACGAAGCCGTTGCCGTCGGAGCAGCTATTCAGGCAGGAGTGCTTGGCGGGGAGGTCAAGGATGTCCTTCTGCTCGACGTAAGTCCCCTTACCCTCGGTATCGAAACTCTCGGGGGTATTTCCACTCCGCTTATCGAGAGAAACACCACAATCCCAACAAAGAAGAGTCAGATTTTCTCAACTGCTGCTGACAGCCAGCCCTCTGTAGAAATCCACGTCCTGCAGGGAGAACGTGGGATTGCTGCCGAAAACAAGACTCTTGGCCGCTTTATTCTGGACGGTATACCCCCTGCTCCGAGAGGCATGCCCCAGATCGAAGTTACCTTTGACATTGATGCAAATGGGATCTTGCATGTGAATGCAAAGGACCTCGGGACTGGAAAAGAACAGTCCATCTCCATCAAGAAACCGGGCGGACTCTCCGATGAAGAGATCGACCGCATGGTCAGGGATGCGGAACTGCACGCCGAAGAGGATAAAAAGAGAAAAGAAGATGTCGAAACCCGTAACAATGCCGAAAGCCTGATCAACGCTTCGGAAAAGACCCTCAAAGAAGCCGAAGATATGGCGACGGAAGAGCAGAAGACAAAGATCAACGCTGCAATTGAGGACCTTAAGAAAGCCCTTGAAGGCGAAGATATGGAGGACATAAAGGCAAAGACCGAAGCCCTCCAGGAAGCCGTTTATGAGGTCTCCGCACTGCTCTACCAGAAGGCTCAGGAAGCGGCAGCTGCACAGGCGCAGGAAGCAGGCGAAGCAGGTCCTTCAGACGCGAAAGGTCCGGAGGACACGGTTGTTGACGCTGACTATGAAGTTGTCGACGACGAGAAGAAAGCGTAAAGGGTAAATAAAAACGAATTACAGTAATTAAAACAAACTTTGATAGTATCAGGCCGGACCGGTAAGCTGCAGCCCCCGGTTCCGGCATTCTTTATCTTTTTTAACATAACAGGGAATCTTGATGGCCACTAAACGTGATTATTACGAAATTCTCGGAGTCTCGAAAGACGCCTCAGCGGATGAAATTAAGAAAATCTATCGGAAGCTTGCCCTGCAGTATCATCCTGACAGGAATAAGGACGCAGGGGCTGAGGAAAAATTCAAGGAAATCTCCGAAGCGTATGCCGTTCTTTCCGACTCTGAAAAGCGTTCTCAGTACGACCGCTTCGGGCATGCCGGAATTGATGGGCAGTACTCGGCAGAGGACATCTTCCGGGGTGCGGACTTCGGAGGCTTCGGGGATATTTTCGAGATGTTCTTTGGCGGAGGCAGGCGGGGACCCAGGGGTCCCAGGAGAGGTTCTGATCTCCAGTACGACCTCTACGTAACTTTTGAAGAGGCCGCTTTCGGGGTCCGGAAGGATATCGATATCCCCCGGACTGAAAACTGTTCCGTCTGTTCCGGGACCGGAGCCAAGGAAGGTACGAGCCCAAAACGCTGTCCCACCTGTGGGGGCACCGGGCAGGTACGCACCACCCATTCGACTTTCGGTATGCAGTTCGTAAGCACCACGGCCTGCAGCACCTGCCACGGTAGGGGCCAGATCATTGAGTTTCCCTGTCCCGAGTGCGGTGGCTCCGGAAGGGTCAGGAAACGGAGAAAGCTTACTGTAAATGTTCCTGCAGGGGCTGATTCGGGCCTTGGCCTTCGCCTTAGCGGGGAAGGGGAAGCAGGAGAGCCGGGGGCGCCAACCGGAGACCTCTATGTCGTTATTCATGTGATGGAGCACAGGTACTTCAAACGGGTGGATTACGATGTCATATCCGAACTTTCCATCTCTTTCCCGCAGGCTGCCCTGGGGGCTGACGTAATGGTTGAAACCCTGCACGGAAAGGTAAAGATGAACATCCCTGCGGGGACTCAAACCCACTCTGTTTTCCGGCTCAAGGGTAAGGGCATCCAGCACCTGCACGGGCATGGGAAAGGAGACCAGCTTGTCAGGGTTGTTATCAAGACGCCTACAAAGCTGAGCAAAGAGCAAAAAGAGTTGCTCGAGCAGTTTGAATACCTTGGGAAGGGTAAGAAACCAGCAGATGCCAGGAGTAAAAGCGAAAAGGGCGAGACAGGAAAGGAAAAGAAGAGCAAAGGTATTTTTGAAAAAGTAAAGGATGCCCTTGAAGGCTGAAAGCCGGAAATTATTTTCCCCGCCACTTCCTTTTTCCTTAACTTTTTCTTTTTCCTTAACTTTTTCTTTTTCCTTAACTTTTTCTTTTTTCCCGAACTTCCTTTTTTCCTTAACTTTTTCTTTTTTCCAGAATCTTCCTTTTTCCGGATTTTTTGATCTCTTCTACTATTAACACTTTTTTTATTGACTTACTTACCCATTTACTTACTCTCTTATACTTACTCACTTTTTTGTCCCCCCGCATACCTTCCTCCGGATACATCATGTCTAATTTTTTTAATTAGATATTTTTAAAAATCTTTATATATATTTATATATTTTCTAGTATACGTGGCTTACAGAAAGGTTGCATGGAAGTAATTTATGTGAAATTCCGGGTCATTTTCCCCGAATTTCCAAAGGTTACTTAAATAAGTAGATTTATTTATCAGAAAACAGTCCTTTTTTCGAAGGAAAATCGTATGAAAGCGGTAATAATCGGCGCAGGTGAAGTTGGTTATCATATTGCAAAGGCTCTTTCCCTCACAAACGACGTAATCGTAATCGAAAAAGACGAAGATGCCCTGAAAAGGGCAGATGGACTTGACGTGCAGGTTGTGGAAGGAAACGGTGCGAATGCCGACGTTCTTGCTAATGTGCTTCCGGACGCAGACATTCTGGTTGCTGTTACGGGGGTCGATGAAGTAAACATTGTAGCCTGCATGACAGCCAAACTGATTATCAGGGCCAGGCCCGGGTGGAGGGAATCAAAGACCATCGCCAGGGTTAGCAACCCCGATTACATTGATATGCCAGTGACCTCCAGGGCCCAGGTAGGGGTTGATCTTATGATCTGTCCCGAACTTGCCCTTGCTTCCGAGGTTGCAGAGGTACTGGCAAGTCCTTCAGCTATCGATGCTGAAATGTTCGCGGAGGGAAAAGTCCAGATGATGGAGTTCGCCATAAGACCTGAAAACAGGCTTGTTGGCAAGCAGATGCAGGATCTCAGGCTTGCAGACTGCTGCATCGTTAGCGCAGTCTTTCGGGACAATGAGATTATTATCCCTCACGGGAACGATATCATCAAGGCAAACGACCATATGGTGATCATAGGCAAGCCACAGGCCATGGAATCCCTCGGCAGTGTTTTTGGAGGTGAGGTCACTCACAGGAATAGAATTCTTGTTATTGGCTGTGGGATTGTTGGCTTCTATCTATGCAAAATACTTGATAGAGATGAGAATTCGGACCTCAAGATCATTGAGAACCGGAAAAGTCGCTGCATCGAAGTTGCGGAGATGCTGGAAAAGGCCCTGGTCCTGAACGGGGACGGTACGGATGTCGGTCTCCTCAGGGAAGAAAATATCGAGGACATGGACGTTGTCGTTGCGGTTACGGACAGCGATGAGAAAAACCTTCTCTGCTCCCTCCTTGCAAAACAGCTCGGGGCGAAGAAAGTGATTGCCAGGTCTGACCGCTCGGACTATGTGCCCCTTTTTGAGATGGTGGGCATCGACATGGCGGTGAGCCCCAGAGAGGCAACCGTAAATGAAGTCCTGAAACTTACTATGGGTAGGGGTATCGAGACCCTTGCTACCCTTGAAGGGGAAAAAGCGGAAATTATTGAGTATACCACTTCAAGGGACTCAAAGATTGTAGGAAAAGCCCTCAACAAGGTTAAGTTCCCCAAGGGCGCGATCATCACCATGGTGGTCCATAATGATGATATCGTTGTCCCTAGAGGGGATTTTGTGGTCAGGGAAGGTGATAGGGTGATTATCTTTGCTCTATCTTCCACGGTTCAGCTTGTGGAGAAATTTTTCAGGTAAGAAAAATTTTTCAGGGAAGGGATGGATATGCATAGTTATAGAAGCATGGGATGCTGTAAAAACAGAGGATCCGCATGAATTTTAAGATTGTTTTTTATGTTCTTGGCGGTTTGCTCCGGCTCCTGGGGATACTTATGATCATCCCGCTGGCTGTTGCATATTATTATGATGAATCTCTGGTCCCTTTCCTGATTGCAATTTTGATAACGGCCGTTACCGGGCTTTTCCTGCTTACTTACAAAACAGAGGGGGAATGGCTGCGAAAGGAAGGTTTTGCGATCGTTGGCCTGGGCTGGCTTGCAGCTGCTATATTCGGGGCGATCCCCTTCGTCCTGGATGGGATTTCTCCCTTAAACGCCCTTTTCGAGTCCATGTCGGCGTTTACGACTACAGGTTCTACCATCCTCGTGGATATTGAAAGCCATTCCAGGAGCATCCTCTTCTGGAGGTCCATGATGCAGTGGCTTGGCGGCATGGGCATCATCGTTTTGTTTATTGCTATTCTGCCCAAACTCGGGGTTGCCGGAAGGCAGCTTTTCCGTGCTGAGGCTCCGGGCCCCACCGAGGATAAGCTCAAGCCCCGGATCCGGGAAACAGCAAAGATCCTCTGGATGGTCTATATGGTAATTTCGGTCCTGGAGGTCGTTGCCCTCCTCCTGGCCGGAATGTCCCTCTATGACTCTGTAACCCATACTTTCACCACCATGGCCTGCGGAGGCTTTTCTCCCTACGGGACAAGTATCGAGGCTTTCAACAGCCCCCTCGTGGAGTTCATAATCACCTTTTTTATGTTCGTTGCAGGCGCTAACTTTGCCCTCCACTACAGGGCTATTTACGTGGACAAGAACTTCCTTTTCAAAGACGACGAGTTCCGTTTTTATACTGCTCTCACCCTTGGGGCAACCGGGCTTTTGACCCTCTTGCTCTGGCGGGACCTTGGGACAGGCCTTGTTGATTCCTTCAGGTTTGCCATCTTCCAGGTGGTATCCATCATGACCACCACAGGGTTTGCCACAACGGACTTCAATCTCTGGCCCGAATCCGGGAAAATGATCCTCCTTATGGTCATGTTCGTAGGCGGTTGTGCAGGTTCTACAGGTGGAGGCATCAAGGTCGTGCGCATCCTAATGCTGCTCAGGCACGGGCGTGCGGAACTCTTCAAGACAATGCACCCTCGGGCTGTCCGGGGCATCAAGTTCAACAACAAAACCGTGCCTGAAGAAGTTGTAAACTCCATCGTCTCGTTTGTTGTGATCTATCTCCTGGTCTTCTTTTCGGGAGCCCTCATCCTTTCGGTGCTAGGCATGGACATAATGACCTCGGTAACGGCTTCCATCGCAACTCTGGGAAACATCGGCCCCGGCTTGAGTATAGTGGGCCCCATGGGCACCTTTGACTCCATCCCCGCTGTCGGGAAGCTGGTCCTTATCGCAAACATGTGGATCGGAAGGCTTGAAGTTTACACCGTCATCCTGCTCTTTACGCCGGAGTTCTGGAACAAGTGAAGCAGGGAACAGGCGGATTTCCCTTAAATGTCTTTTTTCATACCCTAAAGCAAAACCCCGGGGTTCCCTCATTAACCGATTGGGGGATTATTCCGAAACAGCCCGAGTGGAGTCTAACTTCCTTATTCTATGTGCTGCCTGCGCGGAAAGCCCTTGAAATTCCACCTTGAATGAAAAAGCACTGAAGAGATCCCGGAGTCCTGCCAAAAATAGCATCCACATTAATAGTGAAAAAAGCGGTTAAGTTCCGAAAAATTGTAAAATGGAAAAGATGCCGAAAAATAGTAAAATGGAAATAAATGCCGGGAAATAGTAAAAATGGTAAAGTTCTGAAAAATAGTAAAAAAGAACAAAATACCGAAAATAGTAAAAAAGGAATAAACCCTGTTTCCGGGGAATCAGAGTTTATTTTTCGCCACTTCTTTTGCCGCATCTTTGAAAAGTACCCTGAGGTCCCAGAGCAGTTTCTTGTTGGCTTTGAAGAGGGCGTAGAGCAGGTCCAGAAGGAGCATTCTCTCGAACTTCACGTCCTTGAGGGAATGGGCAAGGGAGTTCAGGGCTTCGTCGTCCAGATTGATGAAGCAGTTCTTGACGATTAGGCTCATGTTGATCTCGTGGCCCACGGTAGCTCTCCATCGCTTTTCATAGGCTTCTTCAAGCATTTCCTCTGAGACGTCTCCTGCGGAGATGGCTTTGTAAGCTGCTTCTCCTGCGATTTTCCCGGCGTCCATGGCATTGATGATTCCGCCGCCCGTGATAGGGTCGGACTGGCGGGCGGCATCTCCTACAAGTAGGAGTCCGTTTGTTGAGGTTTTTTCAATGCTTCCTGAGACCGGGACCCCTCCTAAAACCATTTCGATAATCCTGCCTCCAGGGAAGCGTTTCTCCACAAATTCATTGAGATAATCGATGGGTCTTGGTTTGAACTTTCCTGTCTTACTTCCGAGAAGGCCGATCCCTACGTTGGCTTTTCCTTTTCCTTTCGGGAAGATCCAGGCATAACCCCCCGGAGCGAGTTCTCCCCCTATATAAAACTCACAGTATTCCTGGTCAATGTCCAGCCCTGCCATCAGGTACTGGGCGCAGGTTTCAATGTCAGCGGGTTTCAGGGCGGTGTCGATCCCGGCCCACCTTCCTACCTTGGACTCAACCCCGTCGGCTCCGATGACGATGTCTGCCCTTACCTCATACTTTTCCCCGAGGTGCATGAGCCTGGCCCCTTTCACAAAGCCGTCTTCAATGATAAGGTCCGTGGCTCTTGTCTTGACTCTTACCTCTGCCCCCGCTTCTGCTGCTTTTTCCGCAAGGGCCCTGTCAAAAATCTTCCTTTCGAGAACATAGCCGACTTCCCCCCCGGAGATTTCTTCTGCCATTTCTATCAATGTGCCGTCCGGTGCGTAAATTCTGGAGCCTTTCAGGTCGGCACAGATCCACTTTTTGTCAATCTCCACGTGATTCTTGAGGTATATCTTGCTCGCACCCTCGGCGCAGCGTACAGGGTCTCCGATTTCCTGGCGCTTTTCAATCAAAAGTACGTCAAGTCCTTTCTCTGCCGCAGTTTTCGCGGCAATGGAGCCCGCAGGGCCAGCTCCGACCACTATGACATCGTACCGGTCTTTCATTTCATTACCTCAATTGCCCCCACAGGGCAAATACGGTCACACATCCCGCATGAAATGCACATACTTTCATCTACTTCCAACCAGGTTTCTACAAGTTCGAGTGCCCCTCTGGGGCAGACTCCCACACAGGTACCACAATATCCGCATTTGTATCTGTTTACTTTTATGCTCACTAACTCACCTGTTATATTTGACGGCAAACTAAGGTAATTAATTGGTAAATGGCAACTTATGAATATGTCAAATTATGGATCACGTCAACTTATTTAACGTATCAACTTATTTAACGTATCAACTTATTGAAGTTATCAACTTATTTAACGTATCAACTCGGAACATGCCAACTTATTGAACGCATCAACTCGGAACGTATCAACTTATTGAATGTACCAACTTATTGAATGTATCAACTTATTGAATGTATCAACTTATTGAATGTATCAACTCGGAACGTATCAACTTATTGAAGTTATCAACTTATTTAACGTATCAACTCGGAACATGCCAACTTATTGAACGCATCAACTTATTGAATGTGTTAAGTTATATACTAAGTTAGCTGTGGAAATAAGACAATTTAAAGCAGATAATAATAATTCTCTAACATATAGTTTTTGTTACTTAAGATAATCCCGACTTGAAGTCCTATTTTTCGCTTCAGCTATTTACTGTGCCGGACTTCCTTCTTGTTTTTTCAGGTTTCTCCCCACTCTGAGATATTTTTTTCTACCCGGTCTTAGGAACTAATTCTCATCTGTCCTGCCAGGTGAACTGTTTTTGGGCCTGTCCTGTTTTCCGACTGCCCGATTCTCCCTCGTACCCCACATACCTTTTACTTTAAAATTATTTGACCATTACGATGCTTCCGGAGTTTTCTCTTAAAGATGCCCTTCCGGCTTAGCCCTTCGGGTCTTAAAGGTCTACCGGCATTTTCTCCGCGTTCAAAGCGGAATGAGCTTGACCCTTCCCTTGCTGACTTCAAGCCTGAACTTACCGTCTATGTAGGCTTTTGAGGGTCCATTTCCGTGGATAAGTAGTTCTACCAGGTCTTCCGGTTCGTCTATATCCGTGCCTGCGAGGAAGGAATCGTAGATTTCCAGGCTCTGGCAGGCTTTGGTAGCTATCGAACAGTGGGTCAGGAAACTTGAGCCGTAGTATTTCACCTGGTAGAGGGAAGGGTTCCTGATAAAGAGGGCATTTGTTCCTCCCCCCTTCCCCGGGATGATGCAGACATCCTTTTCGGTGGAGATTATCTCTTTTATATGTTTGGGGGTCAGCAGAGGAAGGTCTGCCATTGCGATCAGAACCGGTTCTCCTGCCTGTTCCAGATAAAGGTTAAGGGCTTCGTTCAGCCCATTTTCATCAATAAGCACTCTGGCTTTTTCCATACCTTCGAGCCCGTAGCCCGAAGTGCTGAGAATATCTATTTTTTCGATTCCGGCTTCTTCGAGGGAGGCTATGACCTGGTCCAGCATGATTCCGACAAACTCTTCCCTTTCCCCCAGGCTGAGGACAGGGGACAATCGGGATTTTGCACCGGCTTTCTTATAGGGAATTACGGCTCTCATCTTTACTCCTGCTGCTTCTTCGTTTTTGTGGTGCCGGGAATTTTTATCTGTTTTTTCGGCTTTCTTATTCCTTGCTACCTATTCCTGCTCTCTTGCAGCTCGGGACTGTTCCCTGGCTGCCCTGGCGGGGTTCGACCTGCCTGTAAAGGGTATCCCGCTGCATCGGGATTCTTCCTGCACCTTTTATCATCCACTCAAACTCTTCAGGAGATACATATTCCCCGTTGCTGCCGCCGGAGGCTGTGGAGATCTGGTCTTCCATAAGGGTCCCTCCAAGGTCGTTGGCCCCGCAGTGGAGGGCTACATGTGCCAGTTTTTTTCCGAGTTTTACCCAGGTAGCCTGGATGTTGTTGACATGGGTGTGCAGGATAACCCTGGAAATCGCAAGGAGCTGCAGGTCTTCAAGCCCGGTGCTGGAGAACTTCCCGGACGCAAGCATTTTTTCCCCGATCCGGTTATTGTAAGGCAAAAAAGACATCGGGATAAGTTCGGTAAAGCCGCCGGTTTCCCGCTGGATCTCCCGGATCGTAAAAACGTGGTCAAGGCGCTCTTCCAGGGTTTCAACATGCCCGTACATGATGGTTGCGTTGGTGGAAATCCCGGTTTTGTGGGCCGCAGTTATGGTGTCTATCCACTGCTGGGTGTTAATCTTGCTCGGACAGATAATTTTTCTTACCCGGTCGGAAAGGATTTCAGCCGAGGTCCCGGTCAGGGAGTCAAGTCCGCTCTTTTTCAGTTTGTGAAGGGCTTCTTCCACGGACATGCCGGAAATCCCTGCCGCATAGTTCACTTCCATCGGGGACAGGGCGTGGATGCACATCTCAGGAAACTCGGCTTTTATGGACTCTATGATCTCAAGATAGAACTCCATGTCCGCTTCTGGAGTATACCCTCCCTGCACGCAGACTTCCACGGCTCCTGCCCTTTCGGCCCATGCGACCTTTTCCAGGATTTCCTCGACACTCAGGATGTACCCGTCCCGGGTCCTGTAAGCGCAAAACCCACAGGTTCCTAAGCATTTGTTTGTGATGTAAATGTTCCTGTTTGCTACATAGGTGACCACGTCGCCCACGGCAAGGGCGCGTAATTCATCGGCAAGCGTGAAAAGCTCGAAAGGATTTCCCTCAAGCAGGGTAAAGGCATCTTCTTTTGTACATTTTCCCCGGTACGCCCTTTCAATGACGTCTTCGGGGATTGTCGGTTTTTTACTGTCCATCCCGATCATTCCTGTCCGTGTTTTGTCTAATCTGGTTTTTCTTGTAGGTCCGGGCTTCTTTCCTTTCCCCGGTTTCACTGGAGCGTTCCATACCCAGCCGCTTTTTTGCGACCGGAGGCTGCCAGCTTATTCACTCCCCTGTAAAGGGTATTCCTCTCTTTAGGGACCCTGCCGGCCCCGTGGATCATCCATTCCAGTTCTTCAGCCGAAATGAGTTCTCCGTTATTCGCCCCTGCTGACTTTGAAATGCTCTCTTCCATCAGGGTACCTCCCAGGTCGTTGGCTCCGCAGTGGAGGGCAAACTGGGCAAGTTTTTTCCCGAGCTTCACCCAGCTTGTCTGGATGTTCTCGACATGGGTATGGAGAAGGATTCTGGAGATTGCGTAAATTTTCAGGTCTTCCGTTCCGGGGGTGGCGTACCTGCCTTCCCGGATCATTTTTTCCCCTATAGGGTTGTTGTAGGGCATGAACGGCAGGGGCACGAATTCGGTAATGCCGCCGGTTTCCCTCTGGATTTCCCGGATCGTTAGGATATGTTCTATCCTCTCTTCCGGGGTCTCAACATGCCCGTACATCATGGTTGCGGTTGTGGGAATCCCTGTGGCATGGGCCTGCCTGACCACTTCAACCCATTCTCCTGTCTTGAGTTTCGCAGGACAGATGATTTCCCGTACGCGGTCGGAAAGGATTTCAGCAGCCGTCCCGGGCATGGTGTCAAGTCCGCTTTTCTTGAGCCTGGAAAGGGCTTCTTTTACAGTGATTCCGCTGATGTGGGCGGCATGGTAGACTTCCATGGGGGAAAAGGCATGGACGTGCATTTCCGGCCATTCGGCTTTTATGGCCTCGACTATTCCCTGATAAAAGTCCAGGCCCACATCAGGCAAAAGCCCTCCCTGGATGCAGACTTCAGTGGCTTTTGCACTGGCTGCTTCCTTTACCCTGGCAAGGATTTTTTCAAGGCTCAGGATGTAGCCCTTATTGTCCCTGAATGCGCAGAACCCGCAGGTTCCAACGCAGCGGCTGGTGAAATTGATGTTCCTGTTCACAACATATGTGACCTCGTCTCCCACGGCAAAGGCGCGGAGCTCGTCCGCAAACCTGAACAGTTCGAAAGGCGGAGTCTGCAGGAGCAGGCTTGCGTCTTCTTTCGTGTTCTTTCCCTGATATGCACGTTCGATGAGGTCATCTGGGATTCTGCTGTCCATTTTTTATTCCTCGGAATACTCGTTTTCGGGGGGTTTCCTGTAACCTTTCCTGTCGGAAAGCCGCTCAATCAGTCCACTTATCCCGGGTGAGTACCAGCCCTTCCTGACGTACTGCGGGTAGATTGGCAGGCGTTCCCTGAGGGGGATACTCCCGAGTTTTTCCTGCAGGGCTCTAACGTCCGGCCATTCGGCTTCCGGGTTGATCCAGTCAATGGTAAGAGGGGAAATTCCTCCCAGGTCCGAAACTCCTTTTGCGATCAGGACTTTCGGGTCGATAAGGTTCGGAGCCACCTGCACGGCAACGTCTGCGGGCAAAAGCTGCCTGGCAAGGGTCACGGTGTCTATCATCTCTTCTGCCGTTGGCTCGGGATGCTTTTCCATGGGGGTCCCGGGTTTTGGGGCGAAGTTCTGGATGATAACTTCCTGGATATGCCCGTACTTCCTGTGCAGGGCTGCAATCGTCTCCAGGGATTCTATCCTATCTTCCCGGCTTTCGCCTATCCCCACAAGCAAACCAGTGGTATAGGGGATACGGAGCTTTCCGGCTTCCCGGATAGTTTCGATTCTTCTCTCCGGGTCCTTGCCGGGACAGTCCCGGTGGGCTTCCAGAACCGCGGTGGTCTCGAGCATGAGCCCCATACTGGCGTTCAGGGGTTTTAAGGCTTCGAGTTCCGAGCGGGTCATGACGCCTGCATTCGTGTGAGGCAGGATTCCGATTTCGATAGCGGTTTTGGAGAGCTGGATGAGGTAGTCCAGGGTGGAAGAATATCCCAGGGTGTCGAGCCATTCGCGGTATTCGGGCAGTTCTTCGGCATATTCCCCGAAGGTGAAAAGAGCTTCCGTACACCCTGCTTTCACCCCGTTTTCAAGGATGGGGATTACCTCTTCGGGTTTCATGAGCCTGGCTTCGGGATGTCCGGGGTCGCGCCTGAACCCGCAGTATGCGCAGTGGTTCCTGCAGACGTTGGTTACGGGAATGAATACGTTTTTCGAATAAGTTACGAAAGGGGGGTTTTCCTGTTGAATGGTAAAACACCTGCCAGCTAGGGTCTATTCTGGATCTATTTTTGATCTATTGTTATACTCTGGAATCTTCGGGTCCGGGTTTTCTTATGTGATTATTAAGTGTGAAATTTTTAAGGATGGGACTCAGCCAAGAATTTTCTCCATGGTCCTGGCAACTCCAAGGGCTATTCCCTCGACTTCGATTCCTCCTTCTCCTTTGGCTCCGTCTCCTACGACGTAGAGGTCCGGGATTGGGGTATTGTTGCCGGGGTCAGTTCCCGAGGACGCCCTGTTTACGGGCCAGGAATCATGATAGGACTGGATGAGCAGGACTTCGTATTTTTTGCCCGGGAAGATCTCTTTTAAGTCCCGGAGGCCCATTTCGATTTCTTCTTCAAGTTTCCCTACATTTTCCGGAGCCACATGCTGGTGGGACATGGTCAGGTGCTTTCCGGGAGGGGAAAGTGACGGGTCCACCTGGGTGACCTCATTGATCCCGTTTACGCGCCTTGCATAAGGGGTCAGCAGCACTCCGGAGTGCCCTATCAGGGGTTCTTCTGCGGAAAGGCAGATTTTTATGCCGGCTGAGGGCTGCAGGGTTTTAAGGGTCCTGAGATATTCGGCATTTTTTTCTTCGGAGAGGATTTCACTGCAGAGCCCGGCAGTTGCGGCATGGCCTATGTTGCTTATTACGAGGTCGGCTCTATGTTCCGTACCGTCCACTACAACTCCTACCGCTTTTCCGTTTTCCACCAGGATCTTCGAGACTTCGGTTTTCGTGTTGATTGTCCCGCCGTTTGCCGTGATCACCTTTTCAAGAGCGCCGGTTATACCTTTGCAGCCGCCCATGGGCACGCCCGGGCCCCCAAAGCGGTAAAGGTTTTCAATGATCTCGAAGACTTCTTCCACGGAGACCTCATCGCTTCTCATACTCAGGGACCAGCCGCAGAAGGAATCCGCAAGCTTCACCAGCCATTCATCTTTGACCTGGGATCTTATCCATTCCTTAAGAGTGCTCCCTTCGGGAGGGTCCTTTCTTGTGCTAACGATCAGATAAGCGCTTTTCAGGCGGTCTCTGTGGGAGAGCGGTTTCTGGAACTCGTTGAAAGGAATGTCCCTGAACCCTTGCCTGTAGTCGGCATCCCCTTTCTTCAGGGGTAGGCGGATCGTAGTCTTTTCGGAGCGTACGATCTGGACGTCAGCTCCTATCTCTTTGAGAAGTTTGGCAAGGGGGCCACCCGGGCCGTGGGGGAGCATGTGAAAAGCTCCGCTGGAAAGCTGGAAGCCCTTATACTCAAGATTCGTGAACCTGCCTCCTGTAATCGGGAGCCGTTCGAATACTTCAACGGCATTTCCTGCCTTCGAAAGCCTGGCGGCACTCAGGAGCCCACCCAGCCCGGCACCGATGATTACTACTCTCATACCGACACCTCTATGGCTTTTACGGGGCAGTAGGGGGCACATGTCCCGCATTCCACACAGGCATCGGTTATCCGGGCTTTTCCTCTGACCACTATTGCGCCCTGCCTGCAAAAGGATGTGCATTGTCCGCACCCTACACAGTTATCGTTAATTTTCATACGATTTCCACCAGCTTTCCTATCATGAAAGGAGTTATTATAAAGTATTGGTATGACGTTTGGTCTCTTTTTTGTTCGGATAAGCCTTGAATCCCGGAAAAGTTTGAATTCCGTGAGGAGGCTTAAATGTCGGGATTAAGCTTGAATGCCGGGGAAGTTTGAATACCAGTATCAAGTTTGAATCTCGGGGGGAGGCTTAAAGGGCGGGGCATATTTTAAGTTTCTGACCACGTTTTAAATGTCCGTTTGTCCGGATTGCCCGGGGACAGTTAAGCTGACTCGCTCTTTGAAAAACTTGCCATCTGCCATATTTATGCGGTTGATGATATATCATTTATTTATATCAATTTGATTATAATATCTTATAGGTACTCCTGTTTGGTTCCTGTGGGTTCCTTGCAGGAGTTTCGGTTGAAGCTTTATGATTTGCTGCCTATATTATATCTGCCGTGCCTTTAGGTGGCTAAGGGCTGAGCCAATTGAAGTGCTGGTGAAATCCATCCTCCGTCCTGTGAGGGGTGTCGGGGTAGCATGGTAAATGGAATTGGAGTTGCGCACTTGATATGTAAAACCAAGCACATTAGAGCTTGCCAGGAAAATCCTGCTTTAGACCGTTTGGTGCTCCATGCTACTGGTTTTTTTTTCAACTGCGTAAGTCTTATGGAAGGTTCTTTATTATTTTCGGTTCCGGAATGTTTCAGAGTCCAGATTTGTCATTATTATTTGTAATGTATTGGGGGGTTTTTATGCCTACTAAAATAATTATTAGCTATATATATTTCTCGATCGTCTCTTTGAAAAATCTTGTCTGAAGGGTTAATTTATTTGGGTAATACGGGGTGAAATTTGTTTGTAAATATCATATTTATGCTGTATATATAATTTAGGGGGATAGATATTGCTTTACCGATGTCAATTTTCTGTATAATTATTTTTTCATACAGTCTTTCAAATATTTAAACTTAATATTTATATAATATTAATTATCTAGCACATACCTATAAATATCCCCTGATTCATTGCAGAAATAAATAGTGGTTATTTGGAATCTTAATTATTAATAATAATAATCTCATGACAATTTGACCACTTTGCCGGAGGAGGAATTTCCTTAACTTCCGGTAATTTATTTCAATGGTCGGGCTTTGAAAAATATCTTTTCACAGCCCAAAAATCAGATGCCTGTTTCGTACTGAGTCAGGTTTTTTCAAAAAACCCGGTCCGAAGTACAGGTGTATTAATGATAGGCTCTGCGATGGGATCTGCATTTGGTTGAATTCGGGTTCTGGAAACCCTCTCTCCTGAAGATGCAGATTTTTCTCAGGAATATCGAAAACCCTATAGAATCCAGGTCATAAAATGCTGCAGTTTCAGATTGCCGCACTTTAAAAGGTGATACAATGTCTGGAATAATCGATAGCTACATACCGGTTGCAATCTTTCTCGCCGTTGGGTTGATTATGCCGCCCATGACGATGTTTATTGTAAAGCAACTGAGTCCGAGGAGCAAGGCAGCAAACAAATACACAACATACGAATCAGGTTCCGTCCCTACCGGGACTGCCAGGATCCAGTTCAATGTTGAGTATTATCTCTATGCGATTGCTTTTGTTCTCTTTGATATTGAGGTGCTTTTCCTCTATCCCTGGGCCACGGTCTACAAAGGGCACGGGATCACTTCAGTCGCAGTAATCGAGATGTTTGTCTTTATCTTCGTGCTGCTCTTCGGATACCTCTATCTCTGGAAGAAGGAGGCCCTTACATGGGTGAAGTGAAGGTGAAAAAAACGAGTGATATAAAAAACACTCCGGATGACGAAATCCCGGGGGTAATCACTACCACCACCAGTGCGATCCATAACTTCCTCAAGAAGTCCAAAGCTCAGGACTTTATAAATTGGGGAAGGAAAAACTCGCTCTGGTTCATGACCCAGCCCATGGGCTGTTGCGGGGTGGAGATGATTGCTACGGGCTGTGCCCACTATGATACGGACCGCTTCGGGATCATTCCAAGGAACTCTCCGAGGCATGCGGATGTCATGATCATCAGTGGCTACGTGACAAAGAAATATCTGCCGGCTTTGAAGAGGCTCTGGGAACAGATGCCGGCTCCAAAGTGGGTTCTCTGCATGGGGGACTGCTCTATCAGCGGCGGCCCGTTCTACGAATCCTACAGCACGGTACAGAACATCGATGAGATGTTTCCCATTGATGTGTTTATTCCCGGCTGCCCTCCGCGGCCTGAAGCCCTGATCCAGGGGTTCGTGGAGCTCCAGGAAAAAATCAAAGCCAAGAAAGACCTGGGAACGGAATATTGAGGTTTTTCTAACGGTTTTGAATTATTCGAGGGAAAATAATGGATGCCAGAACAATTATCGAATCACTGACCAGTGAATTTCCGGAGGCAATTTCCGAATCCGAGGTCGAATCCGAAATTCGCGTAAGGGCATACGTGGCTGCGGAAAAGGCAAAGGAAACCTGCCAGTACCTTAAGGATTCCCTTCAGTTTGACCACCTCGGCAGCGTCTGCGGAGTTGACTATCCGAAGCGTGGGGAAATCGAAGTTGTCTACCACATCGCTTCATATGAGCACCCTGTGGTCCTTATGCTGAAGGCAAAACTTCCCCGGGAAAACCCGGAAATCGAGTCAGTCGTGCCGGTCTACTGGAACGCAAACTGGTACGAGCGAGAAACCTACGAACTCTACGGGGTCATGTTCAAAAACCACCCTGACTTAAGGCCCCTGGTGCTTCCTGAAGAGATGCTGGGCGAGTGGCCTCTCAGGAAAGACTACGAGGGTTTCCCGAACAAGACAGCCAGAAACCTTGTGTGAGGGGTTAAAAATGGAAGAAATGGTTGGACCTAATGAGATGATCGTACACCTGGGCCCCCAGCATCCTATGCAGCCCGGACCTTTCAGACTGAACCTGAGGCTGAAAGGGGAAACCGTGGTGGATGCTGATGTGGAACTGGGTTACATTCACAAAGGTATTGAAAAAATCCTGGAAAACAAGACCTACCTCCAGGGAATCCCTATCGTGGACAGGATCTGCTACCTGGTAGCCCTGACCAACGAGGAATGTTTTGTAGGCTGTGTGGAAAAACTTGCAGGAATCGAGGTTCCCGAAAGGGCCCAGTATATCAGGGTCATTATAGAGGAACTTTCCAGGCTGCAGAGCCACCTGCTCGGCATGGGCGAGTACGGGGAATTCATCGGCTTTGTTTCCATGTTCATGTACACGATTAAGGAAAGGGAAGATATCCTGACTCTTATCGACATGGTTACCGGAGCCCGGGTCACCCACACCTACCTGAAGTTCGGAGGGGTGCGCGACGACCTGCCCGAAGGCTTCAAGGAAACAGCTCTTCCTGTCCTGAACAACCTCAAGAAGGTCATTGACGATTACGAGGAAATGTTTGCGTCGGACTCTATCTACAGGGAACGTGCCGAGGGTGTGGGCATCCTTACCGCAGATGTTGCAAAGAACCTGGGTGTTTCCGGGCCTGCGCTCCGGGCAACGGGTGTTCCTTTCGATATCCGGAAGAACGAGCCCTACCTTGTCTATAAGGACCTGGACTTCAAGGTCTGCACCGAGACCGCAGGGGACTGCGCTGCAAGGGTGCGGGTAAGGCTTAACGAGATGCGGGAAAGCATCTACATCCTCGAACAGTGCCTTGACCGGATCCCTGACGGGCCGATTTTCCCCGTAAACTCTCCCTACGGCAGGAGGACTCCTGTTATGAGAGTGCCCCCAGGAGAGGTATTCCACAGAGTGGAAGACCCCAGGGGAGAAATGGGGATGTACATGATCTCTGACGGCTCGGACAAACCGCACAGGGTAAAGGTCAGAGGACCTTATTTCCCGACTCTGCAGGCCCTGCCCCCGCTTATCATAGGTACGACGGTTGCGGATGTGGCAGCGATTTCAGGCAGTATGGACGGATGTACCAGTGAAGCGGACAGGTGATTTTAATGATCGAAATTCCTGAATTAATAGTGCCTTTTATTCCCTGGATCCGCGGGGTTGTGGGCCTTGC